>NZ_JBSFIE010000009.1:0-290494 GCF_053597395.1 Streptomyces sp. NPDC001415
TCAACCTCGACGGCACCCACCTCAAAAACCCCGACGTCCCCGTCGTCAAGGGCAACTACATCGAATGGCCCGGCGGCAGCCGCCTCAACCTCGACAACGGCAAGGTCTACAAACCCGACGGCACCGTATCGCCGGCCAAGGTCGAACTCAGCGCCGACGACATCACCCGCCTCAAGAGCTCACTGCCGCACGTCAGCGAAACCATCCCCACAGGCGTCAAGGAACCGGCCATGGCCGGAGCCCACGACCCCGCCCGCACACCCGCCAGCACCGCCCACGACCCCGCCCGCACACCCAGCGGCACCGCCCACGACCTCGGCCCCTCCGCCAGCCACGAAACCCCGGGCGGGCCGTCGCACAACCCCGTACCCACGTCTCACGACGTCCCCGGTACGGGATCGCACGGCGACCTGCCCACCGGTGGCCACGGTGGCGGTACGCACCCGGGCGAGCCCGGGTCGGCCGATGGTGCGGGGTCGGGTGGCGGCGACGCCGGGGGCCCGCCCGGTACCGGCGGTTCGCATCTTCCGGACGGGCCCGGTGAGCCGCGGGGCAATCTGCCCGACGGGTCCTGGGAAGGGCCGCAGGGGCTGCACCTCGACCCGCACGCCAACGCGGCGGCCGACGAGTTCATGCACCGGGCCGAGTCGGCCGAGCCGGGCATCACCGACGCGGTGAAGTCCGCCGCCGACCGGGTGGACCACGGCAAGCTGAACGGCCTGGAGTACCGCCTCAAGGGCGAGGACTCGCTCAAGCGCAAGATCGCGACGGCGCTGCACGACGACCCGATGCTGCGGCCCGAGGACGCGCTCGGGAACGTCAAGGACTCGCTGCGCTACACCGTCGAGCTGCCCGCCAAGGACTACGCGCACGGTGTGCAGCAGGCCGTCGACGACTTCCGTGGCCGCGGGTTCGAGAACGTCACGTTCAAGAACACCTGGGACAGTGCGGGCTACAAGGGCATCAACTCGACCTGGCGCGACGCGGTTTCGGGTCAGGTCTTCGAGGTGCAGTTCCACACTCCGGAGAGCTTCACGGCCAAGATGGACGGCCATGTGCTCTACGAGAAGGAACGCCTTCCCGGCATTTCCCACGACGAGCTCGCGGCCATCCGGGCCGAGCAGAGCGACTTGTTCGGAAAGGTTCCGGTGCCGCACGGTGCCGGGGACCTGCATATCGATCTCGGTCACGAGCCGCACGGTTCGGCATTGCCCGAGGCTCCGCACGTCGACCACGGCCAGCACGGAACCGCCTCCGTTCACGGCAATGGGCCGCCGGCCGAGCTCACCCCGGCCGAGCGCGCGGTGCATGATGAGCATCTCCAGGCGGTGGAGAAGAAGTACGCCGAAGATTTCGACGTCTTGAAGCAGGACCCCGATCACAAGGGGAAGGTCAAGCCGTCGGAGATGGACGAGGCGCGGATCGCTCTCGACATGCGCGAGAGCGGGAAGGTGCCCTCCGACATTCAGCGTCCGCCGGGTGCGAATCAGGGTGACCTCTACTCGCCGAGCATCGGGGAGTTCTACGACATCAAGGGCGTACACTCCGACTGGCCTCCCCTCAATAACGTTCGCGACAAGTCGCTGCCGTTCAAGGGCGCGTACGACCCCGCGAACAACGGGAGCTGGGTGCGCAAGCTGGAGGACCAGATCGTGAACAGGAAGCGCGTGGTCATTCTGGACATGCGCAATGCCGATCAGGCCGCTATTGACGATGTCAGGGCAATTGTCGAAGACCATGGGTGGAGTGATCGGGTTGTCTGGTATCCGTGACGAGGGCGAGCGGCGGATCGTCCGGGCCATGCCGAAGGACGCCGAGGCCGCGGCCGCGCTCCGCGAGTGGGTCGAGCAGCCGGGTTCGCTGCTCGGTGTCGACGGGCTCGACCTGACCGGCGCCGATCTGTCGGGTGCCGATTTCGGCGGAGGCATGCTGGCCGAGACGGTGCTCAGGGACGCCGTGCTCGTGGGCACCGACCTCTACCGGTGCCACCTGGAAGGCGCGGTGCTCGACGGCGCGGACCTGACCGACGCCTGCCTGGTCAAGGCCGTACTGGACGAGGCCTCCCTGCGCGGCGCCAAGCTGGACCGCGCGGATCTGGGCAGCGCCGAGCTGGCCGGGACCGATGTGCGGGGCGGGTCGCTGCGGGGCGCCCGGCTCAACGCCGCCGCGCTGCTCGGCACCCTGCTCCAGGGCGCCGACCTCACCGGCGCCTCGGTGAAGGAGACCTCGTTCGGCGTCGTCATCGACGAACACACCGTCGTCCAGGGCCTGTCGGGCTCGGTGTACGGGCCGATGACCGTGGAGAGCGGCGAGCAGCGTCGTGAAATCCGCGGCCGCGAGCTGGAGTTGTGGCTGAATGGCCGGGGCGCCGATGTGCGGGTGATCGACCCGGCGTCGCGGGAGATCACGTACTACGCGAAGATCGGCGACGGATATCCGCGGAGCAGCCCGCGTGGAATTGTCCGGCGGCGTTTTCTCGACGGGATCGCCTACGACGAGGCTTTCACCCGGAATCTGCACTGGGAGCCGACCGAATACCTCCGGCTCTACGAACTCGGCCACAACGACGTCGACCATGTGGAGATCACCGAGGAGGAGGCTGACGCTTTCGTCGCGGCCGTGACCGCGAAGCTCCGCGAACGGCCTTGATTTCCAACGTCACGGCTTTGCCGCCGTACGGCATGAGCAGGATCCGAAGGAGATTGCCCGGGCATGACTGCCGCGCAGGACTATGACAGCCAATTGCTGGAGTCGGTTTCGGTACGGCGCCGGCGGCTTCGCGATGCCCTTCTGTTCGGGGGGCAGCGCGGGCGGCGGTCGGTCGACGAACGCCTCGGCAAGCTGTTTGCCGGAATTGTGATTGCTGCGGTGCTGTGCGCGGGTTGCGTGGGCTGGTCGTTCATTTCGCACAAGCTCATCGGCAAGTCTCCGTACGGGACTTCGGTTCAGCCGACTTCGGTATCCTCTCCAACTCCCTCTTCTCCCGCTTCTTCGCCCGCCGTGAAGTCTTCGGCCCGATGATAGGTTCGCACGCGTGATAGCTACGGGATCGGTGAGCCGTACGGCATTGAGCCGGGTCACTCTGGTCGGTGAACAGCGTCGGGTCGATCTCGTTCTGCCGTCCGAAGAGCCAATTGGGCTGCTGCTGCCCGAAATCATGCGGCTGCTCGGCGACGGCCCGGGCGGCCGCCCGATGCTGCGCCATCTGACGACGGCCGACGGATCGGCGCTCGCCCAGGACTCGACGCTGGCGTCGGCGGGCGTGCCCGACGGTGCGGTGCTGCGGCTCGTGCGGGTCGAGGACGCCCCTTCGGCTCCTGTCGTGCACGACGTCACCGACGAGGCCGCGGACGATCTCGATGTACGGGCCTGGCGCTGGCGGCCCGCCGCGCGGCGCGCGGTCGCGGGGCTCGCCACGGTCGGCTGGGCGCTGGCGGCCGGGGTGCTCGCGCGCGACGAGTTCGCGCTGTCCGCGGTCGGCGCGGTGCTGCTCGCGGTGGCCGGCCTCGGCGCGATCGCCGGGCCGGTGCTCGGCCGGGCCGGGCAGCGCGGACCCGCGACCACCCTGATCGTCACGGCCGGGGCCCTTGCCGTGCTCGGGGCGTGGACGCTGGCCGACGCGTACGGCTGGCCGGGCGGCGCCCGGCTCGGCGCGGTCGGTGCCGCCGTCGTGGTGGCGCTGCTGCTCCTCGGCCTGTTCTCGCCGCTCGGGCGGGGCGGGCTCATCGGCGCCGGGGCGGTCGTCGGCGCCGGGGTCTGCTGGGAGGCTGTGATCGCGTCGCAGTCCGGAGCCGGCACGGCGGTCGGGCAGGCGCGGGCCGGGGCGATCGTGGTGGTCGTGTCGGCGCTGCTGCTCGGGGTGCTGCCGCGCCTCGCACTGATGGCGTCCGGGCTCTCCGGCCTGGACGACCGGCGCTCCGGCGGGACCTCCGTCAGCCGCTATCAGGTGTCGACCGCGCTCGCCGCGACGCACCGCGGGCTCGCCCTCGCCACCGTCGTCATGGCCGCCTGCGCGGCGGTCGCCGGGATACTGGTGCTGCGCACGCCGACGGTGTGGACGGTGCCGCTCGCCTCGGTACTCGCCGTCGTCCTCGCTCTGCGCGCGCGGGCCTATCCGCTGGTCGCCGAGGTCGTGGGCCTTTTCGCGGCCGCCGCCGCGGTGGCCGGGCGGCTCGCCTGGGTCTGGTGGGAGCGCACCGGCGCGGTCGGCCCGCTGGCCCTGCTCGTGGCCCTCGCACTGGCCCCGGTCGCGGTGCTCGTCATCCAGCCCGCGGACCATGTACGGGTCCGGCTGCGGCGGTTCGGCGACGCGCTGGAATCGATCGGCGTGATCGCGCTGTTCCCGCTGTTGCTCGGGGTGTTCGGGGTGTACGGGCGTCTGCTCGGCACGTTCGCGTAGGTATGCGTAGAGGTCGGGATATGGCTGTGGGCGAGGACTGGCAGCGCGATGTGCTGCGCGAGCTGGGCGGGGGTGCCTCCGGCCCGGCGTCGGCCGCATCCCAGGGTTCTGGCCCTGCGGAGGGCGCCTTCCCTTCGGCGGCGTCGCCCGCACAGCAGGGTGCGGGTGGCTCGACGGGGTCGGGCGCGCAGCCGGGTGCCGGCCCGGCGGAGGGTGCCTTCGGCCCGGCCGGGTCGGCCCCACAACCGCATTCCGGGTCGGCGGAAGGTTCCTTCGGGTCAGCCGCACGGTCCGACGCCGGCGCCCCCACACCCTCCGGCCGGCCCTACACCGGCCCCGCCGAGGGTACGTTCCGGATACGCCCGCTTGAGCCACGCCAGACGGACACCTCTCCAGATGCCTCAACTCCCGCCGCCGCCATGGGAGTTGACGCCCCCACCCCCGACCCCCGCCAAGCCACCGCCGCAACCCTCGACGCCGTCGCCGCCGCACGCGCCGCCGCCCAGCACGGGCACGCCGCTCCGGATGCCGCTCCGGATGCCGCTCCGGCCGCCCGGTACGGATCCGGCGCCCCGGACGGACGGTCGGCCGGGTTGCCCGTGCCCACCCCGCAGCCCGCACCCCCCGCCGACTCCCGCCCCGCCACCCTGCCCGAACTCCGTGTCCCCGGCGGGCGGGACGCGGCGGTGCCCATGGCCACGCCCGAGTCCGTGCCCACCGTCGATCCCCGGCTCGCGGTGGCGCTCGGGAAACCGGTGCACGGTGACTCCGTGGCCAAGCGGGCCGGGCGGTCCGTGCGCAAGCTCGGGTCGTCCGCCGCGCAGGACGTGGCCGAGGAGAGCCGGATCGGGCGGGAGTTGCAGCAGCCCGTGACGACCGGGCGGGTCATCGCGGTCACCTCGATCCGGGGCGGGGTGGGGAAGACCACCGTCGCCGCTCTGCTCGCGCGGAGCTTCAACCACTACCGGCACGATCCCGTGCTCGCCCTTGAGGCGGACGGCGCACTCGGCACGCTGCCGGTCCGGCTCGGCGCCGAGTCGGTGCGCTGGTCCTGCGTGGATCTCGCCGACATCCTCACCCCCGCCATGCAGCTGACCGACGTCACCGGCTATCTCGTGCCGGTCACCGACGGCGGCTGGCTGCTGCCCGCGAGCCAGGGCCGCCTCGGCGCGCCGCTGAGCATGCGGACGTACCGCACGGTGACGCTCGCGCTTCGCCGGTACTTCGCGGTGACCGTGGTCGACTGCGAGACGCTGCCCGGCGAGGTGGCGCGTACCGCGATGGACACCGCGCACGCCCGGATCGTGGTCGCCCCGATGACCGCGGAGGGCGTCGGCGGCACCCGGCTCGTCCTGGACTGGCTCGCTCATCTGCCGCACTCGGCGCTGGCCACCACCGTGGTGGCGCTGACCGCCAACTCACCTGATACGACACTGGACTTGAAGGCCGCCACCGCGCATCTGCGGGAAGCGGGCGTCACCGTGCTCCCGGTCCCCTACGACCGGCATCTGGCCCAGGGAGGCCCCATCCAGACCGCACTGCTCGGCCGGGCCACCCGGCAGGCCGCCGTCGCCCTTGCCGCCGAGGCGATGGAGCGGGCGGTGAGGGTGCGATGACGCTGCACCAGGTCCACCGCCCGGCCCGCTCGACCCGGCCGGCCGCCCCGGCGGCGCCGCGCGCCATCGAGCCGCCGCCCAACCTGCCCGAGGGCAAGACCGGCACGGCCGCGACCGCGCTGCTTCCGATGGCCGGCGTGATGAGCTCCGTGATCATGATGACGGTGATCCGCAACAGCCAGTTCGCGGGCCTCGGCGCCATCGTCCTGGTCGTGGCGCTGCTCGGCGCGGTCGCGCTGTTCCTGTCCCAGCGGGGCAAGGCGCAGCGCACCCGGCGCACCCAGCGCGAGCGCTACCTCGAATACCTGGAGGAGCAGCGCGAGGAACTCGGCTCCGTGGAGCGGGAGTCCAGGCTCCAGGCCCGGCTCCTGAACCCGCCGCCGCAGGCACTGTACGACCTGCTGCGGGACCCCGCGCGGCTGTGGGAGCGGCGGCGCGGCGATGCCGACTTCCTGCGGGTGCGGGTGGGCACCGGCACCGTACCGACGCAGGATCTGTCGATCGGGCAGAACAGTGCGCAGGGCGTGCTGACCCCGCCGGATCCGTTCATGCTGAACGAGGCGCGTGCGCTGGTGGCCCGGTACGCCACGGCCACCGAGTCGCCGCTGACGGTGCCGCTCGACCGGGCCGCGAACGTGAGCGTGGTCGGGGACCGCGAAGGCGTGCTGCGGGTCGCGCGGGCGCTGCTCGTACAGGCGGCCGTCACGCACGCCCCGGACGATCTGGCGATCGCGCTCGGCGTGCCCGGCGACCGCCTCGACGACTGGGAGTGGGCCAAGTGGCTGCCCCATGTCCTGGACACGCTGGAGAGCGACGGCCCGGTGGCCGCGCGCCGGATCGCGCCGAGCATGCCGCAGCTGGCCCGGCTGATGCGGACGGAACTGCGCCAGCGGGCCTCGTACGCGGCGGAGGTGCGCCGGGGTCTGTCCGACCGGAACGCACTGCGGATGATCGACCGGCTGCTCGTGGTGAGCGACGAGTACGGCGCTCCGGCCGATGAACTGCCCCGTCCGGACACGGCGGTCGGCCTCACCGAGATGGGCGTGACGGTGCTGCATCTCCTTGAGCAGCAGGTGCACGAGCCGGACCATGTCACCGTCCGGATCAGTGTCGACGGCGACCGCATCACGGTCGAGGACCTGCGCGATCCGGCGAACCCGGCGCCCCCGATGTCGTACGGACTGTCCGACGAGGTGAGCACGGCAGGGGCCGAGGGGCTCGCGCGCATGCTGGCGCCGCTGCGGCTCTCGGCCGAGTCGGTGGCCGAGGGCACGCCGGTGACCGGACCGGTGGACTTTCCGCAGCTGCTCGGCATCGACGATCCGGCGGACCTGGACATCGAACGGCTGTGGGCGCCGCGCGGCGAGCGGGCGTTCCTTCGGGTGCCGATCGGGCTCGACGACCGGCATCAGCCGGTCCTGCTCGACCTGAAGGAGTCCTCCGAGCTGGGCATGGGCCCGCACGGGCTGTGTGTGGGCGCGACCGGCTCCGGCAAGTCGGAGCTGCTTCGTACGCTGGTGCTCGCGCTTGTCGCCGGGCATCCGCCGGAGGATCTGGCGCTGGTCCTGGTCGACTACAAGGGCGGCGCCACCTTCGCGCCGTTCGCCGAACTCCCGCACGTGGCCGGGGTGATCACCAATCTGGAGAACCAGGCAGGCCTCGTCGAGCGCGTGCACACCAGCCTCGCGGGCGAGGTCAAGCGGCGCCAGCAGGTCCTCAAGGACGCGGGCAACGTCGCCGACATCGGGCACTACGCCGCGCTGCGTGCCGAGCGGCCCGAGCTCGAACCGCTGCCCCACCTCTTCGTCGTGATCGACGAGTTCGGTGAACTCCTCACCGCCAAGCCGGACTTCATCGACCTGTTCCTGTCGATCGGCCGCATCGGCCGCTCCATCGGCGTCCACCTGCTCCTGTCCAGCCAGCGCATCGAGGGCGGCAAGCTCAAGGGCCTGGACACCTATCTCTCGTACCGGCTCGGCCTGCGCACGTTCTCCGCCGACGAGTC
This sequence comes from Streptomyces sp. NPDC001415, assembly GCF_053597395.1. NCBI lineage: Bacteria > Bacillati > Actinomycetota > Actinomycetes > Kitasatosporales > Streptomycetaceae > Streptomyces > Streptomyces sp. NPDC001415. Next base: position 8,021 of record NZ_JBSFIE010000009.1, read on the forward strand.
ACGCACGGTCCTGGACACGACGGACGCCTTCCACCTGCCGCCGCTGCCGGGCTTCGGCTATCTGAAGGTCGACACCTCGACGTACGAGCGCTTCAAGGCGGGCTACGTCTCCGGCGCCTACCGGGGTCCCGCCGTCCTGGAACAGCAGGACGACACTCCGCTCGCCTGGGCGTACCCGACCTTCAACTCCCTTGAGAAGGAAGAGAGTTCAAACGCAGCGCCCGAACCGCAGATGCGCGAGCGGGAGACCGGGCCGACCGTCATGTCGGCGATGGTCGACCAGCTGCGCACGGCCGCAGAGCCGGTACGCCGGATCTGGCTGCCCCCGCTTCCGGGGGCCATCAGCCTCGACGCGGCGGCGGGCCCCCTCCAGGTCTCCGAGCACGGGCTCCAGCTCAGCCACCGGCCGGGGCCGATGCGGGTGCCGCTCGGGCTGCTCGACGATCCGGGCCGGCAGTGGCAGGGCCCCTGGACCCTCGATCTGACGGTGGCGGGCGGTCATGTGGCCGTCATCGGCGGCCCCCAGTCCGGCAAGACGACCCTCCTTCGCACCCTCGCCCTTTCGCTCGCCCTGACCCACACCCCGGCCCAGGTCGCCCTGTACGGGCTCGACCTGGTGGGCGGCGGTCTCGCGGCGCTCGCCGGGCTTCCGCACGTCGGCGGGATCGCCGGGCGCGCCGACCACGAACGGGCCGCGCGCACGGTCGCCGAGGTGCGGGCCATGCTCGCCGCGCGCGAGGAGCTGTTCCGCGAGCACGGCATCGACTCGGTGGACGAGCTGCGCAGCCTGCGCGCGCAGGGCCGGCTTCCCGAGCTCGGCTCGACCGATGTGGTGCTGCTCGTGGACGGGTACGGGGCGCTGCGCGACGAGTTCTCCGCCCTGGACGACGACGTGGCCGACCTGCTCAAGCGCGGCAGCGGCTACGGCATCCACATCGTGGCGGGCATGCTGCGCTGGAACGACGTACGGATCGCGACGCAGTCGATGTTCGGCACCCAGCTGGAGCTGCGCCTCAACGACCCGTCCGACTCGTCCATTGACCGCAAGCTGTCCGAGACGCTCGCCCAGGACACCCCCGGGCGCGTGCTGACCAACGGCAAGCTGTTCGCGCAGGCCGCGCTTCCGCGCACCGACTCGGTCGCCTCGTCCGCCGATCTCGGCCCCGCCCTGGAGGACGCGGCCCGTACGGTGCGGGCCACCTGGCACGGTGAACTCGCCTCTCCCGTACGGGTGTTGCCGACCCGGCTGCCCGCGCAGCGGCTGCCCTCGCCGGCCGTCGAACCGAAACGCATCCCCATCGCGGTCGACCAGGACGCGCTCGACCCCGTACTCCTCGACCTGTTCGAGCACGACCAGCACCTGCTGATCCTGGGCGACAACGAGTGCGGCAAGACCAATCTGCTCAAGCTCATCGCCCAGCAGTTCACCGCCCGCTACAGCGACGAGGAACTGGTCTTCGCCGTGTTCGACCCGCGCCGCGGGCTGCGCGGCGTGGTGCCCGAGCCGTACCGCGGGGGCTACGCCCACAACGCGAAGATCAGCGTGGGGCTCGCCTCCGGGATCGCCGCCGAGCTGGAGAAGCGGCTGCCGGACGAGACCGTCGACCACGACGCGCTGCCGGACGGGCCCTCGTTCAGCGGGCCGCGCATCGTGATCCTGGTCGACGACTACGACATCCTGACCACCGCGGGCCAGCAGCCCCTCGCACCGTTCCTGCCGTACATCTCCTCCGCGCAGGACATCGGGCTGCACTTCGTGGTGGCCCGCCGCGTCGCGGGCTCCTCGCGGGCGCTGTACGAACCGTTCCTGACCACCCTGCGCGAGACAGGCACCGCCGCGCTCGTGATGACCGGCGACCGCACGGAGGGCCAGCTGTTCCCCGGCCTGTACGCGTCCGCGCAGCCGCCGGGCCGCGGCTTCCTGGTGCGCCGGGGCCGCCGCCACCAGCTCGTCCAGACCGCCCTCGCCACCCAGCCGGAAGAAGCAGACCACTCGTGACCAAGGACGTCATCGCCCTCACCCCGAAGATGCCGGACACCTGGGCCCTGCTCGCGGGGCTCTACGCGGGCGGGCCCGGGCTCTCCGTCGACACCGGCCACGACGGGGCGGTGGTGCAGCTCTGCGCGGCGGACGGCCGCCCGCTGGTCTCCCTCGAAGCACCGCTGCTCGTGCAGGTGCCGGGCGAGGCGGAACGTCTCCTCGGCGGTCAAGTGACGCCCCCCGAGGGCTCGTTCTGGTGGACGGAGGCGCGCGCCTCCACTGCGGCGCCCGAGGCGGAGCGGCTCGCGGGGTCGGTGGCCGGGCGGCTCACCACCCTGCTCGGCGGCACCGTCTGGCCGCCCGGCGCCGCGAGCACCGACGTCGTCCCGGTCGCCGACTCGGAGGTGAGCGCGCGGCCCGCGACCGGCGGGGCTCATCCGACGGTGGACGTGCTCACCGAGTCGACCGCCGTCGTCATGTGCGACCGGCCGGTCATCGCGCTGACCGCCTGGCTCTCGCACATCCTGCGCGCCGCGGTCGAGAGCCGCCGCGCGCTCCAGATCGTGACCCCGCCGGGCGTACGGCTCAGCCTTCCGCTGCGTACGGCGCTGACCGGCGCGCCCAACCGCTGGGTGGTCAAGGATCCCGACTGCGGGTACTACGACGGGCTCTCCGGCGCGGTCCTGCGCTGGCAGGACGGCACGTTCGCGCCGGCCCGGGACGCTTCGGGCGAGGCGGTGGCGGCCGAGGCGTTCACCGCACCCGCGCTCACCTCCGAGCGGCAGCTGATCGTCGCGTTCCGCACGGTGCACAACGCGGACGAGAACCTGGTGCTCGGCCGCGCCCTGGAAGCGGCCTGGCAGGCGCTGACCGGCGGCGCCCCGGCCGGCTGGGGCACCGCCGAACCCGTCAACCTCCCTTGGTCCGCACGCCAGTTGACCGACCTCGCCCGCGACCGGGCACCCGAGTCGACCCAGCTGCTCGCCGTCGGCGACCCGGCGCGGCCCGCGCTCGCGGGGCTCCGGGTGACCCGGGTCGAGCGGGGCGTGGCGGCCGACGCGACGCTCACGCTGGGGTACGGGGCGGACGAGGCGCCCCCGCTGGACGCGGTCGAGGAACTGGCCCGCACCCTGGCCGGCGCGCACGGCCTGACCCACATGCTGGTCTCCCTGCGCAGGGGCCGCCGGGACCTGGCCGTACCGGCTCATTTCGAGGCGCCCCCGATCCCGGTGTCGTACACGCTGGGTGCGGACGGGGTGCGCACGGCCGGCCTGGCCCACGCCACCCGCCCGCCCCTGTCGCTGACCCCCGTCCGACTCGGCCCGGACACGGAGCCGGCGCTGTACTACCCGCTCGGCGACGGCACGGATGCGGGGACGTGGCCGATGCTGGAGAGGCTGATGGCGCATGTGGAGGGCCGGCCTTAGAGCCGGGCCCATCCGAAGCCCCCAGGGGCGCGGGGCTCCGGCCCTCCGGGCCGAGGGTTCAGGCGCTGGCCCGCTTCCTGGGGGCCGTTTTCTTCGCCGCCGTCTTCTTGGCCGTGGTCGCGGTGGACTTCTTCGCGCCGGTGGACTTGGGGCTCGACGCCGCCGACTTCTTGGCGGCCGCGGTGGTCTTGGTGGCGGTGCTCTTCTTGGCCTGGGGTGTCTTTGTCTGCGAGGCCTTCTTCGCCGCGGCGGTCTTCGTGGTGGGCTTCGCCGCCGTCTTCTTCGCGGGCGCGGCCTTACGGGGCTTGCGCGAGCTCAGTTCGGTGACCTCGGCGACCTCCCCCTCCTCCTCGCCCTCCCCGCGCGCCGCCTTCGCGGCCTTGACGCTGCTCTCCAGGGCGGCCATCAGGTCGATGACCTTGCCTCCCTTGGCGGCGTGGGCCTCCTCCGCCTGGGGCAGCACGCCGTCCGCCTTCGCGGCGATGAGCTCCTCGACGGCGGCCCGGTAGTCGTCGTGCAGGGTCGACATGTCCACTTCGCCGAGCGTGTCCATCAGGGCGTCGGCCAGGTCGAGTTCGGCCTCGCGGACGCTGACGTCGGTCTCGGGGGCGGCGTCCTCGGCCGCGCGGATCTCGTCCGGCCAGAGCAGCCCGTGCATCGCGATGACGTCGTCGACCACCCGCAGCATGCCGAGCCGCTCGCGCCCGCGCAGCGCGTATTTGGCGATGGCGACCTTCTGGCTCCGCTTGAGCGCCTCGCGCAGCAGGGTGTACGGCTTCGCGGCGGGCACCCCGTTCGCGGAGAGGTAGTACGCGGCGTCCATCTGGAGCGGGTCGATCGTGTCGGCCGGGACGAAGGCGACGATCTCGATCGTCTTGGCGGTCGGCAGCGGCAGGGAGGCCAGATCGGCGTCGGTGATCGGGATCATCGAGCCGTCGGCGTCCTCGTACGCCTTGCCGATCTCCTCGGTGCTCAGCTCCTCGCCGTCCAGCTCGCACACCTTGCGGTAGCGGACCCGGCCGCCGTCCGCCGTGTGGATCTGGCGGAACGAGATCGAATGGCTCTCGGTGGCGTTCACGAGCTTGATCGGGATGCTGACCAGGCCGAATGAAATGGCACCGTTCCAGATGGATCGCACGGTTTCTCCTCTTCGTCCCCGAGGAGTGTGGTTCGTGTGGTTCGTGGGACTCTCATCGTATGACGCCGATCACGGAGGTGGAGGGGCGGCGGATCGCCCTGTCGAATCTGGACAAGGTGCTGTACCCGGCCACCGGCACCACCAAGGGCGAGCTGCTTCACTACTGCGCCTCGGTCTCGGGCCCGCTCCTCGACCAGCTGGCCGACCGCCCGGTGTCGTTCCTGCGCTTTCCGGACGGTCCGGCGGGCCAGCGCTTCTTCACCAAGAATCCGCCGCCGGGCACGCCCTCCTGGGTGAAGACGGCCGCGGTGCCGCGCTCGGAGGACCAGGCGGCCCGGCAGGTCGTGGTCGCCGATCTGGCCACCCTGATGTGGGCGGCGAACCTGGTCGTGGAGTTCCACACCCCGCAGTGGCGGGCGGCTGCCCCCGCCGAGGCCGACCGGCTGGTGCTCGACCTCGACCCGGGCGAGCCCGCGAGCGTCGTGGAGTGCTGCGCGGTGGCGCGGTGGCTGCGGGACCGGCTCGCCGCGGACGGTCTGGAGGCATACGCCAAAACCTCCGGCGCCAAGGGGCTGCACCTGCTCTCCCCGCTGGTGCGGACACCCTCCGAGCAGGTTTCGGCGTACGCGAAGACGCTGGCCAGGGAGGCGGAGGCGGCCCTGCCGGGGCTGGTCACGCACAAGATGGCGAAGGCGCTGCGCCCGGGCAAGGTGTTCGTCGACTTCAGCCAGAACGCCGCCGCGAAGACCACCGCGACGCCCTACACCGTGCGCGCCAAGGAGCGCCCGACGGTGTCCGCGCCGGTGTCCTGGGCGGAGGTCGAGTCGTGCCGGGCGCCGGCCGACCTGACGTTCCTGATCGGCGACATCGGGCCCCGCCTGGACCGGGACGGCGATCTGCTCGCCCCGCTGGCCGACCCCGACCGGGCGGGCCGCCTGCCGTGAGCGCCCCGGTGCTGCGGCCCCCGCTCACCGTCGCCCTCGCGGAGGCGGTGGCCGCGCTGCCGCGCGGGGCGGGGTGGGCGTACGAGCCGAAGTTCGACGGGCACCGGATGCTGGTGTTCCGGGAGGCGGAGCGGGTCGTGCTCCAGGCCCGCTCGGGGCGGATCATCACCGGCGCGTTCCCCGATCTGGCCGACGCGGCAAGGGAGTTGACGCCCGGGACGGTCCTCGACGGGGAGGTCGTGGTGTGGACCGGCGGGCGTACCGACTTCACGGCGGTCCAGCGACGCGCCGCCGCCACCCCGGCCCGGGCTCCCCTCCTGGCCCGCCGCCTGCCCGCCTCGTACGCCGCCTTCGACCTGCTCGCGGACGCGGGCCGGGACCTGCGGGGCGAGCCGTACGAGCGCAGGCGAGCCCGGCTCCTGGAGGTCCTCGCCCCGCTCGGCCCGCCGCTCCAGGCCGTGCCGATGACGACCTCGGTGGACACGGCGCTGACCTGGTACGAGACGCTGCCTGCGAGCGGCATCGAGGGTCTGGTCGCCAAGCGTCTGGACGCGCCCTACCGGGCCGGGCGCCGCTCCTGGCGCAAGCTGCGGCACACCGACACCCGCGAGGCGGTCGTCGTCGGGCACACCGGCAGCCCGGCCCGCCCGGCCGCGCTCGTCCTAGTGCTGCCGGGCGACGACGTACCGGTGGTGTCGGCCCCGCTGTCCGCCGCCCTGCGCGCGGAGGCCGGTCGCGCGCTTGCTCCGCTCGCGGCCGAGGGCGGCGGCACGGCGGTCGCGGCGGGGCTCGGCGAGGTGGCGTACCGGGCGGTCGCGGAGGGCCTGCTCGCGGAGGTCGAGTGGGCGACCACGCGGCACGCGGGGGCGGTGGTGTTGCGGCTGCGGGAGGCCGAGGGCTGATGGGGCTCGGAGCCCGTGTCCGATCCGGGCGGGGCTCGGACGAAGGCTCTCAGAGCCTGTGTCTGAACTCCGGACGCAGGCCCGGGCGGGGTTCAGACACAGGCTCTCAGACCCGCAGCCACGTCCTGCGGTCCCGGGCCGTCCAGTACAGGGACTCCACGTCGGCCGGTTTCAGGACGCCGCCCAGGCGCGCGAGGTCCGGGATCTCGCTGTCCTTCAGGACGCTCACGCCCCGGACCCCGGGTGGTCCGAGCTCGACCCGTTCCGCGCCGACCAGGACGAGGACGGGCCGTACCGCCGCCGCCAGCGCGAGGGAGGCGCGTTCGGCCTCGTGGCGGGCGTCACGCAGATACGGCAGGGACGCGGCACGGCCCACGGTGACCAGCGGGTCGGCGATCCGTACCCGGTGACGCTGGGCGCTCAGGGAGCGCACGGTGAGCACGCCCGCGGGCCCGACGAGCAGGTGGTCGATCCTGGCCTCGCCGGGCAGCGGGACCGAGTGCAGGACCCGCCAGCCCGCGCCTTCGAGCCGGTCGAGCGCGGCCCCGGCGAGCTGCTGCGCGGCGAGCTCCCGGCGGCGCGGGTCGGTCCTGAACCGGTGCTGGGGCCCGTACCGCTCCAGCTCGGTCAGGAGCGCCTCGCCGGGCCGGTTGGGCGCGAGGTCGTCGTCGGGGTGCAGGGAGAGCCGCACCAGGTCGGCGGGGCTCGGCACGGGCGGCGGGCCGACGATCAGCTCCCCCACCGCGTACGGGCGCAGCGCGGCGAGCACCTCGTCCCTGCGGTCGTCGAGCAGCAGTGACACGTGCCCGGTGTCGCGGTCGTACCAGGCGACGCTGCGCCCGTCCGGAAGGCTGACGTACAGTCGCGCCTGTCCGTGCCGGTGTACCGGTGTGACCCGCAGTCCTGCCATGCCCCATCACCCCACCACGACCATGGGAACAGTCCGATGCCCGTGAGGGCAATAAGTCGTGTGGGCGTCGTCACGACGCGATGGACTCAGGACGGTCATGGCCACGACACTTGCGCGCGATACGACCCAGAAATCCGGGAGGGGAACCACTCATGATCATCTTCGGCACCCGCGGCTATCTCCACCAGCTCGCGATGCTCACGCTGGTGTGCGGCAACTGCGGCAATCCTTCGGCGCACGGGCTGCGCAAGTACGTCACGAAGTTCACGCTGTTCTTCATCCCGCTGTTCCCGATCTCGACGCGGTTCCGCACGCAGTGCACGTTCTGCGGTCTGGAGCAGCAGATCACCAAGGAACAGGCCGAGGGCCTGCTCGCCCAGCCGGTGGCCCCGCAGCAGCAGTACGGCCAGCCGCAGCCGGGCCAGATGCAGGGCCAGAACCCGTACCAGCGGTAGGGGACGGGAAGCCCGCCGTGCGTAACAGCACCGCCTGCTGAAGTACGGCGAGCTGTTACGTAGGCGGGGCAATGCCGCAATGCCGGACATTTAGCGTCGTAGGCATGACGACGCCCACCCCGCCCCGCACCGCACGGACGCCCCGTACCGCCAGGATCGCGGCGGCATCGGTGCTCGCCCTCACCGTCGGCGGCGGGCTCATGGCCTGCACCCCCGACCCGGTGGCCAAGGCCCCGGACGTCAGGGTGCGCAACGCCGCCACCACCCAGGCCGAGGCAGCCGTCGGCCCGCTGAAGGCCTCCGAGCCGACCCGGCTCGTCATCCCCTCCGCGGGGGTCGACGCGAGCCCGGTGCTGCGGCTCGGGGTGGACTCCGCGCAGGAGCTGGAGGTGCCGCCGGTGGACCGGGCCGAGCAGGCGGGCTGGTACACGGGCAGCGTCACGCCGGGCGAGAAGGGGGCCTCGGTCCTGGTCGCCCACTACGACACCGCGAACGGCCCGGCGCTGATGCGGAACGTGAAGGACATGAAGGTCGGGGACATGATCGAGGTCGGGCGGGCGGACGGCTCGACCGCGGTGTTCAAGATCCGGGAAACCCAGCAGGTCGAGAAAAAGGACTTCCCGACGCATAAGGTTTACGGGACGACCAATCGCGCCGAGCTCCGCCTCATCACCTGTGGCGGTCCGATCAAGGACGGTCACCGCTCGGCCAACATCATCTTCTATGCCGACCTGGTCAAGGCCGAATAACGCACCGGGGCTCCGGTGAGCGCCCGGCAGAAGGTGAAATAGCCTGGGGTTCCCGCCTGACAGGAGCACCTTGATCCGCCACCGTCGTACAGCCCTCCTGGCACCCCTGCTGACCGCAGTGGGTGCTCTGCTGCTGTCCGGCTGCGGCGGGAGCGCGGGTCACCTGGAGAGCTCGGGCGCGACGCCGACGGCCATCGGCCCGATACACCTGTGGCCGGATCTGCCTCCCGCGACCGCGACCCCCAACGACTACGGCGAGACCGACACGGAGCAGGTGCCCGGGATCAAGGTGACCGGCGGCGACGTCCACAAGCTGAATCCGGTCGCCGTGGTGCAGGCCGAGGTGAAGGCGCACCCCAACACCTACAGCGGCGAGGACGGTCTCTACGACGAAACGGTCCGGCAGCTGGCCACCTGCAAGCAGAAGCCGGGCAGCTGCCCGGTGCTCAAGCCGTACTACCGGGATCTGACCGGGGACGGCAAGGACGAGCTGATCGTCGGCATCCGGATGCCGGACCAGCAGCTCGCGGTGCGCTGCTACATGCCGGCCAAGGACGGCGGCCTGATCCGCATCATGTCCACCGTCGACCAGATCATCAGCGTCGACCTGGCCGGCCGGGACGTGATCCTGCGGTCGGTGTCGGCGGGCATGCCCGGGTACGAGTACCGCACGGCGTGGTCCTGGGACGACCACCAGCAGGCGATGCTCCCCACCCGGGACGAGATCGTGCGCCGCAAGCCCGGCGAGTCCCCCGGCGGGAAGCACCCCGCACCGTCCGGCGCCGGGCAGCTCTCGCCGTCGCCGAAGAAGAAGCCGCCGACGGCGAAGCCGCCGGCCACCCCCACGGCGGTGGCACCATGAAACTTCCCCGGATATCGAGGCCGCCCCGCCTGCCGCTGCCCCGCTGGACGGCGACGCTCACCTGGAAGTCGGCGGTGTTCATCACCGTGATGTGCTGCGCGCTCGCGACGCTGCTCGGCGCCCTGGTGCACGTGTCGGTGACCCGGCAGACCGTCGGCGAGGCCCGCAACAAGGCGCTCGACAAGCTGACCGACGTCACCCGGATGTACGAGGCGGGCGAGGCGCTGCCGCCCGGCGCCGGCCTCGACCCGCCCGAGCTGCCCGCCTCGCTCCGCACGCTCGCGCTGTCCGGCAGGCGCGGCACCCTCGTCGACGACGACAACGGCCGCCCCACCATGTGGGCGGCGGGCCCGGCCGACGGCAAGGCACTGGCCGCCGAGATCGACTACACCCAGAGCGCCCGCACCATCAACGGCCTCGACAAGGCCATCTTCGGCTCGTCCATCCTGGCCATCGGCGCGACCCTCCTCGTCGGCGTCTTCGCGGTCACGCGGATCACCCGGCGCCTGCACCAGACGGCGACGGTGGCCCGCCGGATCGGCGGGGGCGACCTCGACGCCCGGGTCAACGACCGCCGCACCAAGGACCCCTCGCGCCCCCAGGACGAGGTGGCCACCGTGGCCGGCGCCCTGGACACGATGGCCTCCGCCCTCCAGGGCAAGCTGCTCAGCGAACAGCGCTTCACCGCCGACGTGGCGCACGAGCTGCGCACCCCGCTGACCGGACTGCACGCGGCGGCCGAGCTGCTGCCGGAGGGCCGCCCGGCCGAGCTCGTACGGGACCGGGTGCAGGCGATGCGCTCGCTCACCGAGGACCTCCTGGAGATCTCCCGTCTGGACGCGGGCAGCGAGACCGTCGACCTCGACATGCAGCAGCTCGCGCCGGTGGTGGAGCGGGTGGTACGCGCCTCGGTCGCGTCGGGGACCGCGGAGGCGGACACCACCCTCACGGTGGTGCGGGACGCCTGTGTGGAGACCGACAAGCGCCGCCTTGAGCGCGTGATCGGCAACCTGCTCGCCAACGCCCACAAGCACGGCAAGGCTCCGGTCGAGCTGACCGTGCACGGGCCGGTCGTCACCGTTCGGGACCATGGCACGGGCTATCCGGACTACCTCCTCGACCACGGGCCGCAGCGCTTCCGTACCGACGCCGGAAGCAAGGGGCACGGGCTCGGCCTGACCATCGCGGCGGGGCAGGCGGCCGTGATCGGCGCCGAGCTGCGCTTCGCCAACGCCGCGGACGGCGGGGCGGTGGCCCGGCTCGAACTCCCCGAGTACATCAGCTTCGAGGCGCCTGACTCCGGGCAGGGCACACACGCCGAGTGACGCCTCGTTACGCTTTGCGAACTCCAATGAGCGAATTTACTGTGAGGCAGGCGAATTGAGGGTCGTTCACCAGCGGCCCCGCCCCATCCAGGAGGCACCATGTCCCTGCGCTCACCCCTTGCCGCACTCGGCCTCTGCTTGGCCACCGGCGCCGTGGCCGTCCTCGCGACGGCGCAGCCCGCCGCCGCCGACGAGCACGGACACGGCGACTACAAGGGCCGCGTCACCGCCAAGTCCGGCCTGCTCCTGCGCGACCGTCCCACCCGTGGCAGCAGGATCGTCGGCAAGGCGCCCTACGGCTCGATCGTGCACATCTTCTGCAAGACCGGCGGCGACCAGATCAACGGGAACGACCGCTGGTACCTGCTGACCGACGGCACCTGGGCGTGGGCCTCGGCCTTCTACATCGACAATCTGGGGCCCGTACCGCGCTGGTGCTGAGCGGGCCCCTCAGCCGCCGAGGAGTTTGGACTTGGCGGCCGCGAATTCTTCGAGCGTGAGCAGTCCTTCGGTGACCATGTCACCCAGTCGGGTCAGGCGGTCCGCGATGTCGGCGCCGCTCGCGAGCACGGGCGCGGGCGGCGCCGCGGCATGCGCCGCACGGTCGGCGGCGTAGGCCGGGCTGCCGGAGAGCAGACCGCGCAGCAGGGGCGCACCGGCCGGGCGTTCGACGGGGTGGCCTTCGGGGCGGGCGGGTCGGACGTACATGGGTCAGGCCTCCGATCCGGTGGACGATGACGATGACGATGACGATGACTGTGCCGACGGCGATGGCTGTGACCGTGCGGACGCGGCCAGCGCCGCGAGGCCCGCCTTGACCTCCGTGAGCCGCTCCGGCGGGATCCGCACCGAGCCGGCGATGCGACCGCCGGCCGCGCGCACCTCCTCGGCCGCCTCCGCCGCCCAGAGGTGTTCGACCAGGACGAGCAGCGCGCAGTTCCCCCGCCCCAGGAGCCCGGCCGACTCGGCGACGTCCTCGGGACCGATGAGCCGGGCCGCGTCCCGGCCGCCGAGCATCCCCTGGAGCTCCTCGAACTCGTCGAGTTCGGCGGTGAGCACCTCGCCGCCCGCGGTCTTGGTGACGACCAGCGCGTCGATCAGGGCGACGGCGCCGGACCGGCGCAGCGCGCCGAGCGAGGCGACCGCCCGGACCCTCAACTGCTCCTCGGGAAAGGCGAGGACGATGAATTCCACGGGCCCCATGGCGCCGACTCCTTTTTGACGGACCGTCATGCATTCCGTTCGGCACCTTATGACATACGGGGACATAAGGCCTGCGTCTTGCTACGTTGCCTGGCATGACCGCACCGTCGGCGGCGGACGCCTCCCCATCCGAGCTCGGCCTCCCCAAGCGGCGGGGCGTAGAACTCTCCCTGCTCGGCGGTGCCGTTCTCGTCGTGGTGCTCGGCTATGTCGACGTCGGGCTCGCCAGGAACGGCACGGTGCCGCCGGACGCCGCGAGCTACGGCGCCGGGCTCGGCCTGCTCGCGCTCCTCACCCACCTCGTGGTCCGCTTCCGCGCGCCGTACGCAGACCCTCTGCTGCTGCCGATCGCGGTGCTGCTCAACGGGCTCGGCCTGGTGCTGATCTACCGGCTCGACCTCTCGACCCCGGGCCATCCCGCGGCCCCCACCCAGCTGGTCTGGTCGACGCTCGGGGTCTGCCTGTTCCTCGCCGTCGTCCTTCTCCTGCGCGACCACCGCGTCCTCCAGCGGTACGCCTATCTCTCGATGGCCGCGGGCCTGTCGCTGATGCTCGTGCCGATCCTCTTCCCTGCGGTCAACGGCGCCAAGATCTGGATCAGGGTGGCCGGACTCTCCTTCCAGCCCGGCGAGTTCACCAAGATCCTGCTCGCCCTCTTCTTCGCCGCCCACCTCGCGGCCAACCGCAACGCGCTGGCGCACACCGGCCGCAGGATCTGGCGGCTCCAACTGCCCACCGGCCGGGTGCTCGGCCCGATCGTGATGATCTGGCTGCTGAGCGTCGGCGTCCTCGTCCTCGAACGCGACCTCGGCACCTCGCTGCTGTTCTTCGGCCTGTTCGTGGTCATGCTGTACGTGGCGACCGGGCGCACCGGGTGGATCGCGGTGGGGCTGCTGCTCGCCTCGATCGGCGCGGCCGCGGTCGGCCTGTTCGAACCCCATGTGCACGGCCGCGTCTCCGACTGGCTGAACCCGTACGCCACCATCGAGGCGGGCCTCGGCCCCAGCCAGCTCGCCCAGTCCCTGTTCGCCTTCGGGGCCGGCGGCACACTCGGATCGGGCCTCGGCCTCGGCCACTCGATACTGATCGGCTTCGCCGCGAAGTCCGACTTCATCCTGGCCACGGCGGGCGAGGAGCTCGGCCTGTCCGGGCTGACCGCGATCTTCCTCCTGTACGCCCTGCTTGTGGCCCGGGGTTACCGGGCCGGCATCTGCCTGGCCGACCCGTTCGGGCGGCTTCTCGCCATCGGGCTCGCCTCGATCCTGGCGCTCCAGGTGTTCGTGATCGCGGGCGGCGTGATGGGCCTCATCCCGCTCACCGGCATGGCCATGCCGTTCCTCGCGCAGGGCGGCTCGTCCGTGGTCACCAACTGGATCATCGTGGCGCTGCTCATCCGAATCAGTGATTCCGCCCGCCGGCCGCTCCCCGCGGTCGAACCCGGCGTCATCGCACGGCCCGAACCATCGGTGGAGGAGGCAGCCAAGTGATCCGGTGCATCCGGCGGGCGGCCGCCTTCTGCCTGGTGCTGCTCGTGGCGCTGCTCGTGAACGCGGCCCGCGTCCAGGTCTTCCAGGCCGACGCGCTCGACGCCAACCCCGCCAACCGCCGCCTGGCGATCGCCCGTTACCACCAGCCGCGCGGCGCCATCATGGTCGGCGGGGAGAGCGTCACCGGATCGAAGGACAGCGGCCAGCAGCTGCGGTACGAGCGGACGTACAAGCACGGGCCGCTGTACGCGGCCGTCACCGGGTACGCCTCGCAGACGTACGGCACAACGCTCGTCGAGAACGCGGAGGACCCCGTCCTGTCGGGCACCTCCCCGCTCCTTTCGGTGTTCCCGCTGTGGAACGACATCACCGGCAGGCGGCACTCCGGCGGGCGGGCCGTCACCACGATCAGGGCGTCGGTGCAGCGGGCCGCGTACGACGGTCTGGGCGGAAGGAAGGGCGCGGTCGTGGCGCTCGAACCGTCGACGGGCAGGATCCTGGCGCTGGTCAGCAGCCCGTCGTACGACCCGGGTGTTCTCTCGGGTACGGGCAGGTCGGTGACGAGCGCCTGGCAGCGGCTGACCTCGGACGCGGACCAGCCCATGCTGAACCGGGCGATCCGGCAGACCTATCCGCCCGGGTCCGCCTTCAAGATCGTGACGGCGGCCGCCGCGCTCGACGCGGGGCTTGTCACGGACGTCGAAGCGCCGACCGACACGCCCGATCCGTACGTGCTGCCCCACACGAGCACCATGCTTCCCAACGAGCCGAGCGGCTGCGGCAACGCGTCGCTGGCGTACGCGGTGACCGTCTCGTGCAACACGGTGATGGCGGGGCTCGGGGTGAAGGTGGGGCTGCCCGGAATGCTGGACGCGGTCAGGAAGTTCGGCTTCAACGACACGAGCCTGCGCATCCCGTCGGGCGTGGCGAAGTCCAACTTCGACACGGAGATGAGCTCCGACCAACTGGCCCTGTCCTCCATCGGCCAGTTCGACACGACGGCCACCCCGCTCCAGATGGCGATGGTCTCGGCGGCGGTCGCCAATGGCGGGGAGCTCAAATACCCCTATCTGGTGGACCATACGACGACCGCGAGCGGCGCGACCGTCTCCACGACCGGGCAGCGGACCTATCAGCGGGCGATGTATCCGGCGACCGCGATGCAGCTCCAGCAGATGATGATCGACGTGGTGAGCAACGGCACCGGCACCGTCGCGGCGATCCCGGGGGCCACGGTCGGCGGCAAGACCGGCACCGCGCAGAACGGCGTCGGCAACATCGGCAGCCCGTACGCCTGGTTCATCTCCTGGGCCCGGGCGGACGGCGCGGACCGTCCGGCCGTCGCGGTCGCGGTCGTCGTCGAGGACGCGTCGGCGAAGCGGGGCGACATCAGCGGGGGCGGCGACGCGGCGCCGATCGCGAAGGCGGTGATGGAGGCGGCGCTTGCGGGCACCCCGTAGCGTCTCGCCCCTCGGAAAAGGGGGCACCCCGCCGGCCCCTCCTGATTACTGTGCGCCCCATGACCAACGACACGCCTCAGTTCGAACTCGGGCCGGGAGAGTAAGGCCGCGCGGGCCGCACCACCGGGCGAGACCGGGCCGCGCCGTTGACGCGGCCCGATGGGAGCGAACTCCTACGCCACTCCTAAGCCGCCCCGTCCGCGATCGCCCCCTCCACCTCCGCCACCCGCTCCGCCTCCTCCGCGGCGAACCGCTCCTTGTCCAGTTGCTCGGCGATCTCCTCGTCCTGGGTCATCAGCAGGTCCAGGCTGGAGTCCCCCAGGTCGAAGACGCCCATGTCCACGTAGGCCTTCTGGAGGCGTTCGCCCCAGAGGCCGATGTCCTTCACGCAGGGGACGATGCGGCTGAAGAGGAGCTTCCTGAACAGGTGCAGGAACTCGCTCTCCTCGCTCAGCCGCTCGGCCTCCTTCTTCGGGATGCCGAAGTTCTCCAGGACCTCGACGCCGCGCAGCCGGTCGCGCATCAGGTAGCAGCCCTCGATGACGAATTCCTCGCGTTCGCGCAGCTCGGCGTCGGAGAGCTGGGTGTAGTAGTCGCGCAGGGCCATGCGGCCGAAGGCCACGTGGCGGGCCTCGTCCTGCATGACGTACGCCAGGATCTGCTTCGGCAGGGGCTTGGTCGTGGTGTCCCGGATCATGCCGAAGGCGGCGAGTGCCAGGCCCTCGATCAGGACCTGCATGCCGAGGTAGGGCATGTCCCAGCGGGAGTCGCGCAGGGTGTCGCCGAGCAGCGACTGGAGGTTGTCGTTGATCGGGTAGAGCATGCCGAGCTTGGTGTGCAGGAAGCGGGCGTAGATCTCGGCGTGCCGGGCCTCGTCCATGGTCTGGGTCGCGGAGTAGAACTTGGCGTCCAGATCGGGGACGGACTCCACGATGCGGGCGGCGCACACCATCGCGCCCTGCTCGCCGTGCAGGAACTGGCTGAACTGCCAGGACGTGTAGTGCTGCCGCAGATCACCCTTGTTGCGGTCGGTCATCTTGTCCCAGTACGGCGTGCCGTACAGCGTCATCGCCTCGTCCGGGGTGCCGAGCGGGTCGTACGGGTCGACCTCCAGGTCCCAGTCGATGCGCTTGGCGCCGTCCCACTGCTTGTCCTTGCCCTTCTGGTAGAGGGCGAGCAGACGGTCGCGCCCGTCGTCGTAGTCCCAGTTGAAGCGGGCGGCGCCGGAGGCCGGCACCTGCCACAGGGGCTCTCTCGGGCCCGTCACATAAAGGTCGTGCGTCGACACGTGCGGCTCCTTCGCCTCGCGGACGGCATTGTCCATGGGCTCAAATTCTGCACACTGCTGTGCAGTTGGCAGGTTCACACGGTGATAGACGCGGGGTCAACAAGTCGCGCGCAAGGGATTGACGAGCTTACTGACAAGCAGTCTCATAAGAGGCGACCGCAGGTAACCCAGCCACGAGGTGCCCCCAGCCATGACGACCATGACCGAACGCGATGCGCTCCGCGACGCACTCGGCCTGCTCAGGGACCGCGAGCAGGTCGCCGAGCGGCTGCTCGAATCGTCCGCCAAGCACTCCTTCGACCCCGACAAGGAGCTCGACTGGGACGCCCCAATCGAGGACGGCAAGTGGTTCTGGCCGCCGGAACTCCTCTCGCTCTACGACACCCCGCTGTGGCGGAAGATGTCCGAGGAGCAGCGCATGGACCTGGCCCGCCACGAGGCCGCCTCGCTCGCCTCGCTCGGCATCTGGTTCGAGATCATCCTGATGCAGCTCCTCGTGCGGCACATCTACGACAAGTCGCTCACCAGCAACCACGTCCGGTACGCGCTCACCGAGATCGCCGACGAGTGCCGCCACTCCATGATGTTCGCCCGCATGATCAAGAAGGGCGGGGCGCCGACGTACCGGGTGCCGCGCGTTTACCACAACCTGGCCCGCGTCCTGAAGACCGTCTCCACCACCCCGGGCTCCTTCGCGGCCACCCTGCTCGGCGAGGAGATCCTGGACTGGATGCAGCGCCTGACGTTCCCGGACGAGCGCGTCCAGACCATCGTGCGCGGCGTGACCCGCATCCACGTGGTCGAGGAGGCCCGCCATGTCCGGTACGCCCGCGAGGAGTTGAGGCGCCAGATGGTGTCCGCGCCGCGCTGGGAGCGGGAATTGACCCGGATCAGCTGCGGCGAGGCGGCTCGCGTCTTCGCCACCTGCTTCGTCAACCCTCAGGTGTACGAGAACGTCGGCCTGGACCGCCGCGAGGCCGTGGCCCAGGTGAAGGCGAGCGGCCACCGCCGCGAGGTCATGCAGAGCGGCGCGGGACGCCTCACGGAATTCCTCGACGACATAGGCGTCATGAACGGGCTGAGCCGGCGGCTGTGGAAGAGCTCGGGTCTGCTGGCGTAAGGGGGCGCCCGGCCCCTGGCGTCGGGGGGCGTCCGGCGCCGCCACCTCGACACCGGACACCCCCCGACCCGCGTCGCGGGGATTACGCTGCCCGTATGACCTCACCCGCCGCCACCCCCGCGTACCGCAGGCTCAGCGTCGAGGAGCGCCGCACCCAGCTGCTCGGCGCGGCCCTCTCGCTGTTCGCGCACCGGGCGCCGGAGGACGTGTCCCTCGACGACGTGGCCGAGGCCGCCGGGGTCTCGCGGCCGCTGGTCTACCGCTACTTCCCGGGCGGCAAGCAGCAGTTGTACGAGGCGGCCCTGCGCTCGGCCGCCGACGAGCTGGAGTTGTGCTTCGCCGAGGCGCAGACCGGGCCGCTCACCCAGCGCCTCACCCGCGCCCTGGACCGCTACCTCGCCTTCGTCGACGAGCACGACGCCGGCTTCTCGGCGCTGCTCCAGGGCGGCAGCATGGCCGAGACGTCCCGTACGACGGCGATCGTCGACGAGGTGCGGCGGGCCGCGGCCGAGCAGATCCTGGTGCACCTGCGGGTGGAGAAGCCGGGCCCGCGGCTCCGGATGATGGTGCGCACCTGGATCGCGGCGGTCGAGGCCGCCTCCCTCATCTGGCTGGACGAGGACAAGCAGCCCCCGCTGCCCGAGCTGCGCGACTGGCTGGTGGACCACCTGGTGGCGCTGCTCACCGCAACGGCGGCCACGGACGAACAGACCGCCGCCGTGGTGCGCGTCGCGCTGGCCCACGAGTCCGCCGAAGGCCCGGTCGGCCTCCTGGCCCGCCGGGTGATACCCGTGGTGAGCGAGGCGGCCCACCTGCTGTGAGACTTGGGGGGTGCGAAGCGAGAACACCCTCTTTGTGGGCGGCCCCCTCGACGGGCGCGTCCTGCCGGTACTGACCGGCCCTACCGGCAAGCCGCCGCAGTGGTACGAGGTGCCCGTGCCCGATCCGGACGGCGGCCCGGCGACGGTGTACGCCTACCGCCTTGAGCCGGCCTCCCACACCAAGCGGCTCGGGCTGCCGCGCGGCTGGAAGTACACCTACGTACCCGAGGGCCGCGAGCCGCGTCGCTGGCCATGGACCAAGAAGGGCGGCGGCGCAAGCCCCCGCACCGGGCTGCCGCCGCACGAGTGAGCCGAATACCCCGTTCACGTCTCCCACCGGGATTGTCGCGGTGCCGCGTGCCACGATCCGATCCGGTAGAGCCGGACTGCCCGGTTCCGGAGCGGAGGTGAGCACATGTCAGCCCGTGTGCGCTCGGTGTGCGCGGCGGCCGTCGCCCTGACCCTGGCCACGGCGGTGGCGGGCCCGCTCGCGGTGGCCACGCCCCAGCCGCCCGGCGAGTCCTCGGCCGTCCGGCCCGACCGGCCCCCCGAGACCTCGGCCACGGCCCTGCTCGCCCAGCTCCAGACGCTGTACCGGCAGACGGAGGAGGCCACCGAGGCGTACAAGACCACCGAGGTCGAGCTGAAGCGACGCGAGGCCGAGGAGAAGAAGCTCTCCGCCTCGCTGTCCAAGGCCCGCGCCGCGCTCGCCCAGAGCCGCGACGACGCCGGGCGGCTGGCCCGCGAGCAGTACCAGGGCAGCAGCCAACTCTCCTCGTACGTAAGGCTGTTGCTGGCGCGGGACCCGCAGAGCGCCCTCGACCAGCGCCATGTCCTGGACCGCGCGGCGGGCGAGCGGCAGGCCGCGATGACCCGGCTCGCCCGCGGCGAACAGCAGGCCGCCGACCTCGCACGGGCCTCGCGCCAGGCCCTCGACGAGCAGCAGGCGCTCGCCAAGCGGCAACAGCAGGCGAAGGACGACGTCGAGCGCCGCCTCAAAGAGGTGGAGCAGCTTCTGGCCGGCCTCTCCGCCGAGCAGCTCGCCGAGCTCACCCGCCTCGAACAGCAGGGCATGGACAAGGCCCAGCAGAGCCTGCTCGCCTCGGGCGTCCTGAGCACGACGCGCGCACCGTCACCGGAGGGCGACCGGGCGCTCGCGTACGCCGTCGAACAGATCGGCAAGCCGTACGTGTGGGGCGCGGAGGGTCCCGAGTCCTACGACTGCTCGGGGCTCACCTCGCAGGCGTGGGCGCACGCGGGCCGCCCGATCCCCCGCACCAGCCAGGAGCAGTGGGCGGAGCTGCCTCACATCCCGCTGACCGCGCTGCGCCCGGGCGACCTGGTCGTCTACTTCCCCACGGCCACCCATGTGGCGATGTATCTGGGCGGCGGCCTGGTGGTGCAGGCACCTCGTCCCGGCGCCCGCGTCAAGGTCTCCCCCATCGCCGCGAACCCGCTGCTCGGCGCGGTCCGCCCGGACCCGGCGGCGGACCCGCTCCCCTGGTACCGCCCTCCGAAGCTCCCGGAGGGTGCGACGGAGGGCATGGACACCGGCTACTCGGCCGAGGCCGAGCCCAACTAGGCCTGGGCGCCCGCCAGTTCGGCGAGGTAGGCGGCCGTCTTCTCCGGCTCGTAGAAGAAGTTCTCGAAGTCGGCCGGGTCGTTGAAGCCGTTCGCGAAGCGGTCGGCGGCCGGCTGGAGCTGACCGGCCGCGCCGATCAGGTTCAGGACGTGCTCCGGGGGCGCCCCGAGCATGGCGTTGGTCCACTTGGTCACGTGCTGGGCGGTGTCCCAGTAGCGGTCGAAGGCGGCCCGCATCCACGCCTCGTCGAACTCGGCCTCGCCGTGCTCGACGATCGAGGAGAGGTACGAAGCCGCGCACTTGGCCGCCGAGTTGGAGCCCTGGCCGGTGATCGGGTCGTTCGCCACGACCACGTCCGCGACGCCGAGCACAAGGCCGCCGCCGGGCAGCCGGCCGATCGGGTTGCGGACGGTCGGCGCGTAGCGGCCCGCCAGCGTGGCGCCCGCGTCGGTCAGTTCGACCTTGAGGGCCCGCGCGTACTCCCAGGGCAGGAACTTCTCCATCAGCTCCAGCGTGAGCGCGAGGTGCTCGCCCGGGTCCCGGACGCCGTTGAACACGTCCAGCGGGCCGCCGGGGACGCCCTCCCAGAACAGGATGTCCGCCCGGCCCGAGGTGGTCAGGGTCGGCATCACGAACAGCTCGCCCACGCCGGGCACCAGGTTGCAGCGCACCGCGTCGAACTCGGGGTGCTCCGGGCGCGGGCCGAGCCCGTGCACGTACGAGACAGCGAGGGCCCGCTGCGGCTCGGCGTACGGGGAGCGCGAGGCGTCGCGGCCGAACATCGACACGAGCTCGCCCTTGCCCGCCGAGACAAGGACCAGGTCGTAGGTGCGCGCGAAGAAGTCGAGGTCGGAGACGGCCGCGCCGTGGATGACGAGCTGGCCGCCGCGCTCGGCGAAGGTCTCCATCCAGCCGGCCATCTTGACCCGCTGGTCCACGGACTGCGCGTAGCCGTCGAGCCTGCCCACCCAGTCGACGGCGCGCGAGGCGTCGGGGGCGGCGACCGAGACACCGACGCCCTCGATCCGCGGGGCCTGGGACTCCCAGAAGTTCAGCGCGAGGTCGCGCTCGTGCTGGAGCGCGGTGTCGAACATGCACTGCGTGGACATGACCCGGCCGGACCGGATCTCGTCCGCCGTGCGGTTCGACATCAGGGTGACCTCGTACCCCTGCGCCTGCAGTCCGAGGGCCAGCTGAAGACCGGACTGGCCGGCTCCGACTATGAGTATTCTCCGCATGCGGGACCGTTCTCCGTTGAGTGCGTAGCGAGCCGTGGGGGGCGGGGTCTATTCGGGGCAGGCTTCCAGGGCGTGGGCCACCAGGCCGAGCAGAGACTCGATCACCGAGGTCCGGCTGCGCGCGTCCATGATCACTACCGGGATGTGGGGCGGCACGGTGAGCGCCTCGCGCACGTCCTCGGCCTCGAAGGACTCGGTGCCCTCGAAGTGGTTCACGGCCACGATGTACGGCAGCCCGCAGCTCTCGAAGTAGTCGAGCGCCGGGAAGCAGTCCGACAGGCGGCGGGTGTCGGCGAGCACGACCGCGCCGATCGCGCCGCGCACGATGTCGTCCCACATGAACCAGAACCGCTCCTGCCCGGGCGTGCCGAACACGTACAGGACGAGGTCGTCGTCGAGGGTGATGCGGCCGAAGTCCATGGCGACCGTGGTGGTCACCTTGTCCGGGGTCGTCGACAGGTCGTCGGTGGCCTCGCTGGCCTGCGTCATCACCGCCTCGGTCTGGAGCGGGGTGATCTCGGAGACCGCCGAGACGAAGGTGGTCTTGCCCACCCCGAAGCCGCCCGCGACCACGACCTTCGTCGCGATGGGAGCCCGGCTGCGGTCCTGCTGCCAGGGGAGCAACTCCTCGTTGTGGACGAGGAGTTCAGAGGCGGCGGCGGAGTCCACTCAGCACCCTTTCGAGCAGTGCGCGGTCGGGCTGGCCCGGGCCGTGCCCGGTCCCGTACACACGGATCCTTCCCTGGTCGGCCAGGTCGCTGAGCAGCACGCGCACCACGCCGAGCGGCATCTTCAGGAGCGCGGAGATCTCGGCGACCGTACGCATCGCGCGGCAGATCTCGACGATGGCCAGCATCTCCGGCATGACCCGGTGCGTGCTGCCGCCGAGCTCCTTGCGCTCCGGGGGCGCCTCGATCGCGGCGACGAACGTCTCGACGAGCAGCACGTGGCCGAAGCGGGTGCGGCCGCCGGTCAGCGAGTACGGGCGGACGCGGGCCGGTTTCCGGTCGGCGCCGCGTATCGGGAGCCGCGCGGATTTCTCGGCGGGCGGGGTCACTGGGCGGCCTCCATCGACTGGCGCAGCGCACTGCGGACTTCGGGGGTCAGGACGTGTCCGGCGCGTCCCACGAAGAGCGCCATGTGGTACGCCACCACGCTCATGTCGCAGTCCGGGGTGGCATGGACGCCGAGCAGCGAGCCGTCGCTGATGGCCATGACGAAGACGCTGCCCTCCTCCATCGCGACCATCGTCTGCTTGACGTTGCCGCCGTCCATGAGGCGGGCGGCCCCGACGGTGAGGCTGCCGATGCCGGAGACGATGGTGGCGAGGTCGGCGCTGGAGCCGCGCGGGCCCTGCCGGGCGACGGTGACCTGGCGCTGCTCCGGGTCGGAGGAGAGCAGCAGCAGCCCGTCGGAGGAGACGACCGCGACGGAGATGAGCCCTGGCACCTCCTCGACGAGGTTCCCGAGCAGCCACTGCAGATCGCGGGCCTCGGTGCTCGTGCTGATGGTGCCGGTTCCGGACGCGCCGCTACGGGGCCTGCCGGTCCCGGTGCCGGTCGCATTCATCTGCGTACCTCCTCGACTGTCTCCCCCGTGTCCGTGTCTGCCTGCTGTTCGGTCTCTTGGAGCTCCGCCGCCACGTCGCGGCGGCCTTCGTTCGCGCCCTGCTGGAAACCGCCGAGCCTGCGCCGCAGCGCCTCGGCGGCGTCGGTACCGCCCTTGCGTTCCTGGGTCCTGGCGGAGCCCGCCTGTACGACCTTGGGGGTGCGCTTGGGGAGGCCCTTGTCGGTGACCTTCTGTACGGGGTCCGGTTCCGGTTCGGGCTGTGCGGGCTCCGGTTCCGGCGCGGTCCCGGGCTCCGATTCGTGCCCGGCCTCGGCCTCGGGCTCGGTGTCGGCGGGCCGGGGCTCGGGGAGCCGCATCTCGAAGGTCGGCTCGTCGAGGGGGAGACCGGAGGGCCCAACCGGCTCTGTGGGCGCCGGCGTGACGGGCCTGGCCACCTCGCCCGAGCGCTCCGTACGCTCCGGCAGCACATTGGAGTTGGCCTCGGCGAGCGCGCCCGGCAGCGTGAAGCGCGGGGCGTCGCCCGGCACCATGTGCGGCGCGGCCACCGGCGGGGTGGTCGGCAGGATCGCCTCGGGCAGCACCACGACCGCCGCGACGCCGCCCCGCTTCTGCTCGCGCAGCTCGATGCGTACGCCGTGCCGGTGCGCGAGCAGCGCCGAGACGTGCAGGCCGAGGCCGCCCGCCTCGGTGCCGGGCTCGCCCGGTTCGTACGACGCGGGATCGGCGAGCCGCCGGTTCAGCTCGGCCCGCCGCTCGGGGGGCACTCCGATGCCCTCGTCCTGGACCGAGAGCATGATCTCGCCGCCCTCCAACTGCCAGCCGGAGAGCTGCACTTGGGCGTCCGGCGGGGAGAAGGAGGTGGCGTTCTCCAGGAGCTCGGCGACCAAGTGGCTCAGGTCGTCGGCGGCGAACCCGGCGACCTGGGCGTGTGGCGGCAGGGCCTGGATGACGACGCGCTCGTACCGCTCGATCTCGCTGACCGCGGCCCGCATGACGTCGACGAGCGGGACCGGGCCCGGGTGGTTGTGGTGGTGCTCCGTGCCGGCCAGGACCAGGAGGTTCTCGCCGTGGCGCCGGATGACGGTGGCCAGGTGGTCGAGCTTGAAGAGGACGGCGAGCTGGTCCGGGTCCTGCTCGCGCTCCTCCAGGCTCTCGATGACGGCGAGCTGACGCTCGATCAGACCGAGGCTGCGAAGCCCGAGGTTGACGAAGGCGTGCTTGACGGTGCCCTCGGCCCGCTCCAGCTGCTCGCTCAACTCCCTTACCCGGACGCGCAGTTCGTCCTTCTCGGCGGCGAGGCGGGCGAGGCGGCCGCGCTGCTTGGCGAGGTCCTCGTCGAGTCCGGCGACCCGGGAGTGCTGCTCGACGAACTTGGTGTGCAGCTCGTTGAGGGACCGTACGACCTGGGCGAACTCGTCGTTGCGGCCGGTGAAGCGCACCGGCTCCTCGGTCTCCGGCGCCTGCGCAAGGCGGGCCGAGCCGCGGCGCAGCACGGCGAGCGGGCGGGTCAGGCTGCGGGCGGTGGCGGAGGAGACGCCGATGGCGAGCAGCAGCAGCGCGCCGATCAGGCCGATACGGATCTCAAGCGCGGTGACGTCGTCGTCCCGCAGCTGCTCGAACCGCTTGACCTGCGAGGTGGCGAGGGCCGCCTCGGCGCCGCGCATCCGGTCGATCCGGGCGGAGAGGGCCGCGCCCACCGCGTTCGGATCGGACCTGCGCTCGGTGGCGCTCAGCTGGGGCTGGTCGGTGAGGCGCGCGAGGAAGCCGTCGGCGGCCTCCACGTCGGGCCCGGTGACGGTGGTGGCGACCTTGTCGCGGGCGGCGGCGCCCGCGGCCTGGTCGAAGTCGGCGAGCGCGGACTGCTCGCGCACGTGCGCCTGCTGGGCGGCCGCGCTGAGCGCGTCCCGCACCCGGCCCGCGTCGCCGTCCTCCTTCTCCTTCTGTACGTACTTGCCGGTGACCGGGTCGAACACCCTGGAGGTCTGCCCCGGCGGCACCGACAGCGCGCCGAGCAGCAGCCCGCGGGTGGCCGAGGCCTGCTCGACGGCCCGCCCGAGCGCACCCGGCGCCCGCACGGCCTCGGCGGCGCGCGGCGGAGTGCGGTCGGCCAGCTCGTCGGCGACCGCGAGCAGCGTGGCGATCACGTCGGAGTACGCCTTCTGCGCCTCCAGGGCCGTGCCCTTGCCGGTGAGCGCGGTGCGGCGCAGGGCGGGCACGGTGGCGAGGTCGCGCGCGAGGCCCGCGGGGGCGGTTGCGCGCAGCTCGTCGATCTGGCGGTCGACGCGGGCGGCGGGCTCCTTGAGTGCCGCGTCCTTGCCGCTGGGCCGGCCGGCCGCGACGTACTGCGTGACGCCGTCCCGCTCGTCACCCAGCGCGTGGGCGAGGCTCACCGTCTGCTGGTCGAGCTGCGCGAGGGTGACCAGGTGCTGGGAGTCCGTGAGGTCCGCGGAGGCCGCGAACAGGGTGGGCGCACCGGCTCCGAGCACCATGAGGGAGACGACGGCGACGGAGACGACCAGGCGGCTCCGCACCCGTACGGTGCGTTGTGCGCGTGTGCCGTCGTCGCCCCGAGGCCGCTTGTTCTGCACCGGTGCTCTCAATCTTCACTCGTGTTTGCCAGTCCACCAAGGAAGCCAAGGTGACGACTGGTCATGACGAGTAGTCACTGCTCGGCCACCTGAACGAGTGAACATCACTTCAGAGTTGACCATCAACTCCCGCGGAATGCCCGGCCCCGCTCGTGGTCGACCCCGGTTGGAACTTCCGCGCGCCCTTTGGCAGGATGCCCGCCCACAGCTCGGCGGAGTGGCGGATTCCTCCCGGGATCGTCCGGTTCACCCGCTGGTACAGGCCAATTGACGGGCCGTTCGCCGGGCCTGCGGAGGGCATGAAGGCGCCGTGAAGGCGTCGTGCAGACTGACAGGCATGCGCATCCAGCTGGCCAGCATCCCCGGAGATCCCGCCCGCCCCAACGAGGACTGGGCCGCTACCGCGTTGCCCGCCTCGGGCCTGGGCGGCGTGCTCGTCGTCCTCGACGGGGTGACGCCGCTGCCCGGCAACGGCGACTGCGTGCACGACGTTCCCTGGTTCACCGCGCGGCTCGGAGGCGCTCTGACCGAACTGTCGGCTTCACGGCGGGATATGACGCTGGCCGAGATCCTGGCCGAATCCATTCGGCGCACCGCGGATGCCCACCGCGACACGTGTGACCTTTCTCACCCGCGCACGCCTCAGGCGACGGTGGTGCTCGCGCGTTGGGACGCGGCGGAGCTGGAGTACCTCGTCCTGTCGGACTCGGCGCTGCTTCTCGCGTCGGCGGACGGAACGGTGCGGGCGGTCCTGGACGACCGCCTCGACCGGGTGCCGCGAGCCTCCCTGGTCAGCGACGCGGTGGCCGACGCCCTCGCCCGCAACAAGGAGGGCGGCTTCTTCACGGCGGCGGCGGACCCGACGGTTGCCGCGCGCGCGGTGACCGGCCGCGCGCCGCTCGCCCCTCTGCGCGAGGTCCTCGCCCTGACGGACGGGGCGACCCGGTGGGTCGAGAAGTTCGGCGAGGGGTCGTGGGGGGACTGCGTCGCGCTGGTCCGGAAGGCGGGGCCGGACGGGCTGGTCGAGCGGGTGCGGGAGTTGGAGGCGGGGGATGTGGAGCGGGTGTTCCTGCGGGGGAGCAAACGGCATGACGATGCGACGGTTGTGCTGGTGGAGTTGTAGCCGCCTGTCTTGCGATGCCGGGTGCCGAAGGCGGTCCCCCTACCCCTCCGCCGCCGCGTTCAGCTGGTGCAGCAGGCGGGCCAGTTCCGAGATTTCCGCCCGGTCCCAGTTCGCCAGCTTGCGGACGTAGCGTTCGCGGCGGGCGTCCCGCACTCGGCTGAACCTCGCCGTGCCCTCCGCCGTGATGCGGACCAGGGAGGCGCGGCCGTCCGCCGGGTCGGGTTCGCGGGCCACCAGGCCCAGGTCCTCCAGGGCGTGCAACTGGCGGCTCATCGTCGCCTTGCCCACGCCGAAGAACCCGGCGAGTTCGGTGGCCCGCTGCGGGCCGGCCTCGTCCAGGCGCACCAGCAGTCCGTACGCCGCCGGTTCGAGATCGGGGTGGACCTCGCGGGCCATCTCGCCGGACGAGGCCCTGGCCCGCCGCAGGAAGACGGCCAGCTCGCGTTCGAGCGCGAGGAACTCCTGGTCCGGACCGTGCACATCGGCTCCCATGCCGTAGGTGTGTCGTGAGGGCACAGTATTTCCCAGCATGCCGTGGCCCCGGCACTCCGAGGGTCCCCGCGCCCGCAGGCGGCGGCCATGACGCCGGAGCCGACGCCGAATGAAAGTTTCTTCCAGGCCACACCGTTCCCGCAGCGTGTCGTCCCCTCCAGAGGTCTGAACCAACGGCATAACCTGTAGCCCTTTCGCGCCACCGGTCTACGTGCGTAGCGTCATTCCTGACATGTCCACAGCGATACGTCGGCATGTCGACCCAGGCCGTCAAGTCCCAAGCCCCACCGAGCCTTTCGGAGGCACGCAATGTCCGTGCACAGATCCGGAACGGCCCGCCGCGGACCCATTGCCGCGGCCGGGATCCTCCTCTCCTCCCTCGCCCTCGCCCTCGGCTCCACCGGAACGTCGGGCGCCGCCGACACCCCGGCGCGCGGCTCCGCGACCCTCGGCATGGGCGTCGCGCGGCACGACGGGGTGGGCGGTCCACCCCGGGACACCCGCGACCTGCAGGCTGTGCAGACAGAGGGTGTCGACACCAGCAGCCACAACGGCAACGTCGCCTGGTCCACCCTGTGGAGCAGCGGCGTGAAATGGGCCTACGTCAAGGCCACCGAGGGCACGTACTACACCAACCCCTACTTCGCCCAGCAGTACAACGGCTCGTACAACGTCGGCATGATCCGCGGCTCCTACCACTTCGCGACGCCGGACACGACGGGCGGCGCCGCCCAGGCCGACTACTTCGTGAACCACGGCGGCGGCTGGTCCCGCGACGGCCGGACGCTGCCGGGCGCGCTCGACATCGAGTGGAATCCGTACGGCGCCGCCTGTTATGGCAAGTCGGCGGCCTCGATGGTCAGCTGGATCCGCGACTTCGTCAACGAGTACAAGGCCCGTACCGGGCGCGACGCGGTGATCTACACCGCGGCCAGCTGGTGGAGCGAGTGCACCGGCAACTCCTCCGCCTTCGGCTCGACCGACCCGCTCTGGATCGCCCGCTACAACACCGACCCGGGCACCCTGCCGGCCGGCTGGGGCTACTACACGATGTGGCAGTACACCTCGTCCGGCCCGACGGTCGGCGACCACTCCAGGTTCAACGGGGCGTACGACCGGCTGCAGGCGCTCGCTAACGGTTGACCCGGTCCTCGTCACACGAGCGGGGCCCCCGGCGCTGCGTAGCCGGGGGCCCTTTCACTTGCCCGTACGGAGCACGACTCGCACACCTGACCCCATCTCGCGCGCGGCATGCGTAAGGATGGGGGGCATGCGCAGGTTGGGAGTGGTGTTCCGGGCGGTGGCCCTGGCGGCGGTCGTCGTGGCCGGCGGTGCGGGGTGCGGCGGGCCCGCGGCTTCGGAACCGCAGCCGGAGAGTTCCCCGAGCGCCGCCCCGCAGGCCGCGCAGCCCGGCACCCAGACCAGCGCCGTCCCGGCCGCGAAGGTGGCGTCGGTCGGCGTGCTGGTCAACGGCGACGGCCATTACTGCACGGCCAGCGTGGTGGACAGCCCGCGCGGCAACGTCATCGCCACCGCCGCGCACTGCACCGCGGGCGAGTCCCTCGGCTCCCTGGAGTTCGCGCCGGGCTTCTCCGGGGCGGCCAAGGGGACGTATCCGTACGGGAAGTGGAAGGTGCGGGCCGTCCAGGTGGACGACCAGTGGACCGCGGAGCAGAGCGACGCGGTGGACTACGCCTTCCTCACCGTCGAGCCGGACGCGCAGGGCCGCAGCGTGCAGAGCGTGGTCGGCGCCGCGGCACCCGACTGGGGCGCGGGCCCCGAGCAGCGGGTGACCGTCGTCGGCTACCCGGAAGAGGACCACAACCCCGACAACCGGCCGGTCATGTGCACCACCGACGTCCACCGGGACCCCGACGAGCCCGCGATGATGCGCATGGAGTGCGGCGGCTTCTGGGTCGGCACGAGCGGCAGCCCCTGGCTGTCCGGCTACCGCGGACCGGACCAACTGGGCCGGATCATCGGCGTGTTGAGCGGCGGCGACACGGACACCGAGTCGACGGCGGCCCTGTTCGACGCGAAGGCCCGCTCGCTGTACGAGCGGGCCACGAAGGCGTAGCCGTTCCTCACGCGGCCGAGGCGACGGCGACCTCCGCCGGGGAGAGCGCGATCTCCAGGACCTGGCGGACGTCCGTCACGGGGTGGACCTCCAGCTTCTGGAGGACCTCCGCCGGGACGTCGTCCAGGTCCGCCTCGTTCCGCTTGGGGATCACCACGGTCGTGATCCCGGCCCGGTGCGCGGCGAGCAGCTTCTGCTTGAGGCCGCCGATCGGCAGCACCCGCCCGGTCAGCGACACCTCACCGGTCATCGCCACGTCGGTACGGACCTGGCGCCCCGAGAGCAGCGAGGACAGCGCGGTGACCAGGGTGATGCCGGCGCTCGGGCCGTCCTTGGGGACCGCGCCCGCCGGGAAGTGGACGTGCACGCCCCGGTCCTTCAAGTCCCCCACCGGAAGCTCCAGTTCGGCTCCGTGCGAGCGCAGGAAGCTCAGCGCGATCTGCGCGGACTCCTTCATCACGTCGCCGAGCTGACCGGTGAGGGTCAGGCCCGCGGCGCCCGTTTCCGGGTCGGCGAGGGACGCCTCGACGAACAGGACGTCGCCGCCGGCCCCGGTGACGGCGAGGCCGGTGGCCACGCCGGGCACCGCGGTGCGCCGCTCGGCCGGGTCCTGGGCGGACTCGGGCACGTGGTGCGGGCGCCCGATCAGGGTGCGCAGGCCGTCGGGGGTGATGGTGAACGGCAGCTCCTGGCCGCCCAGTTCATGCTGGGCCGCCACCTTGCGCAGCAGCCGGGCGATCGAGCGCTCCAGGTTCCGTACGCCGGCCTCCCGGGTGTACTCCCCCGCGAGCTTGCGCAGCGAGGCGTCTTCGAGGACGACCTCGCCGGGCTCCAGACCGGCCCGCTCCAGCTGGCGCGGCAGCAGGTGGTCCCGGGCGATGACGACCTTCTCGTCCTCGGTGTAGCCGTCGAGCCGGACGAGTTCCATACGGTCGAGCAGCGCCTCCGGAATGGCTTCCAGGACGTTCGCCGTCGCGAGGAACACGACATCGCTCAGGTCGAGCTCGACCTCCAGGTAGTGGTCGCGGAAGGTGTGGTTCTGCGCCGGGTCGAGGACTTCGAGCAGGGCAGCCGCCGGGTCGCCCCGGAAGTCGGAGCCCACCTTGTCGATCTCGTCGAGCAGCACGACCGGGTTCATGGACCCGGCCTCCTTGATGGCCCGTACGATCCGGCCGGGCAGGGCGCCGACGTAGGTGCGCCGGTGGCCGCGGATCTCGGCCTCGTCGCGTACGCCGCCCAGCGCGACGCGGACGAACTTGCGGCCCATGGCGTGGGCCACGGACTCGCCGAGCGAGGTCTTGCCGACGCCGGGCGGCCCGACCAGCGCGAGCACGGCGCCGCCGCGGCGGCCGCCGACGACCCCGAGCCCCCGGTCGGCGCGTCGTTTGCGCACCGCCAGGTATTCCGTGATCCGCTCCTTCACGTCCTTCAGGCCCGCGTGCTCGGCATCGAGGATCTCCTGCGCGCCCGGGATGTCGTACACGTCCTCGGTGGTCTCGTTCCAGGGCAGTTCAAGGACGGTGTCGAGCCAGGTGCGGATCCAGGAGCCCTCGGGCGACTGGTCACTGGACCGCTCCAGCTTGTCGACCTCCTTGAGGGCGGCCTCGCGGACCTTCTCGGGCAGGTCGGCGGCCTCGACGCGGGCACGGTAGTCGTCGCTCTCGTCCTCCTCGCCGCCCTCGCCGTTGAGCTCGCGCAACTCCTTGCGCACGGCGTCCAGTTGGCGGCGCAGCAGGAACTCACGCTGCTGCTTGTCCACGCCTTCCTGTACGTCCTTGGCGATGGACTCGGCGACGTCCTGCTCGGCGAGGTGCTCGCGGAGCTGCTCGGTGGCGAGCTTGAGGCGGGCGACCGGGTCGGTCGCCTCCAGGAGCTCGACCTTCTGGGCAGTGGTGAGGAACGGCGAGTACCCGGCGTTGTCGGCGAGCGCGGAGACATCGTCGATCTGCTGGACCCGGTCGACGACCTGCCAGGCCCCGCGCTTCTTCAGCCAGTCGGTGGCGAGCGCCTTGTACTCCTTGACCAGTTCGGTCACCTGGCCCGGCAGCGGTTCGGGCAGGGTCTCCTCGACCCGCGCGCCCTCCACCCACAGCGCGGCCCCGGGCCCGGTGGTCCCGGCCCCGATCCGCACGCGGTGGCGGCCCCGGATGAGGGCACCCGGGTCGCCGTCGGAAAGCCGGCCGACCTGCTCGACGGTCCCGAGCACACCGGTCCCGGCGTACGTTCCGTCGATCCGCGGCACGAGCAGCACCTGCGGCTTCCCCTGATCGGGCCGCGCGGCGGCCTGCGCGGCCTCGACGGCGGCCCGCACCTCGGCATCGGACAGGTCCAGCGGAACCACCATGCCGGGCAGCACGACCTCGTCGTCGAGCGGCAGCACGGGCAGGTTGGTCGGTGTGTACGCCGTGGACTCGGCAGCCATGATCTCCCCTTCGGCAGTCAAGTTGAGCTATGCCGACTCAATGCACCTGAGTCGAGGAATGTTCCCCGAACGGTGTTCGCTCTGAGCGATCACGGGGAGTGTCGCGGGTTGCGGCGCGAGTTTCCGGTACACCTCCGGCGCGGCTCGACCGGGCGCGGCGCACCCGGTCGCGGCGTACGCGGCACCGCATCCGATACCGACTATCTCTCCGCCCGAGTCACGGAAATCTATGTCGGCCGGAGTAGACATTGGGTGGCGGCGTAGCTATGGTTTCTCTCGTAGCCAGAGAGACAACAGGGCCCGGCAGAGACGAACTGCCGGGCAGCGGTAACCGCAGTCGCAGTTCGCAGGACGGTACGGCGGTGGAGTCCCGGAGCCAGGTTTGTTCGCAGGACGGTGACGGGGCTGACCGCCGGACCGGGTGGCCCGCAGTGATCAGGGGCCGCCGAGAGCAGTACCGCAGTTCACGCAGGTGCATTACCCGCGAGTGCAGTACCCGAAAGAGCAGTACCAGCAGTACGCAAGTGATCGATCCCAGAGGGAAGAACGGAGGAGCCAGGCGCCATCAGGATCGCCCGGGCAGAGCTTTGAGCCCGGGTACCGCAGGACATCGATAGTGAGGTGGTCTCCGGTCAAGCAACCGCGATCCCCGCGGCCCCGACAACTTCCAGGTCGGGTCGGCGGAAACAGAAAGCCGGCGCAGTACCAGGGCCGGCAGATGGTGTAGCAGTTCCTTCGGGGCCCGGGTGCCATAAGGCGCTCGGGCCCCTCGACGCGTTCCACAGAGAGGTGCAAATGACAGCAGACGACTCGTTCGGCCGTCTCGACGACGACGACTATCCCGCCTACACGATGGGCCGGGCCGCCGAGATGCTCGGCACCACACAGGGCTTCCTCCGCGCCGTCGGAGAAGCCCGCCTCATCACCCCGCTGCGTTCCGAGGGTGGCCACCGCCGCTACTCCCGCTACCAGCTGCGCATGGCCGCACGCGCCCGGGAGCTCGTCGACCAGGGCACCCCCATCGAGGCCGCCTGCCGCATCGTCATCCTCGAAGACCAGCTCGAAGAAGCCCAGCGCATCAACGCCGAATACCGCCGGGCCGCCGCCGAATCGGGGAAGTCGACGACCGCAGGCTGAGTGGCCCACACCGCCGCGCCTGAGCGCGCCCCGGCCCACTCCAGCGGGCTCCCGCGATGCTCGGTGCCCCTGCCGCCGCATGACCGACGGGCAGGCGCGAGCCGCCACCAGAACAACAGTGAGGGTCCGACCGGCAGGTGCCGGCCGGACCCTCACCGCGTACCGGGTTCGTCGGCGCGCGGCGGTGTGTTCAGTTCGGTGGTCGGAGTATTCAGTGGTCGGAGTAGCTGAAGTCGCCCATGGTCCAAGCACTGACGTCATCGATCGCCACGCGGTACATCCCGCCCGTCTCCGGGATCCCCACCGTGCCCTGCAGGATCCGCGCCACATGGAAATGCAGATGCGTGGGCGCCTTCTGCTCACGCGTCGTGGTGGTGAAGACGGCGGAGAATTCATTCAGGCTGGCCGAGTCCGCCAGGACCTCGGACACCCGCTGCCTCCAGACCGCTTCGGGAGCCAGCCGTCCCGTGATGACAGCACCACCGGCGACCACGGTCAGAGTCATCTGATTGCTGTGCCCGGACTCCACCAGGGCAGCGACGTCAACAAGCAGTTCGTCAGGCTTCGACATGGGAAGCGATTCTAGTCACCGCAGACAGACCCGAACCGAGGCGTAAGGTACCCATAGGCACTTCACCCATTACTAACCAGGGGGCAGCAATGACGTTGACGGCGGCAACCGCACCCGTTCGAGCCACGATCGGCACGCTGGTACGGGCCTGGATCGACGGCTGGGTCGTTTCGCGCGGAACCTCGGACCCGATCGACCGGCCGTGGGGCTGGACGATCGACGCCGGACAGGCCAACCACGTGTCGCGCCACGTGCTGCCAGCCCCTTCGGAGGCGGATGTCCGCGCACTGGTGGCCGCGACGAGCGCGCCCGGCACCTGGCTGAAACTGTTCGCCGACGACGACACCGTACGGCCCTGGCTCGCCGAGGGCTGGCAGTTCGACCAGCCCGGCTTCCTGATGACGGCCCCGCTGACCGCCGAGCGACCGGCGACACCGACCGGCTACACCCTCACGACCTGGACCCGGGCCGGCGTGACCCGAGTCCTGGTCCGCACGACAGAAGGCCACTTCGCGGCCCGCGGCCAGATAGCCCCGACCGGCCCGACCGCCGTGGCCGACCAGATCGAAACCGCCCCCGACCACCAGCGCCGAGGCCTGGGCAGCCTGGTGATGCGCACCCTGCAGAACACGGCGTACGAAGCGGGTGCCAGGACGGGAATCCTGGTCGGCACCCCGGAGGGCCAGGCCCTGTACTCGGCCCTGGGCTGGAGGACCCGCTCCCCCATGGCGAGCCTGTACTTCAAGCCGTCGGCGGGCTGAGGGCCGCCGGAAAACCGGGGGCGGGCGCCGGGGCCGCTCGCCTACATTCGGCGGGCATGAGGCTCACCTCCGCCCAGACCGCCGCGCTCGCCCACGTCCGCACCGCCGCACGATCGGCCGCGCGCCTGGCCGATACCAGGCTGGGTGGCGTGGACGCGGAGGCACTCACCTCGTACGTCATGACCCGTGCTCGGATCACCCTGAACTTCCACCCGGACCGGCTGCGCCCGGCCGACGGGCAGACCGTCGCCGAGGCGCTCGCGGCGGACGGGCTCTACCGGAGCCAGTACGAGACGGGCCTGTCCAACGGAGGCCGCACCGCCTTCCCCGGCGGGGCGCGGGACGAGTGGGAGCGGGATCTGTTCGGCGGCGCCTACCACGCCGACGGCGTACGGCACGGGGAGCGGCCCAAGTACGGGGCGCTCAACCTGCTCGGCCACCCGGACGGCGCCGCGCCCCGCTTCGGCTCCTGCCATGTGCGGCTGCGCGCCGAGGTGAACCACCGGGCCACCTTCTGCCACGGCGACAGCCATCTTGGGCCGAAGGACGTAGGGACCTCCGACGCCTTCACGTCCGTCCTCGCCGGGCTTGCCGAGGGCGGCACCGATGTCCGCCGGAAGCCTTCGGGCGAGCACGGGCGAGCCTTGGACGGATACGTCGAGGCGCAGGTGCACGGCCCGGTCGTGCTCGCCCGGGACGCGGAGGCTCTGGTGCTCGACCCGTCGCTCCGGGGTACGCGAACCGCCCGGCTGCTCGCTTCGACCGGGGTGCCGGTCGAGTGGCACGCCGGGTTCGCGCTCGCGCCGCACGAGGTGGACGCGGAGTTCCGGGGGCCCGTCATGGTGCCACTGGCCGCCCGGGTCTGCCGTGACCACGCCGCCGACGGCCTGCTGAATGCCGAGGTGCTGGGCCACGCGGCGGCGTCCGTCGTCCGCGAGCCGCAGGCATGGGCCGAGTTCGGCACGCAGGACGAGGTGCTCCAGTACGTCAAGCAGCTGTGGCACGTGCTCGCCCGGTACGGGAGACCCGAGGTACGGGCCTGAGAATCAGCCCCGGTTCGTCCGGCGTACGCGGCGTACCGCCGGCCAGCAGGCCAGCCCCACCAGGAGGGCCACCGGGTGGCCCCAGGCCGCCAGGGGTTCCACCATGTCCAGCAGGTCTTCGAGCAGCAGCGCGCCCACCACCGCCAGGGTCGTCCAGCGGAACAGGGGGGCCAGCAGGCCCGTCAGGGCGCCCACCGTTGCCATCAGGCCGAAGCTGATGCCGTAGTCCAGGCGGTGCAGGGAGCTCTCGGGGAGGTGGCCCGCGAGGACGGAGAGGGCCACCGGCACCTCCGTGACCAGGGTCGCCACCACGTGGCCGAGCAGGAAGACCCCCGCCGTGCGCCATCCGCCGATGCGGCGTTCCAGCGCGGCCAGGACGAAGATGAAGACCACGGCGTACGGGGAGGCGATGCCTCCCGCTATCCACAGCGCGCTCCCGAAGATCGCCAGGACCGGTGTCCTCGCCAGGTGGGCCACGTCGGTGCTCGACGCCTGGAGCAGGGTGTCCACCGTGTCCGGGTCGCCGTAGTCCGTGTACAGCGAGGTCACCAGGAGCAGCACCGCGTAGCCGAAGGCGAACGGTGTCGTCGTGGGCGTGGGCAGCGGTTGGCGGGCTCGGGTGAGGCCGACTCGTACGCCAGGGACGCGGGAGGGCGGTGTGTCCACCGGCTCCGGCTTCGGCTGCTGGGCCGGTATCGCGTCGAGTGGGGCGGGTATCGCCTCAAGGCCCGTCGGCAAGGGGCCCTCTGCCGTGGCGGGACGGCGGGTTTCCAGCGGGTGCACCGGGTGAGGCCCCTCCCCCGGGGCGTGGCACGCGCCCGCCCCGAATCAAGCCACGCCCGCGTTCTTCGGCCGTGTTGCGTGGATCGTGTTCCGTGGTTCGTGGATTGTGTTCCGAGTGCTGCGTTGCGCGTGCTGCGCCGCTCTGCGTTCCGTACTCGTTGATGCCTCGCTACAACACTCTTGATACCCCTCTACAACGGCTCACCTTCCGCGAACGACTCCTGCCCCGTCTATGGCGTACGCCACATCGGACAACCTTTGACACGTCCCGAGCGTCCGGGGGCAACTCGCGTGCGCCGCGCCGCCGGACACGGCATCCTCTGCCGCATGGACGACATCGCCACCCTCGACCGGCGCCAGGGACCCCACGGGGAAGTCGTGCTGCGGCAGCGCGGAGCGCGTTTCGAGATCATCGCCAACGGGTGCTTCCTCATGGACACTTCGGACGGCCGCTCGGAACGCCTCCTCATCGATGCGGCGTACGACACACTTTCGCCACGCGCCGCCCGGCCCTCGCTCCTCATCGGCGGGCTCGGCGTCGGCTTCTCGCTCGCACACGCGGCGCAGGACCCCCGCTGGGGCCAAATCGCCGTGGTGGAGAGGGAACAGGCCATCATCGACTGGCACCGCAGGGGCCCACTTGACGCCATTTCCGGCCCGGCTCTGTCCGATTCGCGTACCCGGATCATCCATGTAGATCTGGTCGATTACGTACGTACGGCACAGGACACCTTCGACGCGCTCTGCCTCGACATCGACAACGGGCCCGACTGGACCGTCACCGAGGGCAACGGCGGGCTGTACTCACCGGCCGGACTCGCCCACTGCGCAAGGCGGTTGAACCCCGGCGGGGTGCTCGCCGTGTGGTCCGCGCAGCCGTCCGCAGCCTTTGAACAGGCTCTCCGGAATGCCGGATTCACCGGGGTAAATACCAAAGAGATCCGAGTTGCCCGGGGCGTCCCTGACGTGGTCCATCTCGGCGTTCGCCCTGCGTAGCCGAGATACGGAAAGTGCCTCTAGTCTCTGACCGACACAGGGGATCACCCCACGGATCCCCGGGCGAGCACAGTCAGGGCGGGGCAACCGATGGAGCAGACACACACCGGCCACAACGGCGTCGCGGCGACCCCGGGCGCTCAGCGCAGGGTGCTGGTCGTCGAGGACGACACGACGATCGTCGACGCCATCGCGGCCCGTCTGCGGGCCGAGGGCTTCCAGGTGCAGACGGCCGTCGACGGCCCCGCCGCCGTCGACACGGCCGAGGCCTGGCAGCCGGACCTGATGGTCCTCGACATCATGCTGCCGGGCTTCGACGGCCTGGAGGTCTGCCGCCGGGTCCAGGCCCGGCGGCCCGTGCCGGTCCTCATGCTGACGGCGCGCGACGACGAGACGGACATGCTCGTCGGGCTCGGCGTCGGCGCGGACGACTACATGACCAAGCCGTTCTCGATGCGCGAGCTCGCGGCCCGGGTGCACGTCCTGCTGCGCCGGGTCGAGCGGGCCGCGCTGGCCGCCACCACGCCGCGCACGGGCATACTGCGCCTCGGCGAGCTGGAGATCGACCACGCGCAGCGCCGGGTACGGGTGCGCGGCGAGGACGTCCACCTGACGCCGACCGAGTTCGACCTGCTGAGCTGCCTGGCGAACACGCCGCGCGCCGTACTGTCCCGCGAGCAGCTGCTCGCCGAGGTGTGGGACTGGGCCGACGCGTCCGGCACCCGCACCGTGGACAGCCACATCAAGGCGCTGCGCCGGAAGATCGGGGCCGAGCGCATCCGTACGGTCCACGGCGTCGGCTACGCGCTGGAGACCCCGGCGCCATGAGCCGGGCCGGAGACCGGGCCCGGCAGCTGCGCGGCAGCGGCGAACGGCCCGGCTGGGACGAGCCGGCCAGGCGCGGCGGGTGGGCCAGGGCCAGGCGCGGACTGCGCGGCCAGATCGTGGCGGGGCTGCGGTCGGTCTCCATATCGATCAAGACCAAGCTCGGCACGCTGGTCGTGGTCTCCGTCTTCATCACGACCGGGCTGCTCATGGTGGCCCTGCAGACCCGCACCGAGCTCCGCTTCATCACGGTCTTCTCGGTGATAGCGACCCTGCTGATCACCCAGTTCGTCGCGCACGGGCTCACCGCCCCGCTGGACGAGATGAACACCGTCGCCCGCGCCATCTCGCACGGGGACTACACGCGCCGGGTGCGCGGCGCCGACCGCCGCGACGAGCTCGGCGACCTCGCGGGCACGATCAACCGCATGGCCGACGATCTGGAGGCCGTGGACCGGCACCGCAAGGAACTCGTGGCGAATGTCTCGCACGAGCTGCGCACGCCCATCGCGGCGCTGCGCGCGGTCCTGGAGAACGTCGTGGACGGGGTCTCCGCGGCCGACCCGGAGACGATGCGCACCGCCCTCAAGCAGACCGAGCGCCTGGGCCGCCTGGTCGAGACGCTGCTCGACCTCTCCCGCCTGGACAACGGCGTCGTGACGCTGCGGGCCCACCGCTTCGAGGTGTGGCCGTACCTGTCGGGCGTCCTCAAGGAAGCCAATCTGGCGGCCGCCCAGCGCAAGCTGTCCTCCGGCTCGGGCAACCACCAGCGCGCCGACGTCCACCTCCACCTGGACGTCTCGCCGCCCGAACTGACCGCGCACGCGGACGCGGAGCGGCTGCACCAGGTCGTGGCGAATCTCATCGACAACGCGGTCAAGCACTCCCCGCCACACGGCCGGGTGACCGTACGGGCCCGGCGCGGCCCGCAGCCCGAGTCGCTCGACCTGGAGGTCCTGGACGAGGGGCCCGGCATCCCGCAGTCGGAGTGGCACCGGGTCTTCGAGCGGTTCAACCGCGGCACCGCGCCGTCCCCGCACGGCCCGGGCAGCGACGGCGGTACGGGACTCGGCCTCGCGATCGCGCGCTGGGCGGTGGATCTCCACGGTGGCCGGATCGGCGTGGCCGAATCCACCCGCGGCTGCCGGATCCAGGTCACCCTCCCGGGCACCCCGCGCCCGCAAAGTTGACGTAAAGTTCGAACCGGAAGCAGCCGTTCTGCGTGGTGTTCAGCAGAAGCGGTCGATCAGGGGTGCGGGCCAGGGGGCCCGCAGCCGCGCTGTCGCGTACCCGAAGCGGGTCGCGCAGCTGCGGAACCACGCTTGTTTCCCGCCATTTCACGCCCCGAAACCCGGGTTCCGGTGTGACTTACACGACTGTGGCATGCCCGGCCTGCGCGTCCCGGCCGGGGAGGCGTAGCCTTTATTTCCGCTGTCCATCACCTTGTGAAGCGGAAGAGGGCGGTTACCGCCGTGTCGTCTCAGTCCCCCAGTAATTCGAGCGTCTCGACCGACCAAGACGGGCAGGGCAAGAACCCTGCGGCCGGCTTCGGTGCCAATGAGTGGCTTGTCGACGAGATCTATCAGCAGTACCTCCAGGACCCCAATTCGGTCGACCGTGCCTGGTGGGACTTCTTCGCCGACTACAAGCCGGGTGCCACCGGCACGGCGGACAACCCTGTTCAGGGTGCTCCCACCTCTGCCGCAGCCGCGGGGGCTGCGGCAGCCGCGCCCGCGGCTCCGGCCGCACCGGCCCAGGCCGCTCCGGCACCCGCGGCGCCGGCCACCCCGGCCGCAGCTCCCGCGCCGGCCAAGGCCGCGGCCGCTGCTCCGGCTCCGGCTCCGGCTCCGGCGAAGCCCGCTGCCGCTGCCGCGCCCGCCAAGCCCGCGGCGAAGGCGGCCGAGCCGACCGAAGCCCCGGCCGGTCCTGAGTTCGTGACGCTGCGCGGCCCCGCCGCCGCGGTCGCCAAGAACATGAACGCCTCCATCGAGGTCCCCACGGCCACGTCCGTGCGCGCGGTCCCGGTGAAGCTGCTGTTCGACAACCGCATCGTCATCAACAACCACCTCAAGCGCGCCCGGGGCGGGAAGATCTCCTTCACGCACCTCATCGGGTACGCGATGGTGCAGGCCATCAAGGCCATGCCGTCGATGAACCACTCCTTCGTCGAGAAGGACGGCAAGCCCACCCTGGTCAAGCCGGAGCACATCAACTTCGGCCTGGCCATCGACCTGGTGAAGCCCAACGGCGACCGCCAGCTCGTCGTCGCCGGCATCAAGAAGGCCGAGACGCTCGACTTCTTCGAGTTCTGGCAGGCGTACGAGGACATCGTCCGCCGCGCCCGGAACAACAAGCTGACGATGGACGACTTCACCGGCGTCACCGTCTCGCTGACCAACCCCGGCGGGCTCGGCACCGTCCACTCGGTGCCGCGTCTGATGCCCGGTCAGTCGGTCATCATGGGCGTCGGCTCGATGGACTACCCGGCCGAGTTCCAGGGCACCTCCCAGGACACCCTGAACAAGCTGGGCATCTCGAAGGTGATGACCCTCACCTCGACGTACGACCACCGGGTCATCCAGGGTGCCGCGTCCGGCGAGTTCCTGCGCATCGTCGCCAACCTGCTGCTCGGCGACGACGGCTTCTACGACGACATCTTCGAGGCGCTTCGGATCCCCTACGAGCCGGTCCGCTGGCTCAAGGACATCGACGCCTCGCACGACGACGACGTCACGAAGGCCGCCCGCGTCTTCGAGCTGATCCACTCCTACCGGGTCCGCGGCCATGTCATGGCCGACACCGACCCGCTGGAGTACCGCCAGCGCAAGCACCCCGACCTGGACATCACCGAGCACGGCCTCACCCTGTGGGACCTGGAGCGGGAGTTCGCGGTCGGCGGCTTCGCCGGCAAGTCCCTGATGAAGCTGCGCGACGTCCTCGGCGTCCTGCGCGACTCGTACTGCCGCACCACCGGCATCGAGTTCATGCACATCCAGGACCCCAAGCAGCGCAAGTGGATCCAGGACCGCGTCGAGCGCTCGCACTCCAAGCCGGAGCGCGAGGAGCAGCTGCGCATCCTGCGCCGCCTGAACGCGGCCGAGGCGTTCGAGACCTTCCTGCAGACCAAGTACGTCGGCCAGAAGCGCTTCTCGCTCGAAGGCGGCGAGTCGGTCATCCCGCTGCTCGACGCCGTCATCGACAGCGCCGCCGAGTCGCGCCTGGACGAGGTCGTCATCGGCATGGCCCACCGCGGCCGCCTGAACGTGCTCGCCAACATCGTCGGCAAGTCGTACGCGCAGATCTTCCGCGAGTTCGAGGGCAACCTCGACCCGAAGTCGATGCACGGCTCCGGCGACGTGAAGTACCACCTGGGCGCCTCGGGCACCTTCACGGGTCTGGACGGCGAGCAGATCAAGGTCTCGCTCGTCGCGAACCCCTCGCACCTGGAGGCGGTCGACCCGGTCCTGGAGGGTGTCGCCCGCGCCAAGCAGGACGTCATCAACAAGGGCGGCACGGACTTCACGGTCCTGCCCGTCGCCCTGCACGGTGACGCGGCCTTCGCCGGCCAGGGTGTCGTCGCCGAGACCCTGAACATGTCGCAGCTGCGCGGCTACCGCACCGGCGGCACGGTCCACATCGTCATCAACAACCAGGTCGGCTTCACCGCCGCCCCGGAGTCGTCGCGCTCGTCCATGTACGCCACCGACGTGGCCCGCATGATCGAGGCGCCGATCATCCACGTGAACGGCGACGACCCGGAGGCCGTGGTCCGCGTCGCGCGGCTCGCCTTCGAGTTCCGCCAGACGTTCAACAAGGACGTCGTGATCGACCTCATCTGCTACCGCCGCCGCGGTCACAACGAGGGCGACAACCCGCAGTTCACCAACCCGCAGATGTACAACCTGATCGACAAGAAGCGCTCGGTGCGCAAGCTCTACACCGAGTCGCTCATCGGTCGCGGCGACATCACCCTGGAAGAGGCCGAGCAGGCCCTGCAGGACTTCCAGGGCCAGCTGGAGAAGGTGTTCGCGGAGGTCCGCGAGGCCACCACCTCGGCGCCGGGCGAGATCCACTCGACCGACCCGCAGGCCCAGTTCCCGGTCGCGGTCACCACGGCGGTCTCGCAGGAGATCGTCAAGCGCATCGCCGAGTCGCAGGTGAACATCCCGGAGCGGATCACGGTTCACCCGCGTCTGATGCCGCAGATGCAGCGCCGCGCCGCCTCGGTCGAGGACGGCACGATCGACTGGGGCATGGGCGAGACCCTGGCCATCGGCTCGCTGCTCATGGAGGGCGTCCCGGTCCGGCTTTCCGGCCAGGACACCCGCCGCGGCACCTTCGGCCAGCGCCACGCGGTCCTGGTGGACCAGGTCACGGGCGAGGACTACACGCCGCTGATGTACCTCTCCGAGGACCAGGCGCGCTACAACGTCTACGACTCCCTGCTCTCCGAGTACGCGGCGATGGGCTTCGAGTACGGCTACTCGCTGGCCCGTCCCGAGTCCCTGGTGATGTGGGAGGCGCAGTTCGGCGACTTCGTCAACGGCGCCCAGACGGTCGTGGACGAGTTCATCTCCTCGGCCGAGCAGAAGTGGGGCCAGACGTCCGGCGTCACCCTGCTGCTGCCGCACGGCTACGAGGGCCAGGGACCGGACCACTCGTCCGCCCGCCCGGAGCGCTTCCTCCAGATGTGCGCGCAGAACAACATGACGGTCGCGATGCCGACGCTGCCGTCGAACTACTTCCACCTGCTGCGCTGGCAGGTCCACAACCCGCACCACAAGCCGCTCATCGTCTTCACCCCGAAGTCGATGCTGCGTCTGAAGGCGGCGGCGTCGAAGGCCGAGGAGTTCACCAGCGGCGGCTTCCGCCCGGTGATCGGCGACGAGCACGTGGACGCCAACGCGGTCCGCAAGGTCGTCTTCTGCGCGGGCAAGGTCTACTACGACCTGGCCGCCGAGCGCGAGAAGCGCGGCGCGACGGACACGGCGATCATCCGCATCGAGCGCCTGTACCCGCTGCCGGGTGCCGAGCTCCAGGCGGAGATCGCCAAGTTCCCGAACGCCGAGAAGTACCTGTGGGCCCAGGAGGAGCCGGCGAACCAGGGTGCCTGGCCGTTCATCGCGCTCAACCTGATCGACCACCTGGATCTGGCTGTCGGCGCGGACGTGCCGCACGGCGAGCGCCTGCGCCGCATCTCGCGTCCGCACGGCTCGTCCCCGGCGGTGGGCTCGAAGAAGCGCCACGAGCAGGAGCAGGAGCAGCTGGTGAACGAGGTCTTCGAGGCCTAGTACCGACTGGCCGTACGGCCGACTGGTCATACGCGGTCGGCCGTACGCATACGAAGGGCCCGGCATCCCGAGTTGGTGGGGATGCCGGGCCCTTCGGCGTAACTGCCGGCTCTCAGCTCTCGTCTTCGTTCTCGTGGTCGGCGCCCCCGGTCGGGGGCACGCGTATGACCACGCTGCCGCTGGCCAGGTCTATCGGGCCGCGCCCGGGGTCGGAGTCGCCGACCTCGTCGAGCGTGATCTCCTGCCGGCGGCGTTCTTCTTCCGTGTGCCGCCGCGCGGGCGCGAAGAGCTCGTCGAGCCCACCGAACATCCGAAGCCACCTCCGTCAGCCGTCCCCGAGCATCCAACGTAACCCGGTTGGCGGCCCGGATACCCTGGGGCCGAACATCCGGTACGTCCCAGGAGCAAGTTGTGTACTTCACCGACCGCGGCATCGAGGAGCTGGAGAAGCGGCGCGGCGAGGAGGAGGTCACCTTCGAGTGGCTCGCCGAGCAGTTGCGTACCTTCGTCGATCTGAACCCGGACTTCGAGGTTCCTGTGGAGCGGCTCGCCACGTGGCTGGCGCGGCTGGACGACGAGGACGAGGAAGAGTGAGCCGAGGTCCGGAGCAGACCAGGGACTGAACGCGTAATACGCGTCAGCCGCAGGGCCGGGCGCGCATCCGGTCGTACGCGAGGCTCAGTACCCCGTGGGCGACCAGGATCGCGCCCGCTGCCGTCCAGCCGCCGCTGCGGCGCCTGAGGCCCCAGAGCGTGAGCGGGAGGCCCGCGGCGAGTTGGGCGGCGCCCAGGAGGCGGGCCTTGGGGCCGCGCACCCAAGGGCCGAGGGGGCTGTCCTCGACCGCGTCGAGTTCGGCACGTACGGCATCGCGCCAGCCGGACCATTCGATCGTCTCGGCGCCCTGTGCGGCGGCCACCGAGCGCAGCCGGTCGGTGGGCTCACCGGGGGTGAGCCCAGCGGGCAGGGCGACGCCCGTGCGGGCCAGGATCGCGATCAGGCCGAGGAGCCGGGCCCGGGCGTCGGCGGACGAATCGGGCCGGGTCAGACCGTCGAGCGCCTCCACGTCGAGTACGGGGTCGAGGCCCAGCCGGGCAGCGAACGTACGCATCGCCTCGCTCTCGCCGACCGGGGTGCCGTCGGCGAGCCAGATGTAGCCGACCGTACGGCGAAAGCCCGAGGCCAGGGTGTAGCCCGCCCGGGAGTCGTCCCACCACAGCGCGATCGCGGGCCAGCCCGCCCCGACCGTGAGCGCGCCCGCCCAGCCGGCGAGCACCTGGTCGACGGGGTCGGTGCCGGTCAGCCAGGGTTTGGCCGCGGGGACCAGCACGCTCCAGCCGTCGCCCGCCGGGGCGAGGAGCATCCGCTCGCGCAGCAGGTGGGCGACCGGGCGGACCGCCGGGGGTTCGGCGCGGCAGAGGAGCAGGGCTCCGGGTACGGCGGCAGGAGCGACGGACATGATCCATACGCTAGGGCATCTTTGGCCCGATTTCGCCATATACGTACAGATATGAGCTGTACAGACGTGAGCCGTGCGGGCATGGGCCGGGATCGCCGCCCTTGACTTTCCCAGACCGCGATATATCGTGTCTAGCGAGAGACGCGATATGTTGCGTCTTGTAGTATGACCTGTCG
Source organism: Streptomyces sp. NPDC001415 (assembly GCF_053597395.1). NCBI lineage: Bacteria > Bacillati > Actinomycetota > Actinomycetes > Kitasatosporales > Streptomycetaceae > Streptomyces > Streptomyces sp. NPDC001415. Next base: position 52,223 of record NZ_JBSFIE010000009.1, read on the forward strand.
CAGTACGCGGTGCGCACTCCCGTAGTACCCGCCCGCGGTACCCACTCGCAGCGCCCAGGAGGTCAGCACATGTCCGAGTCCACGTGGGCCGTCCCAGACTCGCGGAAGTTCACCTTCGACGAGTCCGACGAGCCGTTGACGAAGCTCCAGGTGCGCATCGTCAACGGAACAGTGAACGTGGTGGGCACCGAGGAAAGTTCCGCCCGCCTTGAGATCTCGTCGGTCGAAGGGCCACCGCTGATCGTGACGCGGAACGGGTCCACGCTCACCGTCGCCTACGAGGACCTGCCCTGGCGCGGCTTCCTCAAGTGGCTCGACCGCAGGGGCTGGGACCGCAGTGCGGTGGTCTCGCTCGCCGTGCCGGCCGACGCGGACGTCGAGGTCGGCACGGTGGGCGCGGGCGCCGTGGTCTCCGGGATACGGGGGCGTACGGAGGTGCGCGGCGTCAGCGGCGACACCACCCTCGTGACGCTGGCGGGCCCGGTCCGCGCCGAGAGCGTCACCGGCAACCTGGAGGCTCAGGCGGTCACCGGCGAGCTCCGCTTCAAGTCGGTCTCCGGCGACCTGACGGTCATCGAGGGGGCCGGGGGCTGCGTGGCGGCCGAGTCGGTGACCGGCGACATGCTGCTCGACCTCGACCCGGGCGCGAAGGCCACCGACATCCGGCTGACCACGGTGTCGGGCGAGGTCGCCATCCGGCTGCCGCACCCGGCCGACGCGCACGTCGAGGCCAACACCGCCAGCGGGACCGTCTCCAACGCGTTCGAGGACCTGCGGGTCAGCGGACAGTGGGGCACGAAGAAGATCACCGGCACACTGGGAGCGGGCAACGGCACGCTCAAGGCGACGACCGTCTCCGGCTCGATCGCGCTCCTGCGCAGGCTGGCGGACGAGGAACCGCCCTTCGAGGACGCGCCCAGCCCCGCCGACGACCCGTCCGGCTCGGCCGGCTCGACCAAGAAGGTGCTCTGACATGCCCCCCGTCTTCGCCCACGGCCGCCTCCGCCTCTACCTCCTCAAGCTGCTCGACGAGGCGCCGCGCCACGGGTACGAGGTGATCCGGCTGCTTGAGGAGCGCTTCCAGGGGCTGTACGCGCCGAGCGCCGGCACCGTCTACCCGCGGCTCGCCAAGCTGGAGGCCGAGGGGCTTGTCACGCACACCTCCGAGGGTGGCCGCAAGGTCTACTCGATCACCGACGCGGGCCGCGCGGAGTTGGCGGGCCGGGGCGGTGAACTCGCCGATCTGGAGCTGGAGATCCGCGAGTCCGTCTCCGAACTCGCCGCCGAGATCCGCGACGACGTACGCGGTGCGGCGGGCAGCCTCCGCGACGACATGCGCCGCGCGGCCCGCGAGGCGCGTACGGGCCAGGCGTCCGGGGGCGGCGGCCGGGGCGCCCGGAAGGGGTTCCCCGAGGCCTCCGACTTCTTCGACAGCGCATGGGGCGACGGCGAGGCCTGGCAGCAGGCGAAGGACGAGTTCAAGCGCGCGAAGCAGGAGTGGAAGGAGCAGGCGCGCCGGGCGAAGGACGAGTCCCGGCGGGCCCGCGACGAGGCCCAGCAGGCCCGGCGCCAGGCGAAGGAGGCCCAGGAGAAGGCGCGCGAGGAGATGCAGCGGGTCGCCCGGGACGTCCAGCGCCAGGTGCAGGAGCACTTCGCGCGGGGCGACTGGCCGACGGGCGTACGCGAGGGGCTCGCGGAGATCACCAAGGAGCTGGGGCGGTTCGGGTTCGGCCAGCCACCGGCATCGTCGCCGACCGCGTCCTCGCCGGAGGCGGATGTCACGGTCGAGCGGATTGATCTCGGCAAGCCGGACGCCGAGCCCGGGCCGGAGCCGGAGTGGGCGCGGGAGGAGCCGTCCGGGAACCCCGCACGGGACCTCGACCGGCTGCTCGACCGCTTCCGGGACGACATCCGGGATGCGGCCCGGGACCACGGGGTGACGGAGCCCCAACTGGCCGAGGCCCGCCACCACTTGGCCACGGCGGCGGCCCACATCGGGGCGGCCCTGCGCCCCCGCCGGGGCTAGCCAGAACAAGGAAGCCCGCCCCACCCCTGGGGCTCCGCCCCAGACCCCGGGCCCTTGCCACCCGCCCACCCGTACAGCGGGTTGAACCAGCTGAGCCCCGGGGGGGAGCCCCAGCCCCCGAGGGTCGACGCTGCCAGGGGCGCGGGGAACGGCGCGAGAACCGCATACGGCGCGAGGCCGCGATCGGGTTTTTTCAGGGGCGCGGGGAACGGCGCGACCAGCCACGAACAGCCCGCAGCGAAACGACCACAAAGGGGGGCCGGGCGGAGCCCGAAGGAGGGCCGGGCGGAGCCCGAAGGGGGCGAGGGGCGAAGGCCCCTCTCGGGGCGCGGCCCTCCGCCGAGCCCTCCGCGGCCCCGCGCCAGAACCGCCCGCCCTCACCCACCCTCGCCGAACAGCACCCTCTCCACACCCCCATACGTCCCCCCGAACTCCGCGAGGACCTCCCCCACCGACCCCGGCATCGAGGTCAGCGCCAGCAACAGGTGCTCGTCGCCGATCTCCTTCTGCTTGCGGGCCACGGCCATCCTCAGGGACTTCTCCAGGACCTTCTTCGACTCCTTCGTAAAGGAGGGGCGGCCCGAGGGCCACGCCTTGCCGGGGGTCGCGGCCGCCAGGGCGCCCGGGCCGTGGGTCTCCTCGACCCTCGCCACGATCTCCTCGACGGAGATGCCGAGCCCGGCAAGGGCGTCCTCGTCCGCCTTGGACATGCCGCCCCGGCGCCGCGCGGCGGCCAGCGCCTCGGTGACTTCGGCGCGCCGGTCGGTGACCCCGAGGGAGGTGAGCGCGAAGGCCGCCTTGGAGCCCTCGCGGTCGAGGAGGGCGAGGAGCAGGTGCTCCTCGGTCACCACCGGGGACCCCGCACGCGAGGCGTGCTCGACCGCGCCCGTCACCACTCCACGGGCGTTCCCCGTGAATCGCTCGAACATCAATTCCTCCCGTGCTTCTTGTGGACGGCCTGCCGGCTGACCCCCAGCTCGGCGGCGATCTCCTGCCATGACCAGCCCTGGTTGCGGGCACTTCGTACCTGTACGGATTCGAGCTGTTCCAGGAGCCGCCGCAGCGCGGCGACGGCTCGCAGTCCGACCCTCGGGTCGCGGTCGCCGGCTCGTGCGGCGAGATCGGTGGCCTCGGTCATAGGTGTCAATTTACGTTGACACCCCTTCGCCTGTCAACTCTGGTTGACACCGAGCCCACGCGAGCCGAGCCCACGCAAAAGGCCGCGGCCCCGCGCACACGTACACGCGGAACCGCGGCCCCAGGAGCCCGGCGGCAGGACTCACCCCACCGTGAGGACCACCTTCCCGAACAGGTCCCCCGAGGCCACCTTCTCGAAGCCCTCGCGCGCCCGGTCCAGCGGGAGCACCTCGTCGATGACGGGACGTACGCCCGTCGCCGAGCAGAACGCGAGGAGGTCCTCCAGCTCGTCCTTCGTGCCCATCGTCGAGCCGACGACCTTGAGCTCCAGGAAGAAGATGCGGGTCAGTTCGGCGTGCGCGGGGCGGTCGCCGCTGGTGGCGCCCGAAATGACCAACGTGCCGCCGGGGCGCAGGGACTTGACCGAGTGCGACCAGGTCGCGGCACCCACCGTCTCGATCACCGCGTCGACGCGCTGCGGCAGCCGCGCACCGGGTTCGTACGCCTCGACGGCGCCCAGTTCCACGGCCCGCCTGCGCTTGGCCTCGTCGCGGCTGGTGGCGAAGACCCGCAGGCCGGCCGCCTTGCCGAGCACGATCGCGGCGGTGGCGACGCCGCCTCCCGCACCCTGCACCAGGACCGAATCCCCAGGCCGCACCCCGGCGTTGGTGAACAGCATCCGGTACGCCGTCAGCCAGGCGGTCGGCATGCAGGCCGCCTCCGCGAAGCTCAGTTCCTTCGGCTTCGGCAGTACGTTCCAGGTGGGGACGGCGACCTGCTCGGCGAAGGTGCCCTGGTACTTCTCGGTGAGGATCGAGCGGCCCTCGGTGGGGCCGACGCCGTGGCCGGTCTGGCCGATCACCGAGTGCAGGACGACCTCGTTGCCGTCCTGGTCGACCCCGGCCGCGTCGCAGCCGAGGATCATCGGCAGCTTGTCCTCGGTGAGTCCGACCCCGCGCAGCGACCAGACGTCGTGGTGGTTGAGGGAGGCGGCCCGTACGTCGACGAGCGTCCAGCCGGGGCGTACCTCGGGGGCCGGCCGCTCCCCCAACTCAAGGCCGCTGAGCGGCTGGTCACGGTCGATGCGGGCGGCGTAGGCGGCGAACATGGCCCTGACCCTAGAGCGCGCGGCCCGGCCGCCGGAACCTCCCACGGCTGTGACGCCTCGCACGCCGGGAAGGGCGACGAAAAAGCCGTGCCGGGCTCCCCCGAAGGAGAGCCCGGCACGGCTCGCGCAAGAACGGATCCCGGTACGGCTCGCGTACGAACGGATCCCGGTACGGCTCGCGTACGAACGGATCCCGGACCGGACGGACTACCGGCGCGCCACGCCCTCGGCGCGGGCGGCCGCCGCCACCGCCGCCGTGACGGCCGGGGCGACCCGCTCGTCGAACGGGGACGGGATGACGTAGTCGGCGGCGAGCTGGTCGCCCACGACGTCGGCCAGCGCGTTCGCCGCGGCGATCTTCATGCCCTCGGTGATCCGGGAGGCCCGGACCTGGAGGGCGCCCGCGAAGATGCCGGGGAAGGCGAGGACGTTGTTGATCTGGTTCGGGTAGTCCGAGCGGCCGGTGGCCACGACCGACGCGTACTTGTGCGCGATGTCGGGGTGCACCTCGGGGTTCGGGTTGGCCATCGCGAAGACGAAGGCGCCCGGCGCCATGGAGGCGACCGCGGGCTCGGGGACCGTACCGCCGGAGACGCCGATGAAGACGTCGGCGCCGGCCAGCGCGGTCTCCAGGGAGCCGGTCAGGCCCGCCTTGTTGGTGAGCTCGGCGAGCTCGCGCTTGACGTCCGTCAGGTCGGTCCGGTCGCTGCTGACGATGCCCTTGCGGTCCGCGACCGCCACATCGCCGAGGCCCGCTTCGAGGAGGAACTTGGCGATGGCGACACCGGCCGCACCGGCCCCGGAGATCACCGCGCGCAGGTCGCCGAGGGTGCGTCCGGTGAGCTTCGCGGCGTTGCGCAGGGCGGCCAGGGTGACGACGGCCGTGCCGTGCTGGTCGTCGTGGAAGACCGGGATGTCCAGGGCCTCCTGCAGCCGGCGCTCGATCTCGAAGCAGCGCGGGGCGGAGATGTCCTCCAGGTTCACCCCACCGAAGGACGGGGCCAGCCGGACGACGGTCTCGATGATCTCGTCCGTGTCGGTGGTCGCGAGCGCGATCGGAACCGCGTCGACGCCGCCGAACTGCTTGAAGAGGATCGCCTTGCCCTCCATCACGGGGAGGGAGGCCTCCGGACCGATGTCACCGAGCCCGAGCACCGCCGTACCGTCCGTCACGACGGCGACCACCTGAGACTTCCAGGTGTAGTCGTGGACCAGCTCCGGGTTCTCCGCGATCGCGCTGCACACCTTGGCGACGCCCGGCGTGTACGCGAGGGACAGGTCGTCCTTGTCACGGATCGGCACGGTGGCCTGGACGGCCATCTTGCCGCCCCGGTGGAGCGCGAAGGCCGGGTCGAAGGGCTCGTCAGAACCCTCCGTGCTGCTGTCGCTGCGAGGATTGACGATCTCCGCTGCCATTGTGTTTACCCCTTAAGTCTTCATCAGTTGAGGGTGGCCACTCCTTGTTGAGGAGGGGTGGGCGGACCCGCGTACGTGCCCCACGGAGGGCGGTTGGCCCGCCTCGCGGGGAGGAGGTACGTACGCGCGGGCGCGCCGCACACGCGCCCTGAGCCCCGGATGAGGGGTGTAAGGATCCTTCTTACCGGACATTGACGTCCGCCGACGAGTCCATATTGGCCCAGCGTCGACGCCCGGTCGCAAGCGGTCTCCGTACCGTGACACGACTCTTGGTGTGATGTCACGACAAGTCGTGTACGCGGCCTGAAACATGTCCACAACGCGAGATGAACCGGAGATTCTCCGGTCCCCGCGGACACTTCCCGCACATGGTCCGGCCCGGTGGGCCTTGGTGTTCCGGCTTGTTGGGGTTCGGGGGGTGACCCGTTATCCGATTTTGACATGGCTGCGACCCTGATTTCCGGGGTCCGAATGGCAAGATGCGACTTCACACGCGGTTCACACCGCGGTCGCGACACCCGAGGATGCGTGCACGACCACCGCCCAGGACCTGTGCGTCGTCGTTTCGTACGCACTCCATGGCCACTCCACTCAACATCTGCCGGAGGAACCCGACCATGACCGCAAGCAACACCCGCCGTACGACCGCCTCCAAGTCCCGGATTGCCGCGGTCGGCGCGATCGCGGTCGCGGGCGCCCTGCTGGTCACCGGCTGCGGTGACCAGACGAAGAAGGGCTCGGCCCCCGAGTCCTCTGGCGGGGCCTCGAAGTCCGCGCCCCTCTTCTCCAAGCTGCCCGCGAACATCCAGAAGGCCGGCGTCATCAAGGTCGGGACCGACGCCACCTACGCCCCCATGGAGTTCAAGCAGGGCGAGAAGATCGTCGGCATCGACCCCGACATCGCCGACGCCCTCGGCAAGCAGCTCGGCGTGAAGTTCGAGTTCACCAGCGGCACCTTCGACACCCTGCTCGGCGCGCTGCCGACCGGCCGCTACGACGCGGTCATGTCCTCGGTGAGCGACACCAAGGCCCGCCAGCAGGGCCTTGACAAGGACGGCAAGAAGACCGGTACGGGCGTCGACTTCGTCGACTACTACACGGCCAGCACCGGCATCCTGGTCAAGAAGGGCAACCCGGAGGGCATCAAGTCCACCGACGACCTGTGCGGCAAGAAGATCGCCGTGCAGCGCGGTACGACGTACGAGCAGGCCGCCAAGGACCTCGCCGCCAAGTGCGAGAAGGACGGCAAGGGCAAGCTCGACTTCGAGCCCTACGCCACCGACGCCGAGGCGCAGACCCGCGTCAAGGCCGGCGGCGCGGTGGCGGACCTCAACGACTCCCCCGTCGCCGCGTACATCGCGAAGACCGCGGGCGGCGGCGCCGACTTCGAGGCGGTCGCCAACAAGTCGGACGCGGGCCCCTTCGGCATCGCGGTGGACAAGAAGAACACGCAGCTGCGTGACGCCCTCTCGGCCGCGCTGGACGCGATCATCGCGGACGGCACGTACAAGACGGCGATCGACAAGTGGGGCGGCGCGCAGGGCGCCGTCACCAAGGCAGCCATCAACGGCGGCTCCTGACCCCCGCGCACCACTGAAGGGCAGTCGCTGTGACTGACAAGCTCGACAAGACCCCCTCCGGTCCGGCGGACGCCGCCCCGGAGCAGGTCCCGCCGGACATCATCCGTGCCATCCCCGTACGCCACTACGGCCGCTGGATCAGCGCCGTGGTCGTCGTCGCCGTGCTCGGCGCGCTCGGGTACGCGTTCGCCCAGGGCAATGTGCGCTGGGCCACCGTCACGGACAAGCTGTTCGACTCCAGCATCCTGACCGGCCTGTGGCACACCGTGCTCATCAGCGTCGTCTCCATGGCCGTGGGCCTGGCGCTCGGTGTGCTGTTCGCCGTGATGCGGCTCTCGAAGAACCCGGTGACCAGTTCGGTCGCCTGGCTGTACATCTGGTTCTTCCGGGGCACCCCGGTCTACGTACAGCTCCTGATCTGGTTCAACCTGGCGCTGATCTTCCCGATCCTGAACCTCGGGTTCTACAAGGACTACATGACCGCGGTCATGACTCCGTTCCTCGCCGCCCTGCTCGGCCTCGGCCTGAACGAGGGCGCGTACATGGCGGAGATCGTCCGGGCCGGCATCCAGTCGGTGGACGAGGGCCAGACCGAGGCCTCGCACGCGCTCGGCATGACCCAGATGCAGACCATGCGCCGCGTCGTACTCCCCCAGTCGATGCGGGTGATCATCCCGCCGACGGGCAACGAGTTCATCAACATGCTCAAGACCTCGTCGCTCGTCGTCGCCGTCCAGTACCAGGACCTGCTGCGCAGTGCCCAGGACGTCGCCGCGACCTCGTTCGCGGTGATGGAGATGCTCTTCGTCGCCTCGATCTGGTACCTGGCTCTGACCAGCGTGTTCAGCGTCGGCCAGTACTACCTGGAGCGCCGTTTCGCACGCGGTTCGCTGCGCGCCCTGCCGCCCACGCCGCTGGAGCGCATCAAGTCGAACCTGCTCTCCCTCTCCAACTGGCGGCGGTGATCCCATGACTGCACAACCGATGGTCAAGGCGGAGGGCGTCCACAAGTCGTTCGGCCCCGCCCACATCCTCAAGGGCATCGACCTGGAGGTGGCCGAGGGTGAGGTGTTCTGCCTGATCGGCCCGTCCGGCTCCGGCAAGTCGACGTTCCTGCGGTGCATCAACCACCTGGAACAGATCAACGCCGGGCGCCTTTACGTCGACGGCGAGCTGGTCGGCTACCGCCAGAAGGGCGACAAGCTGTACGAGCTGAAGGACAGCGAAGTCGCCCTGAAGCGCCGGGACATCGGCATGGTCTTCCAGCGCTTCAACCTGTTCCCGCACATGACGGCCGTCGAGAACGTCATGGAGGCGCCGGTCCAGGTCAAGCGGGAGTCGAAGGCGGTGGCCCGCGAGCGGGCCCTGAAGCTGCTCGACCGGGTCGGCCTCGCCGACAAGGCGGGCAACTACCCCTCGCAGCTCTCCGGCGGCCAGCAGCAGCGCGTGGCGATCGCCCGCGCGCTCGCGATGGAGCCGAAGCTGATGCTCTTCGACGAGCCGACCTCCGCGCTCGACCCCGAGCTGGTGGGCGACGTCCTGGACGTCATGCGCGGCCTCGCCGAGGACGGCATGACGATGATCGTGGTCACCCACGAGATGGGCTTCGCCCGTGAGGTCGGCGACTCGCTGGTCTTCATGGACGACGGCGTGGTGGTCGAAGCGGGCAACCCGCGCGATGTTCTGACGAACCCTCAGCACGACCGGACGAAGTCGTTCCTGTCGAAGGTGCTGTAACGCGACACAACGGAAGGGGGGTTATGGGCCTGCGCCCATAACCCCCCTTCCGCGTCCGCTACTTGAGGGCGAGGAGCAGCGTGTCCGAGGGGGAGGCCCATACGGGGCGGGCCTCGGCGAAGCCGGTGGCGCGCAGGGTTTCGGCGTGCCAGGCGGCCGAGGGCATGTCGCCGTCGGCGTGCTCGCCGTAGATCTCGTACCGCTTCGCGGTCGGCCCGGCCAGGACCGGGTCCTGGGCGGCCAGCGCCCACCAGTCGGCCCAGTCGAGGGCGCCGGCGGCCTTGGCGCGGCCCATCTGGGCGTGCCGCCGGGCGCGTTCGGCGGCGTTGATGCGCGGGGTGGCGGGGTCGATCATGTGGTCGGCGTTCATGAAGACACCGCCGTCGCGGACGAGCCCGGCGACCTGCCCGTAGAGCGCGGCGAGCGGCTCGCTGTGCAGCCAGTGGAGGGCGGTCGCGGTGAGCACGGCATCGTAGGAGTCGTACGGCAGCAGCTCGACCCATCCCGGATCCTTGAGGTCGGCGGTCACGAAGGTGACGCGCGCGTCCCCGGCGAAGGTGCCCTCGGCGATGGCGAGGAGCGCGGGGTCGAGATCCACCCCCGTGCTGATCGCGTCCGGGAACCTCTTGAGGAGCCGGTCCGTAATACTCCCCGTACCGCACGCGAGGTCGAGCACGCGCGGCGCGGGACCGACGCAGGCCTCGACCATGTCGAGCATGACCCGGAAGCGCTCCTCGCGGTCCGGCATGTACCACTCCTGCTGCCGGTCCCAGCTGTCCTGCCAGCCTCGCCAGTTGGTGCCCGTACCGGCCCCAGTGACAGTCTCCGACACCGCGATCCCTCCTAGGAAGCCACTCTGTAATACCCTCGAAGGGTATCCAGCCGTTACCTGTGAACACTCCAGACCATAGACCGCCGCCGTAAGGACTACAAGTGGAACTGGCCTATTACTCGGACTACGCCGTGCGCCTGGTCAACACCGAGGAGCCGGCCCGCAACAAGGACTCGCTGACTTCGGTGGACGCGGTCCGCGAACTGTTCGGCGGGAACCAGTCGGCGGCCCGCCGGGCGACGGACGCGGACGTGACGCGCTTCCGTTCGGTACGGGCCCGGCTGCGGGCGGTCTTCGAGGCGGCGGACGCGGGCGAGGAGGTCCAGGCGGTGGACCTCCTCAACTCGCTGCTCCTGGAGTTCCCCGTGAGCCCGCAGGTGTCGGGCCACGAGCACCGGGACGAGGACGGCCGCCCCCTGTGGCACATGCACCTCGCCGACCACCCGTCCAACGCGACGGCGGGCTACGCGGCGATCGCCTCCATGGGCCTGGCCTTCCACCTCACGGAGTACGGGGTCGACCGGCTCGGCCTGTGCCAGGCTGCGCCGTGCCGCAACGCCTACCTGGACACCTCGACCAACCGCTCGCGCCGCTACTGCTCGGACCGCTGCGCGACCCGGGCGAACGTGGCCGCCTACCGGGCCCGCAAACGCCTGGAGACCGAGCGGTCGGAGAGCACCGGCCTGACCGACGAGACGACCCAGGACACCAAGTAGCCGAGGGTGCGCCGACGCCCGGCCGTCATCGGCCGGTAGCGCCCGCGCACCCGGCCGAGTACGAGCTCGACGGGCACTGCGCCGAAGGCCCGGCTGTCCACCACCTCGTCGTCGGCGTTGTCGCCGAGCACCCACCAGCCGCTCTCGCGCAGCTCCATGAGCCGCTTGACGATGAGCAGATCCTGCTGCAAGGGGTGCCGCAGCACGGCCACGTCCCCGGCCCTCAACTCGGCCCCGTAGTGCACGAGCAGCTGATCCCCGTGCAGCAACGTGGGAACCATCGAGGTCCCCAGGACCTCGGCGATCCCCAACGGCACCCTCGGCTCCCGCCCCTCATCCGTCATACGTCACCCACCTCCAGGCCACCGGCACCCCGCCGCCACTCCCACGGTACGTTCCGCCACGAGTCCCATGGTGACCCTGGACTTTTGACCTAAGCCCACGGGGGCACCCGCGAAATCCCGTCTCTCACCGAGTAATGTCCCACCTGAGAAGACGATCACGAGGAAGGACAGCTCAATGCTTTCCCGCCTGTTTGCCCCCAAGGTGAAGGTCAGCGCGCACTGCGACCTGCCCTGCGGTGTGTACGACCCGGCCCAGGCCCGCATCGAGGCGGAGTCGGTCAAGGCCGTACAGGAGAAGTTCCAGGCCAACGAGGACGCGCACTTCCGTGCCCGTGCCGTGGTCATCAAGGAACAGCGCGCGGAGCTCGCCAAGCACCACGTTTCGGTGCTGTGGAGCGACTACTTCAAGCCGCCGCACTTCGAGAAGTACCCGGAGCTGCACCAGCTGGTCAACGACACCCTGAAGGCCCTCTCGGCCGCCAAGGCGTCGACCGACCCGGCGACCGGCCAGAAGGCGCTCGACCTCATCGCCGAGATCGACCGCATCTTCTGGGAGACGAAGAAGGCCTGACCTTTGGTCAGGCCTTCTGCCCCGCGATCTCGCGGGGCGCGTCGGCCCCCTTGCCCGCACCCGGCCAGCAGGCCGCCGAGACCGGCGCCCTGACGGTCCGGGTGCGGTCTTGTTTCCCCCCGGCCAGAGGTGCGCGTGGGTCCGCAGGTGATAAACCCCGGACGCCCGGCCGAGAACGAGCCGAACCCGCTTGGCGCTTGCTCCGCCCGCGATGAGGGCGGGGCGCACTTGGATGGACCGAGGTAACGATCACTCCGCTGATCTGAGGTTTTTGCGCTGGTTGGCATGGAAGCGCGCCTTCTTCTGACGATTCCCGCACGTGTTCATGTCACACCACTTGCGGGTGCGACTTTGACTGGTGTCGAAGAACGCGGCTCGGCAGGTTGGTGATGCGCACAAGGCCAATTTTCCGTCTCGTTCGCCCGCGATGACGCTGATCGCGTCGGCGGCGATCACACTGAGGGCATCTTCCACGCAGGAAGCCGAGCTGAGCCGCCATCGCCGCTTTCCCTCGGGCGTCAGGATGGCCGCGGCCCGACCCTGAGCGCTGCAGTCATTGATGACTTGGACAGCGGAGGCAGGGAGAGCGTCCTGGATCGCGACCGCTGTCGCGGCGGCGTGAATCGACTCCCTCAGTTCCCGGGCGAGGTCGAGCTGGGCAGTGGTGCAGGAGTCCACGGCGAGGCCGTTCACCGCCAGCCAGTCGATGAGCCGGTGGGGCGTGGGAATGCGCTCCACGGCGTCACCATGACGCTCCGACAGAGTCCCCGTGAAGCTGGTCGCCAGCACATTACCGAGGCGGAAGTCAGGGTACTCAAGACGCATGGAACCACCTTAGCTGGTTGCGTGCCGACATAGCTGCCTGCTAGAACCGTCCAAGCCGGTTCGCTATGGATCGTAGCCGGTTCCGTGACGGCCAGGAGGTCTCATGCCCCGTCTCACCAGCGACGTACAAGCATTTGAAGCCCACGCAACCGACGCCGAACTCGACGACCTGCGCGCGCGACTGGCCGCGGCGCGACTCCCGGAGGCAGAGACGGTCCATCGCGCCGCGCTCGGCCCTCGCCGATGGGACCAGGGCGTACCTCGCGCCGACCTCGTCGATGTCGTGAACTACTGGCGCACCGGGTACAACTGGCGGTCGTTCGAAGAACGCCTCAACCGGATCGGCCAGTTCCGCACGATCATTGATGATTTGGGAATCCACTTCCTGCACCGTCGATCCGCGCGTGCGGATGCCACTCCTCTGATCTTGACGCACGGCTGGCCGGGCAGCATTGCCGAGTTCATCGACGTAGTGGACGAGTTGGCGGATCCGAAAAATCCAGATGCGCCGGCGTTCCACGTCGTGGTCCCGTCGCTGCCAGGCTTTGGCTACAGCGACAAGCCGACCACCATCGGGTGGGGAACCGAAAAGATCGCGGCCGCATGGGTGAAACTGATGGAAAGGCTCGGCTACAGCAAGTTCGCAGCCCACGGTGGTGACTGGGGAGGTGTGATCACCACAATCCTCGCCGGCAGGTTCCCGGCGCACGTTCTCGGTATCCACACAACGCTCGCGCAGGCACCACCCGGGTTGACAACGGACGGGCTGACGGCGGCCGAGCGCAAATGGGCCGAGGAAACCCGCGATTTCTGGCGCCAGCGCGCGGCGTACGCGAAGCAGCAGGCGACCCGACCGCAGACCATCGGCTACTCGCTCGTCGACTCACCGGTCGGGCTTCTTGCCTGGATTCTTGACAAGTTCGCCGAGTGGTCCGATACCGAAGACAGCCCGTTCGAGGCGATTTCCATAGACCGTGTTCTTGACGACGTCACCCTGTATTGGCTGACGCGGACCGGCGCATCGGCGGCCCGCATTTACTACGAAAGCCACAACTCGCTCGATCCCGAACTTCGGGTCGACGTCCCGTCAGCAATCAGCATGTATCCCCGCGACATCGAGAAGTGTCCGCGCCCATGGGCACAGGAGCGGTACCGACAGATCGTCCGATGGAGGTCGCCAGAAACCGGGGGACATTTCCCGTCCCTTGAGGTTCCCGAGTATTTCGTCAAAGATTTGCAAGAAGGCCTCGCGGCGGTGCTGGCCGCTCATCGGTGAACGCGGCGCCCGGTCCCCCCGTGCTCAGGACAACCCTGGCAGGAGGCGTGTCCGCTTTCCGACGGAGGCCGTCAGAGCATCCAGCTCTCGCGGGCGTGTGCCCATCGTGACGATGACAACTCCGATGCGGGGCCTCGGCGTTGCGGGCCGGGTTCAAATCCGTTGGCCCCGGAAAGGCCGGCCGCTTAGCTTGGCGCTGTGATGGATCAGAGCGACATCCCTTCGTGTCAGGTGATCGTGCTCAACGGCGGGTCCAGTTCCGGGAAGTCCGGGATCGCCCGGTGTCTGCAGGCCGTGCTGCCCGGGGCTTGGCTGGCTTTCGGGGTCGATTCGGTCGACGCGGCCATGCCCGCCTCGCTCCGCCACGGCGAGGGCGGGAGCGGGGGCGGGCTCGGCGTCGGGGCCGATGGCACGGTGACCGTGGGCCCCGAGTACCGGCGGCTCTCGGACGCCTGGCGGCACGGGGTCGCCGCCATGGTGCGGGCCGGCGCCCGGGTCATTCTCGACGAGGTGTTGCTCGACGGCGCCGACGGGCAGAAGCGCTGGCTCCACGCCCTCGACGGGCTCGACGTGCTCTGGGTCGCGGTCCGCTGCGACCCCGACACCGCGGCCGGGCGCGAGATCGCCCGCGGCGACCGCGTCCCCGGCATGGCCCGCGTCCAGGCCGACTCCGTACACCTCGGAGTGCGGTACGACGTCGAGGTCGACTCGGCGGGCACCGAGTCCATGGCCTGCGCCCTGCTGATCGCCGAGCAGCACGCCCTCCGGGGCTGAGAGCCTGTGTGCGGACCCGGATCAGGCAGACGGCCGCGGACTCGGGCGGACGGGGTCCAGGTACAGGCTCTGAGCCCCAGGTCCGGCCTCGGCGATACTCGACGGCATGGGCAGCCTCGATCTCGCCGCCGCCGCGCGGCGATTCGTCACCACATGGCAAGCCGGCTGGGCCCGGCACGACGTCGACGCCATCCTGGAGCTGTACGCCGACGACGTCGTCCACACCTCCATGCCGTTCCGGCCGCCGCACCGGGGCCGGCAGGAACTCGCCGCCTATCTGCGCTGGTCGTTCGAGGGGGAACGGGTCCAGGAGGTGCGGTTCGGCGAACCCCTGGTGGGCCAGGACGGGCTCGCGGTCGCCGAGTTCCGGGTGCTGGCCTTCGAGGGCGAGGCTCCGGTCACCCTCGCGGGCTGCGTGTTCGTACGCTTCGACGCGAACGGGCTCGCGGTCGAGACGCGTGACTACTGGCACACCGCGGAAGGTCATCTTCCGGGTTAGGTTCGAGGGCATGGAACCTCTGGAGCCTCCGTACCCCCGGCTTCTCGTCGACCGTTACGAACCCTCGTTCCGCTTCTACGACGCCGTGCTGCCCGGGCTCACCGGCTGCACCCTCGCACGCGGCAACTCCTCGTCCGGCTACGCCAGTTGGGACGCGGCCGGCGGCCGGACCGCGCTCGCCCTGTTCACCCGGGCCGCGATGGTCTCCGCGCTCGGCGAGGACCGGGTCCCTCGCGGGGGCGGGTCGCTCGTCATCCACGTGGCCTCGCGAGAGGCCCTCGACTCCGCGGTCTCGCTCTGCGCGGAGGCGGGGGGCGTCATCGCGGCCCCGGCGCGCGACCTGCCCGAGTGGGGGCCGGGGCTGCGGGCCGCGCACGTCCTTGATCCGGACGGGAATCTGGTCGAGATCCAGACGTACTGAGCGCCCCGCGGGGCCCTCTTCGAGCGGAGTCGAGAACTTGGGGTGCCGCAACCCCGCACCCTCCAGCACCCCGCACCCCTCAGCACCCCGCGGGGCTCACGCCAGCCCCCGCCTCACCAACCCCACAACCTCTTCCTCCGTAAGGCCCAACTCCCTTGCCTGGTCGACCAGTTCCCGCACCCTCAGCATCAGGGAAGCCCGGTCCCGCGCGGACGCGTCGCCCACGACCACCGCACCCCGGCCCCGCCGGAGTTCGATCAGGCCCTCCTCCCTCAGGCGCTGGTAACCCCTCAGCACCGTATGGAGGTTGACGCCCAGGGAGTCCGCCAGGGAGCGGGCCGCCGGGAGGCGTTCGCCCGGGGTCACCTTGCCGTCGGCGATCGCCCGGCGCACCGACGCCGCGATCTGGTCACCCAGCGGCTGCGGCGACGCCGGGTCCACACGGAACAGCATCAGCGCTTCGCCCCCTCACGGTCGGCCAGTGTGTTGAGCAGCGCGGCGGCCGTCGCCGAGTCGTCCACGGTCACCGCGAACTCGCGGCCCCCCACCCGCCGCACGACGAGCGCCTCGCCCGAGCGCAGCATCAGACCCGTCTTGCCCGGACGCACCCGATAGCCCCAGCCCCCGTACTCCGAAAGGATTTTGACCTCGCGGCTGATCGCCCGGTCGACATCGGACAGCGGCACCCGGATCCGCGGCCAGGGCAGTACGGTCGGCCGCGCGGTCAGGCCGTGCCGGTCGACGGTGACGTACGGGCAGGAGAAGGCGAGACACAGCAGTGCGCCGCCGAGCACGATGATCGCGTGGGGCGTTCCGCCGACGTACAGCAGGGCGATCCCCGTGAGGGCCAGCGCCACCCCCATCGCGAGCATGACCCGTGAGGGCGCCCGGCGCAGCCAGCCCGCCGACTCGCCCTCGGCGAGGTCGAGCCGCTCCGCCTCGCCGGGGCCGGGCGACGGCATGGGGGCGGGCATCGACACGGTCAGCAGGAGCAGCCAGCCGATCCCCGCCGCGAGCGCGCCGCAGCCCGCCCCGATGGCGAGCTGCCACGGGGGCATCCGCACCTGCCCGGGGTCGGTCGCGTCGGCGTTGGCGACCAGTACGGCGACCATCAGGTAGCCGAGCAGCCCGGCGGTCGCGTACCCGGCTCCGATCATCCACCGCAGCCCGCGCACGGCCGGGTCCCCGGTCCGCGCCACGACGGTCCACAGGGCGGCGAGCCCGACATGCGTCACGAGGACGAAGAGCAGGTACGAGGTGTGGCTCTGGGTGTCGTCGGAGCTGCCGCCCGCGGTGAAGTGGCTGGCCAGCCGGTCGGGCAGCCGGTCACGAAGGAGCACGAACGCCGTCAGGTCGACGGCCAGGGCGAGCAGGAACGGCAGAACGGCTATGGCCACCAAGCGGTACCGGACACGATTCATCGAAGCCTCCTTGTTTGCATAGTAGTAGAACAATGCGAGCCAAGAAAGGAAGGAAGGACCCAAGGACGAGGGCAGGTCGGGTTCGGTTCGGTTCCGGGGGCAGGGCTCCCGACGCAGAGCGGCCGCCCCGCATCGGGGAGCCCCGAGGACTCCCCGATGCGCAGCGGCCGCGGGAGGAACAGCAGAGGAAGGCGAAGAGGGGGAGGAGGGAGAGGGTCAGATCGCGTCTAGGGGGGACCGCTGGAGGCTTGAGCCGGACGGGAGTTGGCGCCGGATGTCGTCGAGCACGGAGCCGAAGTCGAGCTCGGCCCGCCCGCTGGCGTACACCGCTCCCCCGAAGTGCAGGGCGACCCCGAGGTCGGGCTCCGGCGGTTTCAGGGAGAGCAGGCAGCTGAGGGTGGCCTGCTGGACGGCGCCGTCGTCCGAGGCGACGGGCACGGGCATGTCCCATTCGAGTACGAAGTCACGGAGGTTCCCGTCGTCGAGCGCGAAGGTGCCGCTCTCCGTCGGTATCCCCGGTACCGGGCCGAGCGAGTCAAAGCTCGCTCCGGCGAAATCGACCCCCCTGATCCGGGTCCGCAGTTGCGTCCCGTCAGTGGTGATCGTCAGCGCTTCGGATCCTAGGCGGTCCCGGTACCAACCCGCCCATGACTGTGGTGTCATGGGCGGAGATTAGCGGCGCACCCTGCTGTTCGTCACAGGGGGTGACCGAAATGAGCGTTACCGCTTCCTTGTGTACTTCGAGACGACCGCACCATTGTCGAACGCTCGCGAGTCGGCCAACTCGAACTGGCGCGGGCCGAATTCACCCGACACGACCCGGATTCCGTCGCCCGCGAGCACCGGGTAGGTCTTGATCACCAGTTCGTCGATCTCGTCCGCCAGCTGACCGGCGAGATTTCCGCCGCCGCACAGCCAGATGCCGAGGCCGTCCTGCCGCTTGAGCTCGCGCACCTTGGCCACCGGGTCGCCCGCCACCAACTCGACGGCGGGGTGCGGGGATTCGGCGAGGCTGCGCGAGAAGACGTACGTCTTGAGGTGGGCGTACGGGTCGGGCATGCCCTCCTTGAGGCCCGGCTCGTAGGACGCCCGGCCCATCAGGACGGTGTCGTAGTGGGTGTTCTCGGCGTCGTCGCAGCCGAAGTGCCGCCGCCCTGCGGTGGCCAGCGTCTCCGGCCACTCCGTCTTCAGGTAGTCGAGGTACGCCGGGGACAGTTGGTCCATCAGGAACTGGATCTCGTGATCGGGACCCGCGATGAAGCCGTCGAGGGACATGCCGATGAAATACGAGAGCTTGCGCAAACTGACCTCTTGAGGCTCGGGGGTGTGGCCCTTCCATACCGACCACGACAGCTATAGTGCTTCAGGTGTAGTGGTTGCGCAACCCCCTTATTTTCCACAGGAGTTCCGGCATGGTGAGAAACCCCGAACGCAGAACCGCTCTCGTCGACGCGGCGATCGAAGTGCTCGCGCGGGAAGGAGCGCGCGGGCTGACGTTTCGCGCCGTGGACGCGGAGGCGGGCGTGCCCGCGGGCACCTCGTCCAACTACTTCGCCAGCAGGGACGACCTGTTCACCCAGGCCGGCCGGCACATCCACATACGCATGACACCCTCCCCGCACGCGGTCGCCGAGGCGATGCGCCCGGAGCCCTCGCGCGAGCTGTACGCCTCGCTGATGCACTGGCTGGTGCGGCGGATGACCGCCGAGCGCACCGGCTACCTGGCCATGCTGGAGCTGCGCCTCGAAGCCACCCGGCGGCCCGCGCTGCGGACGGAGCTGACCCGGGCTATCCGCGCCGACCTGGAGGCCAACATCCAGTTCCACGTGGACTCCGGGATGCCCGGCGACCCCGACACCGTCCGCCTGCTCCACCTCGCGATGAGCGGGCTGCTCGTCGAGCTCTTCACGCTGCCGGGGGTGTTCGCCGACGAGGACGACGTACGGAATGAGGCCGCTGTGCGGGATGAAGGCGCTGCGCGCGGTGACGGCGACCTCCGGGACGAACAGGGCGGCCGCGAGCGCGAGTTGGCCGAGCAGGAGGCATCCCGGCTCGTCGACCTCATCGTCTCCCGCATCGTGCCGGGCTGAGAGCCTGTGTCTGAACCGCCTCGACGCGCCGGCCTCAGGCCTTCGGCTCGCGCCACATCGGGTACATCAGCGGGCCGTCCGGCAGCCGCACCGGGTCGCCGAGCGGGGCGAAGCCGAGGCGCCGGTAGAGACGGGGGCTTCGCTCGCTGCTCGCCTCCAGGTAGGCGGGCAGGCCCTCCCGGTCGCACCGCTCCAGTACGGAAGTGATCAGCTCGGCGCCCAGGCCCTCGCCCTGCCTGTCCGGGGCCACCCCGACCATCCAGAGGTAGGCGTGGGCGCGGCCGTGCGGATGGATGGCGGCCGTCAGGTGCGCGATCTGCTCGACCCGCTCGTTCTCGGGGTCGACGAAGGCCCGCAGCCGCGCGGGCCCGTCGTCGCCGCCCTCCGGTTCCCGCCGCTCGGCCGGGACGTCGATCCACAGCGCGACCGCCGAGCCGTCCTCGGTGATGTCCACATGTCCCTCGGTGAGGGAGAGCTGGAAGAACGCCTCCATCAGCAGGTGGTGCACCTCGCGCCGCCGCGCCTCGTCGGGCAGCACCCAGCTGCTCACCGGGTCGTTCAGGAACGCCGCGTCGAGGATGCGTACCGCCGCCACCGCGTCGCTCTGCTCGGCCCGCCTGGTCCGTACGCCCATCTCCACCGCTCCCGAGTCGTCCGACCGTCTCAACCGACCGCCACCATCGTAGAGTTGGACCGCTCGGCCCAGCGGACCGCGGGCCCGAGCGCGAGGCCGGCGCCGAGGAACAGGGCGCCGAGCAGCAGCCAGCCGGGCACGCCCCAGTCGACGACGAGCGCGGTGAGCAGCAGCGGGCCGAGCATCCTGGCCAGCGGCACGCCCATGCCGAAGAAGCCCTGGTACTGGCCCTGTTGGTCGGCCGGTGCGAGGTCGAAGCCGATCTGCCAGGCGCCGGCGGACTGCATCATCTCGCCCGCCACCTGGAGCCCGCCCGCGACGAGGAGCACGACCACGGCGACCCAGGCGGAAGTCCCGGCGGCGCTGAGCGCGAACACCGCGCAGGAGGCGAGCATCAGCACCCCGCCGCGCGCCACGGTCCGCCGGGCGCTGGGCAGATCGCGGACGGCGGAGGCGGTACGGACCTGGAAGAGCATCACCGCACCGGTGTTGAGCACGAGCAGCGCGGACACCAGCCATCCCGGGGCGTCGGTGCGGGTGACGGTCCACAGCGGGATGGCGAGGCTGATCAGCGGCATCCGCAGCAGGAGCAGGGTGTTGAGGAGGGTGACCACGGCGTAGGGGTGGTCGCGCAGCACGGCGAACCGCGGCCCCGCGCCGGGCGCGACGGCCTTGGGCGGCACCTGGGGCAGCCGGAGCAGGGCGAGTGCGCAGAGCAGGAAGGCCGCCGCGTCCAGGGCGAACACGGCGAGGTAGGCGGTGCGGGTGCCGTAGTGCAGGGCGACCCCGCCGAACGCGGCTCCGATGGCAAGCCCGGCGTTCAGCGTGGACTGGAGGTGCGCGAGGACATGGGTGCGCTCCCGGCGGGCGACGAGTGCGGCGAGGAGTGCCTGGCGGGCGGCGGAGAGCCCGGTCTGCGCGGTCGCGTAGCAGCAGGCGGCCAGCACGAAGGGGAGGAAGCCGCGAACGAACAGGAAGGCCGCGACCGAGGCCCCCGTGGCGGCGGCGAGCAGGACGGCGACGCCGCGCGGGCCGCGCCGGTCGGCGAGCTGTCCGAGCGGCACCCCGGCGAGCGCGCCGATCGCCCAGGCGAGGGTCAGGCCGAGGCCTATGCGGGTGGCCGGGAGGCCGACTATGCGGCTGAAGTACAGGGCCGAGGTGACCAGGAAGGCCCCGTCGCCGATGGAGTTGACGAGCTGGGCGGCGGCGAGGCCGCGGGCGGGGCCTGCGGGCGGCAGGAGGCGGGGCGTCATGTGCCCATCAAATCAAGCTGAGTGGCCCAGCGCTCGGGCCATTTGGCCGCTCATTGACTGGGCCACTCCGGCCATCCGGACCGCCCGGCGGATCAGCGGGTGCGGCGGGTCACGAACTCGGCCAGGGCGAGGAGTTCGCCCGCCGCGGTGAGGTCGGGGACGGCACGCGAGAGGTGGTCGACGGCGCGGGCCATCCGGTCGGCGGCATGGATCTGGGCCCAGTCGCGGCCGCCCGCCAGGTCGACCGCCTCGGCGGCCCTGCGGACCGCGGCGGCCCCCATCGGGGCCCGGTACAGCTCGGCCAACTCGGCCGCCGCCGGGGTGCCCGAGCCCAGCGCGGCGACGACGGGCAGCGACTTCTTGTGCGCGGCGAGGTCGGCGCCGGCGGGTTTGCCGGTGCGCCCGGGGTCGCCCCAGATGCCGATCAGGTCGTCGATGAGCTGGAAGGCGAGCCCGGCCTCGCGGCCGAACGCGTCCATGGCGGCGACCTCCTCCTCGCCCGCACCCGCGTACAGCGCGCCCAGTGCGCAGGCGCAGCCGAGCAGCGCCCCGGTCTTGGCCATCGCCATGGCGAGGCACTCGTCGAGCGAGACGTCCTGCGGGCCCCGCTGCTCGAAGGCGCAGTCGGCCTGCTGGCCCGCGCACAGTTCGATGACGCAGGCCGCCAGCCGGGCGGAGGCGGCCGAGGCCGCGGGGTGGCCGTCGTCGGCGATCAGGCGCAGGGCGAGGGCGAGCAGAGCGTCGCCGACGATGATGGCGTCCGGGGTGCCGAAGACGGTCCAGGCGGTGGGGCGGTGGCGCCGCGTCGCGTCCTCGTCGATGACGTCGTCGTGGAGCAGCGTGAAGTTGTGGACGAGTTCGACGGCGGCCGCTGCCCGCACCGCCGCTTGTGTGCGGCCGCCGAGCGCGGTGGCGGCGGCGAGGACGAGCGCGGGACGGATCGCCTTGCCCCCTTGGCCGCCGGCCGGTGTGCCGTCCGCCTGCTCCCAGCCGAAGTGGTACATCGCGACCCGCCGCATGGAGCCGGGCAACGACTCGACGGTGGAGCGCAGTTGGGGGTTGACGACGGTACGGGTCCGCTCAAGCAGCTCGACGGCCTCGCGGCCCTCCATGGCTTCCGGCATTGCCAACTAGGGTTCCCTTTCTAGGAGTTGACGGCGGCGCCGGGCACGCCCGAAGGAGGCGCGCCCGGACCGGAAGCTCACCGCCAGCGGCTGACCTCGACGTTCTCCAGGACGCCGAGCGCGTCGGGCACCAGGATCGCGGCCGAGTAGTACGCCGTGACCAGGTAGGAGATGATCGCCTGCTCGTCGATGCCCATGAAGCGGACCGACAGGCTCGGCTCGATCTCGTCCGGGATGCCGGCCTGCTGGAGTCCGATGACGCCCTGCTCGGCCTCTCCGGTACGCATGCAGATGATCGAGGTCGTACGGGCCTCGCTCACCGGGATCTTGTTGCACGGGAAGATCGGCACCCCGCGCCAGGCCGGTACGTGGTGGCCCGCGACCTCCACGGACTCCGGCACCAGGCCGCGCTTGTTGCACTCGCGCCCGAAGGCGGCGATCGCGCGCGGGTGGGCGAGGAAGAGTTTGCTGCCGCGCCGCCGGGAGAGCAGCTCGTCCATGTCGTCGGGGCTGGGCACTCCGTCGTGCGGCTGGAGGCGCTGGCCGTAGTCGCAGTTGGTCAGGAGGCCGAACTCCCGGTTGTTGACGAGCTCGTGCTCCTGGCGCTCGCGCAGCGCCTCGACCGTGAGCCGCAACTGCTGCTCGGTCTGGTTCATCGGCTGGTTGTACAGGTCGGCGACGCGGCTGTGGACCTTCAACACGGTCTGGGCGACGGAGAGTTCGTACTCGCGGGGCGAGCCCTCGTAGTCGACGTACGTGTGCGGAATGACCGCTTCGCCGACGTGGCCCGCGGAGAGGTCGATCGCCGCTTCGCCGTAGTTGTTGGTGTGCTGGTCGGGCTGCGCCGAGGCCGTCGCGAGGTGGGCGTGCAGCGACTCGGAGCGCTCCGCGAGGTTGAGCACGTCGGCCCGGCTCAGGATCAGGGCGGTGCACCCGGTGGTGGCGCGGTAGGTGCACTCCCAGACGGAGTCGCCGGAGACCAGCGCCTGCTCGCCGAAGTGTGCCCCGTCGGCGAGGAAGCCGAGCTCCGTCTCGTCGCCGTAGGGACCGGTGCCGATCTTCTCGACGCGGCCGTGCGCGAGCAGGAACACCCGGTCGGTGATGTCGCCCGCCGTGGCGATGACCTCGCCCGCCGCGAACTCGCGCTGCTCGCAGCGGTTGGCCAGCTCGGTGAGGGCGGCCTCGTCCTCGTAGCCCCGCAGCGCGGGCAGCTCGCCCAGCTCGGCGGGGATGACGTCGACCCGCTCACCGGTCTGGACGAAGGTGATCCGCCCGTCCCCCACGGAGTAGCTGAGCCGTCGGTTGACCCGGTATGTACCGCCCTGCACCTGGACCCATGGCAGCATCCGCAGCAGCCAACGGGAGGTGATCTCCTGCATCTGCGGCACGGACTTGGTGGTGGTCGCCAAGTTCCGCGCGGCGGCTGTGCCGAGACTCTGCTGGGCGCGGTTCTCGGGACCTGCCTCGACCGACATGTGACTCCTTCTGAGCTCTTACGATCTTGAAGCTGGACTGCCCTGAGAACACTTCCAGCACGGAGAGTCCCCGCGCCATTACTCAAATGAGTGGGACTAGAACACCAGCAGGCCGGGCAGCCGCCGCGAAGCGCTCGAACACTCCCCGCACGCCCCCCGCTTCCGGCACCGCGAATACACCGGCCGATAACCGGCACATCGACGAACCTTTAATTTGCACGCATGATGCAAGTTAATTTACGGTGCCCCCATGCGGCTGACGAGATTCACCGACCTGGCGCTGCGGGTGCTGATGCGGCTCGCTGTCATCGAGAACGCGGACGACCAGGCCCCGCCCACCACGCGGGAGGTGGCGGACGCGATGCGCATCCCGTACACGCACACCGCGAAGGTCGTCGCCCGCCTCCAGCACCTCGGCCTTGTCGAAGCGCGGCGCGGGAGGGGCGGCGGGCTCGCGCTCAGCCCGGCGGGCCATCTCGCTTCCGTGGGCGGCCTGGTGCGCGAGCTGGAAGGGCCGGGTGACGTCGTGGAGTGCGAGGGGTCGGCGCCGTGCCCGCTGGCCGCGGCCTGCCGGCTGCGGCGGGCGCTGCACCGCGCGCAGGAGGCGTTCTACGACTCCCTCGACGAGCTCACCGTCGACGACCTCGTGGCCTCACCGACCGGTCCGCTCCTGATCGGCCTCACCAGCCGCTGACGCTCCGTCAGCCACCTGTCGGCCATCCCGTACACCCTCAGCCACCCGCCGGTCACCCGTACGCCCTTAAATGCGAATCTCACATACCAATTAAAGGAGCCCGTCGATGCTGTCCGCGAAGTCGACCGTGACCGTACGCGCCACCCTCCCCGCCGTCGGAGCGGCCATCGGAACCATCACCGAGCGCTTCTACGAGCGGCTCTTCGCCGCCCACCCCGAGCTGCTGCGCGATCTCTTCAACCGGGGCAACCAGGCCGCCGGCCTCCAGAAGCAGGCGCTCGCCGGCTCCATAGCCGCGTTCGCGACCCACCTGGTCCATCACCCCGAGGACCGCCCGGACGTGATGCTGAACCGCATCGCCCACAAGCACGCCTCGCTGGGCGTCACCGCCGACCAGTACGAGATCGTCCACCGGCACCTCTTCGCCGCGATCGCCGAGGTGCTCGGCGAGGCCGTGACCCCGGAGGTCGCCGCGGCCTGGGACGAGGTGTACTGGCTGATGGCGAACGCCCTGATCGCCATCGAGACCCGGCTGTACGAGGAGCAGGGCGTACTCGCCGGGGACGTCTGGCGCGAGTGGACCGTGGCGGGCCGCACCGAGGAGACCGCCGACTGTGCCACCTTCCGGCTGCGCCCCGCCGACGGCGCGCCCGCCCCCGCCTTCAAGGCCGGCCAGTACGTCTCGGTCCAGGTCGAACTCGCCGACGGCGCACGCCAGATACGCCAGTACAGCCTGATCTCGGCGCCCGGCAGCGAGTTCCGCTCGATCACCGTCAAGCGCGTCCAGGGCGACCCGGACGGCGAGGTTTCCGGCCACCTGCACGCCCACGTCCGCGAAGGCGACCGGCTGCGCGTCTCGGCCCCGTACGGCGATCTCGTCCTCGACGCGGGCCCTGACGCGGGTTCCGACGCGAGCCTTGGTGCGGGTCCTGATTCGGGCGGTGCCCCGCTGCTGCTCGCGTCCGCGGGCATCGGCTGCACGCCGATGCTGGCCATGCTGGAGCAGCTCGTGGCGGCCGGGCACCGCGCCCCGGTGACCGTGGTGCACGCCGACCGCTCGCCCGCCGAGCACCCGCTGCGCGACGACCACGCGGCGCTCACCGCCAAACTCCCGGACGCCGCGGCCCACTTCTGGTACGAGACCCCGGCGCCCGGCCACCCGGCCGACCGCACGGGCCTGGTCGACCTGACGACGCTCCCGGTCCCGTCCGGCACCCGCGCCTACCTCTGCGGCCCGCTCCCATTCATGCGCGCGGTGCGCACCCA
Source organism: Streptomyces sp. NPDC001415 (assembly GCF_053597395.1). NCBI lineage: Bacteria > Bacillati > Actinomycetota > Actinomycetes > Kitasatosporales > Streptomycetaceae > Streptomyces > Streptomyces sp. NPDC001415. Next base: position 77,442 of record NZ_JBSFIE010000009.1, read on the forward strand.
GTTGCTCGCCAAGGGGGTACCGGCGGCCGACATCCACTACGAGGTGTTCGGGCCGGACCTGTGGCTGGCGCAGGACTGACGGCCCCCGGTCGGCGGGTGTCCGGATCGGCTCGCTCAACGATCCGAACAGATCGCCCCATACCGGGAGTTGGGGTACAAGCGGTACGACACATTCCGTACCGCTCGGGAAGGAGGCGGCCATGGCCCCTCCCCTGTCCGCAGACCAATTCCTCGCCGCCCTGCGCAACGAGGGCCTCACCGTCGTCGAGGTCGACGGATGGCGCACCCACAACCGGGCCGGCCACGGCGGCTGGGGTCCGATCAACGGCGTCGTCATCCACCACACCGCGACCAGCGGCGCCGACGCCACGGTCCGCCTCTGCTACGACGGCTACGAGGCCCTGCCGGGCCCGCTCTGCCACGGCGTGATCACCAAGGACGGCACGGTGCACCTCGTCGGCAACGGCCGCGCCAACCACGCGGGCGCGGGCGACAGCGACGTGCTGCGCGCCGTGATCGCCGAGAAACGGCTGCCGCCGCCGGTGAAGAACGACACCGACGGGAACACGCACTTCTACGGTTTCGAATGCGAAAACCTGGGAGATGGCGTGGACCCGTGGCCCGAGGCCCAGCTCGCCGCCGTCGAGAGGGCGGCCGCGGCGGTGTGCCGCTTCTACGGCTGGACCGAGCGGTCCGTCATCGGCCACAAGGAGTGGCAGGTCGGCAAGGTGGACCCGCGCGGCTTCACCATGGACTGGCTGCGGGAGCGGGTGCACGAGCGCCTGAAGTGACGCGCGAGGCGCCAGGTGATGCGCCATGTGATCTGCCGGGATGTGCCACCGGCGGTGATCACATGACAATGGGAGCATGACCCCCGAAGCGCTCGCCCCCCGCCTCCCCTCTCCTCTGGAGGAGGCCTCGGACGAGCGCTTCGCACGTCACGGCGTACGGCTGCTCCTCAAGCGGGACGACGTGATCCACCCGGATCTGGTCGGCAACAAATGGCGCAAGCTCGTGCTGAACCTGCGGGCCGCCGCCGGCCGGCCCGTCCTCACCTTCGGCGGCGCCTACTCCAATCACCTCCGTGCGACGGCCGCCGCCGGGCGGCTGCTCGGCTTCCCCACGATCGGCGTCGTACGGGGCGACGAACTGGCCGGCCGCCCGCTCAACCCGTCCCTGGCACAGTGCGCGGCGGACGGCATGCGGCTGCACTTCGTGGACCGCTCGACCTACCGCCGCAAGTCCTCGCCCGACGTCCTCGCGGGCCTGCTGGAGTCGCTCTGCTCCGATGCGTACGTCGTACCCGAGGGCGGCAGCAACTCCCTCGCGGTGCGGGGCTGTACGGCGCTCGGCGAGGAGCTGCGCGGGCTTGCGGACGTGGTGGGCGTGGCCTGCGGCACGGGCGGCACCCTTGCGGGCCTGGCGGCGGGCCTCGCCCCGGGCCAGCGGGCGCTCGGGGTGCCGGTCCTCAAGGGCGGCTTCCTCGACGCGGAGATACGCGCTCTCCAGCACGCCGCGTTCGGGGAGGCGCGGGGCGCCTGGACCCTGGACGACCGCTTCCACTTCGGCGGCTACGCCCGCGTCCCGGCCGAACTGGACGCCTTCGCGCGGGACTTCGAGCAGCGGCACGGGGTGGGGGTGGAGCGGGTGTACGTGGCGAAGCTGCTGTACGCGCTGCTGAGGCTGACGGAGGAGGGGGCGTTCGAGCGAGGTTCGAGGGTGACGGCGGTGATCACGGGCCGGCCTTGAATCCAGCACCAACCCTGCCAGGGGCGCTGGGAACCGCGCGACCAGCCACCCACGGTCCCCAGCCGAACGAACTCCCCCGGAGGCGACCTATCCCTCCCCCTCTCGATACGCCGCCGCCTCCTCCAGGTCCAGCCTCCGCAGCAACGTCCGCATCATCTCGTCGTCGATCCGGCGATCGTCCCGCAGGGACACGAAGACCTGGCGCTCCGCGTCGATCATGGCCCGGGACAGCCGCCGGTACGTGTCGTCCGCCGACTCCCCCGTCGCCTCGTTCACCGCCCCGAGCCGCTCCCACACCGCGTTGCGCCGCCGCTCAAGGACCGTCCGCAGCCGGTCGGCCAGCGGCGGCGGCAACGCGTTCCGCGCGTCGGTGAGGAGCTCGTCGAGGCGGGCTTCGGCGGCTCGCGAGGCCTCGCTCTGGGCCTGCGCCTCGGCCAGCGTCTCGGCCCGCGCGTCCCGCCCGGGCAGCTTGAGCAGCCGGATCAGCGGCGGCAGCGTGAGCCCCTGCACCACCAGCGTGCCGATGACCGTCGTGAACGTGAGGAACAGCACCAGGTTGCGGGCCGGGAAGGCCCGCCCGTCCTCCATCGTCAGCGGGATCGAGAACGCGATGGCCAGCGAGACCACGCCCCGCATTCCCGCCCACCCCACGATCGCCGGTGCCGTCCAGTCGACCTCCGGCTCGCGGCGCCGGATCTTCTCGGACAGCGCGCGCGGCAGGAACGTGGCCGGGAAGACCCAGACGAAGCGGGCCGCCACCACCAGGGCGAACACCCCCACCGCGTACCAGACCGCCTCGCCGACCCCGTACTCCCCAAGTCCCTTGAGCACCACCGGCATTTGCAGTCCGATCAGCGCGAACACCGCCGATTCGAGGACGAAGGCGACCATCTTCCAGACCGCCTCCTCCTGGAGCCGCGTCGCGAAGTCCACCTGCCAGGAGTGGTGGCCGAGATAGAGGGCGACGACCACGACCGCCAGTACGCCCGACGCCCCTACCTGCTCCGCCGCCGCGTACGCCACGAACGGGATGAGCAGCGACAACGTGTTCTGGAGCAGCGCCTCGTGGAGATGGCGGCGCAGCCAGTGGATCGGCAGCATCAGGACGAGCCCCACTCCGATCCCGCCGATCGAGGCGAGCGCGAACTCCTTGAGCCCGCCACCCCAGGTCGCACCGGCCCCGACGGCCGCGGCGAGGGCCACCTTGTACGCGGTGATCGCGGTCGCATCGTTCACCAGGGACTCGCCCTGGAGGATGGTGGTGATGCGGTTGGGGAGCCGTAGGCGGCGGGCGATCGACGTCGCCGCCACCGCGTCCGGCGGCGCGATCACCGCGCCGAGCACCAGCGCCGCGGTGAGCGGCAGGTCGGGCACGAGGAGATACGCGAGGTAGCCGACCACCACCGTCGCGAACAGCGTGTAACCGACGGAAAGCAGCGCCACCGGCCGCAGGTTGGCGCGCAGATCGAGGTACGAGCTCTCCAGCGCGGCCGTGTGCAGCAGCGGGGGCAGCACCAGCGGCAGCACGATGTGCGGGTCGAGGGTGTAGTCCGGGACGCCCGGCACGTACGCCCCGATCAGTCCCACCGCCACCAGGAGCAGCGGCGCGGGCACCGGCGTCCTGCGGGCGGCCCCCGCCACGGCGGCGCTCGCCGCGATCAGCGCCACCAGCGGCAATGCATCCATCACAACCGTCCCGTCCCCGCTCACCCGCGCCGCGTTCTGCGTCGTAACCTGGCCATCATGAGCGAGTGCCCGCACGTTGCAGAACTGCCGCGCCCCGAGCCGGCCCCGCTGAGCGACACCTGCCCGGAGTGTCTGAAGGACGGCACCCACCCCGTACAGCTGCGCCTGTGTCTGGTCTGCGGGCACGTGGGGTGCTGCGACTCCTCGCCCCACCAGCACGCGACGGGCCACTTCAAGGAGACCGGGCACGCGGTGATGCGGACCTTCGAGCCGGGCGAGAGCTGGCGCTGGTGTTTCGTGGACGGCCTGCTGGTGTGAGAGTGGCACCCGGGGCCCTTCGTTCAGGGCGTGCGGAAAGGTTCGAAGCCCTCGGCGCCTGGGTACGTCAACCCGGTCTCGGTTCACAGCAATTGGGCACCGCAAACCTCTAGCCACTGTCCGTACTCATAGGCTTACCATGAGTGACAGCCGTCGGGAGAGCTTCCGGCGACAGGGCACCATGGATCGCGATAGCGTCGCCAGTCCAGGTACGGACCCCGTACCCACGGCCCCGGGACCTCCCCCCTCCCCGGGCCTCGAAAGAGCTTGTGCCACCTTGGAGGTGAGGGTGTCCCAGATCGCAGGCGAGCCCGGGAATCAGGACTTCGTGGAAGTCCGGCTGCCGGCTGCGGGTGCCTATCTGTCGGTGCTGCGTACGGCCACGGCCGGACTCGCGGCACGTTTGGACTTCACCCTCGACGAGATCGAGGACCTGCGCATCGCGGTCGACGAGGCCTGCGCGATCCTGCTTCAGCAGGCCGTTCCAGGTTCCGTACTGAGCTGCGTGTTCCGCCTCGTCGACGACTCGCTGGAGGTCACCGTCTCGGCGCCGACCACCGACGGCCGGGCCCCGGAGCGCGACACCTTCGCGTGGACGGTGCTCTCCGCCCTGGCCGGCAAGGTCGACTCCTCGGTGGCCGAGGACCGTACGGTCTCCATCAGCCTGTACAAACAGCGCGGCGCGGGACCCGGACCGGCGTGAGCGGGGAGGGTCCGGTGCGGGACGAAAGGCGCATCCCCGAAGCCGTGCGCTCCGGGGGCATCCCGGAGCAGCAGGCCCGGCCGCACCCGGTGGACAGCCCTGTGGATGGCCCAGATGGCGTTTTGTACGCGGCGGAGCAGGCAGAGCGGGCGGCCCTTATGAGCGAGCACATCGAGCACAGGCAGCACGATCCACACGATCGCAGCGGGGCGCGGGCGATGTTCATCGAGCTGCGCAAGCTGCCCGACGGATCCCCGGAGAAGTCCGAGCTGCGCAATCAGCTGGTACGGATGCACCTGCCGCTGGTCGAGCACCTGGCGCGGCGCTTCCGCAATCGTGGCGAGCCCCTCGACGACCTGACCCAGGTCGCCACGATCGGTCTGATCAAGTCGGTGGACCGGTTCGACCCCGAGCGGGGCGTGGAGTTCTCGACGTACGCGACGCCCACCGTCGTCGGCGAGATCAAGCGGCACTTCCGAGACAAGGGCTGGGCGGTGCGGGTGCCGCGCCGGCTCCAGGAGCTGCGGCTCGCGCTCACCACGGCGACGGCGGAACTGTCCCAGCAGCACGGCCGCTCGCCGACGGTGCACGAACTGGCCGAGCGGCTCGGCATTTCGGAGGAGGAGGTGCTGGAGGGCCTGGAGTCGGCCAACGCCTATTCCACGCTGTCCCTCGACGTGCCGGACACCGACGACGAGTCCCCGGCGGTGGCGGACACCCTGGGTGCGGAGGACGAGGCGCTCGAAGGCGTCGAGTACCGGGAGTCCCTCAAGCCGCTCCTTGAGGACCTTCCACCGCGGGAGAAGCGGATCCTGCTGCTTCGCTTCTTCGGCAACATGACCCAGTCGCAGATCGCGCAGGAGGTCGGCATCTCGCAGATGCACGTCTCGCGCCTGCTGGCCCGGACGCTGGCCCAGCTCCGCGAGAAGCTGCTCGTCGAGGAGTAGCCGGGGTCCGGGGGCGCCGCCTCCGGACCCCTTGCCGTTTACGCGTCCCGCATGGGCCCGCGAATCCCGAGCGCCTTGGTCGTGGCCGGGTTCACCAGGAGGACGAGACCGGTGATGGCCACCGCGGCGAGAGCGATGCCCGCCGGGATCCACGGGGCGCCGTCGGAGTTCAGGAACATCCAGGCGACCGGCAGCGCCATGATCTGGGTGATCATCGCGGGGCCCCTGCTCCAGCTGCGGCGGCGCAGCAGGCCGCGGGCCGCGATGAGCGGGATCAGGCCGAGGACCACCAGGGTCAGGCCGCCCGTTTCGGCCTGGGTGGGCCGGTCGGGCTTGCCGGTCAGGCCCATCACGAGCATGTAGAGGCCACCGGCGACCAGGGCGAGGCCTTCCAGCGCGGACAGCGCCGCCGCGGCGGTCAGCCGGCCGGGGCGCGGTTCCGCGGCGGCTTCGGGGGTCTGCTCAGTACTCACCCGGCCAGGGTAGCCCGCGCGAGGGGTCCGACCCCGGGCCGGGCGGCCCGGCCCAAGTACGCCCCGATACCACCCGGTAGGTAGTCTGGCGCCCATGCGTGCACTTCTCGTGGTCAATCCGGCGGCTACCACCACCAGTGCGCGTACGCGTGACGTCCTCATTCATGCCCTCGCCAGCGAGATGAAGCTGGAGGCGGTGACCACCGAGTACCGCGGGCACGCCAGGGACCTGGGGCGGCGGGCGGCCGAGAGCAGCGACATCGACCTCGTGGTGGCGCTCGGCGGCGACGGCACCGTGAACGAGGTCGTGAACGGGCTGCTGCACAACGGGCCGAGCCCCGAGCTCCCCGAATTCGCGGTGGTTCCCGGCGGTTCGACGAATGTGTTCGCGCGGGCGCTCGGCCTGCCCAATGACGCTGTGGAGTCGACCGGTGTCATTCTCGACGCGCTGCGCGAGAACCGGCACCGGACGGTGAGCCTGGGTCTCGCCTCCGGGGTGCCGGGCAGCGTCGACGAGGGCGTTCCGGAACGCTGGTTCACTTTCTGTGCCGGGTTCGGATTCGACGCGGGTGTCGTCGGCCGGGTCGAACAGCAGAGGGAGCGCGGAAAGCGCTCGACGCACGCGCTCTATTTGCGCCAGGTGGCGCGCCAGTTCTTCGGCGAGCCCCACCGCAGACACGGCCAGATCACGCTGGAGCAGCCCGGCGCCGAGCCCGTCGAGGACCTGGTCCTGTCCATAGTCTGCAACACCTCCCCCTACACCTACCTGGGCAATCGTCCGCTGTACTCGTCCCCCGAGGCCTCCTTCGAAGCGGGCCTCGACGTGCTCGCGCTCACCAAGATGACCGCGCCCTCGGCGACCCGCTACGCGACCCAGCTGCTCACTTCGACCCCTGACCGGGGTCCACACGGCAAGCACGCCGTATCACTGCACGACCTGACGGACTTCACCTTGCATTCCAAGGCCCCGCTCCCCTTCCAGATGGACGGCGACCACCTGGGCCTGCGTACTAGCGTCGCGTTCACAGGCGTACGCCATGCACTGCGTGTGATTGTGTGAGTGGAAGGGCCCAAAGTCCTTTCACTCGAACGTTTAGGCTGGCATCCACCCCATGGAAGTACGACTGTGACCCAGTCGACACCGAGGAATCCAAAAAAACTTTCCTGAAGGGGTTGTATCCGCCGCCGAGGTTTGCGAATCTCTACATGGCGATCGGGACGGCCCGCAACACCAGCCTCCACTGAAAGCCAGAACCCCTCCTCAAACCAGGACCACAACCAGTCCAACTGGAAGATGGCCCTTCCCTTGTTGAGGGATTCGTGAAAGCGTTCACATTCACAAGCCCCCCTGCACGTAACACCAAGAGAGGTAGCAGCCATGGACTGGCGTCACAACGCCGTTTGTCGTGAGGAAGACCCCGAGCTGTTCTTCCCCATCGGCAACACCGGTCCTGCGCTGCTGCAGATCGAGGAAGCCAAGGCCGTCTGCCGCCGCTGCCCCGTCATGGAGCAGTGCCTGCAGTGGGCGCTTGAGTCCGGCCAGGACTCCGGCGTCTGGGGTGGCCTCAGCGAGGACGAGCGCCGCGCGATGAAGCGCCGTGCCGCTCGCAACCGGGCGCGCAACGCGACCGCCTGAGCCCCCACTTCCTGCCTTAGCCCCGCGCGGCGCGTACAGAGCGTACGCACTCACCGCCCCCCGAGCCGCAGCGCGCAGCAGTAACCCACAGCATTCGAGCCCCGAACCGCACTTCACGGTTCGGGGCTCGCTGCTGTGCGCGGGCACCTGCTACTTCTGCTACTTCTCGGCGCCCACCGGGATGTCGAGGACGACCTTGGTGCCGCGCTCCGGGGCCGGCACCATGTCGAAGCTGCCGCCCAACTCGCCCTCCACCAGGGTCCGTACGATCTGCAGGCCCAGGTTTCCGGTGCGCTGGGGGTCGAAGCCCTCGGGCAGGCCCCGGCCGTCGTCCCGCACCGTGATCAGCAGGCGGGACTCCTCGCGGGTGCCGCCGCGCAGCGCCGCGACCTCCACCGAGCCCGACTCGCCCGGCGCGAACGCGTGCTCAAGGGCGTTCTGCAGCACCTCGGTCAGGACCATGGACAGCGGGGTGGCGACCTCGGCGTCGAGTATCCCGAAGCGGCCGGTGCGGCGGCAGTTGACCCCGCCGGGCGAGATCTCGGCGACCATGGCGAGCACCCGGTCGGCGATCTCGTCGAACTCGACGCGCTCGTCCAGGTTCTGCGACAGCGTCTCGTGCACGATCGCGATCGAACCGACGCGCCGGACCGCCTCGTTGAGCGCCTCGCGGCCCTGGTCGGAGTCCATCCGGCGGGCCTGGAGCCTGAGCAGCGCCGCGACCGTCTGGAGGTTGTTCTTCACCCGGTGGTGGATCTCCCGGATGGTGGCGTCCTTGGTGATCAACTCCCGCTCACGGCGGCGCAGTTCGGTCACATCGCGCAGCAGCACCAGCGAGCCGATGCGCGTCCCCTTCGGCTTGAGCGGGATGGCGCGCAGCTGGATCACCCCGCCGTTGCCCTCGACCTCGGCCTCTCTGGGGGCATAGCCGCTGGCGAGCTTGACGATGGCCTCGTCCACCGGGCCGCGCGCGGGCGCGAGGTCGGCGGTCAGCTGGCCCAGGTGCTGGCCGACGAGGTCGGAGGCGAGCCCGAGCCGGTGGTACGCGGAGAGCGCGTTCGGCGAGGCGTACTGGACGATGCCGTCCGCGTCCAGCCTGATCAGACCGTCACCGGCGCGCGGGGACGCGTCCATGTCGACCTGCTGACCGGGGAAGGGGAAGGACCCGGCGGCGATCATCTGGGCGAGGTCGGACGCGGACTGGAGGTAGGTGAGTTCGAGCCGCGAGGGTGTACGCACAGTGAGCAGGTTCGTGTTCCGGGCGATCACACCCAGGACACGGCCTTCACGGCGTACGGGAATGGACTCGACCCGGACCGGGACCTCCTCGCGCCACTCGGGGTCGCCCTCGCGCACGATGCGGCCCTCGTCAAGGGCGGCGTCGAGCAGCGGGCGCCGGCCGCGCGGGACCAGGTGGCCGACCATGTCGTCCTGGTAGGAGGTGGGGCCGGTGTTGGGCCGCATCTGCGCGACCGACACATAGCGCGTGCCGTCCAGAGTGGGGACCCAGAGCACCAGGTCGGCGAAGGACAGGTCGGAGAGCAGCTGCCACTCCGAGACCAGCAGATGGAGCCACTCAAGGTCGGACTCACTCAGAGCGGTGTGCTGGCGTACGAGGTCGTTCATGGAGGGCACGCTGTTGAGCGTACCCGCGGTCACTGACAAGAAATGACTGCGGGCCGCGGCGCCTGGACGGGACCCTCAGCCCGTCCGGGCACCGCAGCCCGGTTGCCGGCCGACGGGTGTGCGGTCCCCCTCGGCCTTCAAGGGAGGTCACGGCGCGGTCAGGGCAGAGAGCGCCGGGGCCTCGGTTCCGCCCTCCTGTGCGGGGTGGGCGGAAGTTCAGTGTGTTTTATTGTGGACTAGACCATTCTGCCATGTCCATCCATGCGCACGGCACAATTTTCCGCACCATCACGACATCCGCAACCTCAACGGCGCTCCGGGGGGCCAGGCCGGTATGGCCGCCTCGGCGACGGCTTCGAGCTCGGCGCGGGTGGCGCCGTCGCGGGCCTGCTGGGACATGCCCTGGAATACGGGCCAGTGGCTGGACGCGACCGGCGGATCGCTCCAGCAGGGGTCGACGCGTCCCGGCCGGCTCGCCGGACGCCATCCGGCCCTGCCGCTCGCTCGAAGAGACATGCGGCCGCGACATGTTCCATGCCTCCGAATGGCCGCCTCCGTATGCGTTCCGGCAACCCATTCGGTCGACCATGGGGGGCGGGCGAGACCTCCGGCCGGAGGGCCCTTCCCTCTGCTAGATTGGTCTATACCACGCCCGTTTCACGTCTCCAGATCGGCAGGCCCTCGTGGAAGTTGTCATCGTCCCGGACGCCAAGGCAGGCGGCGAGCTCATCGCGGAGTCGATCGCCGCCCTGTGGCGCCGCAAGCCCGACGCACTGCTCGGCGTGGCCACCGGCTCGACCCCGATCCCGATCTACGACGCGCTGACCGCGAAGGTCGCCGTCGGTCACGTGGACGTCTCACGGGCCCGCGTCTGCCAGCTCGACGAGTACGTCGGACTGCCCGCCGGGCACCCCGAGTCCTACCGCGCCACCGTCATCCGCCAGGTCGTCGAGCCGCTCGGGCTCGGCCCGGACTCCTTCATCGGCCCGGACGGTTCGGCCGAGGACGTACAGGCCGCGTGCGAGGCGTACGACCTGGCGCTGGCCTCCGCCGGCGGAGTGGACCTCCAGATCCTGGGCATCGGCACCGACGGGCACATCGGCTTCAACGAGCCCTGCTCCTCGCTCGCCTCGCGCACCCGGATCAAGACGCTGACCGAGCAGACCCGGGTCGACAACGCGCGCTTCTTCGACGACGACATCGACCAGGTGCCGCACCACGTGATCACCCAGGGCATCGGCACCATCCTGGAGGCTCGCCACCTGGTGCTGCTCGCCACCGGCGAGGGCAAGGCCGAGGCCGTCGCGCAGACCGTCGAGGGTCCGGTCGCCGCGGTCGTGCCGGCCTCGGCGCTCCAGCTCCACCAGCACGCGACGGTCGTCGTGGACGAGGCCGCGGCCTCCAAGCTGAAGCTGGCCCCGTACTTCCGGCACACCTTCGCCAACAAGCCGGTGTGGCAGGGGCTTTAGAGCCTGTGTCTAAACCCCGTCCGGATCAGGCCGGGGCGTCTGGTGCGTGCGATCGCAAGGCGCCGGAAGGTCCTCGATGGGGGTACCCCCTGGTCTTCAAGACCTTGGGGGAGGAGCTACTAGGGCGTTTCGGCAACGCGGCATGGGGGTCCCCCTGGCCCTTAAGGCCTTGGGGGAGTGCGTGCCAGGCGCCACGGGCCCGGGCGGGGTTTAGACACAGGCTCTTAGCTCCGCCGGGGGCGCGGATTTCCAGGTGCGGGCCAGCGCCGGCCGGCCGCGCCCACGCGGCGGAGCCGCACAATGTCACAGCCCCGCGCCCCTTCAGCGCGCTGAGCAGCTCGGCGCCGGCTGCTCGGAACTCCCTAGGGGCGCGGGGAACTGCGCGACCAGCCGGCCACGGTCCGCGGACGACAAGACACGCGCGGGAGCGCAAGGGCTACGCGTCCGCCAGGGCCGGGAAGCGGATCCGGGTGCTGCACACGGACACCACCAGGGCTGAGACGGCCACCGCGCCCATCCCCCACACCAGACTCGTGCCGTTGGCTATGAAGCCGATCATCGCCGGGCCGGCGAGGAGGCCCGTCGTGCCCATGGCTGCGACGAGCGCCAGGGCGTCCGAACCCTGGCGGGCGGCCGCGACGTACACGCACGGCGTCACCGCCGCGATGCCGAGCCCTACGCAGGCGAACCCGAGCAGCGCCGGGATCACGCCTCCGGTGAGCAGGGCGACGGCGAGGCCCGCGCCCGCCAGTGCGCTGCCGACCCGGACGATGCGGTCGTCGCCCCACTTCGTGCGCCAGCCGTCGGCGAAGAGGCGGGCGAGGACCATCATCACCGAGACGACGGCGATGCCCAGCGGAGCGAGCTCCGCCGCCGCGCCCGCGCTGTCCTTCAGATAGAGCGCCGACCAGTCGTTCATCGCCCCCTCGGTCACGGTGCCGAAGGCCATCGCGAGGCCCATCCAGATCGTCACGCGGGTGGGGAGAGTCAGCCCACGGCGCCGCTTTCCGGAGGACTCCGGCACGTCCACCGGCTTCTGATCATCCGTCAGCAAGCCGGTGCGGGCGGCCAGTACCAGCACCACCAACAGCGCCGTAGCCGTGCCGAAGTGGGCCGACAGGGCCGAGGACAGCGACGTGACGCCGGACGCCAGCAGCGCGGCGAACAGCGAACCGGCGCTGAACGTCGCGTGCATCCTGGCCATCGTCGTCCGCTGGTACTTGACCTCCAGAGCGGCCGCCTGCGCGTTCATCGCCACGTTCAGACAGCCGACCGCCACCCCGTCGAAGAACACGATCAGTAGCGTGACCGGGTAGTTCGGCGTGACCGACAGGGCAAGTAGGACCACGCCCAGGCCCAGTGCCGAGAGGACGGCGAGTCGCCGCGAGCCGAGGCGCTTCGTCAGGATCGCCACGAGCGGGAAGGAGACCGCCGCGCCCGCCCCGCACACCATCAGCAGAAGGCCGAGTTCCGCCTCGGTCAGGTCGAGCCTCGTCTTCAGGGCGGGAATCCGCGAGACCCAGGTGGCGTACTGGAAACCGAGGCAGCAGAACAGTGCCGCGATGGAAACTTGTGATCGGCGGTATTCGTCGGAGGCGCGAAACATGCGCATTCAGCCTACTTCCATGGACATGTACACCGCGTTCGCGCCGTAGCTCGCCGGCAGTTCGACCTCGGGGTGGGCGCGGTAGCCCAGCCGGGCCCAGAGGACGTGGGCGCCTCTGACGGCCACCATGGAGATCCGCTCGTACCCCAACTCCCTTGCCGTGGCGAGGAGATGGGTGAGGAGCCGGGGGCCCAGGCTTCGGCCGCGCAGGCGCTCGGCTATGACGAGGTCGTGCGCGTGCAGGTTGCGGGAGGGGTGGTCCGCATCCTCCGCGCGGCTGAGGTCGGGGCTGGTGAAGGGGGGATAGGGCAGGGCGAGGAGGTAGCCGCCGACCCGTCCCTCGTGCTCAAGGACGAAGCAAGTCCCGGAGGAGTAGCGGGACTTGAGTGCCTCTCGCCCCTCCGACAGGCCGTCCCGCGCATACGCTCCCGCTTCCAGGGCCACGATCGCGTCCCAGTCGCGCTCGGCCAGCGGGCGGATGCGGACGTCGATCTCCGACACGGGGTCGGTTTCCAACAGGGGCATCTACTTCGAACCTCCGATGCAGGTGTACGGCAGCGGATCGAAGCCGTTGAAGCCCTGGGTCGTGTAGCCGACGGCGTACGCGCCGCAGGAGTGGACCCAGACCGGGTCGCCGGACGCCGCCTCGGCGGGGACCTGGACGCGGCCGCCCTCGTAGTCGTAGGCGTCGTCGCTGTCGCAGGTGGGGCCCGCGATCACGGCCGGGACGTACCGGCCGCCCGGGTGGCCGGGGAACTCCAGGCGGTACTGCAACTCGTCCATCTCGTACAGGCCGTTGAACTTTCCGCAGCTCAGGTACAGCCAGTTCTGGCGCTCGCCGTCCCGCTGGCGCCGGGCCGAGAGCCGGGACACGCGGGCCCGGATGGCGCCGTGGTCGGCGACCAGGTGGCGGCCGGGCTCCATGAGGAACTCAAGGGGTGACGCCGACTCCTCGCGCAGGCGCTGCATGCCTTCGCGCAGGACGGCGAAGATCTTGTCCAGTGGCGGGTCCAGGGGGCGGCCCTGCTTGTCGAGGCAGCCGAGGGCGGGCAGGCCACCGCCCAGGTTGATCGTGTCGAGCTTGATGCCGCGCCCGCCCAGGACCTTCACCAGGTCGGCGAGCTCATCGAGCGCGCTCTGCCAGGCATCGGACGTCATCTGCTGCGAGCCGACGTGCACGGACAGGCCCGACGGGGTCAGGCCCGCGTCCCGTGCCGCTTCCAGGACGCGTACGGCGTCGTCGGACGAGCAGCCGAACTTCTGGCTGAGGCCCCACAGCGCGCCGTCGCCGCTGGTGGCGAGACGGCAGAACACCCCTGACCCCGGGGCGAGTCGGGCGATCGCGGCGACGTCCTCGACGCTGTCGGTGGCGAAGTCGCGTATGCCCATGCGGTAGGCGTCGGCGATGTTCTCGTCCGACTTGATCGTGTTGCCGTAGTGGATCCGGTCGAGCGGCACGCCCGTCCTGATGGCCTGCTCGATCTCGCGCGGGCTGGCCGCGTCGAAGCCCGCGCCGTTGCGGGCGAGGCAGTCGAGCACCTCGTCCACCGGGCACGCCTTCATCGCGAACCTGACCTGGACTCCGGGCAGTTCACGCAGCAGTGCCGCGTACTGCGCCTCGATTCCGTCGAGGTCGAAGAAGATCCGGTCGTCGATGGCGTCGGCCAGGGCGGCCCGAATTGCCGTGCTCTCACGCATCGTCGACACCCCGGACCGGAGCCTCAGCCCTGCTCGCCGCCACCAGCGGGCCCCACGCCTCGATGAGCAGCGCGAAGTCCTCGATGTCGGCCTGCGCCTCGTCGAGCAGGCGCTCGCGCAGCGGCACCAGGAAGTCGGCGAACTCGGCGTATTTGCCGCCCAGTTGGCGGTAGCAGCGGTCGAGTACCTCCAGCCTGCGGACGTTCTCGGCCCGGTCCGCGCCCGCGCTCCGCCCGGCCAGCTCGGCGATCGTGGCGGCGCGTACGTGATGGTTCTCGTCGAGCAGCGCTCCGCGCGCCTGCTCCATCGCCGTGTAGATGGGGTAGAGGTAGAGCATCGACAGGAGGAACTTGGTGAACCGCAGCTGGTAGGCGGTGAATCCCGGGCCGGTCCGCCGCTCGGGCGTGTAGTAGTTCACGATGTTCCGGTTGTGCACCACGCCGGGCAGCGTCGCGTCGCGGACCAGGTGCAGCAGGAAGTAGTCGCTGCCTATGGTGCTGGTCGCGGGCGGCAGCGGCACACTCTCGTAGACCTCGCGGTCGAGGCCGATGTTGCACATGTCGACCCGCCAGATGTCGGGGGCGCCCAGCGTCGACTCGTCGTGCGTGAAGGGCTCGGTGCCGGCTCCGACGAACGAGTCCTCGACCAGCTTCCGCCGCTCCTCGGGCGGGGTGTCGGCCTCGGCCCACAGCCCGACCACCTCGTAGTAGAGCTCGGGGTCGAGGTCGCGTATCTCGCCGATGTCCACCGACAGCTCGCCCACGAACGAACTGCCCACCATCGCGACCGGCTTGTGGATGTCCGCCGGGTCGAGCCGGGTCCGCGTGACGTCCCCAACGGCGTCCACCGCGCGCTTCCCGAGCGAGAGCAGCTCGTGGTGGATGGGGAAGACGGGCTCGCCGTCCAGGATCTGGTAGCTGCTGTCGGAGTCCCTGCGGTGTACGGAGCCGCAGCCGAGCGCGCTCGCGACGAGGAACGCCCGGTTGGTGCAGGCGCCGTACGACACCTCTGAAGGCAGCATGAGGTCGAGCATCAGGTCGGGCTTGGCGACGCCGGACCGCCGGATGACCCGCTGGAGGAAGTCCCGCTGCCGCGCCTCGTCGAGGTGGTGCACCACGACGTGGGCGACAGGGGCCAACTTCCATACCGCATCGGCATGTTCGGCACGGGTCGGCCCGTCGGATGAGTCCAGGATCAGCAGGTGGACCTCGACGTCGAAGTGTTCGGCGGCGTACGCGGCCTCCTCGTGCACCGCCGCGATGGTGGCCGCGCAGGCCCGGTTGGTGGGCAGCGTCAGGCAGATGCGTCGCACGTGGGCTCCTCGGTCGGGGTTGCGGGCCCGGTGGTGCCCCAGGATTCAAGGCCGAGCAACTTGGCGCCCAGGTCGGTGAGTTCGGCGGTGGGGTACCGGAGGGACTCGTGCCTGCGCGCGTCGCCGACCAGCGTCTTGTTCCAGTCCGGGGTGCTGAGGCTGCGCCAGGACTCGACGCGGGACTTGCGCACCTCGTGGTCCGACTCCAGGGCGGGCATCATCGAGAGGTACTGGACCGCGCGGACACCGTTGTCAGAGGTGTTGCGAGCCACGCCGTGCGCGAGCAACCCGTTCCAGATCAGCAGGTCACCGGCTTCGAGCGCGGGCCGGACGACGGGGAATTCGGCGCGGTCGGTGTTCGGCCGGATGGGGTCGCGGTCGGCGGGCTGCGCGACCTTCCACTCCTCGAAGCGGCGGAACAGCTCGGGCGAGCACTGGAAGCCGCCGTGGTCGTCCTGGGTGTCGTTGAGCGCGATGATCCCCTGGACGCGCTGCGGCAGCACGCCGAGCGTGGTGTCGACGTCCCAGTGCAGTTCGATGTCGAAGCCCTTGTCGGTGGGCTCGATGTGCGCGCGGTCGCGGTCCTTGATGTTGGGCGGGTTCAGGTTGAGCCGGTCGAGGGTGACCCAGAGCTCCTCGCAGTCCCACACGTCGGCGAACGCGTCGTACACCCGCCGCGTCTGGCGGCTGTCCCACAGGAGCTGGTGGTGGTAGGCCTCGACGAACCCGTAGACGTGCAGGTGCTGTTCGAGCTCGGAGGCGAACTCGCGGTCCTCCGCGTACCAGGTCTCGGGCCGCTCGGGGTCCAGTCCCTGGAAGTCCCAGGTGAAGTCGAGGAGGCGCTTGGCGGCCGCGGCCGGGATCGCCTCCTTCACTATGACGTAGCCGTACGTCTGCCAGAACGCGAAGTCGTCCTCGGAGAGGACGCGCAGCGGGCGCGACTTCTTGATGTCCCGCAGCGGGGTGCGGGCCAGGTAGGTCTCGCCGCCGTCGGAGCTGAAGTAGGGGACGTCGGAGGCGGCTCGGTAGAGATATCGGTCGGGTGCCGACATGCGATCACTCCAGGGTGCGGATGGGTTGAGTGGCTGAGGGGATCCCCTGGGCACGGGGACATGGCCCGGGCGCGGGCGTCCTGGTGGGCGGGGATCGGCAGGGTGCGGCGGCCGGAGCGGTGCGCGCGGCCGGCCCGGGGAGTTCACGGTCGGCGGCGCAGAGCTGCGGCTGATGAGGTTCGGCATACGGTCGTGCTCGCGTCCGGCTTGCACCTTGCGGCCGTCCGGGGCCGGGGATGTGCGGGGTGCCGGGCGATGCGGGACCCTCGGCGTGGTCCTTGCGCCGACCGGTTCACAGTCGGGCATTGCGAGGGCAAACAGGCGCGTGGCAACCGGACTTGGCAAGCTCGGCGCGTCCTCGCGCCGGCCGGTCACCCGGTGGAGAGCGTACGTCTCCACGTAGACAGGGCCGGGGTTGCCACCTCCTTGCGCTCGGTGCCGCTCATGGGACGGGGGCACCTACACCGATCTTGCGTACCTCCAAGGTGGACTAGACCAACTTCCGGTGTCAACCCCCAAGTTGGGGCGGTGGCGGAGCCCAAAATGGACGGGTTCACGCACCGGACACGGGGAGGATACGTACTGTCAAGTAGACGCCCCCACAACCGAGTTGGCGGCTGCGTGAAGGCGGGACCGGAACGTTCCGGTCCGGCGGCCCCGTACAAGTCGGCCCTCGCGGACACCAAAAGTCGGCCCCATCGTACATGCGGCCTCAGGCATGCCCGCACATGCAAACGTGGCGGGTGACGGTCCGCCGACCGTCACCCGCCACGTGGTTCGTGGGCTGTGTCAGAGCCCTGCGACTGCCTCCGCCGCCGCGCGCCCGCACACCCGTGCCGCGCCGTGCGTGGCGACGTGCAGCGCGCCGCGCGGGGCCGCCCGCGGCACGCCCATCTCGACCACGACCGTGTCCGGGCGGGCCACGAGGAGGGCGTCGAGGGCCGCCGCCATCCAGGGGTGGCGGTGCTCGTCGCGTACGACGGCGACGATGCGGCGCTCCCCCGCGGCCGCCAGCACGTCGGCGGCCGCGCTGTCCGTGCCGTAGGTGCCGCTCTCGGTGCCGGGCAGCAGGGCGGCGAGCTCGCCGCCGATGCTCCAGGGGGTCTCGCTGCTCACCGCGATGTTCATGACGGGCGTGAAGGTGGCCACGTACGGGGCCGCGGTCAGCGGGCGCCACGACGGCCGGGCGGTGATCCGGGCGGCCCGGCGCGCGGCCACCAGACCGATGCCGCTGCCGGTGCCGGGCGCGGTCCCCTCCTGCACCGCCGCGCCCGGCGCCGCCACATCCCCCCTGGCCTCTTGGGTCCACGCCGCCAGCGCACGTACCCGTGCGGCGGCGTCGGCCAGGCGTTCCTCGGCAAGCTCGCCGTCCCGTACCGCCTTGACCAGCGCGTCGCGCAGCCGCAGTACGGTGCCCTCGTCGGCCAGGCCGCCGCCGACGCACAGGGCGTCGGCGCCCGCCGCGATCGCGAGGACGGAGCCTCGTTCGATGCCGACCGTTCCGGCGATGGCCTGCATCTCCACCGCGTCCGAGACGATCAGCCCGTCGTAGCCGAGCTCCTCGCGCAGCAGTCCGGTGAGGATGCGCGGGCTGAGCGTGGCGGGACGTGCGGGGTCGAGCGCGGGAAGAAGGATATGCGCACTCATGACCGACTTGGAACCCGCCGCGATCGCGGCGCGGAAAGGCACCAGCTCACGCTGGTGCAGTGTGTCGAGATCCACATCGATGCGGGGCATCGCGTGGTGCGAATCGACGTTGGTGTCGCCGTGGCCGGGGAAGTGCTTGGTGCAGGCGGCGACCCCGGCGGCCTGGAGGCCCTCGACATAGGCGGCGGTGTGCCGGGCCACCAGGGCGGTGTCGGCACCGAAGGCCCGTACGCCGATGATCGGGTTGTCCGGGTTGGAGTTCACGTCGGCGGACGGCGCCCAGTTCAGGTTCACACCGCACTCCGCGAGCCGGCGGCCCAGCTCGCGGGCGACCTCGCGGGTCAGGTCCACGTCGTCGACCGCGCCGAGCGCGAGGTTGCCGGGGAAGGACGAGCCGGTGCGGACCTCGATGCGGGTGACGTCACCGCCCTCCTCATCGATGGCCACCAGGAGGTCGTCCCGCTCGGCCCTCAACCGAGCGGTCAGCGCCGCCACTTGGGGCGCGTCCACGATGTTGCGGCCGAAGAGGCCGACGGAGGCGAGGCCTTCGCCGATGCGGCGAAGCAGCCAGTCCGGCGCGCTGGTGCCGGTGAACCCGGGCTGGAGGACGGCGAGGGCGTCGCGGGTCAGCGTGTCGGAACCCGTGGTCATAGTCGTCATGGGGCGGGGTTATCCCTTCACTGCGCCGGCCGTCAGACCCGCGGCCATCTTGCGCTGGACGAGGAGGAAGAGAATCACGATGGGCACGGCCATCATGGTCGATCCGGCCATCATCGGGGCGTACTCGGTGCCGTGCTGGGTGGTGAAGTTGGACAGCCACACCGTGGCCGTCTGGTGGTTCTGGCTCATCAGCATGAGGGCGTAGAGGTACTCGTTCCACGCCTGGATGAAACCGTAGACCGAGGTCGCCACCATGCCGGGCGCGAGCAGCGGGAAGACCACGCGGATGAAGGCGCCGGTGCGGCTGCAGCCGTCGACCATGGCCGCCTCCTCCAGCTCCTTGGGGACGTTGACGATGAACCCGCGCAGCGTCCACACCGTGAAGGGGAGGATGAAGGTCAGGTACGTGATGATCAGGCCCGAGAGCTTGTCGTACTGACCGAGGTCGTTGAGCAGCAGGAACACCGGGATGATCATGGCGACGAGCGGCACCATCTGGACCGCGAGGATGCCGACGATGACGATCTTGCGGCCACGGAAGGCGAACCGGGAGATGGCGAGGGCGGCGAGCAGGCCGACCGCGATGCCGATCAGGACGACGACGACCGAAACGGTCAGGGAGCGGCCGATCGAACCCCAGAAGTCGCCGATCTGGAGCGCCCGCTTGAAGTTGTCCAGCGTGAAGTCGGTCGGGAACAGGTGCGGATCGGGGTCGATCGCGTCCTTGGCCGGCTTGAACGCGGTGTTCAGCATCCAGTAGACCGGGAAGCCCGCGGTGACGAAGACCAGCAGGCCGAGCAGGTTCCAGCCGAGCTTGGTCTTCTTGCGGCCGGCGCGGCCCGGGGCAACGGTTGAGGCAGCCATCGTTACTCCACCTCTCCGATCTTGAGCATCTGACGCATGTACACCGCGATCACACCGAGCAGCAGGATCACCGTGAGCAGGGCGATCGCGGAGCCCTGGGAGTAGTCGTTGACCACGAAGGCCTTCTCGTACGAGTACGTGGTGAGCAGTTGGAACTCGGCCTCGGGGTGGCCGCCGCGCATCACGAAGACCTGCGGGAAGACGCCCATGTCCCAGATGACCGACAGCGTCGCGAGCATCACGATGATGGGCTTGAGGATCGGCAGGGTGACGTGCCGGAACACGCCCCAGGAGCCGGCGCCGTCGAGCCGGGCGGCCTCTTCGAGTTCCTTGGGGACCTGGGTGAGGCCGGCGCTGAGGGTGATGACGACGAACGGCACCGCGCCCCAGACCACGAGCAGCATGATGACGGCGAGGCCCTGGGTGCCGTCGGCGAACCAGTTGTGGCCGTGCATCTCGACGCCGGGCAGCTGGCTGAGCAGCCAGTTGAGGACACCGAAGTCGGAGTCGAACATCCACTTGAAGACGGTGATCGCGACGACGATGGGCATGCCCCAACTCGCCACCAGGGCGATGTTGACGAGCGTCTTGACCCAGCCCGAGACCCGCTGGAGCAGCAGGGCGATCAGCATGCCGATGACCATGGTCAGGACGACCGCGGTGGCGGCGAACAGGGCGGTGCGTACGACGACGCGCCAGAACTCGGCGTCACCGAGGACGTTGCTGAAGTTGTCGAAGCCGACCGACTCGGCGGCCTGGAAGCCCCACAGCTGCGGCTGCCCGAACTTCTGGAAGGACAGGGTGACGAGCCGTACCAGCGGATAGCCGAGGACGAGCGCGAGGACGAGCAGACAGGGCGCGAGCAGTGCCCAGGGCACCGCCGCTCCCCCGCCCGTGCCGCGCTTCTTCCCCGGCTTGCCGGGTTGACCGGATCCAGCACCCGGTAGTGGGTCGCGCCGCGCCGGCGGCACCTTGGCGGTGGTTGTCTCTGCGGCACTCATCGCGCGCTCCTGGTGATCCCTCTCTGGAACTGGCCGGGCAGGGCCCCGTCGTGGTGACGGGGCCCTGCCCCAAGGTCACTTGTTGTTGATGACCTTGTCGATCGCGGCGTCCGCTTCCTTAGCGGCGGCCTCGACCGTCTGCTTGCCGGTGCCGATGTTCTGCAGCATGGTCTGCAGGACCTGGGCCTTCTCGACCTGGCCCCAGCCCGGCGCCATCGGGACGAACCAGCTGGACTCGGCCGCGGTGGCCGCCACGGCCGTCTTCGGGTCCGACTTCAGCGGTGCGAGGTCCGTCTTGTTGTTGGGCAGGTTGCTCTTGCCGATCAGGCCCTTCTGGCCCTGGGTGCCGGTGAACGCGTTGATCCACTCGGTGGCGAGGCCCTGGGCCTTGGACTTGACCGGGACCGCGAGGTCCGAGCCGCCGAGGAAGACCGGCATGGCCTTGCCGGACGGGGCCGGCATGACGAAGCTCTCGATCTTGTCGGCGAGCTTGCCGACCTTGTCGTTCTCCGGCAGGGCGGCGTTGGCGCCCTCCCAGGCCGGGCTGAAGACGAGGGCGGACTTGCCCTGGCCGTAGACGATGGGGCGGTCCGCCTCGTCCTTGGTCTTGTCGCCCTTCATGTACTTGTCGACGACGCTCTTGAACTCGGTGAGGCCCTTGACGGACTCCGGCGAGGACAGGTTGGCCTTGAACTTGTCGCCGTCCTGCTTGGCGATGGAGCCGCCGGCGTCGTACACGAAGGACATGGCCGCGTACCAGTCACGGGTGGGCTGGTACCAGGCGCTGAACTTGTCGCCCTGCTTCGCCTGGATCTTGTCCAGGTCGGCGGTCAGCTCGGTGTACGTCTTCGGGGTCGCGGTGATGCCCGTGTCCGCGGCGACGTCCTTGCGCCAGGTGGCCGTGCGGCCACCGGCGTAGTAGGGGACGCCGTAGGTCTTGCCGTTGTACGTGACCGACGCCTTGAGGCCGTCGAGCCAGGCGGCGGAGTTGTCGAACTTGGACGGGTCGACCTCGGCGAAGGCGCCCTTGACCGAGTAGGCGAGCATCTCGGTGTTGCCCATCTCGACCACGTCCGGCGCCTTGTCGGTGGCGAGGACGGCGTCCAGCTTGGCGTTCTTGTCCGGCCAGCCGTAGTACTCGTGGTTGATCTTCAGTCCGGGGTGCTTGGCGACGATCGCGTCGTCGGCCGCCTTCACCAGCTCGGGCCAGTTCTTCTGCGCGTCGACCGTCAGCCAGACGGTGAGCTCCTTGGCGTCGCCCCCCGCTGCGCCGTCCTTCTTGTCACTGCCGCCGCACGCCGCGGCGCCGATCATGATGCCCGCGACGCCGATCGCCGCGATGAGCTTGCGCTTCACGCCACTCTCCTCAGGGATGACTGACCCCGTTGCCTTCTTCGTGGCCCCGCCCACCGCGATGCGGCATACGACGAGTACTGCCCGTGGGGCTGGGTTCTGGTCTTTAATGGTTTAGACCAGTACCGGGAGCTTGGCCTAGACCTTTAGGGGTGTCAAGGGTCGATAAGAACGCCGAGACCGTCCGTTATCGGACCGACACCTCACCGTTCGGGACACTCCCCAACTCCGCCCCCGGCGGCCCGATCCGACCCCCGCCGGGCTGCCGCCGGAGCGCCGGCTGGGCTTTAATGGTTTAGACCAACTTGCACACTTCCCCGCACGTCCGCCGCGCGGCGGTGTATAAGAAGGGCTTGTCGATCGCGTTACCGGACCGACACCCTGACGGAGGGCGACGACCCGTGACCGGTCCGTGCCACCATGTGAGCCGCGACAGACGGAGGAGCCGGTGACGGCAGCAGCGCAGCACTCGGGAAGGCAGGCCATGGCCACCGACGGGAGCGGGAGCGAGACGGAGGCGGGCGCCGGCACCCGCACCGCTCGCGTGCCCAAGTACTACCGCCTCAAGCGCCACTTGCTGGAGATGACGGAGACCCTGCCGCCCGGCACCCCGGTGCCGCCCGAGCGCACCCTCGCCGCCGAGTTCGACACCTCCCGCACCACCGTGCGCCAGGCCCTGCAGGAACTGGTCGTCGAGGGCCGTCTGGAGCGCATCCAGGGCAAGGGCACATTCGTCGCCAAGCCCAAGGTGTCCCAGCCGCTCCAACTCTCCTCGTACACGGAGGACATGCGCGCCCAGGGCCTGGAGCCGACCTCCCAGCTCCTCGACATCGGCTACGTCACCGCCGACGACACCCTCGCCGGGCTGCTCGACATCACCGCGGGCGGGCGTGTGCTGCGCATCGAGCGGCTGCGCCTGGCGAGCGGCGAGCCGATGGCCATCGAGACCACCCACCTGTCCGCCAAGCGCTTCCCCGCGCTGCGCCGCTCGCTGGTCAAGTACACCTCCCTCTACACCGCGCTCGCCGAGGTGTACGGGGTGCACCTCGCGGAGGCCGAGGAGACCATCGAGACGTCGCTGGCCACCCCGCGCGAGGCCGGCCTGCTCGGCACCGACGTGGGCCTGCCCATGCTGATGCTGTCGCGGCACTCCCTCGACGGCCAGGGCGAGCCCGTGGAGTGGGTGCGCTCGGTGTACCGGGGCGACCGGTACAAGTTCGTGGCCCGCCTCAAGCGTCCGGCCGACTGAGCGCCGCCCGAACACCGCACAGAACCGGCCACGCCCCGCTCACGGGGCGTGGCCGTCGCGCGTTCGGGACGCTCCTGTCCAACTCCAGGCGGACTCAGGCACCTTGTGACTGGCAGCTTGGTGCCCGCCCGGAGGAAATCCCTGCTGAGCCCGGTGTCCGGGACGCCGGGCGGGGCCGGGCGGGGTGGCACCGTCCTGCCGCGCGCTAGTGGCCACCCCTTTTTCGGTGACACCCGGGCCCCCGTCGGCCAGTCTTGAACTCGCCAAAGGAAATCCCGCTCCTGACGTAAAGGTGGTTCTCATGCGTGCCAGGTTCCGTTCGGTCGGCGCTCTTCTTCTTCCCGTCGCCGCCACGGTCGCATTCGTACTGACCGCACAGGGAAATGCCGACGCGCCGACCCGTCAGATCGCGGATTCCGTCACCCCCGCGGCCGTCACCACCGTGCCGTCCGGTGACCCTGGCGACGGATTCTCCTGGGGCTGACCCATCTATCTCGTCGGCATCTCGATGACCGCCCGGGCCGGGGACCGTGCCGAACCCCCGACGCGGAGCCAGGTGATGGAGACGCTCCAGCGCGTCGACGAGACCTGTGTCCACGCGGGGCCCGCCCGTGCGCTGGTCATCGGGCAGTCGATCCGGCTGGCCCTCTACCTGCACGGCCTCGACGAGACCGAGGCCGTGGCCCGGGCCCTCGACATCTGCGGGCGACTGCTCGCCGCGTC
Organism: Streptomyces sp. NPDC001415; assembly: GCF_053597395.1. Classification (NCBI taxonomy): domain Bacteria; kingdom Bacillati; phylum Actinomycetota; class Actinomycetes; order Kitasatosporales; family Streptomycetaceae; genus Streptomyces; species Streptomyces sp. NPDC001415. The sequence goes on from NZ_JBSFIE010000009.1 coordinate 101,214, forward strand.
GCCGGAGTTCGCCCGCTTCCACATCACGGACTTCAGGCTCCTCTGACCGCCACAATTCCGGCCGCCGCTTTCCCGGCACCCCATTCAGCACTGCAGAAACGGAATCGTCATGCCCAGGGCCCGCCCGAGCGTGTCCGTCATCATCCCCAATTTCAATTACGAGAAGACGTTGCGGGCCTGTCTTGAATCGGTGTTCGCACAGACCTGCGCACCGCTCGACGTCATTGTCGTGGACGACGCGAGTACTGACCGTTCACGGGACATCGCCCGTGAATTCCCGTGTGTTCTCATCGCGAGTCCGCACAACAGGGGCGTGTCCGCGGCACGCAACCTCGGCGCCGCCGCCGCCCGTGGCGAGATCCTGTTCTTCCTCGACTCCGACACCGCGCTGGCCCCGGACGCCGTGGCGAACGCCGTCGACGAGCTCGTGGCCGACCCCGGCCTCGGCTGTGTGCACGGCGTGCTGGATCCCGAGCCCCTCTTCGACGACGGCCCCGTGGAGCGCTACCACGCCCTGCACGCCCACTTCTGGCGGCGCCGCGGCGCCGGTGAGGTGCGGACGGCGTTCTTCGCGCTCGGCGCCATCTGGAAGCACGTCTTCGAGGAGATCGGCCCGTTCGACGAGAACCTCCGCGACTCCGAGGACGTCGAGTACAGCGGGCGGCTCGTCGAGCGCCACCGCATCCGCATGTCGCGGGCGGTGACCGGCCGGCACGACGACGTCGACCGGCTGCTTCCGATGCTGCGCGAGCAGTACCGGCGCTCCCAGCTCCTGGTCGCGGCCGTGGGCCAGCTGCGGGCGGGCGGGCTCAGCGCCAACCGGCCGCTCGGCGTGCTCGCCGCGGCCCTCGCCCCACCCGCCCTGCTGCTCGGTCTCCTGTCGCCGTGGCTGCTGCTCGTGCCGGCCCTGTGCGTCCTCGTCTTCGCCTGCGCCGACCCGGGGCTCAGCCGCTTCGTGCTGCGCGCCAAGGGGCCCGGCTTCCTCCTGTGGTTCACCGGCGTCCACTTCGTGCTGCACCTCGCGCTGGTGCTCGGCGCGGCACGCGGTGTCGTGCGCTGGCTCACCGAACCGGACTTCGGGCCCACCGTCCGCCGTCGCGCCCCGGTGCCCGCCGCCGGCCGGAGGTGACGCCCGGGGCCCCGCACGCCTCCTCTCCTCCCCATCCGGTGTCCCCCGCCACCGCCCCGTCAGCAACTGGAGCCTGTCCATGGCCACTTACGGCCCCACGCTCGCCCAGCAGCCGGCCCGCACCCAGCAGGCCCGGCCCCCCAGCCTCCTCCGTGATCTCACTTCCCTCGTCCGCCCGGGCCAGTGGTCCAAGAACCTGGTGGTGGTGCCGTTCGGGCTGCTCGGCGCCCAACGCCCGGCCGGGCAGCTGATCGGCGGCGCGGCCGCGGCCGTCGTCGCCTTCACGCTGGCCTCCGCGCTCGTGTACCTGGTGAACGACATCAGCGACCGCGACCGGGACCGCAGCCACCCGCAGAAGCGCAATCGGCCCATCGCCGCGGGCCGGGTGGGGGTGGGCACCGCCGTGCTGCTCGCCGCCGCGCTCGCCGTCCTGCTCGGCGCGGCCGTCACGTGCTGCGCGCTGCTCGGCGTCACCCCGGCCGTGGCCTGGTGGCCGGTCCTCGCCTACCTCGGCCTCAACGTGGCGTACAGCAGAGGCCTCAAGCACGTGCCGCTGCTCGACGTCTTCATCGTCGCGCTCGGCTTCGTCCTCAGGCTCGTGCAGGGGGCGCTCGCCGCCTCCTCGCCCGTGCCGGACTGGCTGGCGCTGTGCGTGTTCTCGCTGTGCCTGATGCTGATCCTCGGCAAGCGGCGGCATGAGATGACCGTGGGCGGCGTCCTGCACCGCCCGGCCCTGCGCGGCTACACCGTCGGCTTCTTGGACCAACTCCTCGTGTTCGCGGCCGTGTTGAGCGCGATCAGCTATGTACTTCAGGTACAGGACAGTGCCGTGTTCGGCTCGCACGGGACCGCCGTCGCGATGCTCACCGCCCCGTTCGCGCTGTTCGGCCTGGCCCGCTACCTCCAGCTGATCACGGTCGACTCCGGCGGCGGCAATCCGTCCCGGGCCCTGTTCAGGGACCGCGTGACCGTGTTCAACGCGCTGGCGTGGTCCTGCCTGGTCGGCGGCTCCGTGCTGGTCGTCCACACCGCGTCATGACGGCCGCCGACCTCGCCCCGGCCGCGCCGCGCGGCCTCGTGCGCCGGGCCGTGCCCGTCCTGTTCCCGCTCGCCGTCGCCACCGGCATCGGCTTCGCCCTGCACGACCGGATCGGCGATCTGGCCGATCTGGTGGTGCGGCCGGGTGCCGTGCCCTATCTGCTCGGCGCGCTCGCCGCCAACGCGGGTGCCGTGCTCCTTTCCATGGTCACCTGGCGCACCCTGCTCGGTGATCTCGGCCCGAAGGTGCCGGGCGCCGCCGCCACCCGGATCTTCTTCACCTCCTTCCTCAGCAAGTACCTGCCGGGGGCGGTGTGGGGCGTACTCGCCCAGGTGCGGATGGGCCGCGCGGTGGGCGTGCCCGGGCCCGTGATGGTGGCCGTCTTCCTGCTCAATCTGATGGCGGCGGTCCTCACCGGGCTCACCATCGGCCCGGTCGCGGCGCCCTGGACACTGGGCGGCGACGCCTGGTGGCTGCTGCTTCCGGTCGCGGTCACGGTGGCCTGTGCCGTACGGCCCGGCCTCATCAACTCCCTTGCCGCGCTCGGCGCCAGGCTCACCCGCCGCCCCGCGCCGACCGCCACCGCGAGCGACGGCGGGATGCGCCGGGCGATGGCCTCGGCCGCCGCGTCCTGGGCGGTGTCCGGGCTGCACCTGTGGGCGCTCGCCGTGATGCTGGGCGCGCCCGCGGCCAGGGCACTCCCGGTGTGTGTGGGCGGCTTCGCCCTCGCCACCGCCGCCGCGAGCCTGGTGGTCTTCCTGCCGGACGGCTGGGGTGCCCGCGAGGCCGTCCTGATGCTCGCGCTCTCCGCCGTGCTGCCCTGGCAGGCCGCCGCCGCGGCGGCCGTCGCGAGCCGGGTGGTCTGCACCCTGAGCGAGGTCCTGGTCGGCGGGGCCGCGCTGCTCGTGACCCGGGTCTCCGGCAGGCCCGCCGCAGCCGCTTCCTGACCGTCCGTCTCCCACGAAGAGGGATCCCCATGCCACAGCTGTACTCCGTCGACGACTGCGAGTCGCTGACCACCAAGCAGGTCCACGGCCTCTACAAGGACCACGTCAACCGCAGCCAGGTCTCGCTCATGACCTCCTTCGGCTTCGGCCAGGAGCTCGTCGAGCGCGCCGAGGGCGCCTACATCCTCCAGCGCGACGGCCGCCGCGTCCTGGACTTCACCGGCGGGGTCGGCGTGCTCAACCACGGCCACAACCACCCCCGCATCCTGGAGGCCCGCCGGCGCTTCCAGGCGGAGCACCGGATGGAGGTCCACAAGACCTACTTCTCGCCCTACATCGCGGCACTCGGACACAACCTCGCCGAGCTGCTTCCGGGCGATCTGAACATGTCGTTCTTCCCCAACTCCGGCGCGGAGGCGGTCGAGGGCGCGGTCAAGCTGGCGTACAAGTACCACGGCGGGCGGCGCTCGCGGGTGCTGCGGGCCGACATCAGCTTCCACGGCAAGCTGCTGGGCTCGGGCAGCCTGACCGGGCAGAACCAGTCCACCTTCCAGTTCCCCGGCATCCCCGGCGTCGGCGTCTTCCCGTACGGGGACCTGGCGGCCGTCGAGCGCGAGGTCGCGAAGTCCCGTACCGCCAAGGGGGATTCGGACGTCTACTGCATCCTGATCGAGCCGCTGAGCGCCTCCACCATGAACGTCTGCTCGGAGGAGTTCCTGCGCGGGCTGCGGGAGCTGTGCACCCGCGAGGACATCGTGCTGCTCTTCGACGAGATCTACACGGGCTGGGGCAAGACCGGCAGCCTCTTCTACTTCATGCGCTACGAGGGCCTGGTCCCCGACATCCTCACCACCTCCAAGTCGTTCGGCGGCGGCAAGTCCTCCATCTCGGCGTTCATCGCCCGGGAGCCGGTCTTCCGCAAGGCCTACGACAACCTCACCGACGCGCTGCTCCAGTCGACCAGCACCACCTATTACGGGTTCGGCGAGGAGGCGATCACCGCCATTGAGGCGGTCAACATCGCGGTGGAGGACGACTATCCGGCCCGGGCCCGCGCCATCGAGCGCATCCTCGGTCCCGGCCTTGAGCGCATCGCCAAGGAGCACCCGGACGTGGTGTCCGAGGTGCGCGGCGCCGGCGCGCTGCACGGGGTGTTCCTGCACAAGGGCCCCAAGATCCTGGAGCTCGCGACCAAGCTGGTGCCGGGCGCGATGACCAAGGATCCGCGCTTTCGCACCAAGCTCATCACCTCCTCGGTGGTCAACGCCCTCTACCGCGACCACGGCATCTACGCCTACTACACCCTCAACGGCGACAACCCGCTGATGGCGGCCCCCTCGCTGATCACCGAGGACCACGAGGTCGAGTACTTCCTCGACTCCCTCGACGCGACCCTCGCGCAGGGCCTGCCGCGTCTGCTCACCCGTTTCGTCAAGGAGAAGGTGTCGTCGCTGTGGTAGCCAGGACAGTCGTGACCGGCGGTGCCGGGATGCTCGGTTCGACCCTCGTGGAGCGGCTGCTCGCCGACGGGCACGAGGTGCACTGCGTGGACCTCAGGGCGCCGCGCACCCGCCATGAACGCCTCACCCACACCGTCTCGGACGTCCGCGACGCGGTGGCGATGAAGCGGGCGACGGACGGGGCGGACGTGGTCGTGCACTGCGCGGCGGCGCTGCCCAGCTACCCGGCCGACCAGATCCGCTCGGTGATCGTCGGCGGTACGGAGTCGGTGCTGGGCGCGGCCGAGGCCAACGCGGTGCCGCGCTTCGTGCACATATCGTCGACCGCCGTGTACGGGCTGCCCAAGGTGGTGCCCACGCCCGAGGAGTATCCGCGCGAGCCCGTCGACACCTACAGCGCCGCCAAGGCGGAGGCCGAGGAGGTGGCCGAGCGGTTCCGGGGCCGGGAGATGTGCCTGCCGGTCCTGCGGCCCAAGACCTTCCTGGGCCCGGGCCGCATGGGACTGTTCGCGATGCTCTTCGAATGGGCCGAGGAGGGGCGGCACTTCCCCGTGCTCGGCAGGGGCGACGTCCGTATCCAGATGTTCGACGTGGACGACCTGGTGGACGCGGTCGTCACCGCGATGGAGGCACCGGCCGAGCGCGCGGACGGCACGTTCAACCTGGGCGCCACCGAGTTCGGCACCATCCGCGAGGACTTCCAGGCGGTCCTGGACGCGGCCGGGCACGGCAGACGGGTCCGCTCGCTGCCCGCGAGGCCGGCCCTCGCCGCGCTCAGCGCCCTCCAGCGCACCGGTCTCTCGCCGGTCTACGGCCGCCTGCTGCACAAGCTGCTCGACGACTCGTACGTGAGCACCGACCGGGCCCGCGAGCAGCTCGGGTTCCGTCCGCGCCACTCCAACCAGGACGCGATCCTGCGCACCTACGCCTGGTGGCGCGAGCACCGGCGGACCGCGAGCGCCACCGCCAAGGGGCAGGGCGTCACCAGTGTCGAACCGTGGCGGCAGGGGGCCCTCTCCCTCGCCAAGGTGCTGTTCTAAGAGATCCGAGGAGTAAACACCGTGCCCAGCGACCAGCAGCCCTTGGTCTCCGTGATCATCCCCAACTACAACTACGGCCGCTCGATCGGCCTGTGCGTGGAGGCCGCCCAGAACCAGACGTACCCCCAGACCGAGATCATCGTCATCGACGACTGCAGCACCGACGACTCCGCCGCGACCGCCGCCGCCCTCGGGGCCCGGGTGGTGAGCACCGGCACCAACAGCGGGGTCGCGGTGGCCCGCAACCTCGGGGCCGAGCTGGCCCGCGGCGAGGTGCTCGTCTTCCTCGACTCCGACGTGGCGATGCACCCCGACGCGATCGAGCGCTCGGTGGCGCTGCTCGCCGAGGGCGCCGACGGCGCCAAGTACGGCGCGGTGTGCGGGACTTACGAACCCGAGCCGCTGATCAGGGACAGCCTGATCGAGGAGTACCGCTCGCTCCAGCAGTACTACCTGCTGCTGAAGTCCGAGGGTGTCATCGACACCGTGCACACCGCGATCCTGGCGATGCCGCGCGCGGTCTTCGACGAGGTCGGCCCGTTCAACCCGCTGCTTCGCCACACCGAGGACCAGGACTACGGCCGGCGGATCTCCGAGCGGTACAAGGTGCTCAGCTCGGTGGAGGTGCGCGGGCGCCACGACCACGACGACACGGTGCGGATCGTCCTGGACAAGGTGTTCAGCCGGGCCCGTCTCGCCGTGCCGCTGATCCTGAGCCGCCGCGCCCTCCAGGGCGGCTTCGTGACGGGACCCCGCGCGGGCGCGAGCCTCGCGGCCCCGCTCTCGGTGGCGGCCCTGGCCGCGCCCCTGCTGTGGGGCCCGGTGTGGTTCCTTCTCCCGGCGGCCCTGTTCGTCCTGTCGGTCCTCGGCGACCTCGACATGTACCGGGTGGTCCGCAGACACCGGGGGAGGTTGTTCCTCGGGTACTTCGTGGCCGTCAACTTCCTGGTGAACCTGACCGTGTTCGCGGCGATCGGGGTGGCGGGCGTGCAGTGGCTGTGCTCGTCCCGCTTCCGGCACCTCTACGATCCGCGGCCGCGCCCCTCGCAGAGCGCGGCGCTCGGCCCGGCGGTGGGAGCGCGGGGTGTCTGACCTGCGGACCGCGCCCGCCGAAGCCCCGGCAGGACCGGCGCCGGACGTGCCTGCGACGCGGGGCGTCCGGCGCCGGGCGGGGCGCCTGGTGTGCTGGTCGGCGCTCGCCTGGCTGGTGTGTCTCACGGTGGAGCGGGTCGTCGGCGGACGCTACTGGTTCGGTGAACTGGCCGGCGCGGTACCGCCGTTCGCCTTCGTCGTGCTCCCGCTGGCGCTCGCCGCGCTGATCCCGCTGGCGCGCGGCGCCGACCGGTGGCGCACGGGGGCGGCGGTCGTCCTGGCCCTCGTCCTGGGCGCGGGGCAGTCGGGGATCAACTTCGGGGCGCTGTGGTCACGGGACCACGCGGCGGGCCCGGACTCGGTGCGCGTCGTCGCCTGGAACACCAACTCGTGGAACCAACTCCTGGGCACCCAGGACCACTTCTACGCGTTCCTCAAGGCGAAGAAGGCGGATGTCTATCTGCTGCACGAGTACCAGCACGTGACGCCCGACCGCAAGGGCCGCGAGCCCATCGACGATCTGGCGCGGCTGCGCGAGGAGTTCCCCGGGTACGAGATCACCACCGACGGCGAGCTGGTCACGCTCTCCCGCTTCCCGGTCGTCGCCCGGCCCGCGGTCGGCCCGGCCCGCGCCCTGGCGCCGGACGCCGGCTGGAGCACCCGCTACCGACAGGCCAAGGTGCTGCGCACCGACCTGCTGGTCAAGGGGCGGACGGTGTCGTTCTACAACCTCCACATGCCGGTCTGGAACAGCATGACGGACGGCCCGCTCTCGGGGGCCTTCTACTCCCACATGCGGCAGAGCTTCGGCCCCCGGCAGGCCCAGTACGCGGGGCTCGAACAGGACGTGGCCGACAACCCCAACCCGGTCGTCGTGGCGGGGGACTTCAACACCACGGCGGCCATGTCCGAGCTCGACGGGATGCGCTCGCGGCTCGACGACGCGATGGGTGCGAACGACGACCTCTACCCGACGAGCTGGGAGGAGGGCGGCTGGAAGCCGTTCTGGCGCACCGACTGGGCGTTCACCGGTCATGGCGCGACGGCGGACGAGTACCGCTTCGACTCCCCCGAGAAGCTGTCCGACCACGCGGTGCAGGACCTCTGGGTGAGCGTCCCGCCGGCGCCGCGCGCCGGGGAGGGGTGAGGCCGGCCGTGTCCCCCGCCACCCTCGCCACCCTCTGCGCGCTCGGCTGGGGCGCCTTCCTCGGCGCGCATCTCGCCCTGAACGGCCGCTGGTGGCCCTGGCTCGCCGTGTCCCTGCTGCCGCCCCCGCTCTTCGCCGCCGTGCCGCTCGCGCTGCTCGTGGCGTCGGCGGTCACGGGCAGCGGGCCAGGCGCGGTGCTCGCGGCCTGCTGTCTGCTCGCGGGCGGGTCGCAGAGCGGCATCAACTACCGTTCGCTGAGGCGCGGTTCGGGAACGGCCGAGGCGGGCACCGGAATCCGGGTGGTGTCGTGGAACACCCAACACTGGAACCAGGGCCGCGAACCCGACCGGTTCTACGCCTTCCTGCACACCCTGCCCGCCGATGTCTATCTCCTCCAGGAATATCTGAACGGGTTCGAGGGCGGCGAGGTCTGGGACATCGACGACGAGGAGCGGCTGCGCCGCGAGTTCCCCGCACACCACCTGGCCATCGACAACAACTCGGTGACCCTGTCCCGGTTCCCGCTCGCCGCTCCCCCGGTGCCGGTCGGCGCCTGTTCGCTGCGGGTCGACCTGCGCACCCCCGGCGGTGTCCTGTCGACGTACAACGTGCACATCCCGGTCCAGCTCACGGTGATGAACCCGCTCGGGGCGGCGTTCTTCCGGGACATGCGGCGGCGCCATCTGGCGCGGCTGCGCGAGTACGACGCGCTCGTCGCCGACCTGCTCGCCAACCCCCATCCGTTCCTGGTCTCCGGGGACTTCAACACCAGCGCGGCCATCGGCGACATCCGCCGGATGCCGAGGGCCGCGCGCGACGCCATCGGCGCCAACCGTTCGCTGTTCCCGGCGAGTTGGCACGCCCGGTGGAGGCTGCGGCTGTGGCGCATCGACTGGGTCTTCACCAGCGCCGCGGTCCGTGCCGAGCAGTACGCGTTCCGCGACCCGGGCGGTCTCTCCGACCACCTGGCGCAGGACGTCACCGTCACCACCACCATCGAGGAGTCGAACCACTGATGCGATACCGACAGCTGGGCGGCGAGGACGGCCTGCGGGTGAGCACCCTGTGCCTGGGCACGCTCCCCTTCGGCACCCGGATCGACGAGGCGACCGCGTTCGCCGTCCTCGACCGGTTCTACGAGGCGGGCGGCACCTTCCTGGACACCGCGAACACGTACGCCTTCTGGGAGCCGGGTGCGACCGGCGCGGAGAGCGAGCTGGTCATCGGCAAGTGGCTGAGCAGCCGGGGCGTACGGGACGAGATGGTGATCGCCACGAAGGTCGGCGCGCTGCCCGAGCCGCTGGACGCGCCCTGGCCGGAGGCCGCCGAGGGCCTGTCCGCGCCGGTCCTGCGGCGGCAGGTGGAGGCCAGCCTGCGCAATCTGGGCACGGACCGGATCGACCTCTACTACGCGCACATCGACGACCGGAAGACCCCGGTCGAGGAGACGATGGGCGCCTTCGCCGAACTCGCCGACGCCGGCAAGATCTCCCTGCCGGGATGCAGCAACTTCGCGGCCTGGCGGGTGGAGGAGTCGCGCGGCGGGGCCGAGCGCGCGGGCGGCCCCGCGTACGCGGCGGTGCAGCAGCGCTACACCTACCTCCAGCCGCGCCCCGGCGCCGAGTTCGGTGTGAACCCGCACGCCTCCGAGGAGCTCCTCGACTATCTGGCCACCCGCCCCGAGCTGACCTTCGTCGCCTACACCACCCAGCTGACGGGGGCGTACAACAATCCGGCGAAGGAGATCCCCGAGCAGTACCGGCACGCCGGTTCGACGCGGCGACTCGCGGTGCTCGGCGAGGTCGCCGAGGAGCTCGGGGTCGCTCCCGGCCAGGTCGTGCTCGCCTGGGCGCTCGGCGGTGAGCTGCCCGTCCTGCCGGTGGTCGGGGCGAGCGGGGTCGGCCAGCTGGAGGAGTCCCTCGACGCGGTGGATCTGGTCCTGGACGCCGAGGTCAGGGCCCGGCTCGATACGGCGGGCCTCGATGCGGCGAGTTGAGCGGTACGCCGCCGGTCTCGCCCGTCGCTCCGCCGGCCACCGTGGGTTCGTGTGCCTGCTGTGGCTCACGGTGCTCCTGGTGGGCGGAGCCGTGGCGGTGGGCGGCCTCGGCCGCCTGGACCAGAGCTTCACGGCCTCCGGCCAGGACGGCTCCCGGGCCAACGCCGCGATCACCGAGCGGTACGGGTCGGGCGCGGGCGTCGCCCCGCTGGTCGCCGTCGTCACCTGGCCGGACGGCACCGACGGCCGCTCGCCCGGCGCGACGGCCCGCCTCGCGGCCGGCCTGACCGGGGCGACGGCGCCCGGCACCCGCGTCCTGTCGTACGCCGACACCCGTGACGAGGCGTTCCTCTCGCGCGACGGGCGCACCACCTATGCCCTGGTGTATCCGCGCTCCGGCGAGCCGGACCTGGCCGGTCTCACGGTCGTACGGGACGCCACGGAGCGGCTGCGGACCGGGTTGCGCGCGGAGCTGCCCGGCGCCCGGGTCAACGTCACGGGCGTCCTTCCGCTCCAGGACGACAGCGCCGCCGCAGGATCGGGCCTCGGCCTCCAACTGGCCAAGGCGGCCTGTGCGTTGCTGGCCGTCGCGCTGCTCGTCAGGGCGTTCCGGCTGCCGATCGCGCTCGTTCCGCTCCTGGTGACGGCGGTGTCGTCGGTGGCGGCCCTGCTCGTGGTCGTCGCACTCGCGGGCTTCATGGAGCTGAGCCTGGCCGTGGTGTACCTGATCCCGGTGGCGGCCCTGGCGCTCTCGCTGCGGCGCACGTGGCTCCTGGTGTCGGCCTGGCGGGCGGAGCTCGCACGCGGGTCGGACCCCCGGTCCGCCGCCCCGCACCGGGCGGGAGTCGCACTGGCCGGCCCGGCGACGGCCGGGGCCCTCGCCGGGACCGCGTCCCTGCTCGCGCTGGCCCTGTTCCCCGTCCCCTTCCTGCGCTCGATCGGGCTCGCGGGCGCGGCGGTCTGCGTGACGGCGACCCTGGCGTCCCTCACGCTCGGCCCGGCCCTCCTGGCGTGGCTGCCCGGCGGGTGGCTCACCAAGGGACGGGAGTCCGCGGGGTGGCGGCCGCGTCATCAACTGCCCGACAACTCAAGGTTGTTGAGGGGTGAATCCCGGTTCTTGCGCCGCCTGTCGGCCGTCGGGCTCCTCCTGGCCATCGGGCTGCCCACGGTCGCGTCCGGGTTCCTGACCACGGGCAATCCGCGCGCCGAGGCGCTGGTGCGCGGCGGGCCGGCGCGGGACGGGCTCGACCAGCTGACGGCCGCCGGGATCCCCACCGGCGTGCTCAACCCCCTTGATCTGCTGGCCCCTTCGGGCACCGACCCCGCCCGGGTCGCGTCCTCGGCCGCCCGGGTCCCCGGCGTGCTGACCGCGACCGCGCCGCGGGGCGCCGCCTGGCACCACGAGGGGTCCACCCTGGTCGCCGTCGTCCCGTCCGGCGAGCCCATGTCGGACTCCGGCCGCCGGGCGATGGCGGACGTGCGGGCGGCGGCCGGCGCCACGGGGGCGGTGGCAGGCGGCTCGGGGGTGCCCGAACTCGACCTGGTCCAGGGCGTGTACCGCGCCGTTCCGGCCGCTCTCGCGGTCATGGCGCTGCTCGTCCTCGCCGTGGTCGCCCGTCTGCGGTCCGCCCGGGCGGCCCTGCGCGCCGCGGTGTGCGGGGCCGTCGCGCCGGTCGCGGTGAGCGGACTCCTGGTGCTGGTCTGGCAGTACGGCGTGGGCGCCGGGCTCCTCGGCGGGGTGGGTGCGACGGGGGCGGTGACCGGGTGGGTGCCGCTGGTGGCGGGTGCGTTCGCCTTCCTCGACGCGGTCGACCGCGCCGTGACATCCGGCTCGGCGGGGCGTCCCCGGCTCGGCGCCGGCCCCTTGACGGCCCTGTCACTTCTGGCCATCGGGCTCGGCCCCCAGGTGGAACTCTCCTTGCTGGCTACGGGACTTGGCGGTGCCGCCCTGCTCTGCTCCGCGCTGCTCCGGGGCCCGGCCGTACGGTCCGAAAGGGCACGGCGAACCGTCCGGGAAAAGAACACGGAACCCACCGCAAGTGCCCTTCCGGCCACGCCCGCGTCACCTTATTGGTCTAGACCTAGATCACCGCTCGGCCATACGATCCCCCTGGTCGAACCATCGGACCACGCACAGTGACGTGACGGCATACGCGAACCTGGGGGAACCCGCATGCTTGAGGCACTCGGAATCCAGCAGTCCACAGAGATCGTCTATCGGCTCCTGCTGGAGCAACCCGACTATGGGGTACCGGAGTTGGCCGAGCAGCTGGGTTGGCCGGAGGGTGAGGTCAGGGCGGCGCTCGCCCATCTCGCGGACCTCAGGCTCGTCCTCATGGACGACGCCGCGGACGGCGCCGCCCCCTTCAACCCCGATGTCGGGTTCGCCTTCCTTCTCTCGCGCGCCGAGGCCGAACTGACCAAGCGCAGACGCCAGGTGGAGCGGGCCGAGCGGGCGGTGGCCACGATCCTGGCCAAGTTCAGTGAGGGCGCCACCTTCCGGCACGACGTGGTCGACCGGATCCACGGAGTGGACGCGGTACGCGAACGCCTCGAAGACCTGGCCGGCAGCGCCCGCGCCGAGTGCCTCTCCCTCCTGCCGGGCGGCGCCCAGCGGCCCGACACCATGGACGCGAGCCAGCCCCTGGACGAGCTCGCGCTGGAACGCGGGGTGAAGATCCGCAGCATCTACCAGGAGAGCTTCCGCAACGACCCGCCCACCCTGGAGTACGTGCGCTGGTACTGCGACCTCGGCGGCGAGGCCCGTACGGTGCCGATCGTGCCGATGCTGATGGTGATCGTCGACCGCGGCGCGGCGCTCGTCCCGGTGGACCCGGGCGATGCGCGGGCCGGCGCGCTCGAAGTGCGCAGCCGCGGTCTGGTCAACGCGCTGGTCGTCCTCTTCGACCATCTGTGGGAGTCGGGCACCCCGTTCGGGGAGACCCCGCGGCGCAACGAGCACGATCTCTCGCCGCAGGAAAGGGAGTTGCTCCTGCTCCTCGGCATCGGCTGCACGGACGACGTGGCCGCGCGGCGGCTCGGGATCTCGCTGCGTACGGTGCGCCGGATGAACTCGGACCTCATGTCGCGCCTGGGCGCCCGCAGCCGTTTCGAGGCCGGCGTCCGGGCGGCCAAGGAGGGTTGGCTCTGACGTCTTGACGGCTGCGGCGCCGGGAACCCCCGTCCGGAATCCGGACGGGGGTTCCCTTGACCGAATCTCTCCCCTAGATTTCCTGCGCATTACCAAGTGATCCAACGCACAGGTGATCGTGAGGGGACGGAGCCACCCAATGCCGGATTCGACAGAAGTGAAGAGACCGGTGATCACGCCCTTGCGCGTGGTCATCGCGCTCTGCCTGATCGCGCCCTTCGTGGCGATGCTGTGGGTGAGCTCGTACGCCAAGACGGACCCGGCGCTCGGCGGCATCCCGTTCTTCTACTGGTACCAGATGCTCTGGGTGCTGATCTCGACCGCGCTCACGATGATCGCGTACAAGCTGTGGCAGCACGACCAGCGCTCCCGCGCCACCTCCGACAACAACAAGGGGGGTGTGTCCAAGTGAAGGACGGCGTGAACGGCGTCGCGCTCGGCGTCTTCATCTTCTTCTTCGTGGCCGTCACGGTCATCGGCTTCATGGCCGCGCGCTGGCGCAAGGCCGAGAACGAGGCGAGCCTGGACGAATGGGGCCTGGGCGGGCGGTCGTTCGGCACCTGGGTCACCTGGTTCCTGCTCGGCGGCGACCTCTACACGGCTTATACGTTCGTGGCGGTCCCGGCGGCGATCTACGCGGCGGGCGCGGCGGGCTTCTTCGCCGTCCCGTACACGATCCTCGTCTACCCGCTGATCTTCACCTTCCTGCCGCGCCTGTGGTCGGTCTCGCACAAGCACGGCTACGTCACCACCTCGGACTTCGTGCGGGGCCGGTTCGGCTCCAAGGGCCTCTCCCTCGCGGTCGCGATCACCGGCATCCTCGCGACGATGCCCTACATCGCGCTCCAACTGGTCGGCATCCAGGCCGTGTTGGACGTCATGGGCGTGGGCGGCGAGTCCGACAACTGGTTCGTGAAGGACCTGCCGCTGCTCATCGCGTTCGCGGTGCTCGCGGCGTACACGTACTCCTCGGGACTGCGGGCCCCCGCGCTGATCGCGTTCGTGAAGGACGGCCTGATCTACCTGGTCATCGCGGTGGCGGTCATCTACATCCCGATCAAGCTGGGCGGCTTCGACGCCATCTTCAGCGCGGCGCAGCACAAGTTCGCGGGCCCGCCCGGCGGCAAGCCCACCGGGGCGATCGCGCCCGGCGAGAAGAGCCAGTGGACGTACGCCACCCTCGCGCTCGGCTCGGCGCTCGCGCTGTTCATGTACCCGCACTCGATCACCGCGACGCTGTCCTCGCGCAGCCGCAACGTGATCCGGCGCAACACCACGATCCTGCCGCTGTACTCGCTGATGCTGGGCCTGCTCGCGCTGCTCGGCTTCATGGCGATCGCGGCCGGCGTCAAGGTCAGCAACGGCCAGCTGGCGATCCCGCAGCTCTTCGAGGACATGTTCCCGGACTGGTTCGCGGGCGTCGCCTTCGCGGCGATCGGCATCGGCGCGCTGGTCCCGGCGGCGATCATGTCGATCGCGGCGGCAAACCTGTTCACGAGGAACATCTACAAGGACTTCATCAAGCCGGACGCGTCGCCCGCGCAGGAGGCCAAGGTCTCCAAGCTGGTCTCGCTGGTGGTGAAGATCGGCGCGCTGGTCTTCGTCCTCACCATGGACAAGACGGTCGCCATCAACTTCCAGCTCCTGGGCGGCATCTGGATCCTGCAGACGTTCCCGGCCCTGGTAGGCGGCCTGTTCACCCGCTGGTTCCACCGCTGGGCGCTGCTCGCGGGCTGGGCGGTCGGCATGGCGTACGGCACGCTCGCCGCGTACGGGGTGGCCTCGCCCACGCAGAAGCACTTCGGCGGCTCCTCGAAGGAGATCCCGGGCATCGGCGAGATCGGCTACATCGGCCTCACCGCGTTCGTCCTGAACGTGGTGGTGACGGTGGTCCTGACGGTGATCCTGCGCGCGGCGAAGGCCCCCGACGGCATCGACGAGACCTCGCCCGAGGACTACACGGCGGACGCCGGCGACCCGGGCGTGGCCACGGAACTCCCGCCGGCGACGGCGGGTTCGGCCCACTGAGTTCTGGTCGTACGCGTACGCAGAAGGGCCGCCGCATCCGGGGAGGGTGCGGCGGCCCTTCTGCGTACGGGGGTCAGCGCACCCAGTCCTTGAGCACCTCTGTCTGGAGGGTGATGTCCACCGGATCGGGCAACTCGATGTCCCTGCCGAAGGGCAGCGTGCGCACGTTCGCGTACCGGCGGCCTTCGGGCTCGCTGTAGACGGAGATCTCGCACTTGGCCCGGTCGATCAGCAGGTATACGGGAATGCCCGTCTCCGCATAGGCCTGAGGCTTCTCGACGTGGTCCCGCCGGTGAGTGTCCGAGTCCCACGAGGTCACCTCGACCACCATGAGAATGGGGTCCGGGTCGACCCAATCGCCCTGCCCGACGAAGGCATCCGGATGAGCCAGCACCGCATCGGGGATGGCGCGCCCCGTCCGGTATTCCTCCGCCTTGATCCCCTGTCCCGGGTGCAGGAAGAGGTCGTCAGGCCGAGCCTGCATGCAGACCTTGAGCAGCCACTGAATGATCCGGTTGTGATCGCCGTCGGGCATGGCCTTGCTCCTGATGACCCCGTTGATGAATTCGAGCCGCGTTCCCTCCCTCTCGCGGGCTGCTATGCGCGCCAGAGCCTCGAATTCGTCGGGCAGCATGTGGGGGCGGTCGGCCATCACGGTCATGCCTCGCTCACCTTCCTCGACGGTGCTGTCTCCGACGATAGCGGAGAGGTACGTCACAGGGGCGCCACATCGCGGCCGACACAACATGTGGGGGCTGCCGCATCCGGAGTCCCCCACATGTATGCTCGTCCTCGCTGTCGCCGCAGGGGAATCCGGTTCGAATCCGGAACTGTCCCGCAACGGTATGACCCGTACCCCTTTGTACGGGCAGAGTCCGATGACCTGCCGATGGCGCGTCCGGGTCGACCGAACCGGACGCCAGACGTCCGGGCCTCGCGGTTGGGCCGGTGGACGACGCGCTCAGGGCTGCCCCGACGCGCGCCGACGCCTCCTCCGAAGGGCCCCGTGCCGAGCGAGGGAGTGCCCCCACGTGACCATCGCCCCTGCGGATCCCGCTTCAGCGATCACCGAAGAGTTGGCGGATGCCCCGGGGACCGCGCTGCTGCGGACCCTGACGGACCTCACCGCCGACCTCGCGGACACCGACCCCGGCCGGGTCGCCGCCGCCGCGCTGCGGGGCCGCAACGCCCGTTCCGACGAGGCCGAGCTGCGCGAGCTGGCCACCGAGGCGGCCGCGGGGCTCATCTCCGAGGACCCGGCGTACTCCCGCCTCGCCGCCCGGCTCCTGACGATCACCATCGCCGAAGAGGCCGCGACCCAGGGCGCGGTGTCGTTCTCCGCCTCGGTCGCCGTCGGCCACCGCGAGGGCCTGATCGCCGACCGCACCGCCGACTTCGTCCGCGCCCACGCGGCCCGCCTCGACGCCCTGGTGGACGCCGCCCTCGCCGACGGCGCCGACGACCGCTTCGGCTACTTCGGCCTGCGCACCCTCTACTCCCGCTACCTGCTGCGCCACCCGATCACCCGCAAGGTCGTCGAGACCCCCCAGCACTTCATGCTGCGCGTGGCGTCCGGCCTCGCCGAGGACGAGTCGGTGCGCGCCCTGGACGAAGTGGCGTCCCTGTACGGCCTGATGAGCCGCCTGGACTACCTGCCGTCCTCCCCCACGCTCTTCAACTCCGGCACCCGGCACCCCCAGATGTCGTCCTGCTACCTGCTCGACTCGCCGCTGGACGAGCTCGACTCGATCTACGACCGCTACCACCAGGTCGCCCGGCTCTCGAAGCACGCGGGCGGCATCGGCCTCTCGTACTCCCGCATCCGCGGCCGCGGTTCGCTGATCCGGGGCACCAACGGCCACTCCAACGGCATCGTCCCGTTCCTGAAGACGCTCGACGCGTCGGTGGCCGCGGTCAACCAGGGCGGCCGGCGCAAGGGCGCCGCCGCGGTGTACCTGGAGACCTGGCACTCCGACATCGAGGAGTTCCTGGAGCTGCGCGACAACACCGGTGAGGACCAGCGCCGTACGCACAACCTGAACCTCGCGCACTGGATCCCCGACGAGTTCATGCGCCGGGTCGACGCCGACGGCCAGTGGTCGCTGTTCTCGCCGGCCGACGTGCCCGAGCTCGTCGACCTGTGGGGCGAGGAGTTCGACGCCGCCTACCGCAAGGCCGAGGCCGCCGGCCTCGCCCAGAAGACCATGCCGGCCCGGGACCTGTACGGCCGAATGATGCGCACCCTCGCGCAGACCGGCAACGGCTGGATGACGTTCAAGGACGCCTCCAACCGCACCGCGAACCAGACGGCCGAGCCCGGGCACACGGTCCACTCGTCCAACCTGTGCACCGAGATCCTGGAGGTGACGGACGACGGCGAGACGGCCGTCTGCAACCTCGGCTCGGTCAACCTCGGCGCGTTCGTGGTGGGCGACGGCATCGACTGGGAGCGCCTGGACGAGACCGTCCGCACCGCCGTGACCTTCCTCGACCGGGTCGTCGACATCAACTTCTACCCGACCGAGCAGGCCGGCCGCTCCAACGCCAAGTGGCGCCCGGTGGGCCTGGGCGCGATGGGCCTCCAGGACGTCTTCTTCAAGCTGCGCCTGCCCTTCGACTCCCCCGAGGCGAAGGCCCTCTCGACCCGGCTCTCCGAGCGGATCATGCTGACCGCGTACGAGGCCTCCACCGACCTCGCCGAACGCAACGGGCCGCTGCCCGCCTGGGACAAGACCCGCACCGCGCGCGGCGTGCTGCACCCCGACCACTACAACGTCGAGCTGACCTGGCCGGAGCGCTGGGCGGCCCTGCGGGAACGTATCGCCAAGGTCGGCATGCGCAACTCGCTGCTCCTCGCCATCGCCCCGACCGCGACCATCGCGTCCATCGCGGGCGTGTACGAGTGCATCGAGCCGCAGGTCTCCAACCTCTTCAAGCGCGAGACGCTGAGCGGTGAATTCCTCCAGGTGAACGGCTACTTGGTGGAGGAGCTCAAGCGGCTCGGCGTGTGGGACGCCCAGTCCCGCGAGGCGCTGCGCGAGGCCAGCGGCTCGGTGCAGGACTTCGGCTGGATCCCGGCCGACGTGCGCGCGCTGTACCGCACGGCGTGGGAGATCCCGCAGCGCGGCCTCATCGACATGGCCGCCGCCCGCACCCCCTTCCTCGACCAGTCGCAGTCCCTGAACCTGTTCCTGGAGACGCCCACCATCGGCAAGCTGTCGTCGATGTACGCGTACGCCTGGAAGCAGGGTCTGAAGACGACGTACTACCTGCGCTCGCGCCCGGCGACCCGCATCGCCCGCGCGGCCCAGGCCACGGCCCCCGTGCCGGCCCAGGTGACGCCGGAAGACGCCGTCGCCTGCTCTCTCGAAAACCCCGAGTCCTGCGAGGCCTGCCAGTAATGAGCTCCACCGAACACAAGAACCTTCTCGACCCGGGCTTCGAGCTGACCCTGCGTCCCATGCGCTACCCGGACTTCTACGAGCGCTACCGGGACGCGATCAAGAACACCTGGACCGTCGAGGAGGTCGACCTCCACTCCGACGTCGCCGACCTCGCGAAGCTGACGCCGGGCGAGCAGCACATGATCGGCCGCCTGGTGGCCTTCTTCGCCACCGGGGACTCGATCGTCTCGAACAACCTCGTCCTCACCCTCTACAAGCACATCAACTCCCCCGAGGCGCGGCTGTACTTGAGCCGTCAGCTCTTCGAGGAGGCCGTGCACGTCCAGTTCTATCTGACGCTGCTCGACACCTACCTCCCCGACCCGGAGGACCGCGCGGCCGCGTTCGACGCGGTCGAGGAGATCCCCTCGATCCGCGAGAAGGCGCAGTTCTGCTTCAAGTGGATGGACTCGGTCGAGAAGATCGAGCGCCTGGAGACCAAGGCCGACCGCCGCCGTTTCCTGCTCAACCTGATCTGCTTCGCGGCGTGCATCGAGGGCCTGTTCTTCTACGGCGCCTTCGCGTACGTCTACTGGTTCCGCAGCCGGGGTCTGCTGCACGGCCTCGCGACCGGCACCAACTGGGTGTTCCGCGACGAGACGATGCACATGAACTTCGCCTTCGAGGTCGTGGACACCGTCCGCAAGGAGGAGCCGGACCTCTTCGACGATCTGCTTCAGGAGCAGGTCACCGACATGATCAAGGAAGCGGTCGAGGCGGAGCTCCAGTTCGGCCGCGACCTGTGCGGTGACGGGCTGCCCGGCATGAACACCGAGTCGATGCGCGAGTACCTGGAGTGCGTCGCCGACCAGCGCCTGACCCGGCTCGGCTTCCCGGCGGTGTACGGCTCGTCGAACCCGTTCTCGTTCATGGAGCTCCAAGGCGTCCAGGAACTGACGAACTTCTTCGAGCGCCGCCCGTCCGCCTACCAGGTGGCGGTCGAGGGCTCGGTGGGCTTCGACGAGGAGTTCTAGCCCCCGATATACGTAAGGCGTGAGGCCCCGCTGCCACGGGGGGAGCGGGGCCTCACGCCTTACGGCTCTACGCCAACTGCCTTACGGCGTACGTCAGTTGTTCGGCACCGTCTCGTAGCGGGCCGTGCCTTCCGCCATCTGCTTCAGCGCGTCCTTGCGGTCGCGCTTGGAGAGGCGGTCGATGTACAGGTACCCGTACAGGTGGTCCGTCTCGTGCTGGAGGCAGCGCGCGAAGTAGCCGGTGCCGCGCACCTTGACGGGGTTGCCCTCGGCGTCCTGGCCGGTGACCACCGCGTAGTCGGGGCGGGCGAGTTCGGCGTACGCGGTCGGCACGGACAGGCAGCCCTCGTTGGACTCGTCCAGGACGCGCAGCTCGGACGGCAGCTCTTCGAGGACCGGGTTGCAGACGACGCCGACGTGCCTCACGCCCTCGTCGTCCATGCAGTCGTAGACGAAGACTTTGAGGTCCACACCGATCTGGTTCGCGGCCAGGCCGACGCCCTCGGCCGCCTTCTGGCTGGCGAACATGTCGTCGATGAGCTGGGCCAGCTCGGCGTCGAACTCGGTGACGTCCTTGCACTCCTTGTGGAGCACCGGGTTGCCGACGACCGTGATCGGGCGGGCGGTGCCGCGCTCGCGGTGGGCCAGCTCGCGCGCCTCGCAGTCCTCCGTGTCCACGACGAACCCGTCGTTCTCGACCTGCTGGTCCGTCTCCTGCTGCGCCATGTCCGCCGTAAGCCTTCCTGAAAACCCGATTCCGATCCCGTACAGACTAAGGCGTGGCTCAGCAGACTTCTTCTAGATCCCGCCACTCCCGGCTGTCGGGGTTGTCCGCCACCCAGCCGTCGAGGAGGCCCCGGACCAGGCCGGCGGGGGCCGCGATGCCGCATTCGCGCTCCGGCACCCACAGGTCGCCGGAGGTGCGGTGGCCGAGCGGGCCGGGGTGGCCGGGCTCGCTGTGGTCGTGCGGGTCGAGGTGCTCGCCGTCGCCCTCGTCGCTGGGCATCTCGGACTCGGAGCAGGCCCGGCACAGCAGGCGTACGGACGAGGACCAGTCCTCGGCGGCGAAGCCCGCGTCGGCGGCGAGACGTTCCAGCGCGTCCCGGTCGGCCTCGGTGGCCGCCTCAAGCAGGACGACCCAGGTCGGTACGGGCGAGGGCGCCCACAGCTCGATCTCGTCGAAGACCGGGAAGGACGGGCCCGCGGCGGTGGTGCGTTCGCCGTGCGGGACGCCGTCGTGCAGCACGACCTCGCCCCAGCGCCGTCCCGAGGACGGCAGCGGGATGGACAGGACCTCCATGCGGGCCGGGTCGAGCCTGCGGCCCCACACCACCTCGGCCTCGCCCTCGGGCGAGAGGCGGACGGCCGCGCTGCCCAGCTCCATGCCGACGGGCTCGCCGCTGCCGGTGGCCTCGCCCGGCACCTTCAGGCCGTACGCCTGCCAGGCCCGGCGGGCGAGCGGCCAGTCCTGCAGCGCGGTGGCCGCGATGCCGACGTTCCACCAGTCGGGGGCGCCGGCCTCCTTGTCGAGGAGGGCGACCGCGCGAAGCCCGGCGGCCCGCGCCTGCTCCCAGTCGTGCCGGAACTTGTGCAGGAGCGCCAGGTTGAACCAGGACTCGGACAGCCAGGGCTCCAGATCGGCGGCGCGCGTCAGAAGCGCCCCGGCGTCCTCGTACCTGCCGTCGCCGATCAGCGTGAACGCACGGTCTGTGGCCTGCCGCCACGAGGCGGAGGGCCGGTGCCGTCCCTTGCCGAAGATCCTCACGATTCCCGCCTGCCCAGACCGGCCCCGACTACCGGGTCGGTCTTACGGTCTCCCAGTTTTCTGGGTTCTTTTCGCATCCAACCATGCCCAGCCGGAAGGCCGCTCATTACTCCTGGGTTACCCAGGCGGCACCCGGGTCAGACAGCCTCGGGCCAGCACGCGTGCCAGGGATTCGACAACCTGCGGATGGTAGTCACGGCCGGTGCCCAGACGCAGCTGTTCGAGTGCGTTCAGCGGCCCTCCGGGGCCCGAGGAGCCCTCCGAGAGGTCGTCGTAGGCGTTGACCGCGCGGACGATCCTGGCGGGCAGCGGCTGCTCCCGGTACGGGTCGGCCTGGCGCTCGACGACGACCGCCACCTCCGCGGGCACCCCGGTCTGGCGCACCACCGCGCCGCCGAGCAGCGCGATGCGGCGCTGGTCGGCGGCGGGCAGCCGGGCGGTGGCCCCGGCGGGTACCGGGTCGAGCAGGGACAACTGCCCGATGTCGTGCATGAGCGCCGCGTACTCCAGGACGGTCAGCTCGCTCTCGCAGAGCCCCAGCTCGCGCCCGACGGCCCGGCTGAGCTCGGCGACCCGGCGGGCGTGGCCCGGCTGGGTGTATCCGGCGATCTCGGTGGCGCGGGCCAGCGAGGCGATGGTCTGGCGGTACGTGGTGCGCACGGCCGCGTACCGCCGGAAGGCCAGCTGGGTGAGGAGCAGCGGCACGCAGAACACGGGCAGCGCCCACAGCCCGGCGACGGCGACCGCCAGCGCGATCACGGTGCCGGTGGCGCACACGGCGGACCCGATGCCGATGAGCCCCCGCAGCTCGTCCCGCAGGAGTGGCCCGAAGGGGTACCGGGTGCGGGCGTGCAGCAGCAGGGCGGCGACCACCGCGTCGCACAGCGCGGTCAGCACGAGCAGCAGAAGGAGAACGAACGCGAAGTACGGTCCGTGCCCGAACCAGGCGTCGAGGTGCCCGGAGTTGTAGAGCGGCTGAAAACAGACGGCGGTGAAGGCGACGGTGAGCACCCGTCGGGCCGCCTGGTCCAGGCTCGGCCCGCGCCCGACGGCCACGTGCGGTACGGAGCCGAGCAGCGCCGCGGCCACCACCACGGCGATCACCTGGAGCACCCCGTGCCGGGTGGCGAGCCCGGCGTTCTGCCCGAGCAGCGCGTAGGCCAGCGCGCCGGCCGAGGCCAGCGGGGCGGGCTCCCGCTCCCCGTCCCTGGCCCCCCAGCGGGCCAGCTCCCCCACGGTGATGAGCGCGCCGAACGCGGCGGCGGTGCCGGGCTCGACGAGCCCGTCGCGCAGGGTCGCCCCGAGCGCCCAGACGGTGAGCAGCCCGGCGAGGGCATAGACGGCGAGCACGGGGGCCGCGGGCCGGGCGGCCACGTCAGGCGCCTTGGGCGTTCGAGGGGCGGGGGCCGGGGAGCCCCGGTTCGGGGCGGGGGCGCGGCCCGGGTTCCGCGACGTCCGCCAGGGGCGAGAACCGGCCGTTCGCGGGCGGGGTGGGGAGCAGATCCGCGACGGGCCCCGCCGGGACGGCGGGAGCCTTCACCGGCCCGGGCGGAGGCAGGTTTCCGCGTGCCGCCGGGCCCGGCTCGTCCGCGGTGACCTCGACGTGCCACCCGTACCGGGACAGCGCCCGCACCAGGCCCCCGACCATCCGCGGGTCGAACTGCGCGCCCGCGCACCGCTGCAGCTCGGTGACGGCCGCCGCGACGGGTCTCGCCCGGCGGTAGGAGCGTGTGGACGTCATCGCGTCGAACGCGTCGGCCACCGCGACGACCCGGGCCGCCTCGGGGATCTGGCCGCCGGCGAGCCCGTAGGGATAGCCGCTGCCGTCGAGCCGCTCGTGGTGGTGCAGGATCGCGGCGCGGGCCTCGCCGAGGAAGCCGATGCCGCGCACCATCTCGTGGCCGTACTCGGGGTGCAGCTCGATCACCGCCCGCTCCTCGGGGGTGAGCGGCCCGTCCTTGCGGAGCACCCGGGTGGGCACCCCCAGTTTGCCGACGTCGTGCAGGATCCCGGCGAACCGGATGACCTCCAACCGCCCTTCCTCCATGCCGAGTTCGCGCGCGATCATCTCCGAGGCGCGGCCGACCCGCTCGCTGTGGCCGCGGGTGTACCTGTCCTTGATGTCGACGGCCTGGACGAGGGCGCGGATGGTGGCCCGGTGGGCGGCGCGCTCGCGGTGGTACTGGGCGAAGACCCAGCATGAGATGTACATGGGAAGCAGCACGAACAGCGCGGCGGGCGGCCCGAACCCGCTGCGCCACAGCACGGCCATCATCAGCCCCGCGAGCCCGTGCACGCAGTGCGGGGCGAGCGAGCGCAGCAGGAGCCCGCGCCAGGCGGTGCGGGGCGGGCGCCGTTCGGCGGTGGCCAGGATGAGGCCGTCGAGCGCGGTGAGGACCAGGCAGAAGACCAGCGCCGCGGCCCCGGCCGGCAGCAGGGCGTAGGGAAAGTCGGGGGCCGTGGCGGCGCCGCGCCCGCCCAGCGCCTCGCGCCCGCCGAGCAGCACATGGGCGCCGGCCGCCGCCGACGCCGCGATGGCGAGCTGGGCGGCCCGCCAGACGCGGCGCACCCGGCGCGGCTCTTCCTCGACGTACGCGATGAGCGCGCCCGGCACCGCGACGAGGGCCGCGGCGGCCGGCGGGAGCAGGAAGGCGGCGGCGAGCAGCACCGGGAAGAAGGAGCCCGGGGCGATCGGCACACTCACCTTCCCGGCAAGCACCGGGCAGCGCGGAGGCCATTCACACAGCGCGTACAGGCCCGCGAGGAGCGCCACGGCGGCCCAGGGCACGCCCTGGCGCAGGACGGGCAGCGCGCAGGCCCCCGCGCCCACGACGGCGCCCACGACGGCGATGCGCGCCCCCGTCGGAATGTCCCGCAGCCCTCGCGGCTCCGCCATGGCCCCCACCTCCCCATCCGCCCGGGCAGCCCGTTGCGTACAGCTTCGCGAGAATAGGCCCGTGCGCGGCGGCGGTCAGGTGCATGGTCGGAATAGGGCGTTTCGAGCCACCCGGATTAGCACCTTCGGGTGACGCCGGGCGCCCCCGGGGCCGGGAACACAGGAGAGCGGCCACGACATGGCGTCGTGGCCGCTCTCAACTGCCCTGCCGCGAGCGGCAGTTCACTGTTCCAGATCATCCTTGGCGCAGCACCGGATCACTCGGAGATCACTCGGGCCGGAGCGTCGGCATCTCCCCGGTGACGACGTCCTGTTCGGGCACCGCCTGGCCGGAGCGGATGAGGTCGATGCGGCCCATCACCTTGGAGCGCAGGTCGCTCGGCACGTCGTCCGAGCCGCAGCAGCGCTTCACCAGCTTCTTGACGGCCTGCTCAAGGCCGTACTTCTCCAGGCACGGCGAGCACTCCTCGAAGTGCACCTCGAACTTGTTGCAGTCCGTGGGGGGCATCTCGTGGTCGAGGAACTCGTAGAGATGGTCCAGGACCTCAGAGCAGTCCGTCTCGTGCGGCTCTCCGCAGCTCATGAGCCCGAGCCTTTCGCTTCGTCCGACTCGCCGGCGCCGGCCGGGACGAGTCCGCGGTCACGGGCGTAGTCCTCCAGCATTCCGCGCAGTTGGCGGCGGCCCCGGTGCAGCCGGGACATCACTGTACCGATGGGTGTACCCATGATGTCCGCGATCTCCTTGTACGCAAAGCCCTCTACGTCCGCGAGATACACGGCGATGCGGAACTCTTCCGGAATGGCCTGCAGGGCTGCCTTCACGTCCGAATCGGGCAGGTGGTCGAGCGCCTGCGACTCGGCGGAGCGAAGCCCCGTCGACATGTGCGACTCGGCGCGCGCGAGCTGCCAGTCCTCGATCTCCTCGGCGGCGCTGCGCTGGGGTTCGCGCTGCTTCTTCCGGTAGGAGTTGATGAAGGTGTTGGTGAGAATCCGGTAGAGCCAAGCCTTCAGGTTGGTGCCCTCGCGGAACTGGTGGAAGGACCCGTACGCCTTGGCGTACGTCTCCTGGACCAGGTCTTCCGCATCGGCCGGATTGCGCGTCATGCGCAGAGCGGCCGAGTACATCTGGTCGAGGTAGCCGAGGGCATCCCGCTCGAAGCGCGCGTTGCGCTCGGCGGTGGTTTCTTCCACGTGGCCGTCGTCGGTCCCTGTGACCGGACCCACCTCCTCGAACGGTGTGCTGAGCCCGAATGCGGACCCACTCGAATCGGAGGATAGACGACGATCCGCTCCGCCCGCCGCTCGAATAGGAGCGGTCCTGGCCGCGGAAAGCACCGTCCACTCCAGGTCAGAGGCGGCCTTGCGGCTCGGGCAGATGGTCGAACCCATGCGACGGACTCCCTCTCCACAGCTGGTCTGCGTATCCCTTACGTCGGCCATAACAGTGGGCCCGCATTCCGCATTCCCGGCGTCAGACCGCCAGCGCGCCGAGCCACTCACCCACTGCCGCGGCGATCACGTCGAGTGCCTCCCGCTGGGTGAGGGAGGCCCGCTTGGGCACCGCGAACCCGTGGTCGCCGAACGGCACTTCCACCAGCTCGTACGCCCCTTCGGGGAACTCGGCGGGCTTCCCGAAGGGGTCGTTCCCGCCCTGCACCACGAGGGTGGGCACGCCCGCACCGAGCAGCTCCGGCGCCCTCGACTTCTCCGGCTTGCCCGGCGGGTGCAGCGGGAAGCTCAGCGCGAGGGCTCCGGCCGCGCCGAGCTCCGCCGCCGTGCGGCAGGCGACCCGGGCCCCGGCGCTGCGGCCGCCCGCGACGACCGGCAGCCCCTGCTTCGCCACGGCCGGCCACAGGTCGCGCCATCCCGTGTCCAGTGTCTTCGGCGCCGGGGCCACCTTCTTGCCCGCCACCCGCCAGGGCTGCTCCACCAGGGCCACGCTCACCCCGAGCGGCGGCAGGGCCCCGGCCAGCGCCTGGAGGTCACGGGCCTCGATCCCACCGCCCGCCCCGTGGCTGACGGCCAGCACGAGGCGGGCCTTCTCGGCGGTATGCCAGGTGATGCGCGCCTCACCGGCGCCGGTCTGGATGATCTCGCTGGTACTCACGGGGCCATCCTGCCGCCGGGCCGGGCGGGGACGGCGTACGACATGGGCGAGGTCACACGGGGCACGGTCGGAACGCCGAGCCCACCCCGGGCGAGGTCAGAACAGCGTGCCCTCCTCGGGCCCCTCCAGCTCCGTCAGGAGCTCCGGCCCGTTGTTGCGTACGTTGCTCACCGCCGTCGAGACGGGATAGGCCCGCATCAGCCCGCCCGGCGGCGGCGCGAGCAGGTCGCGCAGCGACTCGGTGTCCGTGTGGGACGGGTCGAGCCAGGCGCCCCACCGGTCCGGCATCAGCATCAGCGGCATCCGCGGATGGATCTCCGCCAACGAGCCGGGCCCCTCCGCCGGGGCAACGCCCAGCGGCCCCGTCTCCGCCTCGGTGGTGACCACCGAGCAGGTCACCCACCAGGCCGAGGGGTGGTCGTCGGGCAGCGTGCGGTCGCGCCAGAACTCGTACAGGCCGGCCATCGCGAAGACGGAGCCGTCCGCCGGGGTCACGAAGTACGGCTGCTTGCGCGGCCGCTTCTTCTTGCCCTCGACCTCCAGCTCGCGCTCCCCGGCGCCGGTGACCCACTCGTAGTAGCCGTCCGCCGGGATGATGCAGCGCCGTGAGGCGAAGGCCTTCTTGAAGGAGGGCTTCTCGTGGATGGTCTCCGCCCGCGCGTTGATCATCCGGGCCGCGCCCTCGGGCGATTTCGCCCAGGAGGGGACGAGTCCCCACTTCAGCTTGCGCAGCTGCCGAACCGGACGGGGAGAGTCGGCGTCTTTAAGGGGGCGCTCCAGGACGACGTAGACCTCTTTGGTCGGCGCGACGTTCCAGTCGGGCTCCAGGCTCTCCGCCGGGTCCCACTTCTCTATTTCAAAGATTCCTGCGAGATCCTCGGGCCTGCGACTCGCTGCATACCTACCGCACATAGGTGCCACACTGCCACGGCGCCCGTACCCCATGAGGAGCCGTCCCAGAAATGTCCGCGCTTGAAGACTTCCAGCTCTTCGGCACCCAGAGCACGCCAGCCCAGTGGCTGGTCGTCGCGACGGGCATAGCCGCGCTCGCCGTCGTCGTCCCGCACAGCCTCTGGCGCCTCTCGCGCAACGCCATCACCATCGCCCACGAGGGCGGCCACGGCCTGGTGGCGCTGCTCACCGGCCGCCGCCTCGACGGCATCCGGCTGCACTCCGACACCAGCGGCCTGACCGTGAGCCGGGGCAAGCCGCACGGCCCCGGCATGATCCTCACGGCCGCCGCCGGATACACCGCGCCCCCGCTGCTCGGCCTCGGCGGGGCCGCGCTGCTCGCCGCCCACCACATCACGCTGCTGCTGTGGCTGGCGACGGCGCTGCTCCTCGCCATGCTGGTGATGATCCGCAACGCGTACGGCGTCCTCACGGTCGTGGTGACCGGCGCCGCCTTCCTGCTCATCTCCTGGCTGACCAGCCCGGACGTCCAGTCCGCGTTCGCGTACACGGCCGTGTGGTTCCTGCTGCTCGGCGGCGTGCGCCCGGCGTTCGAGCTGCAGAGCAAGCGCCGCCGCCACAACGACGGCGACTCGGACGCCGACCAGCTCGCGCGGCTCACCCACGTACCACCGGCGCTCTGGCTCTTCCTCTTCCACGCCGTTTCTGTCTGCTCGCTGATCGGCGGTGGCCGCTGGCTGCTCGGCCTCTAGGTGACGGCCCCACTAAAGTGAGGACCATGACCGAAACGCCCGTGCACCCCGCCCTCTGGCCCGCCCCCCTCGCGAGCGGGGCCGTCGACGCGACGGTCACCGTGCCCGGATCGAAATCGGTCACCAATCGCGGACTCGTCCTGGCGGCGCTCGCCGCCGAGCCCGGCTGGCTGCGCCGCCCCCTGCGCTCGCGCGACACCCTGCTGATGGCGGAGGCCCTGCGCACCCTGGGTGTCGGCATCGAGGAGGGCGTGGGTCCCGACGGATCGGGCGAGGCCTGGCGCGTGATCCCGGCCGGTCTGCACGGCCCGGCCACGGTCGACGTCGGCAACGCCGGTACGGTCATGCGCTTCCTGCCCCCGGTCGCGGCGCTCGCCGACGGGCCGGTCCGCTTCGACGGCGACCCGCGTTCCTACGAGCGCCCGCTCGGCGGCGTGATCAACGGTCTGCGCGCACTGGGCGCCCGGATCGACGACGACAACCGCGGCGCGCTCCCGATGACCGTGCACGGTGTGGGCGCCCTCGAAGGCGGCCGGGTGGAGATCGACGCCTCGTCCAGCTCCCAGTTCGTCTCGGCCCTGCTGCTTTCCGCGCCCCGCTTCAACCAGGGCGTCGAGGTGCGGCACGTGGGCTCCACGCTGCCGTCCATGCCGCACATCCGGATGACGGTCGACATGCTGCGCTGCGTGGGCGCCCAGGTCGACGAGCCGGAGACGGGCGGCGAGCCCAACGTGTGGCGGGTCTCTCACTCGGCGCTGCTCGGCCGCGACCTGACCGTCGAGCCGGACCTGTCGAACGCCCAGCCGTTCCTGGCCGCGGCCCTCATCACGGGCGGCACGGTCGTCATCCCCGACTGGCCGGTCCGCACCACCCAGCCCGGCGACCAACTGCGCCAGATCTTCACGGAGATGGGCGGCACCTGCCAACTGGCCGACCACGGGCTGGTGTTCAAGGGCTCCGGCCGCATCCACGGCATCGACGTTGACCTGAGCGAGGTCGGCGAGCTGACCCCCGGCATCGCGGCCGTCGCCGCGCTCGCCGACTCCCCCTCCACGCTGCGCGGCGTCGCACACCTGCGGCTCCACGAGACGGACCGCCTGGCCGCGCTCACCAAGGAGATCAACGAGCTCGGCGGCGACGTGACGGAGACCGCGGACGGCCTGCACATCCGCCCGCGCCCGCTGCACGGCGGCGTCTTCCACACCTACGACGACCACCGGATGGCCACCGCCGGCGCGATCATCGGCCTCGCCGTCGACGGCGTGCAGATCGAGAACGTGGCGACGACGGCCAAGACGCTGCCCGACTTCCCTGACATGTGGAGTTCGATGCTGGCAGGGTCCGGAAGCTGAGCGGGGCCTGACGATCATGCGCCGCTACGGCAAGAACCCGGACGAGGACGACATCCGCGTCCGCCCCAACCCCAAGGGCAACCGCCCCCGCACCAGCATCCGCCCCAAGCACGAGGACGCCGCCGAGGGCATGGTCCTCACCGTCGACCGCGGCCGGCTGACCTGCCTGGTCGGGGACCGCACGATCCACGCCATGAAGGCCCGCGAACTGGGCCGCAAGGCGGCGGTGGTGGGCGACCGGGTCGACATCGTCGGCGATCTGACCGGCAAGAAGGACACGCTCGCCCGGATCGTACGGATCGGCAAGCGCACCTCGGTCCTGCGGCGCACCGCCGACGACGACGACCCGTACGAGCGCGTGGTCGTCGCCAACGCCGACCAGCTCGCCATCGTCACCGCCCTCGCCGACCCCGAGCCGCGCCCCCGCCTCATCGACCGCTGCCTGGTGGCGGCGTACGACGGCGGCCTGGAGCCGCTCCTGGTCCTGACGAAGTCGGACCTGGCTCCGGCGGACCAACTCCTGGAGATGTACGGCGCGTTGGGCGTCCCGTTCGTGGTCACCTCGCGCGAGGAGCTGTACGAGGGCAACGCGGCGGACCGGGTGCGCGAGCAACTGCACGGCCGGGTCACGGCGTTCGTCGGCCACTCCGGCGTCGGCAAGACGACCCTGGTCAACGCGCTGGTCCCGGAGGCCAAGCGGCGCATCACCGGCCACGTGAACGCGGTCACCGGACGCGGCCGCCACACCACCACCTCGGCGCTGGCGCTGCCCCTGGACAGCGCGGACGGCGGCTGGGTGATCGACACCCCGGGCGTGCGGTCCTTCGGCCTGCACCACGTCGACCCGTCAAGGGTGATTCTGGCCTTCCCGGATCTCGTACCGGGCACCGAGAACTGCCCGCGCGCGTGCAGCCACGACGAGGCGGAGTGCGCGCTGGACCAGTGGGTCGCGGACGGTCACGCCGATCCGGCCCGGCTCTACTCGTTGCGCCGACTGCTCGCGACGAGGGAGCGACGCGAGGGCGACTGACCTGTTTCCAGGGGCGCACGCATGGCCTCCGTTGCATAATCGCACCAAGTGTTGACCATGCAGTCAGCGACGACGATGCGTTGCGGGAGGCCCTGGACATGGCGTGGCTGCTGGTCGTGGTGGCGGGAATCCTCGAAACGGGCTTCGCCGTCTGCCTGAAGCTGTCGCACGGTTTCACCCGGCTGTGGCCGACGATCGCCTTCGCCGCGTTCGCGCTCGGATCGTTCGGCCTCCTCACGCTGTCGTTGAAGAAGCTGGACGTGGGCCCGGCGTACGCGGTGTGGACGGGCATCGGGGCGGCCGGGACCGCGATCTACGGCATGGTCTTCCTCGGCGACGTGGTCTCCACCCTCAAGCTGGTGTCGATCTCGCTGGTCATCGTGGGCGTGATCGGCCTTCAGATCTCGGGGTCGGCCCACTGACCCACGCCCGTAAGCCTCGTGACAAACCGTCACATATGGGGCCCCACGGCGCGCACCGGCAGCCGGGCGAGCACCGAGCGGATGTACCCCGCCTGCCCCTCGCCCCGCCCCGGCGGCGCCACCACGCAGGAGAGCCCGAGCCGTACCGCGGTCTCGCAGTACCGCCCCAGCTCCACCGGATCCGCGCCCGGCACCTCCTTCTCCAGCGCCGCGAACGCCCGGTCCCGTACGGCGGCGACGAGTTCGGCGGGCCCGGGCACCCCGGCGTCGGCGCGGCGCTGGGCGGGCACGGCGGAGACCGCGGCGGAGGTACGGGCGGAGGGCGCCGGAAGGCGTTCGCTCCAGCAGCCCGTGAGCAGGGCCCGCACCAGAGCACTGGAGCGGGCCGAGCCGACCATCCACTCCGCGACGCGGACCAGGCGGTCGGCCGGGCCGATGACGGGGGTCCCCCCTGCGTCGGAGCCTGTCGGAGATGCATGGGGGCGCTCGGCGAGCGCTCTGTCGACGCCCCGCAGATAAACATCGGCCTCCCGGCGCACGAGCGCGCGGGCGAGGCCGTCCTTGCTTCCGAACTCGTTGTAGAGGGTCTGCCGCGAGACCCCGGCGGCGGACGCCACGTCCACCATCCGGACTCCCGACCAGGGCAGCCTCGCGAGCGCCGAGAGAGCGGCGTCCAGTAGGGATTCCCGCGCTGTGGGCATGGTCGCCTCCCGAGCCCCCCGAGGCCTTGCGAGCGGCTCCGAGTTCAGAGTTGACGCGCCACCAGGGACTGTCAATAGCCGCCGCGGGCGGCGCGCCGGGCGTCCGGAGTGCGGGCATTGTGGTCCGTAGGGCGGGCGATCGCTACGGTGGTGCCCATGCCCGACTATCACGATGATCTGCGTCTCGCCCACGTCCTCGCGGACGCCGCCGACGCGGCCACCATGGACCGGTTCAAGGCCCTCGACCTCAAGGTCGAGACCAAGCCGGACATGACGCCGGTGAGCGAGGCCGACAAGGCGGCCGAGGAGGTCATCCGGGGGCATCTGCAACGGGCGCGGCCACGCGACGCGATCCTCGGCGAGGAGTACGGCCTGGACGGCACGGGCCCGCGCCGCTGGGTGGTCGACCCGATCGACGGCACCAAGAACTACGTCCGGGGCGTGCCCGTGTGGGCGACCCTGATCTCGCTCATGGAGGCGGGCGAGCACGGCTTCCAGCCGGTGGTCGGCGTCGTCTCGGCGCCCGCCCTGAACCGGCGCTGGTGGGCGGCGAAGGGCCATGGCGCGTTCACCGGCCGCAGCCTGACGTCGGCGACCCGGCTGAAGGTCTCCAGCGTCTCGAAGCTGGCCGACGCCTCGTT
Organism: Streptomyces sp. NPDC001415; assembly: GCF_053597395.1. Lineage (NCBI taxonomy): Bacteria > Bacillati > Actinomycetota > Actinomycetes > Kitasatosporales > Streptomycetaceae > Streptomyces > Streptomyces sp. NPDC001415. The sequence continues at coordinate 133,238 of NZ_JBSFIE010000009.1, forward strand.
CTCGTACTCCTCGCTGAGCGGCTGGGAGGAGCGGGGCAAGCTGGACGACTTCCTGGACCTGACCCGGGAGTGCTGGCGGACCCGCGCCTACGGCGACTTCTGGCCGTACATGATGGTCGCCGAGGGCTCGGTGGACTTCTGCGCGGAGCCGGAGCTGTCGATGTGGGACATGGCGGCGAACGTGATCGTGGTGCAGGAGGCCGGCGGAGTCTTCACCGGCCTCGACGGCCGGCCGGGCCCCCACAGCGGCAACGCGGCGGCGTCCAACGGCCTGCTCCACGAGGAGCTGCTCGGCTACCTCGGCGACAGCGCGCAGTAACCCGGGCCCCGCCCCTGAGGCGCACGAGGGGTGTGAGTCGTACTTTTACGCGCCCCTCGGCTGACCTCTACCAGCCCCTTGTTGACGGCCGGTCCGGATGCGACTCTAGGAGTCCCCCCACTTGTGAACTTGTGAATTCTTTCCGGAGCGGGCCCCATCGCCGTGCCGGGAGCTGAATCCACCAAGGAGGTGGCTCCATCCATGCTCGTCCGTGACGCCATGAGCACGATGGTCCTCACCATCGGACCTGCCCACACCCTCCACCAGGCGGCCCGGCTGATGTCCGCACGCCGGGTCGGCGCGGCCATCGTCCTCGACCCCGACACCAGCGGCATCGGCATCCTCACCGAGCGCGACATCCTCAACTCCGTCGGCCTGGGCCAGAACCCGGACCAGGAGACGGCGGGCAAGCACACCACCACCGACGTCGTCTTCGCGGCGCCGTCCTGGACCCTCCTGGAGGCGGCCGAGGCCATGACGCACGGCGGCTTCCGACATCTGATCGTGCTCGACGACCACGGCCCGGTCGGCGTCGTCTCGGTCCGCGACATCATCCGCTGCTGGGCCCCGGCGCGACGCGAGGCCGCGATGGCCGGCTGACCACCGGGCTCCCGGCCCGTAACGCCAGGAGGCCGGGCCCCTCGAAGGGGGTCCGGCCTCCTGTCTGTTCTTCGGCGAGCGATCCGTGAATCAGCCGCGAAGGGCCTGGACCGCGGCTTCGAGCCGCTTGCCGAAGTCACCGTCCGCCTGGCGGAAGTTGTTGATCGCACGCTCCGCGATGTCGTCACGCGAAACCTTGGCGATGAAGCCCGCCAGGTTGTCGATCAGACGGGCCTTCTCGTCCTCCGAGTACAGCCGGTAGAGGTTTCCGGCCTGCACGAAGTCGTCGTCCTCGGCGTGGGAGGGCGCCTCGGTGCTGCCGGTGACACCGGTGACCGGGCTGCCCTGCCACAGCGGGCGGTCGGTCTGGGCGGGCCCGCCGAAGCTGTTGGGCTCGTAGTTCTTCGCGCCCTTGTGGCGGCCGTCGTACAGGTAGCCGTCACGGGAGTTGGTACGCGCCTCGGTGGCGTGCGGGCGGTTCACCGGCAGGTGGTCGGCGTTGATGCCGACGCGGTAGCGGTGCGCGTCGCCGTACGCGAAGAGGCGGCCCTGGAGCATCTTGTCCGGCGAGGGACCTATGCCGGGGACGAAGTGCGCGGGGCTGAAGATCGACTGCTCGACCTCGGCGAAGATGTTCTCCGGGTTGCGGTTGAGCTCCAGCTTGCCGATCTCGATCGGCGGGTAGTCCGCGTGCGGCCACACCTTGGTGAGGTCGAACGGGTTGAAGCGGTAGGTCGCCGCGTCCGCTTCCGGCATGATCTGCACCTGCACGGTCCAGGACGGGAAGTCACCGCGTTCGATGGCCTCGCGCAGGTCGCGCTGGTGCGAGTCGGGGTCCTCGCCGGCGAGCTTGTTGGCCTCGTCCTGGGTGAGGTTCTTGATCCCCTGGTCGGTCTTGAAGTGGTACTTGACCCAGAAGACCTCACCGGCCTCGTTGTTCCACTGGAACGTGTGCGAGCCGTAGCCGTTCATGTGGCGCAGGGTGGCCGGGATGCCGCGGTCGCCGAAGAGCCACGTCACCTGGTGGGTGCTCTCGGGGCTGAGACCCCAGAAGTCCCAGACGTTGTCGGCTTCCTGGCTGCCCGTGTACGGGTCGCGCTTCTGGGTGTGGATGAAGTCGGGGAACTTGATGGCGTCCTTGATGAAGAAGACGGGCGTGTTGTTCCCGACCAGGTCGTAGTTCCCCTCCTCCGTGTAGAACTTCAGCGCGAAGCCGCGGGGGTCGCGCACGGCGTCGGCGGAGCCGAGGTTGCCGGCCACGGTGGAGAAGCGCAGGAACGTCTCGGTCTGCTTGCCGACCTCGGAGAGGAACTTGGCACGCGTCCACTGCGAGACGTCACGGGTGAGCGTGAAGGTGCCGTACGCGCCCGCACCCCGCGCGTGGACGATGCGCTCCGGGATGCGCTCACGGTTGAAGTGGGCGAGCTTCTCCAGGAGCGACTGGTCCTGGACCAGGACCGGACCGCCGGCGCCCGCGGTCGCGCTGTTCTGGTTGTCGGCCACCGGTGCGCCGGCCTCCGTGGTGAGCGGTCCCTGTGTCACGTGCGCCTCCTGCGTCATGTCCTGCGAGTCCTGTCCCTTGGCGTATGCCGAACTCGATCCTACAATGGACATTGTCTAAGTCAAGCAAGGATCCAAAGCCACACCTGTTCGGGACTGACTCCCCTCCCCTGTTAGGCTGGTCCTTATGAGTGACCTGTTGGAGCGACTGCGCGGCCGCGGCTGGCGCATGACCGCACAGCGGCGCGTCGTGGCCGAGGTCCTCGACGGCGACCACGTCCACCTGACGGCGGACGAAGTGCATGCGCGCGCGGTGGAACGGCTGCCCGAGATCTCCCGGGCGACGGTATACAACACCCTGGGCGAGCTGGTGACGCTCGGCGAGATCCTGGAGGTCTCCACGGACCGCCGCGCCAAGCGCTACGACCCGAACGCGCACCGGCCGCACCAACACCTGGTCTGCGCCCAGTGCGGCGCGATCCGCGACGTCCACCCGCAGGGCAACCCGCTGGCCGACCTCCCCGACACCGAGCGCTTCGGCTTCACGATCGCGGCCGTCGAGGTCACCTACCGCGGCACGTGCCCGAACTGCGCGGCGGCCTGACCCACCCCGGAACACCAAGAAGCCCTCCGGCCACCACTGGCTGGAGGGCTTCACTTCTGTCTACGACAGTTCAGATGTCCACGACGGTCTACAACGGTACAGAAAACGACTGAGGCCCGAATCCCCCAAAGGATTCGGGCCTCAGCCTGCAAGTAGCGGGGACAGGATTTGAACCTGCGACCTCTGGGTTATGAGCCCAGCGAGCTACCGAGCTGCTCCACCCCGCGTCGGTGAACACAACCTTACGGGACGACCCCGACCAGCGCAAATCCCTTCCCCACCTGCGCAAACCCTTAGGCCGTGAGCTCCTGGTGGAGCGCCTCGCGCAGCCGCGCGGCCCGCTCGGCAACCTCCGCCGGGCCCAGCTCGACCGCCTTCGCGCACCAGCGCTGCCCCTCGGTCAGCTCGCCGTGGCGGGCGGCGAGCAGGGCGAGGCGCAGCGCGGCCCGGCCGTGTCCGGCGTGCGCGGCGCGGGACCACCACAGGGCGGCCTCGCGTTCGCGGCCCTCGCGGGCGAGCAGCAGCCCGAGGTTGAAGGCGCCGTTGCGGCTGCCCGCCTCGGCCGCCTCCCCGTACCAGCGCGCGGCCGCCTCCAGGTCACCCCGGGCCGCGGCCAGCATGCCGACCCGGACCTGGGCCCGGCGGTGGCCCTGCTGCGCGGCCCGCTCGTACCACTCCTCGCACTCGGTCTTCTCCGCCATCGGCTCGCCGAGCGCGGGCGGCCCGGGCGGGGGCTGGCGTGCGTCGAGGACGGTGGCGAGACGGAAGGCGGCCTCCGCGCTGCCGCCGCCCGCCGCGCACCGCAGATGGCGCTCGGCGGCCTGCTCCTCGCCGTCCCGCAGCAGCGCGATGCCGACCTGGAGCGCCGCGTCGGTGTGCCCGGCCGCCGCGGCCCGCTCGTACCACTTCAAGGCCGTGCGGTCGTCGTCGCGGCCGGCGAAGAGGATGCCGAGGTTGAAGGCGGCGTCCACGCTGCCGGCCTCGGCGGCCTTGGAGAACCAGGGCTCGGCGCCGGTCGCGTCGCCGGCCTGGAGCAGCAGGATGGCGAGCGCGTTGGCCGCCTCGCGGTGCCCGGAGTAGGCGGCCCTGCGGTACCACTGCTCGGCCTGGGCGGTGCGGTTCTGGGCGGCGCAGAGCAGCCCGAGGTTGTACGCCCCGTTCACGTCCCCGGCGCCCATCGCCTCGCGGTACCAGCGCTCGGCGGTCTGCTGCTCGCCCCGCGCCGCGTGCAGCGCGCCCAGGGCGTTGGCGGCGTTGCCGTCGCCGTCCTGGGCGGCGCGCAGCCACCACACGGCGGCGCTCTCCTCGTCGCCCGCGTCGCGCAGCAGGAAGCCGAGCGCGCAGGCGGCCTTGGCCTCGCCGTCCTTGGCGGACGTCAGGTACCAGCGGCCGGCCTCCTTGAGCTCGCCGCGCTTCTCCAGGATCGCGCCGAGGTGCAGGGCGGCCCGGCGGTGGCCGCGGGCGGCGGCCTGCCGGTACCAGGGCTCGGCCTCGTCAGCCGCCCCTTCGCCGTCGGGCGCCTGGTCGACAGCGATGTCACCGGGGCCCTCGCCGGTCGCCTCGCCGTCGCCGCGCCCGTCGAGGAGGCGGGCGAGCCGGTAGGCGGCCTCGCGGTGACCCTGCTCGGCGGCGGCGCGCAGCCAGCGCTCGGCGCCGACGTCGCTGCGGTGCTCCAGGAGGTCGGCGAGCGCGTACGCACCGAGCGCGTGGCCCTGCTCGGCGGACTGGCGCAGCCAGTACTCGGCGGCGGGCTCGTCGCCACGCTCTCGGTAGTGGCGGCCGAGCGCGTGCGCGGCGGCGGCGGATCCGGCGACAGCGGCGATGCGCCACCAGCCGGCCGCCTCGTCGGGGTAGCCGCGCTGGTGGAGCAGGACGCCCAGGTTGTTGGCGGCGGCCCGGTCGCCCTCGGCGGTGGCGCCGCGCAGATAGGGCTCGGCGCTGTCGAGGTCGCCGCGGCGCAGCAACAGGGAGCCGAGCACGCTCATCGACTCGGCGTCGCCGCTGTCGGCGGCACGCCGGTGCCGCGCCTCGGTCTCGGCGTCAGCGGTGTCAGCGTCCTCATCGGAGCGTGTCTGCACAAACCGCCCTGTCTCCAACAGAGTTGCCCTGTCCCCCATAAATACCATCGTCGCACCACCCGCAACCGCCGTACACCTGGTATACCGCAGCCAGTGAGGTCACTTCAGCGTTTTGTCGACATGCCCACAGAGAGACAAGCCAAACCCCTTGCGCCCAACTCCCCCTGGGAAGACCAGTTTTCACACCGGAAGGTTCCAGCCACCGGTAATCGGACAAGATCGGCGGCGGACCTGGCGCAGACGCGACGAGGGCCCGGATCCTTGAAAGGATCCGGGCCCTCGTCAGTGAGTAGCGGGGACAGGATTTGAACCTGCGACCTCTGGGTTATGAGCCCAGCGAGCTACCGAGCTGCTCCACCCCGCGTCGGTGAATGCAACGCTACCACGGTGCGGGATGGCCTCCTGACCAGCACAGACCGAAGCCGACCCGGTCTGCCCGGGTCAGCTCCGGTCCGGCCGGGTCAGCTCGTGGGCCTGGTCGCCTTCGCCTCGGCGTCGGCCGCCTTCTGCAGGGCGTCCTGAAGTGCCTTCTGGGCATCGCCGTAGGCTTTCCAGTCGCCCTTGGCGAGCGCCTTCTGGCCGTCGTCGTACGCCTTCTGCGCGTCCTTGATGGCCTGGTCCACCGTCGCGTTGCCGGAGGCCGGCGGTGTGGTGGTGGGGGGCGTGGTCGGCGGTGTCGTCGTGGACGGCGGGGTGGCCCCGTCGGCTCCGAAGACCGCGCTGAGCGCGTCCGCCAGGTTGTCCTTGAAGACGGTCTTGTCGCCGTAGGAGACGCCGACCTTCTTCAGGAGCGGGTAGTTGGCGCTGCCACCGCGTGCGTACACCGGCTCGATGTAGAGGAAGCCCCCGCCGAGCGGCACGGTGAGCAGATTGCCGTAGTCGATCTCGGAGTCGGTGCCTCTCAGGTTCCGCACGAACTCGGCGACTTCGGGCAGACCGTTCAGCTTGCTCTGCACCTGTTGCGGGCCCTGCACGTTGTCGGTGACCCGGAGCAGTCTGATCTTGCCGTAGTCCTTGCTCGCGGCATCGGCGTCGATCGCCATGAACCCGCCCAGGTTGGGCCGGCCGTTGGGCGTGAACGTCGTGGTCAGCGAGAACTTCTTGCCCTCCGCCTCGGCGTTCGGCATCTTCATGGACAGGTAGTACGGCGGGACCGCGCTGTTGTCCTTGTTGGTCGGGTCGTCCGGAACCTGCCAGGCGTCACTGCCGCTGTAGAACTGCGCGGGGTTGGTGACGTGGTACCGGGTCAGCAGCTCGCGCTGCACCTTGAACATGTCCTGCGGGTACCGCAGGTGCGAGAGCAGGTCCTTGGGGATCTCGGACTTGGCCTTCACCGTGCCGGGGAACGCCTTCATCCAGGTCTTGAGGACCGGGTCCTTGTCGTCCCACTGGTACAGCGTGACCGTGCCGTCGTAGGCGTCCACGGTCGCCTTCACCGAGTTGCGGATGTAGTTGACCTGGTTCTGCTGGGCCATCACCGCGCGCTGGTTGTCGGTCAGCGAGTCGGTGGTGGTCTCGCCCAGGGTGGTGCGCGAGGCGTAGGGGTAGCCGTTGGTCGTCGTGTACGCGTCGACGACCCACTGGATGCGCTTGCCGACGACCGCCGGGTAGGCGTCGCCGTCGATGGTCAGCCAGGGAGCGACCGCCTCGACGCGGTCCTTGGGAGTGCGGTTGTAGAGGATCTTCGAGCCCTTGCCGATGGCTCCCGAGTACAGGATCTGCGGCTCGCTGAGGGTGACGGCGTACGCGGCCCGGTTGAACGGGTTCGACAGGCTCACCCCGCCCTTGCCCTCGAAGCTCGTCGTGACCTGGCCCTTGCCCTCGCTCTCGTAGTCGAGCTCCTTCTGGGGCCCGCCGACGATGGAGTACTGGTCGGTCTTCTCTCCGTAGTAGACGCGCTGCTCGTAGCCGGAGGCGAGCTGGCCGGTGGTGGGCAGCCCGGATTCGGTGAAGTCCGGCGCGCCGTTGACGTCCACACTGGTGCCCTTGGCCGCGATCGCGCCGAAGCCGTGGGTGTACGTGAAGTGGTCGTTGATCCAGTTGCGCTTGTCGATGCCCTTGAGGTTGAGCTCGCGCAGCCCGATGACGGTGTCCTGCTCCTTGCCGTCCTTGTCCGTGTAGCGGTCCACGTCCAGGGTCGAAGGGAACTGGTAGTACTTCCGCTGCTGCTGGAGCTGCTGGAAGGCGGGCGAGACGACGTTGGGGTCGATGAGCCGGTAGCTGGCCGCCGTGTCGGCCGCCGAGCGCAGCTTCGGGTTGTCCTTGGCGTCGGTGGTGCCCTTGTAGTCCGTCACATCCGCGTTGTCGATGCCGTACGCCTTGCGGGTGGCATCGATGTTCTTCTGGATGTACGGGGCTTCCTTGGCCTGCTCGTTGGGCTGGACCTGGAACTTCTGCACGATCGCCGGGTAGAGCCCGCCGATCAGGATCGCCGAGAGCACCATCAGGCCGAAGCCGATGACGGGCAGCTGCCAGGTGCGGCGCCACAGGGTCGCGAAGAACAGCACGGCGCAGATGACCGCGATGCAGAACAGGATCGTCTTCGCCGGCAGGTAGGCGTTGGCGTCGACGTACCGAAGGCCCGTCCAGTTGTTGGTCGCCTTGAAGTCACTGGACTTGACCGCCAGGCCGTACCGGTCCAGCCAGTACGCCACGGCCTTGAGCACCACGAAGACGCCGAGCAGCACCGAGAGGTGCCCGGTGGCCGCTCCCGTGGCGCGCGCCCCGGGGCTGGTGATGCGCAGCCCTCCGTACAGGTAGTGCGTGAGAGCGGCGGCGATGAGCGACAGGACGGCGGCGGCGAAACCGAAGCCGAGCATGAAGCGGTACCAGGGCAGGTCGAAGGCGTAGAACGACACGTCCAGATGGAACTGGGGGTCCTTCTGGCCGAACGGCACCCCGTTGACCCACATCAGCCAGGTGCGCCACTGACCGGAGGCCGAGGCCCCGGCGATGAGCCCGATGAGCGCGGTGATCCCGAGCAGCATCCACTTCTTGTACGGGGCGATGCCCATCCGGTAGCGGTCGAGGCTCTGCTGTTCCAGGGACATCGCGCTGAGCGGCGGCCGCAGCCGGTGCGCCAGCCAGATGTTCAGGCCGACGGCGAGAGCCATCAGCAGTCCGAACACGCAGAACAGTCCGATCTTGGTCCACAGCTGGGTGGTGAAGACCGACGAGTAGTGGACCGAGCGATACCAGAGCCAGTCGGTCCAGAACCCCGCGAACATGACGAAGGCCATGGCAAGCACGGCCAGAATGCCCAGTGTCATGAGCAGGGTCCGGACCCGGCGGGACGGCCGGCCGACTCTGATCCGTGGCCCGGACGGGCCTGAGCCGCGGTCCGGCATCTGGAAAGCCAAGGTGCGCACCTCGAAGTTCGCTGTCGTATGGGCGGGCCCCGCGATCGTAGGGCCCACTCATGCAACTTACTGAGGCTTTACTCAGTTCCCGATCGGGGGGTGAAAGAGGGCAGGATGTTGTCCATGTCCAACGTTTCCCCCTCCGGCCCTCCGATGGCCGCGAGCCCGCTCACCCGCGCGGTGCTCGAAATCGACGAGTACGCATCCGGTCTGGGCTGGGACAAGCCGGCCCGCCTCTTCGCCCTCGTCGACACCGCGAAGCTCCGTGCCCAGGCGCCGGGCCTGGTCTCCACCTCCGACGACGCCCAGGTCTCCGGGCTGACCCCGATCGAGCAGGAGGAGATCCCGCGGAACAAGCCGCTGGACAAGTTCCTCGGCACCATCGCCTGGCCCGACTCGGTGGCCGGCTGCGCGCTCACGGTGGAGCGCCTGATGCTGCCGCCGTCCGCCGAGACCTCCGTGCCCGAGGGCCTCGGCGACAAGGAGCTCGCCAAGTGGGTGGCCACGCACCCGGACCGCCAGGAGGTCCGGATGACGGTGGCGGTGCTGCGCGGCGGCGCCCGCGAGTCGGCGATCCGGCTGCGCGAGAAGGACTCTCCTACGGAGGTTCTGACCGGCCCCGACCTGGTGCCGGGCCTCGCCGAGGCGCTGGCCGCGACCTTCGCCTAACGACGCCGCGGGGGCGCGGCCCGCGTCACTTGGCCGAGCAGCTCGGCAGTCCGGCCGTGTCCCCCGTACGGATCTTGTCCAGGGACTGCCTGGCGTCGTGGATGGTGTCGACCTTCACCAGCGTGAGGCCCGAGGGGATGTCCGAGGCGGCCGCCTCGCAGTTGTCCTTGGGCGTCAGGAAGTAGCGGGCGCCCGCCTGGCGCGCGCCGATCAGCTTCATCTCGATGCCGCCGATCGGGCCGACCTTGCCGGCGTCGTCGATCGTGCCGGTGCCGGCGACGAACTTTCCACCGGTCAGGTCGTCGGGCGTCAGCTTGTCGACGATGCCGAGCGAGAACATCAGGCCCGCGCTGGGCCCGCCGACGTCGGCGAGCTTGATGTCGACGGTGAACGGGAAGGCGTGGTCGGTCCCGGCCTGGATGCCGACGATGGCACGGTCGCCGTCCGACGCCTTCTCGGTGGTGATGGTGAGCTTCTCGCCGCCCTCGGGCTCCTTGCCCGCCTTCTTGGCGGCTTCCGCCTCCTTGGCGGGGACGATCGTGAAGACGACGTTCTGGCCGGGCTTGTGCTTGGTGACGAGCATCGCGACGTCGGCCGGCTTGGTGACCGGGGCGCCGTCGACGGCCTTGATGGCGTCACCGGCGTGCAGCTTGCCCTCGGCGGGGCTGCCCTTGACGACCGAGGAGACGATGACCCAGTTCTTGACGGGGATGTTCAGCTCGTTCAGGGCCGCCACCTTGGCGCTCTCCTGGGACTGGCTGAACTCCTCGGCGTTCTCCTGGTTGGACTGCTCGTCGGTCTTGCCGTCCGGGTAGAGCGTGTCGTGCGGGACGACGACGCTGTCGTGCGCGAGCCAGCCGTAGACGGCCTCGACGATGTTCATCCGGTAGTCCGCACCGGTGACCCTGACCGTCGTCATGTTGAGGTGCCCGGTCGTCGGGTAGGTCTTGTGGCCGGAGATCTGCAGCACCGGCTCGCCGCCGGAGTCGCCGAGCGTGTTCACGGTGGGCCCGGGAGACATCTCGGAGTACGGCACTTTGATGAGCACCCCGGCACAGAGCAGCGCGATGAGCACGAGGGTGGAGGCGAGCATCGTCGCGGTGCGGCGTGGCATGGAACGACAGTACGGGACCGATCTGTGCGCCCACCCCTGGGGCCGGTCCGTACGGGGGCCGTTGGCGATCGCGTACGAAACGAGGGCGGTGTGCGCCGCTCGGGAACGCTCAGACGGCGTCGGTTCCGGAGTGCGATTTCGCCATCGCTTCACGGAACCGGCTGTACCCGGCGAGTTCAGCCACATCGCCGGCCGTGCGATTACGGGCTGCCCAGCTCGCCCATATCGCCGCGCCGACAGCAGCGCAAAGCGGAATCAGCAGCCACAGGAGTGCAGCCATTCCGACCTCCCGTCCCCAATGAGCAACCGCAACTGACAGATCAGCAGATTAGTCATCTGCCAGTCCAACGCTCACGCCAGGGGTGCGGTTACGCAAATCGGGGCGCAAGGCACCTGTTGGGTTTCGGACACGGAGGCCGCGTCAGCAGGCCCCGACCCACTCCTCCGTACCGTCCGAGAACTTCTGGTGCTTCCAGATCGGGACCTCGTGCTTGAGGTCGTCGATCAGCTTGCGGCACGCCTCGAAGGCCTCCCCGCGGTGCGGGCAGGAGACCGCGACGACGACCGCGATATCGCCGACGGCCAGATCGCCCACACGGTGGACGGCGGCCAGCGCGCGGACCGGATAGTCGGCGACGACCTTTTCGGCCACCCGGCGCATCTCCGCCTCGGCGCTGGGGTGGCAGGAGTACCCGAGCGTGTCGACGTCCGTGCCGCCGTCGTGGTTGCGCACGGTGCCCACGAAGAGCGTGGTGCCGCCCGCCGCGAAGTCGCCCGAAGCGGCGAAGACCTCGTCGACGGACAGCGGGCTGTCCCGGATCGCCAGGAGGCGGATGGGGTCCTGCGCCGCCTGCTCACCGGGGTGGTCGGGGTACGTGCGTGCCATGTTCCCATCGTGCCGTACGGCACCGACATCCCGGAATAGCTCTTTCGACCGGGTGCCGCGCGCCTGCGTAGGAGGGTCCTACAGCCCCCGGCGCTTGCGGGCCCTGCGCACCACTGCGGCGGCGCCGAGGAGCGCGACGGTGGCGCCCGCCGCACCGGCGGCCGTGGCGTCCTTGCGGCCGAGCCTGCGGCCCGCGACGGTGTGCCTGCCGGCGACCTCTTCGAGGAGCTCGGCGAGCACCTCCTCGTTGGTCCACTGCGGCCGCCAGCCCGCGTCGTGCAGGCGCCCGACGCTCACGACCCAGGGGTGCATCGTGTACGCGAGGTCTCCGGCCGGCGAGGGCGTGAGGCCGATCCGGTGCAGCCGGGCGGCCGCGCCCAGGGCGACCGCCGAGGGCAGCTCCATGCGGCGGATGCCGCTGAGTTCCTCGACCTCCTCCTGCTCAAGCCAACCGTCGCAGCCGACGGCGAACTCTCCGTCGACCTTCTCCAGAGCGGCGTACTCCAGCGCGCTGCACAGGTCGTCGACATGGCAGAACTGCCAGGTCGGACGGGATCCGGCGACGACCAGGAGGCGCGGCGACTCGAAGTACCGGGTGAGCGCGGTGTCCGTACCGCCCACCAGGACGGCGGGCCTCACCACCGTGACGTTGAGACCGGGGTGGGCGCGGGGTGCGCGCCGCCCCAGTCGCTCGATCTCCAGGAGGTCGCCGACGCCGGTCGCCTCCGCGGTGGCCCGCAGCTCGGCGTCCTCGGACAGCGGGATGTCGTTGTCGGGCAGCGCCCCGTAGACCATCGCCGAGGTGCACAGGACGACCCGGTGGACGCCGGCCGCGGCTGCGGCGGTCAGCACGGTCTGGGTGCCGCGCACGTTGTAGGCGGTGCGGGCCGCCGCGTCGGTCTCCAGGTCGAGGTCGAGCGCCAGGTGCACGACGACGTCGGCGCCCCGCAGCTTCTCGGCGATCGCCGGATCCCGTACGTCCAAAATGTGCCAGGTCGCCTCGGAGACCTCGCCCCGCCGTTCGTCGATGGCGACGACCTGCTTGACCTCGTCGGACGCGGCGAGCCGCGAGGTCAGCAGGGCGCCGATCCCGGACGCGGCACCGGTCACGGCGACGACGGGGCCGCGCGATGTTGAGGTTGAGAGGTTTCGCGCTGCGCGAACCTGCGGATCTGGGGAACTCACCGGGCGTCTCCAGCGGTTGTCTTCAGTACGTACGTTAATGACGCGTACGTACCAGGTGGCGTCCATCCTGCCGCAGGCCGCGAGGCGGCGGAGCACCGAGCCCTTATCCGGTTCGGATGTCTACGCTGGTCTTGTTGTGGGGAAGCCGCCGTCGGCAGTAGCCGACGGCCTGACGAGCCGAGGAAACCCGTGAGTGACACCCCATTCGGATTCGGCCTTCCGCCGGAGGAGCCGGAGAACGGCGACGGCAAGAAGAAGGACCCTGCCGGAGGTGGTCAGGGTGCCGGTGGCCAGGGCGGCAACCCCTTCGGCTTCCCGGGAGCCGGCGGCGGGGACAACCCGTTCGCCGCGATGTTCGGTTCGATGAACCCGAACGACCTGGGCGCCGCCTTCCAGCAGCTCGGCCAGATGCTCAGCTACGAGGGCGGTCCCGTGAACTGGGACATGGCCAAGCAGATCGCCCGCCAGACGGTCGCCCAGGGCACCGCGGACGGCACCAAGGACGAGAGCGTGGGCCCCGCCGAGCGGTCCGCCGTCGAGGAGGCCGTGCGTCTGGCCGACCTGTGGCTGGACGACGCGACGTCGCTGCCCTCGGGCTCCACCACGGCTGTGGCGTGGAGCCGCGCGGAGTGGGTCGAGGCCACCCAGCCCGCCTGGAAGGAACTCGTCGACCCGGTCGCCGAGCGCGTCGGCGCGGCCATGGGCGGCGTCCTGCCCGAGGAGATGCAGGCCATGGCGGGCCCGCTGATCGGCATGATGCGCTCCATGGGCGGCGCCATGTTCGGCCAGCAGATCGGGCAGGCCGTCGGCACGCTCGCGGGCGAGGTCGTCGGCTCGACCGACATCGGGCTGCCGCTCGGCCCGGCGGGCAAGGCCGCTCTCCTTCCGCTGAACATCGAGGCGTTCGGCAAGGACCTGGGCGTCCCCAAGGACGAGATCCGGCTCTATCTGGCCCTGCGTGAGGCCGCCCACCAGCGGCTCTTCGCCCATGTGCCGTGGCTGCGATCGCACCTGTTCGGCGCGGTCGAGGGCTATGCGCGCGGCATCAAGGTCGACACCGCGAAGCTGGAGGACGCCGTCGGCCAGCTCGACGTGTCGAACCCGGAGCAGCTGCAGGAGGCCCTCCAGCAGGGCATGTTCCAGCCGGAGGACACCCCCGAGCAGAAGGCCGCGCTGGCCCGCCTGGAGACGGCCCTCGCGCTGGTCGAGGGCTGGGTCGACGCGGTGGTCCACGCGGCCGCCAAGCCCCGGCTGACCTCGGCGGACGCGCTGCGCGAGATGCTGCGTCGGCGTCGGGCGACCGGTGGCCCGGCCGAGCAGACCTTCGCCACCCTGATCGGCCTGGAACTGCGGCCGCGCCGGCTGCGGGACGCCTCGCGCCTGTGGGCCTCGCTCACCGACGCGCGCGGTGTGGACGGCCGGGACGACCTGTGGGAGCACCCGGACATGCTGCCGACCGCGTCCGATCTGGACGACCCGGACGGCTTCGTGCACCGCGAGCACCTCGACTTCTCGGAGCTGGACAAGATGCTGGGCGAGGCCGCCGAGCAGAGCGGCCCTTCCCTGAAGAAGGACAAGGGCGCCGAGGCCGACGAGGAGACCGACGGATCCGACGACGGCAAGGGCGATTCCGACAAGTGACCCTGCACGACGACGCGGCCCTCGTACTGAAGGCGTACGAGGGCCAGGCCGAGCTGCGCCAGGCCTATCTGGATCATCTCTGCGCACACCCCGACGGCATGTGGAAGGCCTGCGAGGCGGGCCACCTCACGGCGAGCGCGCTGGTCATCGACCCGACGCGGGGCCGGGTGCTGCTCACGCTGCACAAGAAGCTGAACATGTGGCTCCAGATGGGCGGCCACTGCGAGCCGGGCGACGCCACGGTGGCGGCCGCCGCGCTGCGCGAGGCCGAGGAGGAGTCCGGCGTCGCCGGTCTCACGCTGCTCGCGGGCGGCCCGGTCCGCCTCGACCGGCATCCGATCCCGGCGCCCTGCCACTGGCACCTGGACGTCCAGTACGCGGCGCTCGCCCCGGCCGGCGCGGTCGAGGCGATCAGCGACGAGTCCCTGGACCTGCGCTGGTTCGGCTACGACGAGGTGGCCGCGGTCGCCGACACGTCGGTGGTCAACCTCCTTGAGGCGACCCGCGCGCGACTGTAGCCGGAGACCGGACCGGCCCCAACTGACATAAAAGTAAGGGGCGTTCGCCATGGCGAGCGCCCCTTACCCGTGCCCCTGAAGCCTAGCTCCAGGCGTTGCCCTGGTTCTGCGCGTGGACGCCCTGCTGGCCCATGCCGTACTGGGCGCGCAGGCCCTGCCCGATCATCGCGTTCTGCGGCGGCAGCACCTCGCTCGGCTGGACGAGGGCGAAACCCTGGCCCAGGAAGCTCAGTTCCCAGCCCTCGCCCGTGTTGCCGCGGCGCCGCCAGACGCCCGTGGAGTGCGTCTGCGCCTGCATCTGCACGCGCAGCGAGGTCGACCACGCCACGATCGCGTCCGCGTCCGCGTTGACGTACTTGTCGGGCGTGACCTGGAGCATCAGCGGCTGTCCCGAGGTCATCAGGACGACCTTGCCGGTGCCGGTGATGTTGAGCTGGTACTTGCCGGTGCCGGAGACCCCGTACTGGCTGTCCACGGCGATGACTTCGTAGTGCAGCGAGGAGTCCATCGCGAGGACGTAGCCGCTGTCGACGGTCAGCCCGTCCCGGTCGACGTCCACCACATGGACGTGCTGGGCCAGGTTGGCGAGGTAGACCGTGCCCTGGCCCGAGACCCGCATCAGGTCCAGGCCCTCGCCGGTGTGGGCGCGGGCGCGCTGCTGCCCGTTCGACTGGTACTCGCCGTCGAACTCCATCAGCCCCTGGTAGGCGACCATCGAGCCCTTGCGGGCGAGGAGGTCGTCGTGGCCGGTGAGCACGGCCCGCAGCAACTGCGGGTTCTGCGCCGTGTACCGCTCCTGGGACTGCTGCTCGGTGTAGCTGAAAAGCGGGCTCTGCATGGTGTCTCTCCCCCTAGCCCCGGGCCCGCAGGCGGTCCGTGCTGTCCTCACTCGGCTGTACGACCACGATGCCCTGGCCCGAGAAGGCCATCTGGAAGGCCTCTCCGCTGCCCCTGCCGATCAGCGAGGACGCCTTGAAGCTGCGCTTGCCCTTCACCTTCAGGTTCGGGGACCAGGCGACCAGGGCGTCCGGGTCGACGTACGTCTCGTCCTCGCCGCTCCCGCAGTCGACGACGACCGGGGTGCCGCGCGAGGTCAGGGCGACCCAGCCGGTGCCGGAGATCTTCACGTTGAACAGGCCCTGGCCCGCGAACTTGGCGAGCCCCTTGACCCGTTCGACGCCCCACTGGAGGCTCGCGTCGAAGGCGAGCACATTGGTGCCGTTGACGGAGAGCGCGTCGTTGTTGAGGTGGACGATCACGACGTTGGCGCCGTAGTCGGCGAGGTAGAGCAGGCCGTCGCCGGTGCACTTCATGAGCGGCGCGCCCTCGCCGGTGATCCAGTCCCGGGCCATCTGGCGCACGGCGGGCGGGTTGGGCTCGTACTGGATGAAGCCCTCGTAGGCGACCATCGAGCCGACCCGGGCGAGCAGGTCCTGGCCGGTGGCCATGGCCACCTTGAGCATGGCGCTGCCGTGGTTCTCCATCCGGGCCGCGACGGGCGTCGGGGCGTAGCCCGCGAGTTGCTGGTTCATTCTTCGGGCTCCCTCAGACCTCGTACGGCTGGACGACGATGAAGTTGCCGGGGGCGCCCCGGAACTGGAGATTGACGGATTCGCCGCTGTGTCCCGGATAGGCGTTGCGGCGCAGCCGGACCTGGCTGGAGACGATCACCTGGGACGCGGCGGACCAGGCGACGATCGCGTCGCTGTCGGCGAACGTGGTCGGCGTGACCGGCAGCACCACCGGGGTGCCGTGCGTCATCACGACGACGGTGCCGGTGCCCTGGAACAGCATGGTGAACAGGGCGCCGCCGGGGATGCCGTGGCCCTCGATACGGCGGACCTCGTACTGGAGCGACTCGTCGAAGGCCAGGACGTTCTCGGAGGAGACGCAGATGCCGTCGCCCTGGAGCTCGATGGGGTGGAGATAGGAGCTGTTCTCGGCGAGGAAGACCTGGCCTCGGCCGGAGCAGCGCATCAACTGCATTTCCTGGCCGGTCGCGTTGCCGACGATGCGGCCCGCGAAGCCGGCTCCCTTGTAGCCGAAGTCGACCTTGCCCTGGTACATGACCATGCTGCCCTGGCGGGCCAGGACCGGCTGGCCGCCGGTGCCGAGGTCGACCCGGACCAGCTGCTTGTTCTGCGATGTCCAGCGCTGGCCGGTGGGCAGTTCCTTGTACATCTGGATGGCGGAGTGAAGGCCGCCACCGCCCTGGGGCACGCCCTGCGGCTGCCCATAGGGCGCGGGCTGTCCATAGGGCGCCTGCTGGCCGTACGGGGCGGGGGCGCCCGGCGTCGGTGTCTGGCCAGGGATGTGGCCGAACTGCGGCTGCTGCGGCGGCTGTCCGTACTGAGGCTGCTGCGGCTGCCCGTACGGGGAAGGCGCGGGCGGCGGCGGCACGGTGCCGGGCACCAGGTGCATCGGCGCGGCGATGGTCGGGGCGGCGTGGATCTGCGGGCTGGGCGCGGGAGGCGGCGGCGGGGTGGATCCCTGCGGCGGCGCGTAGTGCTGCGGGGCGGGCGCGGCGGCTTGGGGTGGCGGCGCGAAGCCGGGGGCCGCGCTCTGCGACTGCGCCTGCGGCTGCTGCGGGGCTGCGGGCTCCTCCTCCAGGACCTCGCCGCCGAAGTTCTTCAGGAGGGCTTCGAGGCCACCGTCGAAGCCCTGGCCGACCGCGGCGAACCGCCAGACGTCCTTCAGGTAGAAGTCGCCGAGCATGACGGCCCGCTCGGTGCTGAACTCCGCACCGGTGAAGGAGTACCGGACCACTTCCTCGCCACCGGCGACGACCCGGATGTAACCCGGGCCCACCTGCGACATCTGGCCGGCGCCGTCGAGCGTCGCGGTGAAGGAGAGCTTGTGGATGTTGGCCGGGACGCGGTCCAGGGTGACGCGGAACGACTCGCTGTCACCGGACTGGGCACCGAGGAGCTGGATCGACCCCTCAGGGGATTTCGGCTGGTTGAAGAAGACGAAGTAACGGTCGTCGGACAGCTGCTCGTTGGCGTCGAGCCCGAAGCAGCTGATGTCGAAGGTCAGCCCGGGACCGCCGATCTGCACGCCTACGTACAGATCCGTCCCTGCCGTGAGATCACTGACCTTGGCCTTGTGGCCGCGCTGGAATTCCCTGGCCATGCGTACCGACCGTCCCCCATCCCGAGGTGATTGCGTCGCGCCAGGCTAACGGCTGCCTCCGACAATCGGCGAAGCCGCTACACATTCGGTACAGAACCGCCGACTCTCACTCTCCGCGGGCGGCGGGCAGGTGCGGAAGGCGGTCGGCGGCCACCACGCCTTCGAGGTAGCCGCGGGCCCGTTCGGTGCGCGGATAGGCGTCGAGGAGCCGCCAGAACCGGGGTCCGTGACCGGGCACCAGGAGGTGGGCCAGCTCGTGGACGAGCACATAGTCGACGACGTACTCCGGCATGCCCTGCAGCCGGTGCGAGAGGCGGATGCTGCCCTCGGCGGGGGTGCACGAGCCCCAGCGGGTGTTCTGGTTGGTCACCCAGCGCACCGACGCGGGGCGGGCCCGGCCCTCGAAGTACTGCTCGGACAGACGCTCGGCGCGCTCGGTCAGTTCCGCGTCGCCCAGCATGCGCTTGCTCTCCTGCGCCGCCAGTTTGTCCAGCATCACCGTGACCCAGCGCTGCTCCTCGGCCTCGGACATCCGGGCCGGGATCAGAACGATGGTGCGGTCGCCCTCCCGGTAGGCGGAGACCGTTCTGCTGCGCCGGGTGCTGCGGCGGACCTCGACCGCGCTCGTCGCCGGACCGCGTGGCGGCAGGCTGGTGGGGCTGCGCGGCGGGCTTCCGGCACTCTGCAGTGGGTCGGCGGGCACGCCCCGACGTTACCCGCTGCCAGTGGGGGAAGTCCCGCCTCCGGGTCGGTTGAGCCATGATCCATCCGACGGGGTGCAGCATTTGAATGACTAATACCCCTCGCCTGTGGACAACTTTTCACGCCCTTCGCCGCAGCCGTGCATTCTGGCCCCATGGCGCACGACGGCCTGCGATCGGGCAGGTTCCGGGGACGTGCGCAGGTGCGGAACAACGGGGGTTCGACCATGCATCCGATGCTGAAGCCGGCACTGCGCCGGGCCTGGCGGGACCGGCAGACCGTGCAGTTCGGGATCACACCCGCGCAGGCAGTGGTCGTGTCGCCGGTGGACCCGGCGACTGGCCATTTCCTGGAACTGCTCGACGGCACACAGGGCCTGCCGCTCCTGTACGAGCGGGCGCGCGCCCTGAACCTGCCGCCCGGTCAAGTGGACGAGCTGGTGGCCCGGTTGACGGCGGCGGGCGTGGTGGACGATCCGACGGCGGGCGGCCCGGCGGCCGGTGCGTTACGGAAGCGGTCGGATGCGCTGGAGCGACTACGGCCGGATCTGGCTTCCCTCTCGCTCATCCACCCCGAGCCGGGCGACGCGGCGCGCAGGCTGGCGGCCCGCAGGGCCATACGCGTCCAGGTGCGCGGCGCCGGGCGGGTGGGCGCGACCATCGCCGCGCTTCTCTCGGGCTCCGGGGTGGGCCGGGTCGACGTCCTCGACGGCGGCGTCGCGCAGCCGGGCGATGTGGCCCCGGGCGGGCTGCCCGAGCGGTCCGTCGGCGAGCGGCGGGCGACGGCGGCGGGACAGTTGGTGCGGCGGACGGCGCCGGGCGGACCGCCGCGCCAGGGCCGGGACGCGGAGCAGACCGCGCTCTCGCTGATCGTGGTCGCTCCCCGCGAATCGCTCGATGTGTACGCGCCGAACGCGATGGACGCCGAAGACTGGATCGGGGCCGGAATTCCCCATCTGTACGCGGGAGTTGTGGAGACCACGGGGATGGTGGGGCCGCTGGTGCTGCCCGGCGGCACCGGGTGCGCGGGATGTCTCTCGCTCGGCCGCACTGAGCGCGATCCGAGCTGGCCGCGGCTGCTCGCGCAGTGGCGCTCGGGGCGGCAGCGCACCGCCGTACCGGCCTGCGACCTGGCGCTCGCGACAGCGGTCGCGGGGCTCGCGGCGGGGCATGCTCTGGCATTTCTCGACGGCGATCTTCCGGCGAGTACGGGCAGCCGCTGGGAGGCCTCGCTGCCCCAGCTCGACTGGCGGTCCACACCGATCGAGCCACACCGCGACTGCTTCTGCGGCGCGGTTGGGAACACTCAGGGGGAGCAGGTCTCGGGGGCCGTCGGGCCACACGACACAATGGCCCGGTAACGCCTGCGAGGGCGCTGCTGTCTGGGATTTGGAGGGGCGCATGTCTGATCTTCCCCGGAAGGCGGTCACCCGGACCGCCAAGCTGGCCGCGCTGCCACTTGGCTTCGCGGGCCGGGCCACCTGGGGCCTGGGCAAGCGGATCGGCGGGAAGTCCGCGGAGCTGGTGGCGCGCGAGCTTCAGCAGCGGACCGCCGAGCAGCTCTTCAAGGTCCTGGGCGAGCTGAAGGGGGGTGCGATGAAGTTCGGGCAGGCGCTGTCCGTCTTCGAGTCGGCCCTGCCGGAGGAGGTCGCCGGCCCTTACCGGGCCGCCCTGACCAAGCTCCAGGAGGCGGCGCCGCCTATGCCGACCCGCACGGTCCACGCCGTACTGGAGGAGCGGATCGGCGCCGACTGGCGGGAGTTGTTCCTGGAGTTCGAGGAGAAGCCGGCGGCGGCCGCCTCGATCGGGCAGGTGCACCGGGCGGTGTGGCACGACGGGCGCGAGGTGGCCGTCAAGGTGCAGTATCCGGGGGCGGGCGAGGCGCTGCTCTCGGATCTGACGCAGCTCAGCCGGTTCGCCCGGCTGCTCGGCCCGCTGATCCCGGGGATGGACATCAAGCCGCTCATCGCCGAGCTGCGCGACCGGGTCTCGGAGGAGCTGGACTACGAGCTGGAGGCCCGGGCCCAGCGGGAGCACGCCGCAGAGTTCGCAGGCGACGGCGATGTGCTGGTGCCCGATGTGGTGCACCAGTGCGACCAGGTCCTGGTCACCGAGTGGATCGAGGGGATACCGCTCTCGGACGTGATCAAGGACGGCACGCCGGAACAGCGGGACAGGGCCGGGCAGTTGCTGACCCGGTTCCTGTTCTCGGGCCCGGCGAGGACCGGGCTGCTGCACGCCGATCCGCATCCGGGCAACTTCCGGCTGCTGCCGCCCGAGAAGGCGGGCGGCCAATGGCGGCTCGGCGTCATGGACTTCGGCACGGTGGACCGGCTGCCCGGCGGGCTGCCCGCGACCATCGGCGAGTCCCTGCGGATGACGCTGGAGGGTGAGGCCGAGGCGGTGTACGAGCTGCTGCGCGGTGAGGGCTTCGTCAAGGAGTCGATCGACCTCGATCCGGACGCGGTCCTCGACTATCTGCTGCCGATCATCGAGCCGGCCCAGGCCGACGAGTTCACCTTCAGCCGGGGCTGGATGCGCGGGCAGGCGGCCCGGATCGCCGATCCCCGTTCCCCCGCCCACCAGTTGGGCAAGCAGCTCAACCTGCCGCCGTCGTATCTGCTGATACACCGGGTGACGCTGTCCACCATCGGGGTGCTGTGCCAGTTGGACGCGACGGTGCGCATGCGGGACGAGCTGGAGGAGTGGATGCCCGGGTTCCTGGCGGACGCGCCGGAGGAGGCGGAGGCGGCCGAGGAGGCGTGAGGGCGGGCCCGGGCGCTACCACCAGGCGGCGTCGAGCCGGCCTTCGATGGCTCTGATGTTGGCGCGGGCGCAGTCGTCGCAGTAGTAGAGGCCGGTGCCGTTCTCGACCGAGTAGGTCCAAGTCGGCGGTGGACCCTCGGCAGGAGCCGGGGTCCCGCAGTGGGAGCACACGATGGTTTCGGCCACCGGTCGATTCTGGTCGTCCACCTCGCGACGATACCGCCGCGCCGGGCTCTTTGAGGCCACAACGCACCGCGGGGGCCGGTCCGTCAGGACCGGCCCCCGCCTCATGTTGCTTGGAGCCTGTGTCTCAGGCTCTTACTTCCTGGTCGTGCCGACCGGGCGCCGGCCGTCAGTGCATGACGGCCATGGCGAGGGCACGGCGGGCGCGCATCGACGCGCGCTCGGCCCGCCGCTGCATCCGCCGGGCGGCGACCATGCGTACGGCCTGGCGCTCCACCTCGGCTTCCTGCAGCCGCTGATGCATATGCGCACGGGCCAGGGCTTCTGGCATGAGTTGCATTTCGAGGGTCCTGTTCTGACGCGACTCGTTCGCGCCGGTGGTGGTGAAGTCTGGGGTCGCGGAGCCGGTGGGCTCGCTGGCGGACGTCGTCATCGGGGCCTGCTTCTGGGGGTCGTTCGTTCGGGGGTGGTCGATGGTTCCCGGGCGGTTCATGCCGCGACCGGGTTCTTGCGCGGGCGACCACGCGGCCGCTTGCGGGCAACGACCACACCCTGGACGAAGAGCTCGCCGCCCCAGACGCCCCACGGCTCGCGCCGCTCCTTGGCACCCGCGAGGCAGGCGGCCATCAGGGGGCAGGTCTGGCAGAGCGACTTGGCGTACTCGACATCGGCCGGCGACTCGGCGAAGAAGACCTCCGGGTCGAAGGAACGGCAGGGGACGGGTACGCCGAGGTTCTCGATGGCGTCGTCAAGCGCGGTGAGCGCGGTAAGGGGAGTCAAGGCGGGGTCCTCCGTGAGACCGGGCGGGGGGAGAGTCGGGGCGGGCGGTACGGACGGGGCGTGCGCTTCGAGTTGCACGGTGGTTTCAACCTCGTCTTGTCGGGTGTGTTCGGCTGTGTCGGTCCGGCCGGTCGGCCGGGTTTCGGCTGGTACCGAGGCCCCCTTCACTCCGTCCGTCCCGTTCGGGACAAACAGAAGGGCCGCGGATCCCTGATGGGGTTCCGCGGCCCTGAAGGCGCCTGCCTGATCTGGATCAGGCTGGATCACTCCAGGGTTCGAGCCCACGGAAGGCCCACATCGTGTGGTGCTGGTAGTGCTTCGTCTGCTTCTCGGCTCCGGCACCGGTCGCCGCAAAGGCGTGGGCCTGAGCCCGTCCCTTCGCTACTGCTGCTCCCGGCGCCTGAATCGGTCGCTCATTGCGCTCATCACGCACGGGGAGGCTCGCCAGGGAGGCCGGAACGACGGCGGAGATGCCGACGAGACCGGAGGCGCCGGTGGACAGACCGGTGCCCTGGAGAGAAGAGCCGAGCGTGCAGGTGGCGGCGACCGAGCGGTCCGTCACTTTGGTGCTGATGAAGCTGGTGGTGATCTCGATGTAGCTGGCCACTGGTCTCGCCTCCTCTCGGCGTCTCGGGGACTTCGGCCTCGCGGCCTGATCCCATGCGTATTCGGATAAGTACAGCTAAGTACAGCACGGAGACCCGGCTTCGGAGAAGCTCTCGTTTCCGTGGTTAAGAACCTATGGGGATTCCTGGGGCGGGCGCAAACTATTTTTTCGACGAGTTTTCACGAACCTGCCTCGTCGCCTCCTCCAGGCTCCTCACCTGCGCAGATGGCCAGGACATCGGTGCCGAACCGGTCCAGCTTGCGGGCGCCGACGCCGGAGATCACCGCGAGCTCGTGCCCGTTGGACGGCACGGCCTCCGCGATCGCCATGAGCGTCTTGTCCGTGAAGACGACGTACGGGGGCATGCCCAGCTCCTGCGCCTGGTGGGAGCGCCAGTCCCGGAGCCGCTCGTACAGCGCCTCGTCCATGTCCGAGGGGCAGTCCTCGCAGCGCATCAGTTTCATCTCGCCGGCCTCGGTGAGTGTTTTCCCGCACACCCGGCACAGCACCGGGCCCCGGCGGACCCGCTTGCGGGCGGCGGGGCCGCGCTCGATGCCACCCGCACCGCCCGCTGCCGCCCGGCCGGCGCGGGAGCCGGAGCCCGGGCGCAGGCCGTCCAGGAAGTGGCTGGGGCGACGGTGGGCCCGGCCGCCGGGAGAGCGCGAGAGCGACCAGGAGAGCCCCAGATGGAGCCGGGCCCGGGTGACGCCGACGTACAGCAGCCGGCGCTCCTCCTCGATCTGCTCGTCCGTCTTGGCGTACGTGATCGGAAGCATGCCCTCGGTGAGGCCGACCAGGAACACCGCGTCCCACTCCAGGCCCTTCGCCGCGTGCAGCGAGGCGAGGGTGACGCCCTGCACGGTCGGGGCGTGCTGGGCTTCTTCCCGGGCCCGGAGCTCGGCCGCCAGGTCGGACAGCGTCGCGTCGGGCTTCGCCCGCACGTAGTCCTCGGCGAGGCGGACGAGGGCGGCCAGCGACTCCCACTTGTCGCGCACCGCGCCGGAGCCCTTCGGGGGCACGGCCGTCCAGCCCTTGGTGCCGAGCACGGCCCGCACCTGGGAGGGCAGGTCCACGGCGTCGTCGAGCAGCGCGTCGTTGCGGCCGGCCACGGAGGCGCCCCTGAGGGCGGTCATCGCCTCGCGGACCTCGGGGCGCTCGAAGAACCGCTCGGCGCCGCGCAGCTGGTACGGCACGTCGAGGTCCGCGAGTGCCTGCTCGTAGATCTCGGACTGGGCGTTGATCCGGTACAGCACCGCGATCTCGCCGGCCGGGACCCCGGAGCGGATGAGGTCGCGGATGCGCCGGGCCACGCCCTCGGCCTCGGCGGGCTCGTCACCGTACTCCGTGTAGCTGGGCTCCGGGCCCTTGTCGCGCTGCGAGACCAGTTCGAGGCGGTGCTCGGCGGCGCGGCCGGTGGCCTGGTTGAGCAGCCCGTTGGCGAGGTGCACGACCTGGGGGGTGGAGCGGTAGTCCCGGACCAGCTTGACCACCGTCGCGCTCGGGTGGCGGGTGCGGAAGTCGAGGAGGTAGTCGGGGGTGGCGCCGGTGAAGGAGTAGATGGTCTGGCTGGCGTCGCCCACCACGCACAGGTTGCCCCGGTCGCCCACCCACAGGTCGAGCAGACGCTGCTGGAGGGGGCTGACGTCCTGGTACTCGTCCACCACGAAGTGCTGGTACTGGCCGCGCACCTTCTGCGCGATGTCCTCCCGGTACTGCAGGATGCCGACCAGGAGCAGCAGCACGTCCTCGAAGTCGATCACCACGCGGTCCTGCTTGAGCTGCTCGTACGTCCGGTAGATCTGGGCGATCTCGGCCGGGTCGCGGGGCGGTTCGCGGTGGGACTTGGCGACGGCCGCCGGGTAGTCGTCGGGGACCCTCTGGGTGACCTTCGCCCACTCGATCTCGCCGGTCACGTCGCGCAGCTCGTTGCGGTCGAGGCGGAGCCCGCTGCGGGCGGCCGCCTCGGCGACCAGCTGGACCTTGCGCTCGACGAGCCGGGGCGGGTACTTGCCGCCGACGGCCCCCTCCCAGAAGAACTGGAGCTGGCGCAGGGCCGCCGAGTGGAACGTACGGGCCTGGACGCTGCCGACGCCGAGCTCACGCAGCCGGCCGCGCATCTCGGCGGCCGCCCGGTTGGTGAACGTGACGGCCAGCACGCCGGACTGCGGGAGGATCCCCGAGCGCACCCCGTACGCGATCCGGTGGGTGATCGCGCGGGTCTTGCCCGTGCCCGCGCCGGCCAGCACGCACACCGGGCCGTGCAGGGCCGTCGCGACCTCGCGCTGCTCGGGGTCGAGCCCGTCGAGCACCGCGTCGGCCGTGTCCGGGACCGGCGGGAAGAGAGTGGAGTGCGTTGCTGATGTCACCCCGCCATGCTGCCAGGTCGCCCGGGACTGGTGCGCCGCGTTGTCCACAGGCGGCCCCCGCAGTCGTACTAATGCCAGCCGCACCGCCTTCCGCAGGCGCCGGGCACCTGGCTGAACAGCCACGATGCGGCCGCCGTGGCGATTCGGTCACATGCGGGCGCCGTACGGGAATGGTGCTCGGCCCTCGTACGTTCCAGTGCGTGCGGAACCGCATTCGGCGGGGCGCGCACGCCAGTCAGCGATACAGAGGAGCGCGAAGACATGCCGGGCACTGTGACGATGTACAGCACCACCTGGTGCGGCTACTGCCAGCGGCTGAAGAAGCAGATGGACCGCGAGGGCATCGCGTACACCGAGGTCAACATCGAGCACGACCCGGCGTCGGCGGCGTTCGTGGAGAAGGCCAACGGCGGCAACCAGACGGTCCCGACCGTGCTCTTCCACGACGGCTCGACGCTGACCAACCCGTCGCTCGCCCAGGTCAAGCAGAAGATCGGCGTCTGAGAGCGCCCGTACTGCGACTGATTACGGAAGGCCCCCGTCCCACCTCGGACGGGGGCCTTCCATATGTGGGGATGAGCATGGTCCGGTGTGCGGGTCCGGGTCAGTGCGTCGGCTTCGGGAGGGGCTTGCCGTACCAGAGCTCGATGAGGCGGGCCGCGATCGAGATGCCGTACGGGGGCAGGACCTCGCCGGACTCGAAGGCGGCGGCCAGGTCCTCGCGGGAGAACCAGCGGGCCTCGTGGATCTCCTCGCCGTCCACGTTGATCTCGGACGAGGTCGCCTTGGCCATGAAGCCGAGCATCAGGCTGGACGGGAACGGCCAGGGCTGGCTGGCGACGTACTCGACCGGGCCGACCGTGACGCCGGCCTCCTCGAAGACCTCGCGGCGCACCGACTGCTCGATGGACTCGCCGGGCTCGACGAAACCCGCCAGGGTGGAGAAACGGCCCTCGGGCCAGTGCACCTGGCGGCCGAGCAGCGCCCGGTCGTGCTCGTCCGTGACCAGCATGATCACGGCCGGGTCGGTGCGCGGGTAGTGCTCGGCTCCGCACGCCGGGCAGCGGCGGATGTGGCCGGCCGCGGCGATCACAGTGCGCTCGCCGCAGCGGGAGCAGAAGCGGTGCAGGCGCTGCCAGTTCTCCAGGGCGACGGCGTGCGTCATCAGGCTCGCGTCGCGCGGGGACAGCAGGAGGCCGGCCTCGCGCAGTCCGGCGGGCCGGGCCGACTGGTCCATGCGGCCCGGCAGGGCGTCCTTCTGGAGGGCGAAGTAGCTGACGCCGTCCTCGTCGGTGCCCAGGAAGTAGCGGTGGGTCTCGGTGACCGGGGCCTCGAAGGCCGGGGTCATGACGAGTTCGGTGCGCGCGTCCGTGCCGTCTGTGCCCTCGGTGGTGTCGTCGATCAGGACCTGGCCGCCGGAGACCACGAAGACCCGGGTCGTCGGGTGGCTCCAGGCGGCCGCCAGCCAGGCCTCGTCGAGGCGGTGGTGGGCCGCCCGGTCGATGCCGCTGGGCGCCGTGAGACCGATCGGCGTGGCGAGCCCGATCGGCTGGTCCGTGATGGCTTCACTGCTGGTGGTGCTCACAGGTGCTTCCAACTCCCCCGGGTGGATGGTGTGTTCAGCGATTTCTGTCAGCCGGCGGTCAGGCTGGCGGATCAGGCTGTCGTGGCGGCGAGGTCGCTCCACAGGTGGGCCGTGGTCTCGACGCCCTTGAACAGCAGATCCAGTTCGACCTTCTCGTTCGGCGCGTGCCAGCCGTCGGAGGGGACCGAGATCCCCAGGAACAGGACAGGCGCCGCCAGTACGTCCTGGAGGTCGGCGGCGGGTCCCGAGCCTCCCTCGCGGGTGAAGCGGACCTTCGTACCGAAGGCCTCGCCCATCGCCCGCACGACGGACTGGAGCGCCGGGTGGCCGAGCGGGGTGAGGCACGGCCGGGTGCCCGCGCTCCAGGTGATCTCGTGCCGGATCCCGGCCGGGATCCGCTCGGCGACCCAGTCGGTGACGAGCTTCTCGATGTGCTGGGGGTCCTGGCCCGCGACCAGGCGGAAGGACAGTTTCACCATGGCCGACGACGGGATGATCGTCTTGCCGCCGGGGCCCTGGTAGCCGCCGCCGATGCCGTTGACCTCGGCGGTCGGGCGGGCCCAGATCCGCTCAAGTGTGGAGAAGCCGGCCTCGCCCAGGGTCGCCCCCGACTTGGCGGTGTCCAGCCACTCGGCCTCGTCGAAGGGCAGCTCGGCGAAGAGCTCGCGTTCGGCGTCGGTCAGCTCGGCGATGCCGTCGTAGAAGCCGGGAATCGTGACGTGCTCGTCGGCGTCGTGCAGGGCCGCCACCAGGCGGGCCGCGGCCGTCGCCGGGTTGGGGACGGCGCCCCCGAAGGAGCCGGAGTGGATGTCCTGGCCGGGGCCGTACAGCTGGATCTCGCACTCGGCGAGGCCGCGCATGCCCGTGCACACGGTGGGGGTGTCCTCGGACCACATGCCGGTGTCGGAGACGATCACGGCGTCGGCCGCGAGGCGCTCGGCGTGCTGCTCGACGAGGGCGCGGAAGTGCGGCGAACCGGACTCCTCCTCGCCCTCGATCAGGAGCTTCAGATTGACGGCGGGGGCGGTGCGGCCGGTGGCGGCGAGGTGCGCGCGGACCCCGAGTGTGTGGAAGAACACCTGGCCCTTGTCGTCGGCGGCACCGCGTCCGTACATCCGCCCGTCGGTGATCACCGGCTCGAAGGGGTCGGTGTGCCAGCCGTCCTCGCGGGCCGCGGGCTGCACGTCGTGGTGGCCGTAGACCAGGACGGTGGGGGCGCCCGCCTCGCCCGAGGGCCACTCGGCGTAGACGGCGGGGGCGCCCGGGGTGGCCAGGATCTCGACGACCGGGAAGCCGGTCTCCTTGAGCTTGGCGGCGAGCCAGTCGGCACTGCGCCGTACGTCGGCGTCGTGGTCGGGCTGGGCCGACACGGACGGGATGCGCAGCCACTCCGCGAGGTCGTCGAGGAAGGCGGCGCGGTGCTGTTCGATGTACGTGCGCACCGTCTCGGTGGCGGTCTGGACGGCGCTGTCCGGGGTCTCGCTCATGCCCTTGAGCCTATCCGGCCGGGGGCGGTGGCCGGTCCGCCGGTCCGCCCTGCGGACTGCGCCCGAGCAGGATCGCCTCCAGCTCGGCCCGGCCCGGCAGACGGCCCGGTCGGACCGTCTCACCTGTGCGTACGTACACGAACGCGGCCCCGACCGACTCCAGCGGGACGCCCAGCTGCTCGGCCCAGGCGACCCGGTAGACCGCCAGCTGGAGGGGGTCGGCGGTGGCCTGCCGACCGGTCTTCCAGTCGACGATCTCGTACGTGGCGAGGGCGCCGTCGCCCTCCTTGTAGACGGCGTCGATCCGCCCCCTGATCACCCGGCCCGCCAGCGTCAGCTGGATGGGGGCCTCGGTGCGGTACGGGGTGCGAGCCGCGTACGGGGTGCGCTCGAAGGCCTCCTTGAGGGCGGCGAGGTCCCGCTCGTCCGCGATGTCGGCCTCGGTGTCGTCCGCACCGGGCAGCTCGTCCGGGCCCAGCATCGGCAGCGGGAGTTCCTCGAAGCGGGACTCCACCCAGGCGTGGAACCGGGTGCCCCGGCGGGCGGCCGGCTGCGGGCGGCTCGGCATGGGGCGGGCCAGATCACGGGCGAAGCCGTCGGGGTCGGCGGCCAGCCTCAGGAGCTCGGACGCGGTGAGCGAGGCCGGCACCTCCACCTCGCGGGTGGTCGCACGGGCCCGGCGCAGCTCGGTGGTGAGCGCCTCCAGGTCGCGGTCCCAGGAGTGCAGGGTGCGACGGTCCTCGGGGGTCAGGCGGGGAGCGGGGATGTCGGCGGGGGCCTGCGCCAGGGCGTGGTCGCGGACGCGGGTGTGCTCGACCGGCGCGGCCGGGGCGTGCTCGATCTCCGCGTCGGCGGACGGCGGGGTGGTGGCGGGGCGCTCGGTGGGCAGCAGGTCCCAGTCGTCGGTCAGGTCGACCGGGTGCCCCAACTCCCCTTCTCCATAAGGAGGGAAGGGGTCGTCCTCGTAGAGCTCGCCCTCGTGGGGATGGTCCTCGTACGGATCGGCTCCATAGGGCGCGTCTTCGTACAGCCCGTCCCCATAGGGCTCGTCCGCGAAAGGCGCGTCCTCATAAGAGGTGGGCGCTTCGTCATGGGGAGCTTCCGCGACCGGGGTCGCCAGGTGGGCCAGGACTCGTTCTGCGGCGGCGCGGCGGCGGGCCAGGGATTCCGGGTCGAGCGGGAGCGGCCAGGCGTGGGTGGTGGCGGACTCGTGGAGGGCGGGGTTCTCGGCGTCCTCGGCCGGTTCGTCCGCCCACGCCTCGATCTCGCCGTGGCCCGCCGCGCAGTGCTCGTACAGCGCGTGCAGGAAGTCGGAGGGGCCCCGGGGCTTCTTCTGGCTCGGGCCCCACCAGTGCCCGGAGCCGAGCAGCAGGGTGCGGGGGCGGGTGAACGTGACGTATCCCAGGCGCAGTTCCTCGGTGTGCTGGTGGTCCTTCATCGCCTCCTTGAAGGACTTGAGGCCCTTGGCGTCCCACTCCTCGACGACCGGCAGCGTCGGGGCGTCGCCGCGCAGCGCGTGCGGGAGGACCTTCGCCTGGGACGTCCAGGCCTCCCTCGACTGGGTGGAGGGGAACGTTCCGGTGACCAGGCCGGGGACGGCGACGACGTCCCACTCCAGGCCCTTGGACTTGTGGGCGGTGAGCACCTTCACCGTGTTCTCGCCGCCGGGCAGCGCGTTGTCCAGGCCCTTCTCGTACTGGGCGGCGGTGCGCAGGAAGCCGAGGAAGGCGAGGAGCGAGGCATCGCCGTCGAGCGCGGCGAAACCCGCCGCCGTGTCGAGGAACCCGGAGAGCGTCTCGCGGCGGCGGGCGGCCAGGGCGTGCGGGGAGGCGGAGAGCTCGACTTCGAGGCCGGTGACGCTCAGGACGCGGTGCAGTACGTCCATGAGCGGGTCGGCGAGCGAGCGGCGCAGGTCGCGCAGTTCGGCGGCCAGGCGGGCGAAGCGGACGCGGGCCTCGGCGGAGAAGGGCAGTTCGTCGTCCTCGGCGCCTTCGAGGAAGGTGTCCAGAGCGTCGGCGAGCGAGATCACCTCGGCCGGGTCGACGCCTTCGACGGCGTCGGCGAGGCGCTGGTCCGGGTCGTCGGAGTCGCCCGTGACGCGGCGTACGAGATTGCGGGCGCGGCGGCCGAGCAGCGCCAGGTCGCGCGGGCCGATGCGCCAGCGCGGGCCGGTCAGGATCCGTACGAGCGAGGCGTTGGCGCCCGGGTCCTGGAGGACTTCGCAGACCGCTACGAGGTCGGCGACCTCGGGCAGGTGGAGCAGGCCGGAGAGGCCGACGACCTCGACGGGGATGTCGCGGGCCACAAGGGCGCCCTGGATCTGCGGGAAGTCGCCCGCCGTACGGCACAGGACGGCGATCTCGCCGGGAGCCTTGCCGGTGCGCACGAGGTGGGCGATCGAGTCGGCGAGCCACTCGATCTCCTGCTCGTGGGTGTCGAGCAGGGCGATGCGGACGCTTCCGTCCCGCTCGGCGCCGGGGGCCGGGCGCAGCGCCTCGACGCCCTCGTGCATCGAACGCAGCGGCGCGGCAAGGGAGTTGGCGAGGTCCAGGAGGCGGCCGCCGCTGCGGCGGTTCTCGGACAGCGCGTAGCGGGTCGCGGGACGGCCGTCGGCGTACGGGAAGTGGCGGGGGAAGTCGTCGAGGTTGGCGACCGAGGCGCCGCGCCAGCCGTAGATGGCCTGGCAGGGGTCGCCTACGGCGGTCACGGCGTGGCCGGTGCCGCCGCCGAAGAGCGCGGCGAGCAGCCGGCGCTGGGCGACCGAGGTGTCCTGGTACTCGTCCAGGAGCACCACCTTGAACTCCTCGCGCAGGATCCGGCCGACCTCCGGGTGAGTGAGGGCGAGCTCGGCGGACAGCGCGATCTGGTCGCCGAAGTCGAGCAGGTCGCGGCTCTTCTTGGCGGCGCGGTAGCGGGTGGTGAGATCGAGCAGTTCCAGCCGGGCGGCGGCGGCCTCGGGCACCTTGCGCAGCTCGGCGTTGCTGAGCTTGGCGTCGGCGAGGGCGCGCAGCAGTTCCTGGTCGTACGCGGCCAGCCGCTCCGGGCGTACGAGGTGCTCCGCGAGCTCGGCGTCGAGCGCGAGCAGGTCGCTGACCAGGGAGGCGAACGACTTGGTCAGTGCGGGGTAGGGACCCGGGGCCTCGCGCAGTACGCGGGCGGCCAGCTGGAAGCGGGTGGCGTCGGCGAGGAGGCGTGAGGTGGGCTCCAGGCCTATGCGCAGGCCGTGGTCGGTGAGCAGGCGCCCCGCGAAGGCGTGGTACGTGGAAATGCCGGGCTCGCCCTGCTCGGGCTCCGGGGCGTCCGGGTCGGTGATCCCGGCCCTGATCAGGGCGGTGCGTACGCGCTCGGCGAGCTCGCCCGCGGCCTTGTTGGTGAAGGTCAGCCCCAGGACCTGCTCGGGCGCGACCTGGCCGGTGCCCACCAGCCACACGACCCGGGCCGCCATCACCGTGGTCTTCCCGGAGCCGGCTCCGGCCACGATGACCTGCGGGGCGGGCGGCGCGGTGATGCAGGCCGTCTGCTCCGGGGTGAACGGGATACCGAGGAGCTCTTTGAGCTGCTCGGGGTCGCTGAGGGGGGTGGGCACGGTTGAAAGGGTAGTGGGGGGTGCTGACAGTGGGGGCCGGGTTCAGGGCGGGGGCGCCCGCTACTCCACCACCTGCCGCCCCTCCGGCTGGGCCGTACACGACGCTCGGAACGTGCAGTGCGTGCAGTGCGTGCCCGGAGACGGGGTGAAGTGTTCGTCCAGGACCTTGCCCGCCGCTGTGGCCAATAGGTCGCCCACCCACTCGCCCGTCAAGGGCTGCTGGGACTGGACCTTCGGGTACGCGTCGCCGCCCTCGCGTTTGGGGGCGCTCTGGCGCAGGTGGACCAGTTCGGCGCCGCCGGGGTCGGGGCGTCGGCCGTCGAAGGCCTCGTCCAGGGCGCCCTCCCTCACCGCCAGCTGGTAGACGGCCAGTTGCGGGTGGGCGGCGACTTCCGCGGCGGTGGGCGACTGCTTGCCCGTCTTGAAGTCGACCACGTAGGCGCGGCCTTCGACGTCCTGCTCCACGCGGTCCATCGAGCCCCGGATGCGCACCTCGTACTCCCCCGCCTCCAGGGTCACGTCGAAGCCGTGTTCCGTGGCGACCGGGGTGCGGCCCGCGCGGTCCAGGGTGTGCCACTGGAGGAAGCGTTCCAGGGCGGCTCGCGCGTTCTGCTTCTCCTGGACCGACTTCCAGGGTGCGTCGAAGGCCAGCGCGTCCCAGACCGAGTCCAGGCGTTCCATCAGGACGGCCAGGTCCGCCGGCGTACGGCCGGAGGCGACCTCGTCGGCCAGGACGTGGACCACGTTGCCGAAGCCCTGGGCGGCCGTCGCGGGAGCGTCCGCCTTGACCTCCCGGCCCAGGAACCACTGCAGGGCGCAGGTGTTGGCCAGCTGGTCCAGGGCGCTGCCCGACAGTGCGACCGGGGCGGCACGGTCGCGCAGCGGGACCTCCGAGCGGGTCGGCTCGTACAGGCCCCACCAGCGGTGCGGATGCGCCGCCGGGACCAGCGGCTGGCCCTCGTCGTCGGCCAGCGCGGCCAGCCTGCCGAGGCGTTCGGCGGCCGCCTCGCGCAGCGCGTCGGAGGCCGCCGGGTCCACGGTCGTGGCGCGCAGCTCGGCGACCAGCGCGGCGACCGCGAGCGGGCGGCGGGGGCGGCCCGTCGTGTCCCGGGGTTCGACGCCCAGCTCGGTGAGGAAGCGGGACGGCTGGTCGCCGTCGTCGGCCGGAGCCTTGACGGCGGTCACCACGAGGCGGTCACGGGCGCGGGTGGCCGCGACATAGAAGAGGCGTCGTTCTTCGGCCAGGAGCGCGCCCGGGGTGAGCGGTTCGGCCAGGCCGTCGCGGCCGATCCGGTCGGCTTCGAGGAGCGAGCCCCGGCGGCGCAGGTCGGGCCAGAGCCCTTCCTGTACCCCGGCGACCACGACCAGGCTCCACTCCAGGCCCTTGGAGCGGTGGGCGGTCATGACGCGTACCGCGTCCGGGCGGGCGGCCCGGCGGGTCAGGGTGTCGGCGGCTATGTCCTGCGCGTCGACCTCTTCGAGGAAGTTGAGCGCGCCCCGGCCGCCGGTGCGCTCCTCGGCGCGGGCGGCGGTGTCGAACAGGGCGCAGACCGCGTCCAGATCGCGGTCGGCGGCTCGCCCGCCTGCCCCGCCGCGCAGCGCGGCGCGCTCCAGGCGCTGCGGCCAGGGGGTGCCGTTCCACAGCTCCCACAGCGCCTCGGCAGCGGTGCCGCCGCCCTCCAGGAGCTCGCGGGCCTTGCGCAGCAGCGCGGCGAGGCGCTGGGCGCCACGCGCGTACGAGGGGTCGTGTGCGACGAGCCGTTCGGGCTCGGCCAGCGCCCGGGCGAGCAGGACGTCGGAGGGTGCCGGGACGCGGTTGCCCGCGGCGCGTTCCTCGTCGCGCAGGGCCCGCCCGAGGCGCCGCAGGTCGGCGGTGTCCATGCCGCCCAGCGGCGAGGTGAGGAGGGTGTGCGCGGTCTCGGGGTCGAGCCAGGTGGTGGGTGCGGTGGGGCTGTTCGCCGCGTTCCTGTCCGGGTGGACGAGGCTGACGGGCGCGGGCGCGAGGGCTCCGGCGCCGTCCACCACGGCGGAGGAGGCCATGGCACCGCCTCCCGTGGCTGTGGCTCCGGCACCATCTCCCGCGGCGGTGGAAGCCCCGGCATCGGCGGTGGCTCCGGCACCGCCCGCCGCGCCGGCCGAGCCTCCGGCACCCCCGCCCCTGGGCCCGCCCTTGAGCGCCGCCCCCGCCACCACCCGCAGCGCCGTCAACAGCGGCGACACCGCCGGCTCGTCGCGCAGCGGGGTGTCCGCGCCCGACGTGTCCACGGGGATGCCCGCCGTCGTCAGGGCGCGGCGCAGGGCCGGGATCGTGCGGGTGCCCGCGCGGACCAGGACCGCCATCTCCTGCCAGGGGACGCCCTCTTCGAGGTGGGCGCGGCGCAGCAGGTCCGCGATGTTGTCCAGCTCGGTGGAGGCCGTGGGATACGTGTACGTCTCCACGCGGCCGCCCGTGCGGGTCGGCGACAGGTCGCGGTGCGCGCGGACCCGCTCGGCGGGCAGGCGCGGCAGCGGCATGCGGCGGGTCAGCAGCCGGGTCGCGTCCAGCAGGGCCGTGCCCGAGCGGCGGGACGTGGTGAGGACCTCGACGGGCGCCGGGCTCCCGTCCGTACGCGCGAACGTGTCGGGGAAGTCGAGGATGCCGTTGATGTCGGCACCCCGGAACGTGTAGATCGACTGGTCCGGGTCGCCGAACGCGACCAACGTGCGGCCGCCCCCCGCCAGCGCCTTCAGCAGCCGTACCTGTGCCGGGTCGGTGTCCTGGTACTCGTCGACGAACACCGCCTCATAAGAGGGCAGCTCGATGCGTTCGGCGAGCAGCACCGCGCGGTGCACGAGTTCCGCGTAGTCCAGGACGCCCTGGAGGTCGAGGACGTCGAGGTACTCCGCGAGGAACGCCGAGGCCGCCTTCCAGTCCGGGCGGCCCGCCCGCTCGGCGAATCGGGCCAGGGCGTCGGGGCCGAGGCCCAGTTCGCGGCTGCGGGCGAGCACCGCGCGCACCTCGTCGGCGAAGCCGCGCGTGGTCAGGCAGGCCCGCAGCTCGTCGGGCCAGCTCACATGCGCGAGCCCGGTGCGCTGGAGGTCGATCTGCCCGGCCAGGAGGTCGCGTACGGCCACGTCCTGTTCGGGGCCGGACAGCAGGCGCAGGGGCTCGCGGAACAGCTCGGCGTCCTGGTGCGCGCGGACCAGCGCGTAACAGTACGAGTGGAACGTGGTGGCTTGCGGGCTCTTCGCTCCGGCGCCGAGGCGCAACGCCATCCGGTCGCGGAGCTCGACCGCGGCCTTGCGGCTGAAGGTGAGGACCAGGACGCGTTCGGGATCCGTGCCGGCCGCCACCTTGGCCGCGACCGCCTCGACCAGGGTGGTCGTCTTGCCGGTGCCGGGCCCCGCGAGCACCAGAAGCGGACCCGATCGGTGGTCAACCACCCTGCGCTGGGGTGCGTCAAGGAGAGGGGGATCCACCGGATCCGGCGGGGTACGCACCAGTCGGTACGCGCCGGGGGACCGCCGACGTACCTGCTGGTACGTCTGACGCCCGGTGGAAGAGGAGGAGCTCACGTGGATCGCCGGTCCTGGTGGGTGTGCTGGTCGTGATGGTGACTACGAGGCCTGCGCGCCCGGCGCAGACCCTCGACGGTACGCCGAACCGTGCCCGGCACGCAGCGGGTCATCCGTACGGTCCTCAGGCCGCCCCCGGCAACGCCGGATGGCGGAAGCTGTCAGGTATGAGCCGCCCCGCCGTCGAGCCCGTCGACCGCGCCGCCTGTGGTGCCGTCCCAGCGCGCCCGGCGCATGTCGAGGCGCGGCAGGTGGCCCTCGGCGGACCGGCCCGCCTCGCGCAGCGGGGTGGCCTCGTCGCGGTAGTGCCCGAGGGCGCGCAGCTCGTGCCCGGGCAGGAGCGCGCCGTCCGAGCGCACCACCCGCCACCAGGGCACCGCGCCGCCGTAGAGCGCCATGACCCGGCCGACCTGGCGCGGCCCGCCCTCACCGAGCCACTCCGCGACGTCCCCGTACGTCATCACCCGGCCCGGCGGGATGTGCTCGGCGACCTCAAGGACCCGCTCCGCGTATGCGGGGATCTCGGGCAGCACCTCGCCCGCCCGGTCCCGCTGCTCCTCGCTCATCCGCTCCATCCTGCCGTACGCCACCGACAGCCGCCCCGGGCCGGGTCGGATCCGGGCGCGGTCCGGGCGCGGAGCGGCAAAGGGGCGCAACTCACACAGCGCACGCCCGGCCAATGCACCCTGATGCCCCCCTGGGATCTCTGGACATGCCACCATCATGCGGGCGGTGAGCGGTGATACGAGACAGAGACAAGACGGACGAGGCAGCGAAGGAGCGGGGCGTGCAGCCACCCGAGGCGGCGGCGAGCAGCACCCCTGAAACGGGGCGGCAGCCCGACGCACCCGGAGCTCCCGAGCCGGCGGGCGAGGACGGGGCA
The DNA here is from genome assembly GCF_053597395.1 of Streptomyces sp. NPDC001415. Taxonomy (NCBI): domain Bacteria; kingdom Bacillati; phylum Actinomycetota; class Actinomycetes; order Kitasatosporales; family Streptomycetaceae; genus Streptomyces; species Streptomyces sp. NPDC001415. The sequence goes on from NZ_JBSFIE010000009.1 coordinate 169,342, forward strand.
CCCGGCGCGGAGTCCCGCCCCGGAACCGGACCTGAAGGCTCCGCAAACCGGGCGGACGGCGAGCGCTCCGACTCCCAGGAAGGCTCCGCCAGCCGCGAAGACCCCGAGGATCAAGAGACCTCCGAAGGCTCCGCGGGCCACGAAGCCCAGCCGCGATCCGGCGGACCCGAAGGCTCAGCGGGCCAAGAAGACCCCAAGGGTCCCGCCGCCCCCGAAGGCGACCTGCGCCCCGAAGGCGGCAACGGCACGGAGGCCGACCGGTACGGCAAGGGCGGCGACGCCCTGTGCGACGACACCTCGGGCTCCATCGAGCGCGTCTCCGTGGACGAACCGCTGCTGCCCGCGCGCGTGCACCGTCCCTCGGATCTGCTCCGGCTGCTCACCGGTGTGCTCGCGATCGCCGTGGTCCTGGCCATGGCCGCGTTCGCGCACGGCACCACGTCCGGCCTGGAAGACGACATCACCAAGGGCACCACCGGCACCCCCGACGTCCTGATCCGCCTCGCCGGGCTCGCCTCCAGCATCGCCGTCCTGGTGCTGCCCGTCGCCTTCGCCATCGAGCGGCTGATCAAACGTGACGGGCTGCGCATCGCCGACGGGGTGCTCGCCGCGGTGCTCGCGCACGGCGTCGCCCTCGCCACCGATCTCTGGGTCGCCAAGTCCGCACCCGGATCGATCACCGAGGCGCTGACCCGGCAGACCCTCTCGGGCTCCATCACCGACCCCGTGCACGGCTATCTCGCCCCCGTCATCGCCTATATGACGGCCGTCGGAATGGCCCGCAGACCCAGGTGGCGGGTGGCACTGTGGGCGGTTCTGCTGCTCAACTCCTTCGCCGTACTGGTCGGCGGTCAGACCACCCCGTTCTCGATCATCGTGACGATCCTGATCGGCTGGACGGTCGCGTACGGCACGCTCTACGCGGTCGGCTCGCCCAATGTGCGGCCCACCGGGCAGACCCTGCTCGCGGGGCTCCGCCACGTCGGCTTCAACCCGGTGACCGCGCTGCGCGCCGAGGACGTACCGGACTCGATGGAGCAGGGCGAGCGCGGCCGGCGCTATCTGGTCACGCTGGAGGACGGCCCGCCCCTCGACGTCACGGTCGTCGACCGCGAGCAGCAGGCTCAGGGCTTCTTCTACCGGGTGTGGCGCCGTCTGACGCTGCGTTCCATCACCACCCGCCGCTCGATCCAGTCGCTCAGGCAGGCCCTGGAGCAGGAGGCGCTCCTCGCGTACGCGGCGATCGCGGCCGGGGCGAACGCGCCCAAGCTGATCGCCACCTCCGAGCTGGGCCCGGACGCCGTGATGCTGGTGTACGAGCACACCGGCGGTCGCTCCCTCGACTCCCTTGAGGACGAGGAGATCACCGACGACCTGCTGCGCGAGACGTGGCGGCAGGTCGAGGCGCTCCAGTCGCGGCGGATCGCGCACCGCAGACTCGCCGGCGACGCGATCCTGGTGGATCGTTCCGGCAGGGTGATCGTGACCGACCTGCGCGGCGGCGAGATCGCGGCCGGCGACATCGTGCTCCGGATGGACGTCGCCCAGCTCCTGACCACCCTGGGCCTGCGCGTCGGCGCCGAGCGCTCGGTCGCCTCCGCGCTCGACGTGCTGGGCCCGGACGCGGTCGCCGACAGCCTCCCGCTGCTCCAGCCCATCGCGCTGAGCCGCTCCACCCGCGCGACCCTGCGCAAGCTCGGCCGCGAGCAGGCGCAGCGCGAGCGCGAGGCGGTCCTCGAAGCCTCGGACGCGGCGAAGGAGGCGAAGGCCGCGGAGGCCGCCGCCGCCAAGGAGGCCGCGGCGCACCCCGAAGCGGTCACGGCGCCCGAGGACCGCAAGGCCGTCAAGGCCGGGAAGAAGGCCGAGAAGCTGGCCATCGACGAGGCTCTGGAGGAGGCGCACGAGGACGATCTGCTCACCCAGATCCGCCACCAGGTGCTGCTGATCCGCCCGCAGGCCCCGGTCGAGCCGGTACGCCTTGAGCGCATCAAGGTGAAGACGCTGATCAGTTTCGTGGCGGGGGCCTTCGCCGCGTACTTCCTCCTGGTGCAGCTCACCAACATCAAGTTCGGCGATCTGATCGCGAACGCCCAGTGGGGCTGGGTCGCGGCGGCCGTACTGTTCTCCGCGCTGTCCTACCCGGCCGCGGCGGCCAGCCTGCTCGGCTTCGTGCCCGAGCGGGTGCCGTTCTGGCGGGCGGTGATCGCGCAGGTCGCGGGCTCGTTCGTGAAGCTGGTGGCTCCCGCGGCGGTCGGCGGTGTAGCCCTCAACACGCGGTTCCTCCAGCGCGCGGGTGTACGGCCGGGGCTCGCGGTGGCGAGCGTCGGCGCATCGCAGCTGTTCGGACTCGCCTCGCACATCTCGCTGCTGCTGATCTTCGGCTATGTGACCGGCACCGAGCAGACCTCGGACCTGTCGCCGTCCCGGACGGTGATCGCGGGTCTGCTCACGGCGGCCGTCCTGATCCTGGTGGTCACCGCGGTCCCGTTCCTGCGCAAGTTCGTGGTCAGCCGGGTCCGCTCGCTGTTCGCCGGCGTGGTGCCGCGCATGCTGGACGTGCTCCAGCGCCCGCAGAAGCTGATCACCGGGATCGGCGGGATGCTGCTGCTGACCGGCGTGTTCGTGATGTGTCTTGACGCGTCGATCCGGGCGTTCGGTACGGGGAGCGAGCACACGCTGAGCTACGCCAGCGTCGCCGTGGTCTTCCTGACCGCCAACGCGCTCGGGTCCGCGGCGCCGACGCCGGGCGGTGTCGGCGCGGTCGAGCTGGCGCTGTCCACGGCGTTGACCATTGCCGGCATGACGGCCGAGACCGCCACTTCGGCGGTGCTGCTGTACCGGCTCCTGACGTTCTGGCTCCCGGTCCTGCCGGGCTGGCTGTGCTTCAACTACCTCACGCGGAAGGGGCAGTTGTAGGGGCCGGCCCCGCCCCTGGACAGCCGGCGCGGCCCGCGTCACCCACTGCGAGCGCGGCCTTCCCCCGTACGCGGTCCTTGACGTGGAGCGGGCGTTCCGGGCTGGGCGGACGGCCCGACGGACGATCAGAACCGGGCACGGCGACACCCCGATGGGCCGCCCCGCTCGCGCGCACCCCCTGTTCCCGCCGCAGGATGGGGGGATGGAACACCACCGTGCCCCGCACAAGCGGACCCGGGCCGCCGCGTTCAGCGCCGCCGCCGTACTGCTCGCCACCGTCGGCTGTTCCGGCGGGGCCAAGGACGACGACGGGCTCACCTCCGGCACCGCCGACGCGGCCCGGCTCGCCACCCAGAAGCTGGACTGGAAGGCGTGCTCGGCGCCCACCGCGGCGGAGGGCACCGGCTCCACGCCCTCCCCACTGCCCGGCGGCGGCCAGTGGAAGTGCGCCACCATGAAGGTGCCGCTGGACTACGCGAACCCCAAGGCCGGCACCCTCGACCTCGCCCTCATCCGCACCGAGGCCACCGACAGGGCCAAGCGCATCGGCTCGCTCGTCTTCAACTTCGGCGGCCCGGGCGGCTCCGGCGTGACCACCCTGCCCGCCGCGGCCGGTGACTACGAGGCCCTGCGCGGCCGCTACGACCTGGTCAGCTTCGACCCGCGCGGGGTCGGCGCCAGCGCCCCGGTGCGCTGCGAGAGCGACTCCCAGCTCGACGCCTACTTCGCCCAGGACGCCACCCCCGACGACGCCGCCAAGGAGAAGACGTACATCGAGGGCCTCAAGTCGTTCGCCACCGCCTGCCAGGACAACTCCGGCAAGGTCCTCCCCCACGTCGGCACCACCGAGGCCGCTCGCGACATGGACCTGCTGCGCCAGGTGCTCGGCGACCAGAAGCTGTACTACATGGGCATCTCGTACGGGACCGAGCTCGGCGGCGTCTACGCCCATCTGTTCCCCAAGAACGTGGGGCGGGCGGTCTTCGACGGCGTCGTCGATCCCACCAACGACGTCGAGCAGGGCGCGATCGGCCAGGCCAAGGGCTTCCAGCTCGCCCTCGACAACTTCGCGCAGGACTGTGTGAACCGCGGCGACAAGTGCCGCCTTCGCGGCGCGAACGTCAAGGAGGTCGAGGACGTCATCGTCAAGCTGCTCGCCCAGCTCGACCAGAAGCCCATCCCGGCCGGCAACAGCGGCCGCCGGCTCACCCAGACCCAGGCCACCAACGGCATCGCCCAGGCCCTGTACTCCAAGGAGTACTGGAGGCTCCTGGAGCAGGGTGTCGACGAGGCGGAGGGCGGCCAGGGCGCGCTGCTCCTCGCGCTGTCGGACGCCATGAACGGGCGCGGCAAGGACGGCACGTACAGCAACATCCAGGCCGCCAACGCGGCCATCAACTGTGCTGATTTCAAAGAGCGTTACTCACTGGACCAAACGAAGGCCAAGCTCCCCGAGTTCCAGCAGGCGTCCCCCGTCTTCGGCTCCTTCATGGCCTGGGGCCTCATGGGCTGCTCCGAGTGGCCGGTCGCCGGCCAGTGGACGACCCCCGACGTGAGCGCGCCGGGCTCCGCCCCGATCGTGGTCGTCGGCAACACCGGCGACCCGGCGACGCCGTACGCGGGCGCGAAGAACATGGTGGACAAGCTGGGCCCGGGGGTGGGCGTGGAACTCACGTACAAGGGCCAGGGGCATGGGGCGTACAACAGCGGCGACAAGTGCGTGCAGAGCGCGGTGAACGCTTACCTCTTGGACGGGAAGGTCCCCTCCGCGGGGGCGGTTTGCCAGTGACCCAGGGTCGCTTTGGGGTGCGCTTTCGACTGCGGACCCGTCGTGGCCGGTCGCACCCACGCGGCGGAGCCGCACATGTCACGGCCCCGCCCCCCCCTCAAGGCAATGGGGCCGGCCCGCACCTCGCGTGCGAACCGGCCCCATCGTGGACAGCACCCTTTAATAAATCGGCTTCTCCGGCTCGATCTGGTTGACCCAGCCGATCACACCGCCGCCCACGTGGACCGCGTCGGCGAACCCCGCCGACTTGAGGACCGCGAGGACCTCCGCCGAGCGGACGCCCGTCTTGCAGTGCAGGACGATGCGCTTGTCCTGGGGCAGCGACTCAAGGGCCGAGCCCATGAGGAACTCGTTCTTCGGGATCAGCTTGGCGCCCGGGATCGAGACGATCTCGTACTCGTTCGGCTCGCGGACGTCGATGATCTCGATCTTCTCGTCGGCGTCGATCCACTCCTTGAGCTGCTTGGGAGTGATCGTCGAGCCCATGGCCGCTTCCTGGGCCTCCTCGGACACGACGCCGCAGAAGGCCTCGTAGTCGATGAGCTCGGTGACCGTCGCGTTCGGACCGCAGACCGCGCAGTCGGGGTCCTTGCGGACCTTGACCTGGCGGTACTGCATCTCCAGGGCGTCGTAGATCATCAGGCGGCCGACCAGCGGCTCGCCGACACCCGTGAGGACCTTGATCGCCTCGGTGACCTGGATCGAGCCGATCGACGCGCAAAGGACGCCAAGCACGCCGCCCTCGGCGCAGCTCGGGACCATGCCCGGCGGCGGGGGCTCCGGGTAGAGGCAGCGGTAGCAGGGGCCGTGCTCGGACCAGAAGACCGAGGCCTGGCCGTCGAAGCGGTAGATCGAGCCCCAGACGTACGGCTTGTTCAGGAGCACGCACGCGTCGTTCACCAGGTAACGCGTCGCGAAGTTGTCCGTGCCGTCGACGATCAGGTCGTACTGGCTGAAGATCTCCATCACGTTCTCGGCTTCGAGCCGCTCTTCGTGGAGGATCACGTTCACGTACGGGTTGATGCCGAGCACGGAATCGCGCGCGGACTCCGCCTTGGAGCGGCCGATGTCGGCCTGGCTGTGGATGATCTGGCGCTGGAGGTTCGACTCGTCGACCTCGTCGAACTCCACGATGCCGAGCGTGCCGACACCGGCTGCGGCCAGGTACATCAGGGCCGGGGAGCCGAGACCGCCGGCGCCCACGGCGAGCACCTTCGCGTTCTTCAGCCGCTTCTGCCCGTCCATCCCGACGTCGGGGATGATCAGGTGGCGCGAATACCTGCGGACCTCGTCTACGGTGAGCTCAGCTGCTGGCTCGACCAGGGGTGGCAGCGACACGAGAACCTCAATTACGCAGTCGGTCGGTAAGTCAGTACGGTTGTTCTCTCCGTAACACTGCCACGCGCCCTCTCATTCCGAGATACCAGGTCCGATCCGCGAGACGATTTCGTCCCAGTAGCCGGGCAGTGTCTCGAATGGGTCGATATGGCCGTTTCCTTGCCGGGACCGGTCGGCGCGGTCCGTGAAGTAGATCGTGCCCGCGCCCTGCCAGCGGGCGATCCGCAGCGCCTCCTCCAGATGTGTTCTGGGCACCCCGTGCACCAGGTGACAGAAGCGCTCCGACGGGTAGTCGGCGGTCCATTCGGCCACCTGCGACCAGCGGTAGTCGGTCCACGGGCCGGTGTAGGTGATCAGCTGGTCGGCGGTCTCCGCATAGCCGGGGTACGGGTGCGTGCCGTGTCCGAAGACCAGGTGGGCGCCGTCGCACAGGGCCCGGAGCGTGTCGGTGGTGCGCCGCATTTCGGGAAGCGCGTCTCGCTCTGTGGGACAGCGGTCGAGCAGGAAGCCGTCGACCCGGTACCAGTCGAGGTAGCGGTGGGCCTCCGAGATCTGCTCGCCGAAGGGGCGGGTGCCGTACGCGGTGTCGAGGTGACCGAGCACTCGGATGCCCGCGTTGCGGAGTTTGCCGACGGCTTCGAGGCAGTGCGGGTCGGGCCGGCTGCCGGGGCCGCCGGGAGTTCCGCCGGACACATTGAGCACGGCCCAGTGCAACGGCGTTCCGGGGCGGGTGAGTTCGGCCCATTCGACCGGGGCGACGAGGGGGTGGGCGTAACCGGGGACGCCGAGGCCGAGCCGGCCGGCGCCGGTCGCCGCGCGCTGCCCGAGAAGCCGGGTCAGATTCGGCATGCCGCCTCCATCCAGATGTCCGCGAGGGATTCCTCCAGGTTGATCCGGGGCCGCCAGCCGAGCCGGTCGCGGGCGGTGCGTACGTCGGCCTGCTGCCAGCTTCCGCAGCCGTCGGGGTACGGAGCGGGCGTGGCGAGGTGTTCGAGCGCGGCATCGCCGGAGCGCGGGGAGCCGATGAGTCCGGGGCGCATGACGGGCGGGCCGTCGAGTTCGTGCAGGGTGCCCGCGTAGCCCGCGACCCGGGCGAGGACGGCGGCCGCGTCGCGGAGCTTCACCGAGCGTCCGGTGCCGATGTTGACCACGCCCTGGGCGGCGGAGAGCGAGGCGGCGTGTACGGCCCGCGCCACGTCGCGTACGTCCACGAAGTCCCGCTGCACGCCGAGCCCGCCGAGCTTCAGCTCGCCGTCGCCGGACTGCATGGCGCGCCGCATCGCCTCGGCGAGGCGGCCGAGCGGGGAGCCGGCGGGGGTGCCGGGGCCGACGGGCGAGAAGACACGCAGCACGATCGCGTCGAGTCCGGAGCCGAGGACGAGCTCGGTCGCGGCGAGCTTGGAGACGCCGTACGGTCCGCCGGGGCGCGGTACCGCGTCCTCGGCGGTGGAGGAGCCGGGCTGCGAGGGCCCGTACTCCGAGGCGCAGCCGATCTGCACGAGGCGGGCGCCGCAGCCGCTGCGCCGCAGGGCCTCGCAGACGGTGGCGACGGCCACGGTGTTGTGCCGGGTCAGCTCGCGGGCGCCGCCTCGGGTGGCTCCGGCGCAGTTGACGACGACGCCGGGGTGCACGGCGTCGAGGAAGCGGGTCAGGGCTCCCGGGCTGCCGGTGGCGAGGTCGAACCGTACGTCCGCGTCGTCGCCGCGCCCGAGGGCGGTGAGCTGTACGGCGGGGTCGGCGAGGAGGCGGTCGGCGACGAATCGGCCGAGGTATCCGTTGGCTCCGAGCAGCAGCACCCTCATCGCACGGTCCTTCCGTGCGGGCGGCGGGAGGCCGGTGGCAGGGCGGTCATGTGTCGTTCTCCTTCAATGCCAGGTCGCCTGCCCGGTAAGGGGGTTGGGCGATCGCGGCGCTTCGGTGGGGTGGGCGCGTAGGTCGTCGGGCGCCTCACTGGTCGTCACAGTGGGCCGAGGCGCGGGCCAGCACGGCGGCGGCTCGGGCGAGCAGAGCGAGGGCGGCGGCGCCGCACACCGCGGCGGGCAACGCCCCGACGCCCCAGGCCTGGACCAGGGACGCGACGGGGTGGCCGAGGGCGGCGCAGCCGGGCAGCCGCCCGGCGAACACCGAGCCGAGCCCGAGCAGTTCGGCGCCTGCCGCCGCGGCGAGCACCTTCGTGGTGGCGCCGGCGAAGCCGTGCGCGGCGAGCAGCCGGGCGAGCCAGAGCAACACCCCGAGCGCGGCACACGGGCCGAACGCGTCTGCTCCGTATGCGAGTTGACTTGCCATCAGGCACATGGCGAGGCCGACGGAGAACAGGGCCACGGTCACCAGGAGCAGCGGGCGGGAGCGTCCGGCGAACTCGGCGAGGCCCCGGCTTGAGGCGAGCTTGCCGCGTGCCTGTACGGAGAAGAGGTGCGCGCACCACATCGCGGGGGCGACGGCGAACGCCAGACCGGTGGCGGCCGCCGGGTCGAGCGGCCAGCCTCCGTCGGGGCCGCCGCGCACGGCCTCGGCGAGCAGCCCGTCACCGCCGATCGCGTACGCCATGAGCCACGCGGCGCAAAGGCGGGCGGCGGGCCGGTTGCGCGGGCCGGCGCGCAGGGGGCCGCGCCGCAGGGTCAGGGTGAGCGCCACCACGAAGGCGATCGTGCCGACCGCGCCGACCACCGGCCGAATCGCGCCCGGGGCGAGCTGGACACCCTCGACGGCGAGTACGGAGACGATGCCGGGCAGCAGCGCCCACAGCGCCCATCCGGTGGGCTGCGGGGTCAACTCCCGTGCGGGCGTCGTGGTTTCGGTGTCACGGGGCACTCGGGCGTACAGCTCTTCGGCGAGCGAGAAGACGTCGCGGTGGCGAAAGCGGGCGGCGGTGCGGTCGGTGACGCCGTGGGCCTCAAGGCCTGCCGCGATCTCCAGCGGGTCGACGGCACGCTCGCACAGTTCGCGGTGCCGGTGCATGAGGGCCTTGACGGGGTCGGCGGGGCCGCGCCGGCCGGTGGCGGTGCGGCCCACGCCGCTCTGGGCGGGCGTCGCCGAGGCGAGGGCGTCCTTGGAGCGGGCGCCCCAGGCGGTTCCGGTGGCCGGGACGGAGGGAAGGTCGGTCACGCGCCCGCCCCTCTCACTTCGGCGTCGAGACGCTGCCGCATCAGGGCCGCGATGGGGCTTTCTGCCCAACTATGGCCTGAGGGACCGGACTTGGCCGACGCAGGGGCGGCGGCCGGGGCCGCCCAACTCGGCCCAGTGGCACCCGAGTTGCTCGGCACGCGGGCTGCGGTCGGGGCCGCCCAGCGTCCCGGCACACGGGCTTCGGCGGGGTGCGCGAAGGGCTGTGGGGCGGCCAAGTCGTCCGCGGTCTCGCGGTGGACCGGGTTGTGCGACATGAGCTCCAGGTAAATGCCGTGAAATGCCGCGAGGTTCTGCTCGACGGTGAACAGTTCGAGCGCCCGGGCTCGGGCGGCGGCACCCAGGCGCGAGCGGCGTTCGGGGTCGCGGAGCAGCGCGACGCAGGCGTCGGCGAGCGCGCGCGGATTGCGCGGCGGCACCACCAGGCCCGTACCGCCGATGACTTCGACGACGGCGCCGGTGTCGGTGGAGACGGTGGCCCGGCCACAGAACATGGCCTCGACGAGGCTGATGGGGAAGCCCTCGACGACGCTGGACAGGACGACGACGCTTCCGGCCGCGTACGCGTCGGCGAGTTCGGGCGCCTCGGGGCCGCCGATCTCCTCGAAGGAGACGGGGTTGTCGCCGACGGCGTGGGCGTCGGCGGCCTCGTCGGGGAAGAGCTGGGCGGCGAGCGCCCGGCAGTGCGCGAGATATGTGACGGCGTCCGGGCCCTCCGCGGGTGCGGCGATCAGCCGCAGCCGCGCCTCGGGCTCGGCCTTGCGGACCTCGGCGAAGGCGTGCAGCAGGGCGATGAGGTCCTTGGCGGGCTCGATCCGCCCGACCCACACCAGCGTGTTGGGGTCACCGCCGTAGGCGCCTTCCCCCACGGCGTGGAAGCGCTCGGCGGACATGCCGGGATAGACGGTGCGCAGTTTGGCGCGGTCGGCTCCGCAGCGCTCCTGCCAGCGGCGGGCGTGGGTGTTGCCGGGGGTGATCAGTTCGGCCCGCGCGTACACCTCGGCGGCGAGGCGGCGCTGGAAGCCTGCCTGCAACGCCCTTACGGGGACGGAGAGTTGGGCGTTGGCGAGGTACTGGGCGCGGAGCTGGACTCCGTACTCGGTGACCAGGAGCGGGACCCCGCAGAAGCGTTTGGCCAGGAGCCCCGGCAGGGCGGCGCGACCGCCGGATGCGGCATGGCTGAGGTCGACCGCGCCGAGCGCGTCGTCGCCGTACCAGTCGAGGGAGAGGGGGCGCAGGGCGCGTTCCAGGAGGCTCGCGAAGGCGAGGTGGTCGGGCACCCTGGCGGCCTGGACGGCGCGGTTGGCGCCGGGGGCGCGGCAGGCGGCTTCCAGAATGCGGACGGCCGTCTCGGAACGCAGCTCGCCACCGAGCCCGCCGTGCTCGCGGGCGAGGGAGGCGAGCCCGTAGAACCCCTCGGCGAAGCCCTCGCCGTCGGCGCGTTCGGTGCAGATCGAGGCGGCCAGGCGCCCGAAGTGGGCGGCGAACTCCCGGCGTTCGCGCCGCCCGTAGCCGCGCTCGGCACGCCTGCGGCCGGTGTGGCAGGTTTCGGGCGCGGTCCAGAGCGGCGCGGTGCGCACCTGGCGCACCTGCGGAGGCAGCGGAAGAAATCCCCGGTCCTCCTGGTACTTGCTCCGGCTGAGCGCGAATATGTCGAACTCGTGCCGCGCGAGCCCGCGCACGAGCCGGTCGCACCACAGCCTGAACTCACCGGTCGTGTACGGATAACCGCCATCCGTGAGCAGTCCGATCCGCATGTGCGCACCCCCGATCTCCCTTGTGGGCGGCCGCCGTTGACAACGGCGACTCGCAGCGGGACGAACGTAAGCGGTTATGCCAGTGGCGCGACGGACGGTTGTCCATCGCGCCACCGGAAGGGGTGAATGCACGTAACTTTCCCGACCCGATGGCGTTCGGTCGCGCTACGGGTCGAACCGGTCACACAGGGCTACGCCACGGCCATCTCCTCGCGGGCCGTCTCCCTCAGCTCACGGCGGGCCGCGCGGCGGGCGGCGGCGAGGGCGGGATCCAGCGAGGGCACGGCGGCGAGCAGCTGCCGGGTGTACGGGTCCTCGGGCGCGCCGTACACGTCATCGACCGCGCCCTCCTCCACGATCCGCCCCTGCCGCACGACGGCGACCCGGTCGCTGACCTGCCGCACCACGGCGAGGTCGTGCGCGACGAAGACGAGCGCGAGCCCGAGTTCGCGCTGCAACTCCGCGAGCAGGGCGGTGACTTGAGCCTGCGTCGTCACGTCCAGAGCCGATACGGGTTCATCGCACACGATCAGTGACGGCTCGGCGGCCAGCGCGCGGGCGATCCCGACGCGCTGGCGCTGGCCGCCGCTGAACTCGTGCGGGTAGCTGTCGTACCGGTCCGGGTCGAGCCCCACCTTCAGGAGCAGCTCGCCGACCCTGGCCCGGATGCGGCTGTCGTCGCGCTCCCCTCTCGCCCTCAGGGGGTCGGCGACGGACTCTCCGATGGACCGGCGGGGGTTGAGGGAGGAGACGGGGTCCTGGAAGACCATCTGGACGGAGCCGGTGCGCGTGACGTGCCCGGCGCTGGGTTCGAGCAGGCCCACGAGCATGCGGCCGAGGGTGGTCTTCCCGCTTCCGCTCTCGCCGACGATGCCGAGGGTTTCACCGCGGCGAACCTTGAGGCTGACGCCGTCTATGGCAGTGAAGGCGGTTCGGCCGCGGCCGAAGGTCTTGCGGAGCTGGGCGGCTTCGAGCACGACGTCGCCCTCGGCGGTGGTTTCCCCCGCCCCGCCCCTTCCCGAGACCCGCCGGGGGGACGAGTCCGCGGACCGTGCGGGGCCCGGCTCCGCATCCCCGGCCCGTGGGGGTCCCCCCTGGACGAAGTCCTCGGGGGAGATTGAGGACGAGCGCCCTTCAGGCGCGAACGGGGTCTGGGGCGGAGCCCCAGCAGCACCCACCGGGCCGCGTCCGGGGAGGATTCGCGGGACCGCCGACAGCAGCGCACGCGTATACGGCTCGCGCGGAGCCCCCAGCACCGCCCCCACCGGACCCCGCTCCACCTCCCTCCCCGCCCGCATCACCAGCACCTCGTCCACGCTCTCCGCCGCGACCCCCACGTCGTGGGTGACCAACAGCAGCCCCAGGCCCGTCTCGCGGCGCAGGTCGTGCAGCAGGTCCAGGATCTGCGCCTGGACGGTCACGTCGAGCGCCGTCGTCGGCTCGTCGGCGATCAGCAGGCGCGGCTCGCACGCCAGGGCCATCGCGATGAGGGCCCGCTGCCGCATCCCCCCGCTGAACTCGTGCGGCCGGGAACGGGACTTGCGGGCCGCGTCCGGGATGCCCACCCGGTCCAGGACGGAGACCGCGCGGGCCCGGGCGGCCCGGCGGGAGCCGCCCTTGTGCACCCGGTACACCTCCGCGATCTGGTCGCCGATCGTGTAGTACGGGTCGAGCGAGGACAGCGGGTCCTGGAAGACCATCGCCGCCAACCCCCCGCGCAGGGAACGGAGTTCGGCGTCGGAGGCCGACACGACGTCCACCCCGGCCACCCGGATCGAGCCTGTGACCCGCGCCCCCGTGCCCCGGTGCAGGCCGAGCAGCGCGTACGCCGACGCGCTCTTGCCGGAGCCGGACTCGCCGACCACGCCCAGCGCCGCGCCGGGCCGAACCGCAAAGGAGAGGCCATCGACGGCTCGTACCTCGCCGAAGGAGATGTGCAGGTCGGCGACCTCGACCAGAGGCGCCTCGTCAGGAACCAGCGTCATGAAAGGACCACCCGTCGATCCGCCATCGCGTACAGGACGTCCGCGACCGCATTGGCAAGCACCACGAAGAATCCGGTGGTCAGGACCACGCCGACCACCACCGGCAGGTCGACCGTGCGCACCGACTGCACGAGCTGCTGCCCGATGCCCGGGATGCCGAAGAGCGTCTCGGTGAGTACCGCGCTGCCGAACATGGTCCCCGCGTCTAGGGCGCTGAGCGCGATGACCGGGGCGACCGCGCCGCGCAGCGCATGGCGCCCGACGATGGCCCGCTCGGTCAGCCCGTACGCCCGGAACGTCCGCACATGGTCCTCGGCGAGCGTCTCCAGCATCGAACTCCGTGTCAGACGCGCGTACTTGGCCGATTCGATCAGGGCGAGGGAGAACCAGGGGAGCAACAGCCCCCAGAACCACTGTTCCGGGTTGTCCGTGAACGGCACGTACTGCGGGAACGGCAGCCATTGCAGGGTCGAGCACAGGATGATGATCAGCAGCAGGCCGATGACGAACACCGGCGTGGACGTGCCCGCCAGGGTCAGCCAGGTCAGCAGCCGCTCGGTCGTTCCGCCGCGCTTCCACGCGGAGAGCACCCCGGTGCCGACGCCGATGAGGAGCCACAGCGCGAACGCGCCGACGACCAGCGAGCCCGTGACCGGGAGCTTGCCGAGGATGAGGTCGGTGACCTGCTCGTCGGTGCGGTAGGACTGGCCGAGGCAGGGCGCCGAGCAGTGCACCACTCCCGTGCCGGACGAGAAGTCGCGGCCGGCGAAGATGCCCTGGATGAAGTGGCCGTACTGGAGGTACAGCGGGTCGCCGAGCCCCAACTTGTCGTGGACCAGGGCGACTTGCTGCGGGGAGCAGCGTTCACCGCAGACGATCTGGGCGACGTTGCCGGGAGCCACGTAGAAGACGGCGTACACGATGACGGACAGGGCGAGGAGCACGAACACGGCTCCGGCGATCCGCCTCAGCAGAAAGCCTGTGAAGCCGGTCAACTTGCCTTCTCCTTAAGGGAGTTGCGGGACTTGCGCGTGCCCACCCTCAGCCTTGACGCCGCTCTCGGGTCCAGAGCCGTGCGCACTCCCTCGCCGATCACCGTCAGCGCGAGGACCGTGACGAAGAGCAGGCCGGCCGGCAGGAGCAGATAGGTCGGGGCCGCCTGGTACCAGGTGTTGGCGTCGGTCAGCATCTGGCCCCAGGACGGGGTGGGCGGCTTGATGCCCACGCCGAGGAAGGACAGCGCCGCCTCGGCCACCACGTTGGAGGGGACGAGCAGCACCGCGTACGTGATGACGGGCGCGGCAAGGGCGGGCAGCAGTTCGCGGCGGGCGATCGCCCAGGTGCCCCAGCCGCTGAGCCGCGCCGCCGAGACGTGGTCGAGCGTCTTGAGCGAGAGGGCGCCCGCCCGCACGATCTTCGACGTACCGAACCAGCCGAGCCCGGCGATGATCAGCGTGATCAGGACCGGCCGCGGGATCGAGGCGGGGGCCACGGCGAGCAGGCCGAGGGTGATGACGAGCATCGGCAGCGCGGCCGCGACGTCGGTGACGCGGCTGACGATCTGGTCGGCCCAGCGGCCGCCGAGCGCGGCGAAGAGGCCGAGGGCGACGCCGAGCGCGACCTGGATGAGGGTGGCGACGAAGGCGACGCCGAGCGAGACGCGGGCGCCGTACACGATCCGGGCGAACAGGTCGCGGCCGGTCTGCGGTTCGACGCCGAGCCAGTGCTCGCCGCTGATCCCGCCGAACGAGCCGATGGGGACGCCGCCGCTGGCGGAGTCGACGAGGGTGGGGTGGTAGGCGTTGGGGTCCTGGCCCTCCAGCGCGGTGAGCACCGGGGCCGCGAGCGCGACCAGGACGAGCAGGGCGAAGACGGCCGCCGCGGCGGTGACCGCGCGCTGGGCGCGCAGCCGCCGCCAGAAGAGACGAGCGCCGGGGGCGGGCGCGACGGCGCCCGCCCCGGTGGTCAACAGGGCTTCGGACATGGCTACTTGACCGCTACCTGCGAGATGTCGAGCACGCCGGTCCAGTCGCTGATGACGACGTTCTTGACGTCCTTGCCGACGAGCCGCTTGTAGACGGGGTGGAACAGCGGCACCACCACGGCCTGCTCGCCGATCTTCTTGTCGAGCGCGCCCCAGCGCGGCGCGGCCGCGGTCAGGTCGGTGAGCTTGTTGATCTCGTCGATCTCGCCGTTGACGGAGGCGTCGTTCAGGAAGCCGGTGTTGAAGTTGGCGCCGTTCTGGACGATCTGGCGGCCGTCGAAGATCGGCGCGAGGAACGGGCCGCCGGACGGCCAGTCGGCGCCCCAGCCGCGCAGGAAGAAGCCGGGCTCCTTCTTCGCGCTGGCGACGGTGTCGTTGTAGTCGTTGCCTTCCAGGCCCTGGAGCTTGACGGTGACGCCCGCCTTCTTCAGGGCGTCCTGGAGGGCGGTGGCGACCTCGGGTCCCTTGGGGCCGCCCTTGGCGTTGGAGTGGGTGAGCGTGACGGTGAGCCCGTCGGGGTAGCCCGCCTCCTTCAGGAGCTCCTTGGCCTTGGCCGCGTTGCCGGACGCCCCCGCCGGGAAGGCGTCGTACGGGGTGTACCCGAAGGCCTTCTGGTTCGGCAGGAAGGTGGTCGCGGGCTCGGCGAGCGAGGAGCCGCCCACGGCGTTGACGGCCGAGGTGCGGTCGACGGCGTACGCGACGGCCTGGCGGACCTTGGGGTTGTCGAACGGCTTCACGTTCGGGTTGAACGCGATGTAGTTGGTGTAGCCGAAGTGCCCGGTGCCGACGCGCGCGGCGAGCTGCTTGTCACTGCCGACCTTGGCGAGTTCGGCCGGGCCCAGGTTGGTGTCGGTGGTGACGGCGGCCGCGTCCGGGCCCTGCGAGGCGGAGAGCCGCTGGTTGATGACGGCCTGGTCGAGCCCGGAGCGCACGTCGATGGTGTCGGGGTAGGCCTTGCGCTCGGTGTCGGTCGCCTCGGACCAGTGGGGGTTGCGCTCCAGGACCAGGTGCTCGCCGTCGTTCTCGTTCTTGACGACCTTGTACGGGCCCGAGGAGACGGGGTGCTCCTCGTACTTGGTGCCGTTGTCCTTGGCCTTGGGGACCGGCGCGAACTGGGTCTGGGTGGCGAGGAAGGGGAATTCGCCCTCGGGCTTGTTCAGGTGGAACACGATGGTCTTGGCGTCGGGCGTCTCGATCGAGGCGAGGCCCTTGCCGCCGTCCTTGTAGGGGCCCTGGTACTGGGCGCCGCCGACCAGCCAGTCCCTCAAGTACGGTGCGCCGCCGGAGAGTTCGGCCGCGAAGGAGCGCTCGATGCCGTACTTGATGTCGGCGGTGGTGATCGGGCTGCCGTCCTCGTACTTCAGCCCGTCCTTGAGCGTGTACGTCCACACGGTGGCGTCCGCGTTGGGCTTGCCCGTGTCGGTCGCGAGGTCGGGCACCACCTTCGTGCCCTCGGCGCCGTTCTCGCGGTTGCGGGTGGTCAGGGTGCGGAAGACGAGCGAGGGGACGTTGCCGCCGCCGGAGGTGTAGAGCCGCGCGGGGTCGAAGTCGGTCTGCGCCTCGTTGTTGAGGACGCTGAGCGCGCCGCCCTTGTGGGGCGTGCCGGACGCGCCGGACCCGGCGTTCCCCGCGCCGCTGCCCTCGGGGCCGCAGGCGACGGCGCCCACGGCGAGAACCACGGCTATCGCTGCCGCTCTGGCGACATTCCCCGACGAAATGGACGTGTGACGCATCGGAAGTAGACCTCTCGGTAACTGCTGGGCAGGGCGGGAAATACGGGCGCCCACAGCACCGAAAGGGAAAAGGGGTGGCTGCGCCCGCATGCGGAACCGTGCGAAAAGCACGGAAATGCCCGGGCGCAAAAAGGGAAAAGGGAAAGTCGAACGCGCTCGGGACGGCGTCAGCTACAGAGAATGTCGGCCACGCTGTGCCCGGTCACGCCGATGAGCGCCAGCTCGATGGCGGCGCGTTCGGGGGTGGCGTGACGGTGCGACATGCCGAGAAATATGGACGACCCGCTGTTCACTGTCAATCGAGAACGAGACAGTCGTCCCACATCGTGGACATGCCGTACCGCGGCCGGATCAACCCTGGGGATACACCCAGGGGTTGGGCAGGCACTTGATCCCGTCGATGTCCAGGGACTTGGTCTGCTGCTGCATCACCGGGGCGAGCGCGCCGGGCGTGCGGCAGCTCACATGGTTGTGCCCGAGCCGGTGGCCGACCTCGTGGTTGATCAGCATCTGCCGATAGGTGAGCATCGCCTTGCCCCAGCCGAACGTCTCCGAGCCCTGCGCCCAGCGGAACGCGTTGATCATCACGCGGTCGGTGGCGGCCGAGTCGCAGGAGACGTTGTCCTCGTTGGTGTCGAGCCCGGACTTGGCGCACCAGGCACCGGTGGTCCCGGGGCTCGCCAGCGTGACCACGAAGTCCGGCTGGCCCGACGAGATCCGCTCGAAGGTCATCGCGCCGCCGTGGCCCCAGCTGCGGTCGTCGTTCAGGGTCTTCTGCACGGCCTCGGCGAACAGGGCGCCGTCCAGGCCGAGCCCCTGCTCGACGTCCACGCGGTAGCGGTACTTGCGTCCCTTGCCGGGCGCCGCGTCGAACCCGGGCACGGCGTCGAACTTGCCCGACGCGGTGAGCTTGGGGTCCAGCGGGAACTGCTGGGCCATCTTCTGGTCGTACGTCTGGACCGCGGGCGCCGCCTGGGGGGTGGCCCGACCGCTGCCCCGGGAGGCCGAACCCCCGTCCGCGTCACGGCCGTTGTCGCTCGCGGACTGGCCGGCGACGTCGTGCTTGTCGCCGTCGGATGTGACCTGTCCGGCGACGACGACCGCGAGCACGGTGGTCACCGCGGCGGCCGCGATCCCGGTGAACGTCCGCCCCTTGGACCCCTTGGACTCCTTGGTCCGGGTCTCCGGCTCCGGCTCGGGCGCCGACGGTGCGAGGTCGGCGGTGCGGTTCGTCCCGGTGTCGGTGGGCGCGGGCCCGTCGAAGGCCTCGGTGTAGGAGCGGCGCGGGCCCGGGATGCGGGCAGCGGCGCCGTAAGGATTCTGCTGGGCGGTGCGTGGCCTGCCGTGCCAGTCGCCGTAGCGGACCGAGGTCCCGACGGGGCCGTCCTCGGGGTGCTGCGGATGTCCGCCGCGCACCTGCGGGGTGCCGAAGGCGGGGGTGCCGCCGCCGTGGTGCGGGGCGGGGCCTTCGTCGCCCGGGGCCTGGCGTCTGCGCCGGCCGCTGCCGGAGGCGACGGCCGGCTCGGCCTGCGGGGCGGGGGGCGCTTCGGGTGCCTGCGCCGCGCCGTTGGAGCCCTTGGGTCGGCTATGTCGTCCCACGCCCGGGATCAGCTCCTGTTGTCTCGGTCGGCGCCGCCGTGTCGGTCGGTGCTCGTCTCGTCGAGCAGCTCCCGTACGGCCTGGGCGACCGTCTCGGGGTACTCCATCATCGCCACGTGCCCGGCGTCGGGCAGTGTAAGGAGCCGCGAGTCGCGGAAGGCGGTCGCGGCCCGGCGGGCCATCCGGTACGAGACCAGCTGGTCGCGCTGTCCGTACACGAGCAGCGTCGGCGCGAGCACCCGCTCCGCCTGCCGCCACAGCCCATGCTGGCCGCCCAGCGTGTACGCGTCCACGATGCCACGCGCCGAACGGGTCATCGCGTCCCAGAAATACGGGAGTTGGAGGCGTCGCTCCATCTCCTGGACGGCGGCCTCGAACCCCTCGGGGCTCACCCGTCCGGGGTCGCCGTAGCAGAGCGCCATCACCCCCCGGGTGCGGTCCTCCGCGCTCCACTCCCTGGTCAGCTTCGCGAACAGGGAGGCCACGCCGGGCAGCGCGACCAGCGCGGTCGGCCAGGCGCTGCGCTGCACGCGGATCTCCGGCAGCGCGGGCGAGATGAGGGTGAGAGTGCGCACCAGGTCGGGGCGTACGGCCGCGACGCGGGTCGAGACGGCGCCGCCCAGCGAGTTGCCGATGAGGTGGACCGGGCCGCGGCCGGCCGAGTCGAGCAGGCGGATCACGGCGCGGGCGTGGCCGGTGACCGAGTAGTTGCCGTCGTCCGGCGGCGGGGAGTCCCCGAAGCCGGGCAGGTCGAGCGCCTCACCGTCCAGCCGGTCGGCGAGCAGCGGCATCAACGACGACCAGTTCTGCGAGGAACCGCCGAGCCCGTGGACGTACAGCGCGGGTTCGAGGCCGGTGCCGGTGCCGGGGTACGACCGCATGGTCAGGGTGAGGCCGGGCAGGCTCACGGAGCGCAGTTCCTCGCCCTCCGAGACCCTGACCGCGCCCACCCGTGGTGCCAGGGAGGCGGCGGCGAGGGTTTCCGGCAGCTCGGTCGAAGACATGCGGCAATGTTACGAGACGATCACACCGTGGTTCATGTGTTCGCCGTCACAGGCCGTATAGCGGCTTGGCCGGGGAACTCCTAGGCTCATAAGGAAGCCCCCGAATCACTCGAAGTGGACGAAAAGGGAGCAGTCATGTCCGTCGATCCCAGCGATCCGGAAACCTTCCATGAAGAAGCCGACGACCCCGCGGAACTGTCCGAGGAGACGAACGAGGCGGACGCGGCCGAACAGCACACGGACGTACGACAGGACCACGACGACCCGCTGACCCGCGTCCACCCGGACACCGCCAACGAGGCCGACGCCGTCGAACAGACGCGGGTGGTCGCCCTCGACGAGGACGACTACCGATGATTTGTTCGGTTTCCCGCGGGTATCTCCGGCTACCCAGCGCGTCCGGTCCGTGAAATTCTGCGTTCGCACCGCGCACAGCCGGGTTACCCAAAAGTACGATGGCGGCGCGCGTACATCGCGCACCAGAACAACTTTGGGAGGCGGCGTGACAGCCATCGAGCAGACCGAGGCGGCGCGCCCGCGAGGCACGCGCCTGCCGCGCCGGGCCCGCCGCAATCAGCTCCTGGGCGCGGCCCAGGAAGTCTTCGTCGCACAGGGTTACCACGCGGCCGCGATGGACGACATCGCGGAGCGGGCGGGCGTCTCCAAGCCGGTCCTCTACCAGCACTTCCCCGGCAAGCTGGAGCTCTACCTGGCCCTGCTGGACCAGCACTGCGAGTCACTCCTGCACGCGGTCCGCACCGCGCTGGCGTCGACCTCGGACAACAAGCTCCGGGTCGCGGCGACCATGGACGCCTACTTCGCGTACGTCGAGGACGAGGGCGGGGCGTTCCGGCTCGTCTTCGAGTCGGACCTGACCAACGAGCCCGCGGTGCGCGAGCGCGTGGACCGGGTCAGCCTCCAGTGCGCCGAGGCCATCTCGGACGTCATCGCCGAGGACACGGGCCTCTCCAAGGACGAGTCGATGCTGCTCGCCGTGGGGCTGGGCGGGGTCTCCCAGGTGGTGGCCCGCTACTGGCTCTCCAGCGAGTCGACCATCCCCCGCGACAAGGCGGTCCAGTTGCTGACCTCGCTCGCCTGGCGCGGCATCGCGGGCTTCCCGCTGCACGGCACCGAGGGCCACTGAGCGGCAGGCCGCGCGGTCATTCCTGAATTCTGTTCGCTCCTGGCGTTCAGCGACCGGCCATTTCCGGTCGCCTCCCCGGGCTAATGTGTGCAGCGTACGGCGCGGCTGACCGCGCACCGCACGAGGTCGGAGGGACATAGCCGTGGAGGTCAAGATCGGCGTGCAGCACGCACCCCGGGAGATCGTTCTGGAGAGCGGGCAGTCCGCCGAAGAGGTCGAGAGCGCGGTATCCGACGCCCTCGCCGGCAAGGCGCAGCTGCTCAGCCTCACGGACGACAAGGGCCGCAAGGTCCTGGTACCGGCCGACAAGATCGCATACGTGGAAATCGGCGAGCCGGCGGTCCGCCGCGTGGGCTTCGGCGCGCTGTAGTACACAAGGACACCGAAGAAGGGGTGCCACCAGTGATCACTGGTGGCACCCCTTCTTCGTGTTTCCCCAGGGCTTCTTTCCCGAGGGCTTGCTTTCCCGAGGAGCCCGCTCAGTGGACTCCCGCGCTGTGCAGCGGCCGCTCTTCCGGAGCAGCCGGGAGCGAAGGCCGCCACCGGGCCTTCCGACGGGCGGGCGTGTTGAGGCGTACGTCCTCGATGCCGCGCTTCATGGAGGCGCGGATCCACTGGCCGGCGGGGCGTTCGACGTAGCGGTGGATGAGCCAGGCCGTGGCCATCATCAGCGCGACCACCGAGACCACCAGAACCGGGGCGGGGAGCCGGTCGCGGAAGTGGTGGATGAGGGTCATGCCGATGAACATGTGGATCAAGTACAGCGGATACGTGATCGCCCCGGCAGTGCAGAGCCACCTCCACTGCACCCGGTCGAAGACACCGAGGGCGATCGCGCCGACCATCGCGAACCCGGCGATGATGATCAGCCGGACCGGCCAGCTCGGCAGGTGCTCGGCCGCGACGTGACCGAGATTGCTGGCCATGCGGTAGTCGATGTACCGCTGCGCGAGCAGCAGTTGGAACAGGACGATGCCCCACAGCAGGGCGTTGGAGCCGAAGCGGCGCATCAAGTAGAAGGCGATGCCCGCGATGAAGAACGGCGCGTACTGCGGCATCGCGAACGCCGCGAGCGCCGGGAAGCCGAGACTCGGCGCGAGGGCCGCCGCCACGGTCCACACCCCGCAGAAGATGAGCAGATTGCGGTAGGTCACCCCGCACAGCACGACGATCGCCATCAGGACGTAGAACTTGAGCTCCACGAAGAGCGTCCAGTACACGTCGTCGACGTTCCTGGTGTTGTTGCCCGCCTGGAGCATGGTCAGGTTGACGATGACGTCGTCCCAACCGCGTATCGACGTGACCTCCGGCCACTTCTTCACCACCAGCGCGGTGAGCGGCACGGCGACCCAGTAGGCCGGAAACAGCCGCGAGATCCGCGACACCGCGAAGTCACCCAGACCGCGCCCCCACACGCTCATACAGATCACGAACCCGCTGACCAGGAAGAAGACCTCGACACCCAGCCAGCCGAACTCGGCGAACCTGTGCAGCGTGGGAAAAACGGTCACCGGGTTGTGGCCCCAGGATCTGCTCAGCGCGAGGTAGTGGTAGCAGACCACCATCAGAGCGGCGACGAGCCGGAGCCCGTCCAGCGCTGCGAGTCTGGGAACCGGCCGACGCTGGCTCATGGTGTGACCTCCGTGCCGCCGAACGGCACCCGAGAGAACGAAGGAGCCCCGGCGCCAGCGCGGAGTCACCTGTGCGGAACCTACGTGCGGCTTCTGCTCGCACGGCATCGGTTGACACCAGGTGTGACCGTAAGCACATAAGAATCGTGTCCGGCCGAGGACACGCCTGCGTTGCTTCCTCCCAGTGAGGGGAGGGTTGCGTTCCGCGAGGCCCGGGTAGGACGGCTGTGACCGGATCCGCCCTGGCCGTACCCCTGGGAGGCGACGCACATGCTGCTTGAAGCCCTTGGCTCCGTACTGCTGGGCTTCGCCCTCGCGTGGGCCGCCGCGGCCCGGCTGTCCCACCGGCTGCCCGAGCGTCGCACCGTTCTGGCCGTCGGCCCGCTCGCCGGGCTCTTCGGAGCCTTCCTCACGCACTCGGCGATCGGCCCGGGCCACGGAGTGACCACCGTGCTCGGCGCCACCTTCGTGGCGTCCGTCCTGCTCTCGCTGCTGCTGCGGCCGACGCGCCGCCTGCGCCGGTCTGCGGCGTAGGCGGCGGTTTCGTACCTGCTTCTCCGGGTCGGGTTCTTCTGGGTCAGGCCGCGAGACCCAGCGCCGCCATGCGCTTGGTGTGGGCCTTGGTGATCCGGGTGAACATCTCGCCGACCGCCGCGAGGTCGAAGCCCGCGGCCACGCCGTCGACCCCGCCGACCAGCATCGTCGAGAGCGCGTCGCGCTCGGCGACCACGCGCTGGGCCTGCGAAAGCGCCTCGCCCATCAGACGGCGCGCCCACAGCGCGAGCCGGCCGCCGACGCGCGGGTCCGCCTCGATCGCCGCCCGCACCTTCTCCACGGCGAAGTTGCCGTGCCCGGTGTCGTCGAGGACCGACAGGACCAGGGAGCGGGTGTCGGAGTCCAGGTGATTGGCGACCTCGCGGTAGAAGTCACTCGCGATCGAGTCGCCCACGTACGCCTTGACCAGGCCCTCCAGCCAGTCCGACGGGGCGGTCTGGTGGTGGAAGTCGTCGAGCGCCTTGGCGAACGGCTCCATCGCGGCCGTCGGCTCGGCGTCGATCTGCGCGAGCTGGTCCCGCAGCCGCTCGAAGTGGTGGAACTCCGCGGAAGCCATCTTGGCCAGCTCCGCCTTGTCCGCCAGGGACGGCGCCAGCTTCGCGTCGTCGGCGAGCCGCTCGAAGGCCGCGAGCTCTCCGTAGGCGAGGGCGCCGAGGAGGTCCACGACCGCGGCGCGGTACTGGGGAACCTCGGAGGCCGTCGCCCAGTCCTGGGCGGCGATCCCGGTGCGCTCGGGCTCCGGGGTGGTTTCTTCGGCTGCAGTGGCGTTGTCAGACGTCTCCATAAACCGCACAATAGCCCGCCGGGGACAGGCTGTAAGGGCCTCCTTGCTCACACCCGTCGCACCGGTCCCGCGAATTCTCCCAACACACATGCGCGAATCCGGGGTACAGTGGTATTGCGCCTGCCGAGTATGTCGACGGGCTGCACGAATGAGGATGCCCGGTCGGTTGCTCCGGTCGGCTCCGACCCGACAGCCCTCCGCCGGGCACGTTTCAGTACGTGCCACAGAAGAGGGATCCCTCAGCGGCACGAGCGCTTGAGCGACGGCAGTGGTCCCGCGCCACCCGGCAACACGATCGAATCTGATCCCCGCCGGACGAAATGGGCACGGTACGACCCGCCGCGTTCGCCTCCGTACCGCACCTCACAGAAGAGGCAGCACCCTGACTACGTTCCGAGAGCTCGGGATCCTTCCCGAGACCGCCGAAGCCCTTGAAGCCGTCGGCATCGTGTCCCCCTTCCCCATCCAGGAGCTGACGCTCCCCGTCGCGCTCTCCGGCACCGACATCATCGGGCAGGCCAAGACCGGCACCGGCAAGACGCTCGGCTTCGGTCTGCCGATCCTTGAGCGGGTCACCGTCCCCGCCGACGTCGAGGCGGGCCGGGCCACGCCCGAGCGGCTCACCAACACCCCGCAGGCCCTCGTGGTCGTACCGACGCGCGAGCTGTGCCAGCAGGTCACCAACGACCTCCTCACCGCGGGCAAGGTCCGCAACGTGCGTGTGCTCGCCATCTACGGCGGCCGCGCGTACGAGCCCCAGGTCGAGGCGCTCAAGAAGGGCGTCGACGTGATCGTCGGCACCCCGGGCCGCCTGCTCGACCTCGCCGGGCAGAAGAAGCTCGACCTCTCGCACGTCAAGACTCTCGTCCTCGACGAGGCCGACGAGATGCTCGACCTCGGCTTCCTGCCCGACGTCGAGAAGATCATCCAGCTGCTTCCGCCGAAGCGCCAGACGATGCTGTTCTCCGCGACCATGCCGGGCGCCGTCATCGGCCTCGCCCGCCGCTACATGTCGCAGCCCACGCACATCCGCGCCACCTCGCCGGACGACGAGGGCACGACCGTCGCCAACACCGAGCAGTTCGTCTACCGCGCCCACTCCATGGACAAGCCGGAGATGGTCGCGCGCATCCTGCAGGCCGAGGGCCGCGGACTCGCGATGATCTTCTGCCGTACGAAGCGGACCGCCGCGGACATCGCCGAGCAGCTCGCCAAGCGCGGTTTCGCCTCCGGCGCGGTCCACGGCGACCTCGGCCAGGGCGCCCGTGAGCAGGCGCTTCGCGCCTTCCGCAACGGCAAGGTCGACGTGCTCGTCTGCACCGACGTCGCCGCGCGCGGCATCGACGTCGAGGGCGTCACGCACGTCATCAACTACCAGTCGCCGGAGGAGGAGAAGACCTACCTCCACCGCATCGGCCGCACCGGCCGCGCCGGCAACAAGGGCATCGCGATCACGCTGGTCGACTGGGACGACATCCCGCGCTGGCAGCTGATCAACAAGGCGCTCGACCTGAAGTTCCCCGACCCGGTCGAGACGTACTCCACGTCTCCGCACCTGTTCGAGGAGCTGAAGATCCCGGCGGGCACGAAGGGCGTGCTGCCCCGGGGCGAGCGCACCCGCGCGGGCCTCGCGGCCGAAGAGGTCGAGGACCTCGGCGAGACCGGTGGGCGCGGGCGCAAGTCCGCCGCCGCGGCTCCCGTCGTCACCGAGGAGCGCCCGGCCCGTACGCCGCGCACGCCGCGTCAGCGTCGCCGCACCCGCGGCGGCTCGCAGCCGGACGGCGCCGAGACCACGGCCGCGCCGGTCGCGGCCCCGGTCTCCGAGGCCGTCGCGGCCACCGAGACCACGGCCGAGCCGCGTACGCCGCGCCGTCGTCGCCGTACCCGTGTGGGTGCGCCGTCGGCCGTGCCGCAGGCCGCTGCCGCGCCGGTGATCGAGACGGCTCCGGCCGCGCCGGTCGCCGAGCCCGCCGTCGTCAAGGCCGAGCCGCGCCGTCGGTCCGCGCCGGTTGCCGCCGTGCCCGTCGTCGAGCCGGTCGTGGCCAAGGCGCGCCGCCGCCCGGTGCGCAAGACCGCGCCGGCCACCGAGGTCGGTTTCGTGACGCCGGAGTCGGCCGCGCTGGAGCTGGCCAGGGCGGCGAAGGCCAGGACCACCGCCGCTATCACCGAGGTCGCCGCGGCTCCGGCTGCCGTCGCGGTGGAGGAAGCGCCGGTCAAGCCGCGTCGTACGCGGGCCAAGAAGGCCGCGGAAGCCGTCGTCGAGACCGTTGAGGCCGTCGTCGAGACCGAGGCCCCGGTCAAGCCGCGCCGCACCCGCGCCAAGAAGGTCGCGGAGGCCGTTGTCGACCCGGTTGAGGCCGTCGTCGAGACCGAAGCCCCGGTCAAGCCGCGCCGCACGCGCAAGAAGGCCGCCGAGGCCGTCGTCGAGACCGTAGAGGCTGTCGAGGCCGAGGCCCCGGCGAAGCCCCGCCGCACCCGCGCCAAGAAGGTCGCCGAAGCCGCCCCCGAGGCGGCCGAGGCTCCGGCCGCGCCGCGTCGGACCCGGGCCAAGAAGGTCGCGGAGGTCGCCCCCGAGGCGGCCGTCGAGGCCGAGGCCCCGGTCAAGCCGCGCCGCACGCGCAAGAAGGCCGCCGAGGCCGTCGTCGAGACCGTAGAGGCCGAGGCGCCGGCGAAGCCGCGCCGCACCCGCGCGAAGAAGGCCGCGGTCGCGCCCGAGGCGTGACCCGCACCCCCTGAAACGGCCCGGTCCCCCCTGTGCGGGGGTGCCGGGCCGTTCGCGTTCCAGCGGATGGGCCGCGGGGCGGGGATACGCTCTACTCATGAGTAAGCCGCGTTCCCTCGACCTTCCGGCGCGTACGCGTGCCTACCGACTGGCCACCCCCCGCCAGGAGTTCGCCGTCCTCGACTCGCGGCCCGAAGGTGCCGTGCGCGGGACCGTGCTGTTCGTGCCCGGGTACACCGGGAGCAAGGAGGACTTCCTCGGGCTCCTCGACCCGCTCGCGGACGCCGGGTACCGGGCCGTGGCGGTCGACGGGCGCGGGCAGTTCGAGAGCCCGGGGCCGCGATACGCATCCGGGTACACCCCGCGCGCCCTCGGCGGCGACGTACTCGCTCAGGTCGCGGCGCTCGGCGACGGCCCCGTGCACCTGGTCGGGCACTCCTTCGGCGGCTTCGTGGCCCGCTCGGCGGCTCGCATCGACCCGTCCGCGTTCCTCTCCCTGACGCTGCTGTCGTCCGGGCCCGGCCGGGTCGGCCCCGAGCAGCGCACCAAGATCCGAATGCTCCAGGCGGCGCTGTCGGTCCTCCCGCCGTCGTGGGTGTGGGCGGCGACGCAGTGGCTGGACGGCCGGGACCCGGCGTACGTTCCGGACCCGCCGGAGATCGTGGCGTTCCTGGAACGCCGCTGGTTCAGCACGCGGCCCGCCCAACTCATCGCCACGGGGCGGCAGTTGAGGGTGGAACCGGACCGCACGGAGGGCCTCGCCGCACTGCCCCTGCCTCTCCATGTGGCGTACGGCTCCGGTGAAACGGTGTGGGCGGTGAGCGAGCTGGCCCACCTGGCTCGCAGTGTGAACGCCCGCCACACGGTGATCCTGGGCGCGGACCACTCCCCCAACGTCTCCCATCCGGAGGAGCTGTCGGCGGCCCTGACGGAGTTCTGGGCGAGCGTGGCTCCGACTCCCGCGTCGTTGTGATCCAGGGGCTGGGCTGGTCAGCGCCCTGAAGGGGCGCGGGGAACTGCGCGAGCAACCAAGCACAGCCCGAGGCCGAAAGCGGGGTTAGGGGCGCGGGGAACTGCGCAACCGGCCCGCGACGGCCCGCAGTCAAAGAACCCGCACCCCCGCGGGAGCGAACCCGCGGAACGCCTAGTACTGCGACTGAAGGTGCTGCCAAAACCCGTCCCGCAGCGACCGTCGCAAATCCGCATGCCCCCTCAGCGAGTACTGCAACAGCCGCTCCGCCTCGATGAGGAGGTCCTGGTCCACCGGGCCGGGCAGGTAGGGGTGGCCGGGCAGGAGATCGGCCAGGGCCGCCCGGCCCCGCTCGGAGAGCCAGGTCGCGGCGATCCGCGCCCCCACGAACCGCACGTCCTCCCGGGAGGGCGCCGGCCCCTCCTGTTCGTACATCGTGACCGGCCGCCGAGTGACGTACGGCTTGCAGAAGTCGAGGTCGAAGGTGCGCTGGCTGTCGACCTCCCAGAGCAGCGGCTCCGCCTGGTTGCGTCCCTCGGCGGCCTCGATACCCCAGAGGTGGACGCGCGCGCCGTAGCCCTGCGCGGCCTCGACGGCCGAGACCAGGTCCTCGTCACCGCCGACGAGGGCCGCGTCGCTGATGGCGCGGTGCCGGGCGAGGGATTCCAGATCCGTCCGGATCAGTGAATCGACGCCCTTCTGCTGGTTGTTGGCGTTGAGGTTGCCGAGCCGGACCTTGACGTCGGGGAGCTCGGCGATCGACTGCTGTTCGGGGGTGTGGATGCGGCGGCGGGCGCCGTCGTACCAGTAGACGCGCAGCAGCCGGCTGTCCGCGAAGATCGTGCGCGCCTTGTCGATGAAGGCCTCGATGAGGCCCTCGGCGTCGAGGTCGAAGGAGCGGCGGTCCTCGGTGCCGGTGACGAGGAGGCCGGCGGCCGCGTAGACATAGCCCGCGTCGACGAAGATCGCGTGCGTGGAGGGCGTCTTCGCGACCTCGGCGAGCATGCGCTGAAGCAGCTCGTTGGTGGCGTCGAGCTTGCGGTCCAGCTGGGCGACGAGGTCGTCGGGCGCCTGGGCCGGCTGTGATTCCTGGGAGTCGTCCATACGTATTCCATTGTCGAGGTCGTGACGCACGGGGCACAACCGGGCACATCCGGTCGCCATCAGGGCCTGATCCTTAGCAACTCGAAAAATTTCCTTAGCGTAGGGAATGTTTGCTGGAGGCAACCCGTTGAACAGGACGGAACGCGTTGCACCGTAGCCACGCAATCCACTCTTAACGGGCGGGCAACCGCCTTGACGCCTCGCGGGAGCAGGCTGTTCGCAGCCCCCCGCACCAGAAGTTCTCCTAGCAGGAGGATCAGACGAAGGGAGAAGCCATGCGCTTCGAAATCATGCGCCTGGACGACGTCGACGGTACCGCCGTTGACAGCACCGTCGTGGACGCCGCCTCCGTCAACCGGATTGTGCAGCAGGCCGCCGCAATGGGTCAGCGCATCTACATCCGCCCGGCCGTAGCCGTGGTCTCGTAACGCGTTAGAGGTAGTGCTCCCGCGAGCCGATCGAACGGCCGCGGGTGACGTACGTAAAGCGCCCCCGTACAGACGCGTACGGGGGCGCTTTGGCGTGTGCGGGGTCTCAGAGCCGGTGGCTGAGAGCCTGTGTCTAAACCCCGTCCGGATCAGGCCGGGGCGTCTGGTGCGTGCGATCGCAAGGCGCCGGAAGGCCCTCGATGGGGGTACCCCCTGGTCTTCAAGACCTTGGGGGAGGAGCTACTAGGGCGTTTCGGCAACGCGGCATGGGGGTCCCCCCTGGCCCTTAAGGCCTTGGGGGAGTGCGTGCCAGGCGCCACGGGCCCGGGCGGGGTTTAGACACAGGCTCTGAGTCCGGACACGGGCTCTCAGTTGGCGTGGATGACCTGGGTGACGCCGTTGATGATCTGCTGCACCGCGAGGGCCGAGAGCATCATGCCCGCGAGCCGGGTGACCAGGACGACGCCGCCGTCCTTGATGACGCGGATGATCAACAGTGAGTACCGCATGGTCACGTAGAGGACGACGTGGATCGCGATGATCGCCGCCCAGACCGAGACCTGCCCGGACACCGAGTCGTGGTTCTGGACGGCCAGGATCACCTGGACGATCGCGCCGGGCCCGGCGAGCAGCGGCATGCCGAGCGGCACGAGCGCGACGTTGACGTCCTTGGTCTGCTTGGGCTCGTCGGTCTTGCCGGTGAGCAGGTCGAGCGCGATGAGGAGCAGCAGCAGACCGCCCGCGATCATCAGCGCCGGGACGTCGATGTGCAGGTAGGTCAGGATCTGGTGGCCCACGAGGCCGAAGAGCGTGATCACTCCGAGCGCGACGGCGGCGGCCTGCCAGGCCATCCTGCGCTGGACCTTGGCGGCCCGGCCGGCGGTCAGCGCGAGGAAGATCGGCGTGATCCCGGGGGGATCCATGATGACGAACAGGGTGAGGAAGAGGGAGCCGAAGACGGCAGCGTCGAACACGGTGAGCCTTGCGAGGTGAGGGGCGTACAGAAGAGGGCCGGTGCGCTGCTGCGCAGGTCAGCCGGGCCCGGCTCCTTGGGCCCCGCGCGGATGTGCCGGGCGGGGTTCGGGGAGCGGGGATGCGGGGCGGCGGCCCCGGAGTCGGGAGGGGAGCGCTCTCCCTGCGGTCAGGCGCTTCCGCCCGCACCCGGCACGGGGAAGGCCCCCGTGGCGCGGCGGGTGATCTCGCCGTAGATCTCGGGGTCGGTCGTACACTCCCCGAGCCGTACGGACTTGCGGCTGCCGTGGTAGTCGCTGGAGCCGGTGGTGAGCAGGCCCAGCTCGCGGGCGAGGCCGCGCAGCCGCTCCCGGGTGGGGGCGTCGTGGTCGGTGTGGTCGACCTCGATGCCGTCGAGTCCGGCGGCGGCCAGTTGGGCTATCGCCGACTCGGGCACGACCCGGCCGCGCTTGAGGGCGAGCGGGTGGGCGAAGACGGTGACGCCGCCCGCGGCCTTGACCAGGCGGATCGCGTCGAACGGGTCGAGCTCGTGCTTGCCGACGTAGGCGCGGCCACCGTCCGCGAGCCAGTCCGGCACGAAGGCGTCGGAGACGGAGTCGACGACACCGAGTTCGACCAGCGCCTCGGCGACATGGGGGCGGCCGACCGAGCCGTCGCCCGCGATCCGCGCGACCTGTTCCCAGGTGACGGGCACGCCGAGGTCCTGGAGCTTGGCGACCATGCCCTGGGCGCGCGGCACCCGGTCGTCCCGCACGAGTTCGCGCTCTCGGGAGAGCTCGGGCTCCTCGGGGTCGAAGAGGTAGGCCAGCATGTGCAGGCCGACGCCGTCGATGCGGCAGGAGAGTTCCGCGCCGGTGACGAGGGTGAGGTCCCGGTCGAGGTCCGGGAGCGCGGCGATGGCCTGCGCATACCCCCGGGTGGTGTCGTGGTCGGTGAGCGCGACGACGTCGAGTCCGGCGGCGGCCGCGTTGCGGACCAGCTCGGCGGGGGTGTCCGTACCGTCCGAGGCCGTGGAGTGGGTGTGCAGATCGATGCGCACGACGCGTACTCCAGGGCATAAGGGGCGGATCAGGGGACAGTCAAGGATAACCGCCCGTCCGCTCTTCCCTGTCCGTCCTTGATCGGGCCGGGGGCAGGGCTGTCGGCGCTTCCCTGCCCGCCCGCGAACGGGCCCGCGTGACGGCCCCGGTCAGGAAAGGATGCGCGGGGTGAGGGCCCCGCACGGCACCAGTTCCGTTTCGGCGCCCGCGTCGCGCAGATCGGTCAGGACCAGCTCGTCGTACATGAGGAGCCCGGACTGCTCCGGCCACACGATCGCCCACAGCCACAGGCCGCGCGCCTCGCCCGCGAAGACCGCGCGGTCGTCCGGGGTGCGGGTGACGTGCCACAGCGGGGTGGGCCGGCCGGCCGCGAGGACCTTGGTGTGGGCGGGCTTGTCGACGCTCATGAACGGGCCGGGGTCGGGCCCGTCGATGCCCGCGTACCGCGCACCGAGCCCCACGCCCAGCTCCTCGGCGACCAGGATCAGCTCACCGATGCCGCCGAGCGGGCCCGGGCCGGAGCAGGCGACGGCGGTCGCGCGGCCCCCACTGCGGTCGTCGCCGGCGTACCCGACGCCCGTGAACAGCCAGCCGACGGGCAGCGGCCAGGGCATCCACACCGGGACCTGCGCCCGGCGCACGACGACCTCCAGGGCCTCGACGCTGGGTGGAACCACGGGCTGCAGCGGAAAGACGGGGCCGTGCACATCGCACTGCCAGGTGTCGGCAAAGAGACCGGGCGCCCTGACCCGGCCTCCGCACTTCGGGCAACTGGGTTCGCCCCTCATAAGGCCCCACGGTCCTCCCCGGCCGTCGCCCCGTCAAGGACGATCACCCGTCCGGAGTGCGGTCGCCTGTCGGCGCGGGCGCTGTTCAGCCCGTCGCGGGCACCGGGGCGCCCATACGCGCGTGCCGGAGGACAGGCGCGCCGGGACCGCGCGTCCCGGACGAGATCCGCCGGACAGGCCCCTAGTCCAGGGGCACGGACTTCCGCAGCGGGTCACGCAGGTCCGTGCCGTGGGAGAGCCAGCGCTCCTCCAGCTCCTTGGCGCCGCGGACCCGCTTCCACGCGGCCTCGTTCGTGGTCATGGGGAGCAGGGGCAGGAAGCGCACCGGCTCCATCGGGGCGTCGAGTTCCAGGTCCTCGACCAGGCCGCCGGCCTCGGCGACCAGGACGGAGCTGAACGGTGCGCCCGGCCACAGCGGTTCGCCGACGTCGAGCGAGGCGCCCGGGGCCACCACGAGGCCCTCGACCTGCGGGGATGCGGCGAGCACGGCGAGCGGGCGGAGCACCTTGTCGGTGTCGGCGAGCCCGGCGCGTACGGAGAGGACCAGCTCGGCCCGCGGGCCCTTCACCGGGTCGGCGAGCGCCGAGGTGGGGTCGGCCATCGGCTGGGCGGACATGCCGAGCGTGGCGTACCGGACGATGTCGCCCTCGGTGAACCGCAGCACCTCGATGCGGTCCGTACCGAGGAAGGTGACCGCCGCGCGCGCGTCCGGCTCGCCCAGCGCCGTGCGCAGCCGGGCCTCGACCAGAGCAAGAACATCAACCATGGGGCGAGCATAGAAGGCGTATGCAAGCGGCAAAGACGGGGCTTGACGCAACAGTGGGCTGATAGTCTTGGCCGCTGTTCAGGACAGCAGGAAGTCCCCCACGGGGGACCGGCTGGAGGAGGTGGGGCTGCGATGGATCGAAGTCGGCCTGGCAGTACCAACCGCTCTTCCACGCGCCTGCGTTGTTCCCGGTGAGCTGAGACCCTCCTTACCCGGCTTCCGGGTCCGGAAACACCTGAGCCTCCTGGCGTTTCGCCCAACGGAAGAGCACATCGCCTCGCCTTGTCCGTTTCAGTAGCGAACGCCGTCACCGCGTGCCCCTGTGGTGCCGCCCGCTTTGCGAACGTGTGCGATTGATGCCTTTCGGGGTCGATTCGATCCCTTGGTCTTCTTCATCGCGGTACGTCCCCATTCCGGGCAGTTCCAAGCGTCATGCCCCACGACGGCCCTCCGTGAAGGAGTCCTGCCATGTCGATGATCCGTGACCTGCGTGCCGTGGTCCGCCCCGCGCTGCGCAAGACCAGCACCCCCTACAGCGGCTACGACAACACCCGCGACCCGTCGGCGAGCAGCGCCGTCGTCGACTGCGCGGTCTACCGCGACGGGCAGCGCGTCCAGTCCGTCGAGGACACGTCCTGCCTGACACCCCGTGAGGCGATGCGGCGGGTGCGCGAGGGCGGGGGCTTCGCGTGGATCGGGCTGCACGAGCCGACCGAGGCCGAATTCGCCGGTATCGCGGCCGAGTTCGGGCTGCACCCGCTGGCCGTGGAGGACGCGGTCCACGCGCACCAGCGGCCGAAGCTGGAGCGCTACGACGACACCCTGTTCACCGTCTTCAAGACGATCCACTACGTGGAACACGCCGAGCTCACCGCGACCAGCGAGGTCGTGGAGACCGGCGAGGTGATGTGCTTCACCGGGCGGGACTTCGTCATCACCGTCCGGCACGGCGGCCAGGGCTCGCTGCGCGCCCTGCGCAAGCGCCTCCAGGACGACCCGGAGCTCCTCGCCAAGGGTCCCTCGGCCGTTCTGCACGCCATCGCCGACCAGGTGGTCGACGGCTACCTCGCGGTCGTGGACGCGGTGCAGGACGACATCGACGAGGTCGAGATCGAGGTGTTCTCGGCCCCGGCGAAGGGCAGCCCGCGCGGCGTGGACGCCGGCCGGATCTACCAACTCAAGCGCGAGGTACTGGAGTTCAAGCGGGCGGTCTCGCCGCTCCTGCGCCCCATGCAGCTGCTGAGCGAACGCCCGATGCGGCTCGTGGACCCCGACATCCAGAAGTACTTCCGCGACGTCGCCGACCACCTCGCCCGGGTGCAGGAGCAGGTCATCGGCTTCGACGAGCTGCTCAACTCGATCCTCCAGGCCAACCTCGCGCAGGCCTCCGTCGCTCAGAAC
The DNA here is from genome assembly GCF_053597395.1 of Streptomyces sp. NPDC001415. Classification (NCBI taxonomy): domain Bacteria; kingdom Bacillati; phylum Actinomycetota; class Actinomycetes; order Kitasatosporales; family Streptomycetaceae; genus Streptomyces; species Streptomyces sp. NPDC001415. The sequence goes on from NZ_JBSFIE010000009.1 coordinate 202,875, forward strand.
GAGGACATGCGCAAGATCACGGCCTGGGCGGCGATCATCGCCGTACCGACGATGGTGTGCGGCGTGTACGGCATGAACTTCGACAACATGCCGGAGCTGCACTGGAAGTACGGCTACCCGATCTCGATGGGCCTGGTGGCCGTGGCCTGCTTCGCGATCCACCGCAGCCTGAAGCGCAACGGCTGGCTGTAGGCCCTCAGTTGGCCCGGTTCGCCCGTACGACGAGGGCGAGCCCGGCCAGGATCACGAGCAGCGCCGGGTAGGCGAGGGCCGGGGGCTGCTGGCCGAGCCAGAGGGCCGCGATGAGGGCGGCGCCGGGGGTTTCGAGCAGGATCGCCGTAGAGGTGACGGACGGGCCGAGGCTCGCCACCACGCGGTTGAGCAGCGAGTGCCCGAGCAACTGGGCGGCGACCGTGAGCACCGCGAGCTTCAGCCAGGTCCCGCCGTCGTACGAGGTGAGGTCGGCCCCGCTGACGAGGGTCGCCGCCAGGAGCCCGGCGGCGGCCGTGGCGTAACAGAGGTAGGTGTACGGGACGGTGTCGACGCTCTTGCGGACCTCGGCGCCGAGCAGCACATAGCCGGCCGCCGCGATGCCGCCGCCGAGCGCGAGCGCGTCACCGGCCAGCGCGCGCGGCGACAGGCTGAGGTCGACCCCGGTGAGCAGGACCACTCCGACGCATGCGGCGAGGGTGCCGGCCCACACCAGGGCGGGCGGGCGGTGGCCGCGCAGGCGCAGCGCGATGGTCGTCCATATCGGGGTGGTGGTGCACAGCGCGGTCGACGAGGCGACGGACGTCATGCTCAGGCTCGGCAGCCACAGCCCGAAGTGCAGCGCCAGCAGGGCGCCCGCGCCGACGGTGAGCCCCACCTCGCGCCGTGTCAACGCGCGCAGCCGGGCACGGTACTTGAACCACGCCACCGGGGTCAGCGCGCCGACCGCGAGCGCGTTGCGCCAGAAGGCGATGGCGAGCGCGGGCGCGGCGGTGGCGGCGATCAGGGGCGCGGACAGCGAGACACTGGCGATCGCGACGGCGAGCAGCACGACGTCGATGCGGGGGACGCCGGCGGCGACCTGCGGTGCGGGGGCGGTGGCGGTGGTCACGGCGAAAGCGTAAGGGGCATGACCGGATTACGGAACTGACTAATCCCCGGGGCCTCTACTGTGGTGGCATGACGCAGACGTTGCTCGACCAGGCCCTTGTCGAGGAGGCCACGAAGAAGTCCGGGCTCATCTGGGTGCGCGGCACCGGGGTGGCCGAGCGGGCCCTGTGGCACGTGTGGCTCGACGGTTCGGCGTACGTGGTCGGCGGAGGGCCGGGCGAGCAGCCGCTGGAGGGCCTGACCGATGGCGGCACGGCGGCGGTGACGGTCCGCTCGAAGGACAAGGGGGGCCGGCTCGTGGCGTGGACCGCGCAGGTCTCCGAGATCCCCGCGGGTACGGATGCCTGGGAGACGGCGGTGGCCGAGCTGAAGGGCAAGCGCCTGAACGCCCCGGACGGCGAGGCCATGCCGGCCCGCTGGGCAGCCCAGTGCCGCCTCCTCCGCCTGACCCCGACGGGCCCCCTGGGTGCGGCCCCGGAGGGCTCCTTGGCCGCGTCGCCGGTGACGACCCCGGCGACGACGCGGCAGGCGGTGCCGGCGGCCCTGCCGGGCCTGCTGTTCAAGCGGAAGCGGCGCTGAGCCCCCGAGCGGCCCCGGGTCACGTCTTGGGCAACTGCTTGCCGTAATCCACCGTGTCCCCCTTCGCCGGCGCGGCCAGCGCGAAGTCCTTGTTCCAGTCGGCCAGTTCGAGGACACCCGCCCCGCCCGCCCGCTCGAAACGCAGGGGGTAGGGCGTGCCCTGGAGGGAGACGTCCAGGGTGCCGCCCTCGCCGTCCTTGCCGGCCGCGATCCGTACCGTACGGACGTCGCCGACCTCGGACCGGTCACCCTTGGACAGCGAACCCTGAAGCCCGACCATCCCCTTGAGCAGCACCGACTTCTCGGTGAACCCGCGCAGTTGCTGGTACGCGGGGTCCCCCGACGGCACCTTGACGTACTTGTCGTCGAGCTTGCCCGCAGCCGAAGCCGCGCCCCCCGACTCGCTGTGCGACCAGAACCCCGCGTCGGCCTTGAGGAACAGGTCGTCCCCCACCCGCAGCAGTCCGAACGTGCTCTTCTGCGAAGTGACCGTGCCCGTCCCCCCGCTGCTCTTCAGCTTCATGTCGATCTTGTACGAACCGCCCTTGCTGACCAGCGTCCCCGAGAGGCGCACCGCGTCCGCGCCGTCCGCCGCCGTCCGCGCCTTGTTCTCGATCTCGGTCGCGGACAGCTTGCCGACGCCGTTGGTCCCCTCGTCCGGATCCGTACCGCAGGCGGTGAGCGCCGCGGCGAGCCCCGCACACAGCGCGAGGGGCAGGGCGGCCCGGCGGGCCCGGACCCGTACCCGTACGGACAAGGGGGATGAGGTCACCTGCGCACTGCCTCTCGCATGGATGTGGGGGTCGGCAGACCGCACCCTACCCGCAGTGCCTACGCTGCTCGGCAGAGCGCCGTACGGGCGACCCGCAAGGGCGTACCGCGGCGCCACCGGCTAGCCTGAAACCCTTGTCCCGCCAGCGATCGCGGTGGTGCGGAGCAACCCTGAACGGTTAAGGAGGCGCTCGTATGGCGGCAGGCGCCCCCCGGGTCTTCGTGTCACACCTCTCCGGCGTCGCCGTCTTCGATCCCAACGGCGACCAGGTCGGCCGGGTGCGCGACCTCGTGGCGATGCTGCGGGTCGGCCGCAGGCCTCCCCGGCTGCTCGGCATCGTCGTCGAAGTGGCGGGCCGCAGGCTGATCTTCCTGCCCATGACCCGGGTCTCCGGCGTGGAATCGGGCCAGGTCATCACCACCGGCGTCGTGAACCTGCGCCGCTTCGAGCAGCGCCCGACCGAGCGCCTGGTCCTCGGCGAACTCCTGGACCGCCGGGTCACGCTCGTCGAAACCGGCGAGCAGGTGACCGTCCTCGACGTCGCGATCCAGCAGCTGCCGGCTCGCCGCGACTGGGAGATCGACAAGGTCTTCGTACGCCGGGGCAAGTCGGGCGCGCTGCGCCGCAAGGGGGAGACGCTGACCGTCGAGTGGTCGGCCGTCACCGGCTTCTCCCTTGAGGAGCACGGCCAGGGCGCCGAGAACCTCGTCGCCACCTTCGAGCAGCTGCGCCCCGCCGACCTCGCCAACGTCATGCACCACCTGTCGCCCAAGCGCCGCGCCGAGGTGGCCGCGGCCCTCGACGACGACCGGCTCGCGGACGTCCTGGAGGAGCTGCCCGACGACGACCAGGTGGAGATCCTCGGCAAGCTGAAGGACGAGCGGGCCGCCGACGTCCTGGAGGCCATGGACCCGGACGACGCCGCCGACCTGCTCTCCGAGCTGCCCGAGGAGGACAAGGAGCGCCTCCTCACGCTGATGCAGCCCGACGACGCGGCCGATGTCCGCCGGCTCCTGTCGTACGAGGAGCGCACCGCGGGCGGTCTGATGACGACCGAGCCGATCGTGCTGCGCCCCGACGCCACCGTCGCCGACGCCCTGGCCCGGGTACGCCAGCAGGACCTCTCCCCCGCGCTCGCGGCGCAGGTGTACGTGTGCCGGCCGCCGGACGAGACGCCGACCGGCAAGTACCTGGGTACCGTGCACTTCCAGCGGCTGCTGCGCGAGCCGCCGTTCGCGCTGGTCAGCTCCGTGGTGGACAGCGATCTGAAGCCGCTGCCACCGAACGCCTCGCTACCCTCGGTGACCAGCTTCCTCGCCGCGTACAACATGGTGGCGGCCCCCGTGGTGGACGCGAGCGGCTCGCTGCTCGGCGCCGTGACCGTCGACGACGTGCTCGACCACCTGCTGCCGGAGGACTGGCGCGAGACGGAGTTCCACGGGCCGGAGGGGGTACCGGATGGGCGGCACTGACCGGACGGAGGAGCGCACCCGTGCGAGCGGCGCGAGCGCCCTGCCGCGCGGCAGGGCACGCCTCGACCAGCCGCGCACTCCGCGGATGCGGCTGCTTCCGGAGTACGACCCCGAGGCGTTCGGCCGGTTCAGCGAGCGGATCGCCCGCTTCCTGGGCACCGGGCGGTTCATCGTCTGGATGACCCTGGTCATCATCCTCTGGGTCGCCTGGAACGTCTTCGCGCCGAGCGACCTGCGCTTCGACAACTACCCGTTCATCTTCCTGACCCTCGCCCTGTCGCTCCAGGCCTCGTACGCGGCCCCGCTGATCCTGCTCGCGCAGAACCGGCAGGACGACCGCGACCGGGTCACCCACGAGCAGGACCGCAAGCAGAACGAGCGGTCCATCGCGGACACCGAGTACCTCACCCGTGAAATCGCCGCCCTCAGAATGGGCCTCGGCGAGGTGGCGACCCGCGACTGGATCCGCTCCGAACTCCAGGACCTGGTCAAGGAGATGGAGGAGCGCAGGAACGTATTCCCGCCGGAGCGGGCGTACGGACGTGACGAAGGCGACCGCTGACAGGGCTTTCCGTACTGTGCGGTAAGCGCCGTACCATCGGCTGTATGGCTACGGAAGACGCGGTGCTTGAGGCACTGGCGACGGTGAACGACCCCGAGATCCACCGACCGATCACTGAGCTCGGCATGGTCAAATCGGTGGAGATCGGTGCGGACGGGGCGGTTGCCGTCACGGTGTACCTGACCGTCTCCGGCTGCCCGATGCGCGAGACCATCACCAAGAACGTGACGGAGGCGGTCGAGCGGGTCGAGGGCGTCACCCGCGTCGACGTGACGCTCGACGTGATGAGCGACGAGCAGCGCAAGGAGCTCGCCTCCGCGCTGCGCGGCGGCACCGCCGAGCGCGAGGTGCCGTTCGCCCAGCCCGGCTCGCTGACCCGCGTCTACGCGGTCGCCTCCGGCAAGGGCGGCGTCGGCAAGTCCTCGGTGACGGTCAACCTGGCGGCCGCGATGGCGGCGGACGGCCTGAAGGTCGGTGTCGTGGACGCCGACATCTACGGCCACTCCGTGCCCCGCATGCTGGGCGCCGACGGCAAGCCCACCCAGGTCGAGAACATGATCATGCCGCCGTCCGCGAACGGCGTGAAGGTCATCTCCATCGGCATGTTCACGCCGGGCAACGCGCCGGTCGTGTGGCGCGGCCCGATGCTGCACCGCGCGCTCCAGCAGTTCCTCGCGGACGTGTACTGGGGCGACCTGGACGTCCTGCTGCTCGACCTGCCGCCGGGCACCGGTGACATCGCGATCTCGGTGGCCCAGCTGGTCCCCAACGCCGAGATCCTCGTGGTGACGACCCCGCAGCAGGCCGCGGCCGAGGTCGCCGAGCGGGCCGGCTCCATCGCCGTGCAGACCCACCAGAAGATCGTCGGCGTGGTCGAGAACATGGCCGGGCTGCCGTGTCCGCACTGCGACGAGATGGTCGACGTGTTCGGCACCGGCGGTGGCCAGAAGGTCGCCGACGGCCTCACCAAGACGACCGGCGCCAACGTGCCGGTGCTCGGCTCCATCCCGATCGACGTCCGCCTGCGCGAGGGCGGCGACGACGGCCGCCCGGTCGTCCTGTCCAACCCGGACTCCCCCGCGGGCGCCGCCCTGCGCGCCATCGCGGGCAAGCTGGGCGGCCGCGCCCGCGGCCTGTCGGGCATGTCGCTGGGGATCACCCCGCGCAACAAGTTCTAAGACGCGTACGCAGCAGCCGTAAGGGGTGCCCCGCTATTGCGGGCGCCCCTTACGCATGCGGTCGGCGGCCCACGCGTGCGGGCATCGCCGCGGGCGCACGCCCTGGACGGCCGCGAGCCCGCTCACCCTCCGTACGAGCCGATGTCCACGATGACCGAGAACGCGAGCCCGTACGCGCTCAGCCCGCGGCCGTACGCCCCGATGTGCACCCCGCTGCGCGCCGAGCCGGCGAGCACCCAGCCGAACTCGGACTCGCGGTAGTAGAACTCGGTCGGCACGCCGTCGACGGGGAGCGAGAGCGTCGACCAGTCGTCGCCCTCCAGATCGTCGGCGAGCTCCCAGGCCGTCTCGGTCTGCTGGTCCAGCCACTCGCCTCGCCGTACGTGGTCCATCTGGGCGGGCCAGGTGAAGGAGGCCAGTCCCGAACCGGCCAGCCAGGCGGCCGAGGAGACCGAGGTGGCCTCCAGGACGCCGCCGTCACTGCTGAGGCGCACCGGATTCGCCGGAATGGTCACCACCGCCGCGAACCGCTCCCGTTCGGCCGTGGCCGCGTCCGGAGCGTCCGGTCGTATCGACGGCTCGTCGCCGTGTCCGACCGAACCGTGCTGGACCATGCCGTCGGCGGCCACCGCCACCTGCATCAGCCAGCGCGGCCCGGTGAACGCCTCGTCGAGTCCGTACCAGGGGAAGGGCGCGCGCAGATAGCCGTCGAGCGTACGCCAGGCCGCCGACACTCCCTCCGATGTGGAACGGGTGCCCTCGGTCGCCCCTTGAGCTGACTGCCCCGCTGCCCGGCTTGTCGTCTCCATCTGCCCGGCCGCCTCCTCGATCAGTAGCGTCCGGAGCGGCCCGCCCCCACGGGCGTCCTTGCTGCCGGACAGATGGAGGATAGCCACCCCGCCGCGGCTCGCCGGGAAAGCCCAAGTCGGATTGGCGTGTATCAGGTGGCGTCCGCGTCGAACGGGGGGCGCTCGCCCGGGTCGAGCTTCTCGCGCTTCTTCAGCAGGTCGGGGGTGCCGCCCGCACCATTCACCGAGCCGTTGGCGGCCGTGGTGGCGGTGGCCGATTCACGGCCGTGCACCGCGTCCGCGACCTCTTCCATGTCCTTGCGGAGGTCGAAGCTGTTGCGGATCTCCTTGAGCCCCAGGTCGTCGTTGTCCATGAGCTGCTTGCGGACGAACGTCTTGGGGTTGAGGTCCTCGAACTCGAAGTCCTTGAACTCCGGACCCAGCTCGGCCCGGATGTCCTGCTTGGCGCTCTCGGAGAAGCTGCGCACCTTGCGGATGACGTTCGAGACGTCCTGGATCAGCTTGGGCAGCTTGTCCGGACCGAAGATGAGCACGGCGAGGACCACGAGTGTGACCAACTCCATGGGCCCGATGTCGTTGAACACCCGATGCTCCTCGTGTTCTCAGTGCTCGCGATCTCGGCGCTTGAGACACAGGCTCTCAGCTCCGCGTCCGGTCATGGACCGCTCCACGGTACCCGGCCGAACTGTCGCCGCGGTACCCGCGGGGTGACCTTTGGCCATCGGTACGGGACCGGTGGGGCGCCCGGCCCGCGGGCGCCCCGAAAGCCGGGGTCAGGACGAGGAGCCGAGCGTCAGGGTGAGCTCCTGCGCCTTGCCGTCCCGCTGGACCGTGAGCTTGAGCTGATCGCCGGGGCGGTGCGCGCGGATCTTCACTATCAACTCCTCGCCGCTGTGCACCCGCTGGCCGTCGACCTTGGTGATCACGTCCTGCGACTTGATGCCCGCCTTGGCGCCGGGCCCGTCGGTGGCGACGGCCGGCTTGCCGTCCCCCGTCTTGTCGCCGACGCGGGCGCCGTCGCCGGTGAACTTCATGTCGAGCGTGACGCCGATCACCGGGTGCGTGGCCTTGCCCGTGTTGATCAGCTCCTCGGCGACCCGCTTGGCCTGGTTGACCGGTATGGCGAAGCCGAGCCCGATCGATCCCGCCTGGCCGCCGCTGCCCTCCGTGCTGCCGCTCCCGGCCGACCTGATCGCGCTGTTGATGCCGATGACGCGGGCCTTGGAGTCGACGAGCGGGCCGCCGGAATTGCCCGGGTTTATGGGGGCATCGGTCTGGAGCGCGTCGACATAGCTGACGTCGCTGCCGTCGCCGCTCTCGCCCCCGGCCGTGATCGGGCGCTCCTTGGCGCTGATGATCCCGGACGTCACCGTGTTGGACAGGTCGAAGGGCGCCCCGATGGCCACCACCGGGTCGCCGACCAGGACGTTGTCGGAGTTGCCGAGCGGCAGGGGCTTCATGCCCGATACGCCGTCGACCTTGACGACCGCGAGGTCGTACCCGGAGTCGCGGCCGACCACCCGGGCGGGCGCGCTCTCGCCCCCGCTGAAGGTCACCGAGATCTTCCCCGAGTCACCGGCGGGCTGGACGACGTGGTTGTTGGTCAGGATGTGCCCGGCGTCGTCGAGCACGAAGCCGGTGCCGGTGCCGGACTCGGTGGCGCCGGTGACATGGATGGTGACCACGCTGGGCAGGGCGCTGGCCGCGATCCCGGCGACGCTGTCCGGCGCCCGGCCCTGCGGCTCCTTGCCGGACTGCGGCAGCTTGACGCTGGTGATGCCGCCGTTGCGCTCGACGTACGCGCCCACGCCACCGCCGATGCCGCCGGCGACCAGGGCGAGCAGCACGGCCCCGACGAGCAGGGCCCCGCGCCGCCGCTTCCTGGGCTCGGGCTGCCCGACCTGGCTGAGCGGCTCCCCGGGCGCCCCCCAGGGGTCGTACTGCAGCCACTGCGAGGCGGGCGGCACGGGAGGAGCCGGAGGCGCGGCGTACGAGGCCTGCGGTGCGGGCGCCTGCTCCACGGGGGCTTGAGGTGCGGCCGCCTGCTGTACGGACACCGGGGCCGGCGGGGCTGCCGGTGCCTGAGGGGCGGCGTAAGCGGACTGCTGAGGCAGCGGGGTGCCCCCCGCCGGCGTCGGCACCGGCCGCTGCACGGGCGGCGCGGGCGCCCACGGCCCGGGCCCACCGTAGGGCGGCGTGCCATAGGGATCGGGCGCGTGCAGGGGCTGACGGGGCGCGGGGGGCCCGGACTGAGGCTGGGGCTCGGGCTCGGGCTCGGGCTCGGGCTCTGACGGAGGCTCGGTGGCCGGGTCGGCGATGAATCCGGTGGCGGGCGCGGCCTGGGTCGGCGGGGCCGCCGTCGGGTTCGCGGGGTGCGTCTCGGCCGCTGGTGCGGGCTGAGCCGCCTCGCCCGCGGCCACCGGCGGAGCCAAGTCGTAAGTCTCGGCCGGGACTTCGGGGGCCACCGCCGGGGCTTCGGTTTCGCGGGGGCGGCCTGCCTGCGGTCGGCTCCACCACTTCGGCTTCGGCCCGGTGGGCTTCTGCTCGTTCATGCTCTCCCCGCAACTGGCTTTCCTGCGTGCTCCGACGAGCACCCCTCCCCCGGATTCAACCAGGTTGCCGGGGGCGAGGGCAGGGCGCGGTCAGCGCCGGGCGGTGAGCGGGAGCCCGGAGGCGATCGGAGCCGCCAGGTGGGACGGTGCCGCCGGGGTCACGGACGGCGTCAGGGCGAGCACTCCGGCCGTGAGGTCCGTCGTGGTGAGCGGGAGCGTCGCCACAGCCGGCCGTATCAACGGGGGCAGCGACGAGCCGTTCAGCCGGGCCGCCGGGAACGCGCCGCCCAGCGGCTGGACGGGCCCGTTCTGTGCGGGCATGCCGCTCAGGCTGCGCGCGGCCGGGGCCGGAGCCGGGGGTTGTGCGGGCATGGCCGACAACACACTGGCCGCGGCGCCTCCGCGGCGGCGGTCCTCGGCCGAACTGCCGCTCGGCGCCGGGGTGTTGGAGCGCATCGGGACGACATTGCTGCCGCCGCCCGCGGCACGGGCACCGGACGTCGAACTCAGCGGCAGGGTGCCACCGAGCGCGATCGCCGCCAGGGACACGGCACTCGCGGCGGCGAACACGAATCTGCGGCCCCGCCACACCGAGCCCGACCGGTCCTGCTCGGACCTGCCCACCTCGTGGATGCGGAAGCCGCCGCTCACCCCGTCGGGCAGAACCGCCGCATGGGAGCCGACCGGGACGTAGCCGAAGCCGCCCGAGCGGGGAACGCGCGGGTCCCCGGGGCCGTCCGCGGTGGGGGTCAGCACCCCGAACCCTCCGAAGAACCCGTCGGCCTGGCGCCCCCCGCCGAACGGTGAGCCGTCGTCGTCACCCCCGGATCCGGTGGGCCCGCCGGGCAGGCCCTGGAGCCGGGCGAGGAAGCCCTCCGAGGGCGGCGGCGGGGCCGCCTGGGCGAAGACGTTCTTCAGGTTGCGCTGGGCGTCGGCCTCCGCCTTGCACTTCGGGCAGGTCGCCAGGTGGGACAGGACGCGCTCGCGGGCATCGTGGTTCAGCTCGCCGTCGACCAGGGCCGCGAGCCGGTCCCCGAGGTGCTGTTCCGCCGGGGTGGGACTCGTACCACTCACGCCATCCCCTCTCCGGCCACCCCGAGAGCTCCCGGCGCCACCCCCGCCAGCGCGCGCTGCTGCTCGGCGCGGGCTTCGGGCGAACGGTGCTGGAGGGCCTTGCGCAGGTGGGAGCGGCCGCGGTGGATCCGGCTGCGGACGGTGCCGAGCTTCACTCCGAGGGTGGCCGCGATCTCCTCGTACGAGAGGCCCTCGATGTCGCACAGGACGACGGCCGCACGGAACTCGGGTGCGAGCGTGTCGAGGGCCTGCTGGACGTCGGCGTCGAAGTGGGCGTCGTTGAAGACCTGTTGGGGGTTGGGCTCGCGGCTGGGCAGCCGCTCCGCCGCGTCGTCACCGAGCGCGTCGAAACGGATGCGTTGACGGCGGCGGACCATGTCGAGGAAGAGGTTGGTGGTGATGCGGTGCAGCCAGCCCTCGAACGTGCCCGGCGTGTACGTCGACAGGGAGCGGAAGACGCGGACGAAGACCTCTTGCGTGAGGTCCTCCGCATCGTGCTGGTTTCCCGTCAGGCGGTAGGCGAGGCGGTACACCCGGCCGCTGTGCGTGCTGACAATCTCCTCCCATGTAGGGGGAGTCCACGCCTGGGAATCCGCGTCGGCGAAGGTCGCGGTAGTTGCGGAGCTGGTAGCGCGGGAACGGTCAGCAATGTTGGTCACGGATTTCGGCTCACCCGCCGACCTGAGAAAGCGCCGCAGCACTCCTCCCCGATCCACAGGCGCAGCCGCACCTCCCCTGTCGGCTCTGGTGGTGTCCAGTGGAGCCCCTACCATAGCCACCTCGCCCGTTAGCTCCGGATAAGAATCTTTACGTGCATTTGGGACCGGCTTCCGGCCCTCTTCCCCGAACTTGTCCATGCGCTCCCCCCGCGGTTCCCCCTGTCCTCCTTAACGCGCGGTCCCATCTGCGGGTTCCCGACCGCAGCGGATACAGTCACCGTTGCGCCAACCAAGGGGACAGGAGAGGGCCATTACCGCCAACCGGCAGACGAGCTGGGCGTTCGCGGACGCCTTTGTCGCCGAGGACGACGCGCTGCGCTGGGCCCGCGACCGGGCCCGGGAGGCAGGCCTGCGTTCGGTGTCCCCGGGGACAGGCGCCGCACTGCGGCTGCTCGCTGCCACGGCGGACGCGAAGGCGGTCGCGGAGATCGGCACCGGAACCGGCGTCTCCGGCATCTACCTTCTGCAGGGCCTGCGGCCGGACGGCGTGCTGACCACCGTCGACCCGGAGCCGGACCGCCAGCAGTTCGCCAAGCAGGCGTTCCGCGCGGCCGGTTTCGCGGGCAACCGGGCCCGGTTCATCCCCGGGCGCGCGCTGGACGTACTGCCCCGGCTCGCGGACGGAGGGTACGACCTGGTGTTCTGCGACGGCGACCCCATGGAGTCCCTGGACGTCCTCGCTGAATCGTTGCGCCTGCTGCGACCGGGCGGAATCGTCTGCTTCGAGGGCGTCTTCGCCGACGGCCGCACCGTCGACTCGGGGGCCCAGCCGGCCGAGGTGCTGCGGCTGCGCGAACTGCTGCGTACGGTGCGCGAGAGCACGGAGCTCGTCGCCTCGCTGCTGCCGGTCGGCGACGGGCTGCTCTGCGCGGTACGCCGCGGCTGACCCGCCGCCCGCGAACCTCCGCAGGACTTTCAGAGCCTGGGCCCGAGCGGCCCCCACACACAACACCGCCCCGGCTCGGCACGTACTCACGTACATACCGGACCGGGGCGGTGAAGAGTCTGGGTCGAACCCGCTAACTCAGCCGACGACCTTCTTGAGGGCATCGCCGAGTGCATCGGCCTCGTCCGGAGTCAGCTCGACGACAAGCCGACCGCCGCCTTCGAGCGGAACGCGCATGACAATGCCCCGCCCCTCCTTGGTCACCTCGAGCGGGCCGTCGCCCGTCCGCGGCTTCATGGCCGCCATGCTCGTTCCCCTTCCTGAAACCAGCTCATCGTCAGCCGACGGCCCCCGGGATTGGGCACGCGTCACGGCATCGAACACATTGCTTCCAGGTCATTATCCCGCATCGCAGGACCCGATGACCAACATCGGTCCGCATCGCTTGGGCAACGCGCTCTATCAAAACCACTCAATTCGGCGATCCGCCTGCGATACTTCGCCGCCGCCGGTTCCCCCCAGTGCCCCGATTGTTTGACGCAGGTCACATGCCCACCGCTCGCGATCTCCGCCATGCTGAGCGGATACGACACCTGAGAAGCATCCGCGACGGAGGGGATCCCACCATGGCCGACACCGTGCTGTACGAGGTGAGCGACGGGCTCGCGACGATCACGATCAACCGGCCCGAGGCCATGAACGCCATGAACACGGAGGCGAAGGTCGCGCTCCGCGAGGCGGTGCGGGCCGCGGCCTCGGACCCGGCGGTACGGGCCGTACTGCTCACCGCGACCGGCCGGGCGTTCTGTGTCGGCCAGGACCTCAAGGAGCACGTGGCTTCGCTGACGGCGGACCGCGAGGCGGGCACCGGCCAGACGATGAGCACCGTGCGGGAGCACTACAACCCGATCCTGAAGGCGCTCACCGAGATGCCGAAGCCCGTTGTGGCCGGCGTCAACGGGGTGGCGGCGGGCGCCGGGCTCGGGTTCGCGCTGGCCGCGGACTACCGGGTGGTCGCGGACACGTCGTCGTTCAACACCTCGTTCGCCGGGGTGGCCCTGACCGCCGACTCGGGCGTCTCGTGGACGTTGCCGCGCCTGATCGGCCAGTCCCGCGCGGCCGACCTGCTGCTGTTCCCGCGCTCGATCTCCGCGTCCGAGGCGTACGAGATCGGCCTGGTCAACAAGGTCGTACCGGCCGCCGAGCTGGCCGCCGAGGCCCTCGCCGTGGCCCGCGCGCTGGCCGAGGGGCCGACCGTGGCGTACGGCGCGCTCAAGGAGTCGCTGGCCTACGGCGCGGGCCACACCCTGGCCGAGGCGTTGGAGAAGGAGGACGAGCTCCAGACGAAGGCGGGCGCCTCCGAGGACCACGCCATCGCGGTGGCCGCGTTCCTCGCCAAGGAGAAGCCGAAGTACGTCGGCCGCTGAGAGCCTGGCGGTCCGGGGCGGTGTCAGGCGCCGCCCCGTGCCACGCAGTCCGCGAGGTGGTCGTCGACCAGGCCGCAGGCCTGCATCAGGGCGTACGCCGTGGTCGGGCCGATGAAGCGCAGGCCGCGCTTCTTCAGGGCCTTGGACAAGGCCGTCGACTCGTCGGTGACGGCCGGGACGTCGGACAGCGTGCGGGGCGCCGGGCGGGTCGCCGGGTCCGGCGCGTACGACCAGATGAGGGAGTCGAGCTCGCCGGGTGACCAGGTCGCCAGGGCCCGCGCGTTGGCGACCGTCGCCCCGATCTTGAGGCGGTTGCGGATGATGCCCGTGTCGCCGAGCAGCCGCTCCTCGTCGGCGTCGGTGAACTCGGCCACCTTCGCGATCCTGAAGTCGGCGAAGGCCTGCCGGAAGCCCTCGCGGCGGCGCAGAATCGTGATCCAGGACAGGCCCGACTGGAAGGCCTCCAGGCAGAGCCGCTCGTACAGCGCGTCGTCGCCGTGCACCGGCCGGCCCCACTCGGTGTCGTGGTACGCCACGTAGTCCTCGGTGGAAAGGCCCCAGGGGCAGCGGAGCCGGCCGTCGGGACCGGGGATCGCGCCGCTCATCGCCGGGGCTCCTCGTCGGACGGCTCGGTCGCGGCGTCTTGTGCCGCGGGGCCCTGGCCGCCGGCCACGAGCCGCTTCCGGCTGTGTTCGAGCGTGGTCTGGAGCTCGGCGATCCGGGCGTCCCGCTCGGCGAGCTCCGCGCCCAGTCTGCTCAGCACGTCGTCGACATCGGCCATCCGGTATCCCCGCAGCACCACCGGGATGCGCAGCGCCTCCACGTCGGCCCGGGTCACGGGGCGGTGCTCGGGCAGCGGGTCCACCAGGTGCTCCGGCTCGGCGTCGGGCAGCACCGCGCCGTCGTCGCCACCTCCGCCCACCACGGCGAGGGTCACGGCGGCGACCACGACGACCATCGCGATCAGCAAGAACCAGAACACGAGCGAGCCTCTTCCCGACGCCGGAAACTGTTCGGGTCCGATCGTGCCATGCGGCACTGACAGTTAGGGTCGCAGGCGGACAACGGCCCGGACCACAGCAAAGGACACAGGGGATGCACAGCGGAACGGACCGCGGCACGCTGCGGCTGGGACGACGCGAGTTCGCCGCGTACGAACCGGTGATCATGGCCATCGTGAACCGGACCCCCGACTCCTTCTACGACCAGGGTGCGACCTTCCACGACGAGCCCGCGCTGGCCCGCGTGGAGCAGGCGGTGGCCGAGGGCGCGGCCATCATCGACATCGGCGGGGTGAAGGCGGGCCCCGGCGACGAGGTCACGCCCGAGGAGGAGGCGCGGCGCACGGTCGGCTTCGTGGCCGAGGTGCGCAGACGGTTCCCCGACGTGGTCATCAGCGTGGACACCTGGCGGCACGACGTGGGCGCGGCGGTCTGCGAGGCCGGCGCGGACGTCCTGAACGATGCCTGGGGCGGCGTCGACCCGAAGCTCGCCGAGGTCGCGGCGCGCTACGGGGCGGGCCTGGTGTGCACCCACGCGGGCGGTGTGGAGCCGCGTACCCGGCCGCACCGGATCGCGTACGACGACGTGGTGGCGGACATCCTGCGGGTCACCGTGGGCCTCGCGGAGCGGGCCGTGGAGCTGGGCGTGCGGCCCGACGGGATCATGATCGACCCCGGTCACGACTTCGGGAAGAACACCCGGCACAGCCTGGAGGCGACGCGGCGGCTCCAGGAGATGACCGACACCGGGTGGCCGGTCCTGGTCTCGCTGTCCAACAAGGACTTCGTGGGCGAGACGCTGGACCGGCCGGTGAAGGAGCGGGTGATCGGGACGCTGGCGACGACGGCGGTGTCCGCGTGGCTGGGTGCGCGGGTGTACCGCGTCCACGAGGTGGCGGAGACCCGGCAGGTCCTGGACATGGTGGCCTCGATCGCCGGCCACCGCCCCCCGGCGGTGGCCCGCCGGGGACTCGCCTAGAGCGCGCCTATCGTCCTGTCTCCTTGGTCACCAGGGCGACGGCCTCGTCCACGTCGTCCGTGACGTGGAACAGCAGGAGGTCGCCCGCAGAGGCCTTGCCCTGGCCGACCACGGTGTCGCGCAGCCAGTCCACGAGCCCGCCCCAGTACTCCGTGCCGAACAGCACGATCGGGAAGCGGGTGACCTTGCGGGTCTGGACCAGGGTCAGGGCCTCGAACAGCTCGTCCAGGGTGCCGAGTCCGCCCGGCAGCACGACGAAGCCCTGGGCGTACTTGACGAACATGGTCTTGCGCACGAAGAAGTAGCGGAAGTTGACCCCGATGTCGACGTGCGGGTTGAGCCCCTGCTCGAAGGGAAGCTCGATGCCGAGGCCGACGGAGATGCCGTTCCCCTCCCTGGCGCCCCGGTTCGCGGCCTCCATCGCACCGGGGCCGCCGCCGGTGATCACGGCGAAGCCGGCGTCGACCAGGGCCCGCCCGATCCGCACGCCCGCCTCGTACTCGGGAGAGCCGGCCGGGGTGCGGGCCGAGCCGAACACGCTGATGGCGCTGGGCAGTTCGGCGAGCGCACCGAAGCCTTCGACGAACTCCGACTGGATGCGCATGACCCGCCAGGGGTCGGTGTGCACCCACTGGGAGTCGCCCTCGGAGTCCAGGAGGCGCTGGTCGGTGGTGCCGGCCTGCACCTGATCGCGGCGGCGCAGCACTGGTCCGAGCCTCTGCTCCAGCCGCTGCTCCGCCGGAAACGGGCTTCCCTCGGGGTTGGCCATGCCGTGCTCCCTCCGCTGACGATGTTGCGCGTGCTCAGCCAGGGTAGGTCGGCGAACGTTACGAATGGCGAAATTCAGGCAGGCCACGCCCCTTGCGGGGGCCTGAACGGTGCGGGGCTCGGGGCGCGGCGCGATGCCGGGCGCGCTCAGTCGGTCAGCCAGGCGTACAGCCGCCGCTCGCATTGGGTGATCCGGTCGACGACGACGTGTTCGTTGCGCTTGTGGGCCAGGAGCGCGTCGCCCGGCCCGTAGTTGACGGCGGGCACGCCGAGGTCGCCGAAGCGCGAGACGTCGGTCCAGCCGAACTTGGGCCGTGCGGTGCCGCCGACCGCCGCCATGAAGGCGGCCGCCGCCGGGTGCGAGAGCCCGGGCAGCGCGGCCCCCGAGTGGTCGTCGACGACGAACTCGGCGATGTCGCAGTCCGCGAAGACCTCACGGACGTGGGCGATGGCCTGCTCACCCGTGATGTCGGGCGCGTACCGGTAGTTGACGACGACCGTGCACTCGTCCGGGATCACGTTGCCGGCCACGCCCCCCTCGATGCGTACCGCGTTGAGGCCCTCGTGGTACTCCAGGCCGTCGATCACCGGGCGGCGCGGCTCGTAGGCGGCCAGCTTCGCGAGGATGGGCGCGGCCGTGTGGATGGCGTTGGAGCCCATCCAGCTGCGCGCGGAGTGGGCGCGCTCGCCCCGGGTCTTCAGCAGGACCCGCAGCGTGCCCTGGCAGCCGCCCTCGACCTCGGTGTCGGAGGGTTCGAGCAGCACCGCGAAGTCGCCCTCCAGCCACTCCGGGTGCGCCTCGGCGACCTTGCCGAGGCCGTTGAGGTGGGCCGCGACCTCTTCGTTGTCGTAGAACACGAAGGTCAGGTCCCGGTTGGGCGCGGTCACCGTCTGCGCGATCCGCAGCTGCACGGCCACGCCCGACTTCATGTCGCTCGTCCCGCAGCCCCACAGCACGCCTTCCTCGTCGAGGCGCGAGGGCACGTTGTCGGCGATGGGCACGGTGTCGATGTGCCCGGCCAGGATGATCCGCTCGGCCCGGCCCAGGTTCGTGCGCGCCACGATGTTGTTGCCGTGCCGGTCGACGGTGAGGTGCGCCAGCTTGCGCAGCTCGCGCTCGATGGCGTCGGCGAGGGGCTTCTCCTCGCCGCTCACGGAGGCGAAGTCGACGAGCTGGGCGGTCAGCGAGGGCGCGTCCGCGGTGAGATCCAGGGTGGTGTGGGCCATGCGCCCGACCCTAACTCCACCGCTGAGCGCCTCTTCGCGCTCCAGTACGGTGGGCACCGTGTCCGAGCCCAACAACCTCCCGCGCCCCTCCCGACGCGGCCGCCTCCTGCGTGTCGGAGCGGCCCTCGTGGTGCTGCTCGCGATCGCCGGATATCTGGTGGTGCAGTACGTGAGCGGGGGTCCGGGCGCGCCCAGATGCGTGGCAGGGACGGGCGGCGGGCAGGGCTCCACGTTCAAGATGAGCCCCGAGCAGGCCGAGAACGCGGCGACGATCACGGCCGTGGGCATCTCGCACGGGATGCCGGAGCGGGCCGTGACCATCGCGCTGGCGACCGCGCTCCAGGAGTCGGGCCTGCGCAATCTGAACCACGGCGACCGGGACTCGCTCGGCCTGTTCCAGCAGCGGCCCTCGCAGGGCTGGGGCACCGCCGAGCAGATCATGGACCCGGTCTACTCGGCCGGGAAGTTCTACAAGCACCTCGCCGAGGTCCCGGGCTACTCGCGGCTCCCGCTGACCGTGGCCGCCCAGAAGGTTCAACGCAGCGCCTACCCGCAGGCGTACGCGAAGCACGAGCCGGACGCGGCGGTCCTGACGGCCGCGCTGACCGGCCGCGAGTCCGCGTCGCTGACCTGCACGGTCGCCAAGAACGTGCGGCCGGGTGACCCGGCGCAGGTGCGCGACGGCCTGACGAAGGCGTTCGGCGAGGGCACGGTTCCGGACGGCCGGACGGCCGGCGCGGGCGGCGATGTCACCGTGCCGGTGCGCGTCCCCGAGGGCACGGCCGCGGCGGGCACCGACCGGGAGCAGCGCGGCTGGGCGCTGGCGCACTGGGCGGTCGCCCGGGCCTCCTCGCTGCACATCGCCCGGGTCTCCTACGCGGGCCGCGTCTGGAGCGCTGACGACTCCGCCGACGGCTGGTCCAAGGCCCCCGCCGGCACCGCGGCCCCCACCTCCACCGGGCAGGGTTCCGCCGCCGGTTCGTCGGCCGACGGTACGCAAGAGGTACGAATCACCCTCGCGCCGTAACCGGCCGTCCGTTCGGCGATGCACTCGTCCGGAGGGCCCGTTCACTCCCGCCACGACCTTTCGCACCCGCGTCCGGACATCGATCCGAAGAATCGTCAATCCCCCTAAGAACAAAGGGATCTGACGGTCGATCAGGATCCTGGGCGGTGATTCATTTGCCCGTTTTTATCCAGAGTAGATAATGCGACGCATTACGAACTCTTTACCCTGGGTCACCGCAACCTCTCCTCCCCTCACGGCGGTTGTCACAGCGTCCGAACGCCGGACAGCGACACATTTCCAATCCGTCTGAAGGAGCATCATGTCCCTCCCCCTGACCCGTCGGATCGCCCGCGCCGCGCTGCTCATCGCGGCAGGTGCAGCGCCCGTGGTCGGTGCGGCCGGCTCCGCAAGCGCCGTGGAACTTCCCCAGGCCGCGCCGAACCTCGGCGGCCTGACCCAGATGGACCCCAGCTCGGTCAGCAACACCGTCGACGGGGTGACCCAGAAGGCCACCGGCCTGGCCGGCGACACCGGCGCCGCCACCATCAAGAAGGCCGTGCCGATGGCGGGCAAGACGGTCGGACAGGCGGGCAAGGTGGCGACCCCGGCCGCGCAGAAGGCAGCCGGTGACGCGGCGGGCAGCGCGGGCGACATCCTCGGCTCGGCCGCCCAGACCGCCACCCAGGGCGGCCTGCCGACCCCCCAGGGCCTGCCCACCGCGGGCGTGCCGAGCACCGACCAGCTCCCCTTGAAGGGCCTGCCGATCGGCGGCTGACCCGCAGGCCGGGTGATGCGAAGGGGCCCGGGGAGTGCGAACTCCCCGGGCCCCTTCGCGTACGACCGCGGTCCCCGTACTACTGCCTACTGCGTACTACTGCCCGAGCCGCTTCACGGCCGCCTCGACGCGCTCGTCGGTCGCCGTGAACGCGACCCGCACGAAACGCTCGCCCGCCTCGCCGTAGAAGTCGCCGGGCGCCACCAGGATGCCGAGCTCGGCGAGGTGGGCCACCGTCTCCCAGCAGCCCTCGTCCCGGGTCGCCCACAGGTACAGGCTGGCCTCGCTGTGCTCGATGCGGAAGCCGTGCTTGACCAGCGCCTCCCGCAGCGCCGCCCGCCGCGCCGCGTACCGCTCCCGCTGCTCCTGTACGTGGCTGTCGTCACCCAGGGCCGCGACGGTGGCCGCCTGCACGGGCGCGGCGGTCATCATGCCGCCGTGCTTGCGGATCTGGAGCAGCTCGCCGAGCACGTCCGCGTCACCGGCGATGAACGCGGCCCGGTAGCCGGCCAGGTTGGAGCGCTTGGACAGCGAGTGGACGGCCACGATGCCCTCGTAGCCGCCGCCGCACACGTCCGGGTGCAGTACCGAGACGGGCTCGGCCTCCCAGCCGAGCTCCAGGTAGCACTCGTCCGAGAAGATCAGCACGCCGTGCTCGCGGGCCCACGCCACGATGCGCACGAGCTCGTCCTTGGCGAGGACCCGGCCGGTCGGGTTGGACGGCGAGTTGAGCCAGAGCAGCTTGAGGCCTGTGGGGTCGAGGTCAGTGGGGTCGTCGTAGACGACGGGCTCCGCGCCGCACAGGCGCGCGCCGACCTCGTACGTCGGGTACGCGAGCCGCGGGTAGGCGACCCGGTCCCCGGCTCCGAGCCCGAGCTGGGTCGGCAGCCAGGCCACCAGCTCCTTGGAGCCCATCACGGGCAGGATGTTGGTGTGCTCGACCGAGCGGGCGCCGAGGCGCTTCTCCAGCCACCCCTTGATCGCGTCCCGCAGCGCGGGCGTGCCCCACACCGTCGGATAGCCCGGCGAGTTCGCGGCCCCCGTCAAGGCCTGCTGGACAAGCTCGGGGACCGGGTCGACGGGCGTGCCGACGGAGAGGTCCACGATGCCGTCCGGGTGGGCCGTGGCCGTCGCCTTGTACGGCTCCAGCTTGTCCCAGGGGAAGGCGGGAAGGCGCGAGGAGACTGCGCTCACGAAAGGGGCTCACTTTCTCGTACGTACGGTGCTGTGCGACGGCCGTGCCGGGAAACACCGCGGCCCCGTACGGCAGCTGAGCCGTACGGGGACCGGGGAAGCGCGATCAGCCGTTCTGCGGCGGCAGCGCTGCGATGAAGGGGTGGTCCCGCTCGATCAGGCCGAGCTTGGAGGCGCCACCGGGCGAGCCGAGCTCGTCGAAGAACTCGACGTTCGCCTTGTAGTAGTCCTTCCACTCGTCCGGGGTGTCGTCCTCGTAGAAGATCGCCTCGACCGGGCAAACCGGCTCGCAGGCGCCACAGTCGACGCACTCATCCGGGTGGATGTACAAGGACCGGGAGCCCTCGTAGATGCAGTCGACCGGGCACTCTTCGATACACGCCTTGTCCTTGACGTCGACACAAGGCTGCGCGATGACGTAGGTCACGCTGTCGTTCCTCCTCGGTAGGGCGCGGCGGGCCGATCTGCGGCTCCGTCCACGTGGCGCGCGGGAGCGCGGCGTCGTCGATGCCCACACCTAGTATCTCCGGTTCGGGGCACGATCCGAACAGGAGGGGCGGAGAGACCTGTGGAATTCACCACCGGCGGACGGCTTGAGGTCCGGATTACGGCCGCCGATACGGGCAAACGCGTATCAGTCCGGCGCCTGAGCTCCAGCGGAACTCCGGGCTCCGTGTACACGGACACGGTCGGCGTCCTCACATCCTGGGACGACGGTGTGTTGTCGATCACACGAAAGAGCGGTGAGACGGTACGCATCGACGAGTCCACGCTGGTCGCGGGCAAGGTCGTGCCCGCGGCGCCGGCCCGTCGTCGCGGTCCGGCCGCCTCCTTCGAGGAGCTGGCGCCGGTCCTGGCGCGCGCCTGGCAGCCGGTGGAGAGCGAGCCTCTCGGCGAGTGGACGCTGCGGGCCGCGGCCGGTTTCACCCGCCGGGCGAACTCGGTCCTGCCACTGGGCGACCCGGGCCTCCCCCTGCCGGACGCCCTGTCCTGCGTACGCGACTGGTACGCGGCCCGCGGTCTCCCCGCGTACATCCAGGCCGCGACGGGCGCCGAGGGCACCCAGGAGCGGCTCTGCGCGGATCTTGAACTGGCGGGCTGGGAGCGGGAGGTGAGCGTCGAGGTGCGGATCGCGGCGCTCGCGCCGATCGGCGACCTGGACGCGGACGTGTCCCGGGTGCGCCTGGACCGTGCGGTCGACGAGCCGTGGCTGAGCCGCTACCAGCGCTCGGTGACCCCGGGCGAGCACGTCCTGAAGGTCCTGAACAGCGGCCCCTCGGTGTGGTTCGCCACGGTCCCCGGCGACGGGGCGGTGCCCGCGGCGATCGGGCGCTGCGTGGTGGACGGGCGCTGGGCGGGATTCATGGCGGTCGAGGTGGACCCGGCGCTGCGCCGCCAGGGCCTCGCGACGGCCGTGATGACCGCGCTGGCCCGCCGGGCCCTGGACGAGGGCGCCTCGGCCGCCTGGCTCCAGGTGGAGGCCGACAACGACGGCGCCCGCGCGCTCTACGAGGGCCAGGGTTTCGCGACGCACCACAGCTACCACCACTTCCGATCTCGCTGACCGGGTACGAGGCTGACATGAATCCGGAAGTCACCGACTGGCGGCGGGAGTTCGCCGAGGAGGCCCGCTCGGAGCGCCCCGACGTGGTGACGCTCTGCCTCCTGCTCGGCGCGGTCGCCGACCCCGCACTCGGCCAACGGGGCATCGACGCCGCCCACATCGAGCTCGACCGGCTCGCCGGGCTGCTCCCCTACGGCCTCGCGGGCTCGCGCCCCTGGGCCCTTGCGACGGCCGAGCTCCTCGGCGGCACCTGCGGCTTCCGGGGCAGCCCGGCCGACTACCAGCGCCTGGAGTCGTCCCTGCTGCCCGAGGTGCTTCGGCGCCGGCGGGGCCTGCCCATCCTGCTGTCGGTGGTCTGGATCGAGGTGGCGCGGCGGGCCGGGGCGCCGGTGTACGGGGTCGCGCTGCCCGGCCACTTCGTAGTGGGCTTCGGGCCCCGGCGGGACCGGGTCCTCGCCGACCCGTTCGACGGGGGCCGGCTGCTGACCGGCGCCGACGCGGAGCTCCTGGTGGCCGGGGCGACGGGCGCGCCGCTGGAGGAGTCGATGCTGACCCCGGCCGCCCCGCTGGACGTCATCCTGCGCATCCTGAACAACATCCGCGCCTGGGCCGCGGCCCGCCCGGAGCGCAGCGACGTCGCCCTGTGGGCGGTGGAGCTCTCCCTCCTACTGCCCTCACACCCGGCCCGCCTGCGCTTCGAGCGGGCGCAACTTCTGGTGCAGCGGGGTGACTTCCTCGCGGGGGCGGCCGAGCTCGACCGGTACGCGGACGTGGTGGAGCCGGTGGAGCCGACCACCGCGGAAACGATCCGACGCCGGGCTCGGGCGGCTCGGGCCATGCTCAATTAGCTGCGCTGGGGTGGGGCTTGTTTGGGCGCGGGCTCCCCGCTGTGGCTGTTTGCGCAGTTCCCCGCGCCCCTTAACCCTCTTTCGACCGCGGACCGTACGTGGTGCTCGCGCAGTTCCCCGCGCCCCTAGCAGCATGCGGCACAGGCATCTTCAGCCCATCCGGCGTTTACGGGGTCTGGGGCGGAGCCCCAGGAAAGCGCGGCACGCTTAGGGTCCCCCCATGAGCGACCGCCACCCCCGCACCATCCATCCCGTCCCCTACCACTCCCAATGGGCCTCCCCCGAGCTCGTGGAGGGCATCGTCACGGGGGACCTGGACGCGGCCCAGGATCCGTTGTGGCGGAAGTACGGGGCCCAGACCCCCGAGGAGTACGCCTGGTGGTCCTGGCGGCTGTGCGGAGTCGCCTGTCTGCGGATGGCACTGGAGTACTGGCAGGGCTCGGCGCCGACGCCTATGGAGCTCGCCGAGGAGTGCCTCGCGGCGGGCGCGTACGTCCGCCGAGGCGACGGCCTCGACGGGTTGATCTACGCCCCGTTCGCCGCGTACGCCCACGAGCGATGGGGACTGAAGGCGGCGGCCCGACCTCATCTGCCGACGGCCGAGATCCCTCAACTCATCACATCCGGGCATCTGTTGATGCTGTCCGTCCACCCCTCGATCCGTGAGCTCGCGCCGGCCCCGGAACGCCGGGGCGGGCATCTCGTGCTGGCGGTGGGGGCGACCGACGACGCCCTGGTCTTCCACAATCCGTCCGGATTCCAGGGCCGCTCCCAGGAGTTCGCCCATGTCCAGTGGGCCGACCTTGAGCGGTTCTACGCGGGGCGAGGGGTCGCCGTGGGGCCGGGGAGCGGGCGGCCCGGGCGCTGAACCCGCCGCATCCGGCCAACATCCGCGCCCGGCGGGAAAACCCTGCCGGAACGGAGATCAGCGGTCACAATCTGGTGACGCACCCTCAACTAGGCGTTCGCAACGGCCTGTTGGGGACGGCGCAGCCATGTCACCCCGACCTCGCCAGGAGTCACCTTGTCACGCCTCAGACCCATAGCCGCCCGCCTCGCCCCCGCGCTGCTCCTCCCCCTCCTCGCCACGCTCGGCCTCGCCGCCCCGGCCGGCGCCGACCCCGCGCAGGCCGACCTCTCCGTGACCCTGGACGCCTCCCCGAAGGGGCTCGGCATCAACGCGGCGACGTTCACCGCGAGTGTCACCAACGCCGGGCCCTCGGCCGTCAGCGCCGCCCGGGTGTGGTTCAGCTATCCGGCCGGGTTCACGGCTCCCTCCGCGTCCGGCTGCACGCTCGACAAGGCGAACCGGACCGCCGTCTGCGCGCTGGGCGCGATCCCGTCCGGCGCCACCGTCTCGAAGAAGCTGACGCTGCACGCCGGCCTCCTGGCGAGCGGCAGCCTCCCGGTCACGGCCGCCCTGGTCGACCTGACCCCCGCCGACCCGGACCCGGGCAACAATTCGGCGGTCCACGTCTGCTCGGCCCTGACCCTGCTCCTGGTCAGCTGCTGAACCCGCGGACCCCCGAGGTCCGGGTCGTGGATCACGGGGGTCCCACCGTGCACGATGGGTGTGGCGGATCTTCACCCCCGACGCGGGACGGGCTGGTACATGCAGACCAACACGGCCATGGCCGGGCTCCTGGCCCGCACCGATGTGTCCGGACTCGGGCCCGACGACGTCCCGGAGCTCTTCCGCGACGTCGTACGCCAGGGCTGGACGACGAGTGCCGGCGGGGCCCGGCTCCTCACGGCGCTGGTCGCCACGACCCACGGCACCTACGTCGACGCCGTACAGGAGGAGTACTCCGTCAACGGGCGCGGAATGAGCGACGAGGGCCTTCCCGCGGCCGGCCCCGAGCGCGCCCAGGGCCTGCTGCGCAGGTGCCTCGCCTATGCCCGCCTCGCCCTGCGCCGCGCGCACGACCAGTTCGGGGACACGCGCGTGAAGGGGTACGTCTCGCTGTCCACGGGCGGGTTCTACGAGGACACCGTCACCGCGTACGTCACCTTCTGCGCCGAGCACCCCGGCCTTCCGCGCTACCTCGGCCCCATCGAGGGCTACGAGGAAGAGGCCGTCGCCGAGCTCGCGTTGAGCGACTTCGAGAAGTGAGAGCCTGTGTCTGAACGGGCTGCGCTACAACCAGCCCTTCTCGCGGGCGATGCGGACCGCCTCCGCCCGGTTGCGGGCCGCCAGTTTCTGGATGGCCATGGACAGGTAGTTGCGGACCGTGCCCTGCGAGAGGCAGAGGGCGGCGGCGAGTTCGGCGTTGGTGGCGCCGTCCTGCGCGGCCCGCAGCACGTCGCGCTCACGGTCGGTCAGGGGGTTGGCCCCCTCGGCGAGGGCGGCCGCCGCCAGGGTCGGGTCGATGACCCGCTCGCCGTCGAGTACCTTCCGTACGGCCGTGGCCAGTTGGGCCGCCGGGGCGTCCTTGACGAGGAAGGCGGCCGCGCCCGATTCCATGGCGCTGCGCAGATATCCGGGGCGCCCGAAGGTGGTCAGGATGACGATCTTCACGTCCGGCAGCTCGCGGTGCAGTTGCGCCGCCGCCTCGATGCCCGTCATGCCGGGCATCTCGATGTCGAGCAGGGCCACGTCCACGGCGTGCTCGCGGGCCGCCGCGAGCACCTCGTCGCCCCGGGCCGCCTGCGCCACCACCTCCATGTCCGGCTCAAGGCCGAGCAGCGCGGCCAGGGCCTCGCGGACCATCGACTGGTCTTCGGCCAGCAGGAGTCGGATCATGATCCGGATACTAGAGGGGTCGTGGCCGGCTCCGGAATCAAGGGGATGCGGGCGACCAGCGTGAACCCCTTGCGGCCGGGTTCCGTATCCAGGACGCCGGACACCTTCTCCAGGCGTTCCGCGAGGCCGGTCAGGCCGTTGCCGGGGACCGGGGCCGCCGAGCCGGGGCCGGGCTTGCCGTCGTCCTGGACGCGCAGTTCGAGGAACCGGCCGTCAAGGGTCTGGCGTTCACCGATGGTGACCGCGCAGTGCCGGGCGCCGCTGTGGCGTACGACATTGGTGACGGCCTCGCGGAGCACCCAGGCGAGCACCTCCTCCTCGGCGGCGGGCAGGCCCTCGGGCGCGTCGGCCGGCACCTCGGCCTGGATGCCCGCGGCGCTCAACGCGGTGCGGGCGCCCGCGAGTTCGGCGGGCAGCGTGGCCCGCCGGTAGCCGCTCACGGCGGCCCGTACGTCGACGAGGGCCTGCCGGCTCACCTGCTCGATGTCGGCCACCTGCTGGGCCGCCTGGTCGGGGTGGCCGGGCAGCATCCGCCCGGCCAGTTCGCTCTTGAGCGTGATGAGGGACAGCGAGTGGCCGAGCAGGTCGTGCAGATCGCGCGCCATCCTCAACCGCTCCTCGTTGGCGGCCAGTTGGGCCACGGTGGCCCTGGCCTCGCGGAGTTCCACCGACGTACGGATCAGATGGCGTACGCCCGTCATCGCGAAGCCGCCCAGGATCGCGGGGATGACCAGACCCGGCACGACGTCGCCGACGTGGGTGGCGCGTACCCCGATCGCGGTCATCGTGGCGGTCGCCACCAGGATCGACCACGTGGCGAGCGCCATCGGCAGCGTGGCCCCGCACGACACCGACACGTACACGAAGAGCACGAGCCAGGACGAGCCGAGCGTGAGGGAGAGTACGACCGCCAGGGCCGCCAGGAAGCCGAGGAGGCTGTAGACCGTCGCGCGGGCCGGCGGGCGGGCGGTGTGGCGCAGGACCAGGGCCAGGTAGACCGTCACGAAGGTGGCGAGGCCCAGCCAGCCGAGGACGGTCGGCGCGGTGGTGTGGTTGCCGTCGAGCAGGTCGCCGATCGGGGCGCCCATGAAGGCCAGCCAGATGCCGACCCACATCAGCTTCTGCAGCGCCTGGCGGCGCGTCTCGGGGCTCAGCCCGATCCGCACCGCCGGGGCCTTGTGGCCCTGGTTCACGGGACTCACGCCTTCAGGGTGTCCTTCCGGTACAGCCATGCCGCGCCGCCCGCGAAGAGCAGGAAGTAGACGACGAGGATGGCGAGGTCCTTGCCGTGCGGGGCGTTGCCCAGCTCGATGGCCTGTCCAAGGGCAGCGTACGCGTGCGTGGGCAGCCACTCCGCGATGTTCTGCAGCCACTGCGGGAAGACGGTGCTGGGCATCCACAGGCCGCCCAGGATCGACATGCCGAAGTAGATGATCATCGTGATCGGGCGGACCGCGTCACCACTGGCGATGTAGCCGATCGCGACACCGAGGGCCGCGAAGCAGAGCGAACCCGCCCAGATGGCGACGGTCAGCGCGCCCCACTGCCAGGCCTCGAAACGCACGCCCTTGGCACCGGCCGCGACGAGGAACACCACCACGATGCACGGCAGGGTCACCACGGCCGCACTGGCGATCTTCGCCAGGACGTAGCCGCGGCCCGGCAGGGTGGTCAGCCGCAGCTGGCGCACCCAGCCCTTCTCGCGCTCCTTGGCGATCTTCTCGCTGTTGCCCATGAGGACGGCGGTGATCGCGCCGAAGGACGCCATCGAGACCATGTACAGGGCGGGGAAGGTGAGATCGGTTCCCTTGACCTTGTCGGTGCTGTTCTGCGAGGCCGCGAAGAGCAGGTAGAGCGCCGAGGGGTAGATCACCGAGAAGAACATGAACTTCTTGTTCCGCAGGGTGCGGGTGATTTCGAGCTTGATGAGGGTGTTCATGCGTTGGCCTCCTCGGCCGAGGTGATGGCGACGAAGGCCTGCTCAAGGCCGAGACCCGCGACTTCCAGGTTGCGCGGGTAGAGGCCGAGCCCGTACACCGCGTGCATCGTCGCGTCGGCGTCGTGCGACTGGATGCGGACGGTGCGGCCCGAGATGTCGATGGTGGAGAGGAAGGGGAGCTCTCGCAGGGAGGCCTCGTCGATGGCGCCTTCCAGGTCGAAGCTGACCCGGCGGGCACCCGCCTTGGCCTTGATCTCGGCCGCGGTGCCGTCGGCGAGGAGCTTGCCCTTGTGCAGGACGAGCACCCGGTCGGCGATCGCGTCGGCCTCTTCCAGGTAGTGCGTGGCGAACAGGACCGTACGGCCCTGGGCCGCCTGCTCGCGCATGGTCGCCCAGAACGCCTGGCGGGCGGTGACGTCCATGCCGGTGGTCGGCTCGTCCAGGACGATCAGGTCATTGGCCCCGGCGGTCGCGAGGGCGAAGCGGACGCGCTGCTCCTGGCCGCCGGAGAGCTTGTTGACCTTGCGGTCGGCGATCCCCGCGATCCCGGCGCGGTCCATGACCTCGGCCACCGGATAGGGCTTGGGGTGCAGGTCGCAGCCGAGCTTGACCAGCTCCCGTACGGTCACGTCCTCCATCAGGCCGCCGCTCTGCAGCATGGCGCCGACCTTGCCGGCGTTGATGGCCTGCGAGGGCGTCATCCCGAAGAGGCTGACCGTGCCGGAGTCGGCGTTGCGGAGCCCGAGCAGCAGGTCGAGGGTGGAGGACTTGCCGGCGCCGTTGGGGCCGAGCAGGGCGACCGTCTCACCGGGGTGCAGCCGCAGCGACAGGTCGGCCACGGCACGGACCTGGCCGTAGCTCTTGCTCACGTTCTCGAAGCTCACCACGGACTGTGCGGTCCGCTCGGCGGCAGGTGCTGTCTGCGTCATGCCCCAAGGTTCGCCCAGCCCCGGGGCACGTCGGCAGTGGCGAGCGTCGTGACTCCGGCATGACGAATGTCATGGCCCGCGGCGTGACACCCGGTGAGAACCCGGTGAGCCCCAGCGCCGCCGAGGGGCGCGGGGAACTGCGCGAGCAACCACGACGGCCCGCACCCGAAAGAGGGGTTGGGGGCGCGGGGAACTGCGTGACCAGCCACAGCCGGCCCGCAGTCGAACCCCCGCACCCCGCGGAGCCAACCGTACGAAGCGGAGCGCCTAGCTCGGGTTCAGATCGACCGTCGCCGTCCGCTCGGCCGGAGTCTTGCCGAGCAGCGCGGTCTTCATCGCGTTGGCCACGTCGTCCGCGGACACCTCGTGCTTCTGACCGCCCTGCGTGACCATGATCCCCTTGAACGTGGAGCCGATCAGCTCGGTGATGGCGGCCTTGTCGTAGACCTCCACCAGCTTCCCCCCGCTCGCCTTCATCGAGAGGATCTTGGGGAGCGACTTGGAGGGGCCGAAGGGGAGCGACTTCCCGCCCGCCTTGATCGTGACGATCCCGGACATCGCGGGCTGCGCGAACTCCTTCATCGCCCGGTCGATCTCGGCCTGGGTGATGGCGGGCTGACGGACCGCGACCGGCAGCGCGACCGGGTCCGCCTTGCCGGTCTGCACCATCGTCCGGTACGCGTCCTTCACCGAGATCATCGAGCGGTTCACGTCGAGCGACTTGCCCGCCTTGCCCGGCACGGCGACGGCCTTGCCCGGCACGAACTTGATCGTGCCCTCGGTCGCCGAGCCCGAGGCCCCGGCGAGGTCGGTCAGCGCGACCCCGAGCTTCTCCTCGTCGACCGGGATGACCGGTTCGGCGATCCGCTTGCCGCCGAACAGCGAGCCGATGACGGACACCGGGTTGTAGTCGCTGCCCGCGGCGGCCCGCACGGTGGCCTGGCTGTCCAGCGAGAGCCCCGCGATCTCGGGCTTCAGCTGCGCCTGCTTGCCGTCGACCGTGAGGTTCAGGGGCTGGTTGGAGCGCTTGCCGAGGGTCTGGTCGAGCTTGGAGACGGCCGCCTCCTTGGTACCGCCGCCGATGTCGACGCCGAGCACGGTCGTGCCCTTGGGGACCTCGGAGTGGTTCAGGACGAGGCCGGCGCCGTACGCGACACCGACCAGGGCGACCAGGCCGCCGCCGAGCAGGGCCAGCTTGGAGCGGCCCTTCTTCTTGGCGGGCGCCGGGGGCGTACTGGTGCGCTGCGGCGGGGCCGGAGGCTCGGCCTCGTCGAAGTCGAAGTCGGAGCCGGGGGGCGGCGTGAGGTTCGGGCCGCCGGGGCCGGGCGGGAACGAGGCGCCCCGGTGCTCCGGCGGGACGACCGGGATGCCGCTGGTCAGGGTGTCGCCGGAGACATGGCCGCCGGACGCGGGCGCCGCCGGGTTGACGGCCGGGTTCGCGAGCGGGTTGCCCACGGTGTGCGTGAGCGGGCTCGGCGCCGGGGGCTGCGGGGTGAGGATCGCCGTGTCGTCGGACAGGGCGGGGGCGGGGCTCTGCCCGCCGGGGGCGAAGGGGCCGCCGCCCGCACCGGGACCCTGCGCCGGGTTCCGGCCGAAGTCCTGGCCGGGACGTACGCCGTCGCCGCCGGGACGCGGTCCGTCGCCGAACCCCCTGTCGGGGCCCGGCCCTTCGCCGGGCCCACGGCCCAACTCCGGCCCCTGGCCCGGGAGTTGATCGGAGCCCGCGCCGAAGACCGAGCCCTCGGCGGTCCGGGAGTTCAGCTCCGCGCCCTGGCCCATGCCCGTGCGGTTGCCGACGGGCCGGACGGGCAGCGCGGCGTTCCCGGTGACGGGCCCGGTGGTCGGGCCGGACGGCGGACCGGGACGCGCCCCGTCCGAGCCGTCGACGCGGCCGGGTCCATCGGCGCTCGGGGTTCCGCCGACCGAACTGCCCGAACCGCCCGAACCATCCGAGAAGTACGGAAGGTCCGGCCGCGGGGTGCCGGCCGGCGGGGTCGCCGAAGGGGCGGGTGCCGCCGGGGCCTTGCGCGGGGCGAACCAGTTGCTGGGGGGCCGCTCTTCGGCGCCCGGCTCCTCGGGCTCCGGCTCGGGCGCCTTGGGCCTGGGCACCGAACCGGTGCGCTCGCTCACGCCTTCCGCGTCCGCCGGCTTGGCGGTGTCGCTCATCGGCGTACGCACCACGACCGGCGGGATCGGCCGCGAGCCCGGGATGTTGATCCGGATCCGCGTCGTCAGCGTGGTCTCGGTCTTCGGCTCGTCCGGCTCGGCAGCGGCTTCAGGAGCGCCCTGGCCCGCGGCCGACGGGGTTCCGTACGGCGGCGTGCCCGAGGGGTACCCGGTTGCGCCGCGCCCCTTGGGGCCGGAGGACGAACTCTCAGTTTCACGACTCAAGGCTGGTTCTCTCCCGATTGGCTCCGCCACCCGGTCTCGTTCTTGTGATGCCTCTGTACGGGCGGCTCGGCGGCGCGCACCACCATACTGGCCGCCGTCGTTCCGAACGGGGCGGGCCGGAGAGGGCGCGCCCCGTCACCTTCTACTGCGTCGTCGCGACTGCGCACGTCACTCGCCAAGTCGGGCGGCCGGACCGCCGGGTTGCTGGAATCCACCGATCGTGGCGCAGATCACAGCTGCAACCATCCCGCCGAGCAGGAAGACGTACGAGCCGGCTCCGGCGCCGAACACGAAGTCGCCTTCGGGGCGCGAGGCGGTCAGCAGGATGACGGCGACCAGCCAGCCGGCCGCGGGCGCCCCCACCCCGCCCCGGCCGCCCATGAGTTGCGTACCGGAGTAGAAGAGCCCGACGGCTCCGGCGAGGGACAGCGCGAGGCCGCCCGGGAACCAGGCCGTCTGCACGAGCGCCCCGGCGACGCCGACGAGTGCGCCGAGGGCGACGAGCAGCAGGTACAGCGCGATGCGCGCGGCGCCGCCGCCCGTTCTCGTGTCATCCATGGCGGTACGTTTACTCACTTGCCCACACCTTCAAACAGGTCGTGTTCGCGCCGCCCGGCCGGAACTCCCGGGGCGCCCGCCGCCAATTGGTAGTACTCGGTGGTGAAGATCGGCTGGCCCAGGTCGTTGGAGAGCGCGAAGTAGGGCCCCTGGACGACGATCTGGGTCTCGTGCGCGCGCATCGCGGCGCTCTTGGCGGCGGCGAACGCGGTGCCGTCGATCTCGGCCGTGATGTCCGGCTCGTCCACGACACCCGGTACGTCGTCAATGGCGGCGATGCCGGGGAAGTCCGTCTTCGCGGCGCGCAGCTCGGCGAAGGCGGCCTCGGCGACCGCGCGGGGCACGCGGTTCCAGTAGATCTTCGCGACGGTGTGCGGCTCGCCCAGGTCGCGGCGGTAGCCGGACTCGGCGGCGAGTTCGGCGGCGCGCATCGCGACCCGGTGGGCCTGGATGTGGTCGGGGTGCCCGTAGCCGCCGTCGGGGTCGTAGGTGACGAGGACCTGGGGACGCACGGAGCGGATCACCTCTACGAGGTACGCGGCCGCGTCGTCCACGTCGGTGTTCCAGAACGCGCCGGCGCGGCGGTTCTGTTCGACGCCCATCATCCCGGAGTCGCGGAAGCGGCCGGGGCCGCCGAGGAAGCGGTGGTCGGTGACGCCCAGTTCCTTCATCGCGGCGGCGAGTTCGCCGATCCGGTGGGCGCCGAGGCCGCCCTCCTGGTCGGGCGCGAGATGGGCGAGCTCCGGCGGGATGACCTCGCCCTCCTCGCCCAGGGTGCAGGTCACCAGGGTGACGTGCGCGCCTTCGGCGGCGTACTTGGCCATGGTGGCGCCGTTGTTGATCGACTCGTCGTCCGGGTGCGCGTGCACCAGGAGAAGACGGCGGGCGGGGAGTTCCGACATGGCCCCAGCCTACGAGGCCGGGGCCGGACCGCGCCCCCGCCGCCGGACCTCCGGCGGCGTTCGGGACGGGCTACGGGCGCTCGGGGGACGGCTAGAACTTGATCCCGCCGATCATCCCCGCCACGTTGCTGGTGACTTGGCTGATGGTCGGGGCGATGGACGAACTCGCCAGATAGAAGCCGAGCAGCATGCAGACCGCCGCGTGTCCGGCCTTCAGCCCGGATTTCCGGACCAGCAGGAAGACGACGATCGCCAGCAGCACCACCGCCGAAATCGAGAGTGCCACGGCGGTTCACCTCCATCTGTTCCGGTGGTCGGACGGACCCATCAGCGCGCATACAGCCAGCAGGTTCATACCCACTGAGCGCTACGGATCATAACTTTCCGTGGGAACGCATTGATCGGGGCACGGGCGCACGAGGGGCGCACGCGGCTCGTACCTGGGCGGGCCGCGCCGTGGCGGCTAGGTTCCCCTCATGACGACGACCGCATCCAGGCATCCCGAGGACCCCGGGCAGCTCTCGTTCCCCCGGCACTCAGCACGGACCCAGCGCTTCACCCTCGGTGCGCCCCGCGCCTTCACCGTGTCGCCGGACGGGGAGCGGATCGTCTTCCTGCGCTCGCCGTCCGGCACCGACCGCAGCAACGGGCTCTGGGTACTCGACCTGGTGCGCGGTGGTACGGAGCGGATCGCGGCGGACCCCGGCGCACTGCTCGGCGGTCAGGGTGAGCGGCTCTCCGCGCAGGAGCGGGCGCGGCGCGAGCGCAGCAGGGAGGGTTCGGCCGGAATCGTCGGGTATGCCACTGACGCGGCCGTCGAGCTCGCCGCCTTCGCGCTGTCCGGGCGGCTGTTCACCGCCGAACTGCGCGCCGGGACCGCCCGCGAACTGCCGGTGCCGGGCCCGGTGCTCGACCCCCGCCCCTCCCCCGACGGGCGCCATGTGGCCTATGTGGCGCGGGGCGCGCTGCGGGTCGTGGGGGCCGAGGGCGACGACGACCGGGCGCTCGCCGAGCCCGAGTCGCCCGAAGTGACGTACGGGCTGGCCGAGTTCATCGCCGCGGAGGAGATGTCCCGCTCGCGCGGCCACTGGTGGAGCCCCGAATCGGACCGCCTGCTCGTCGCCCGCGCGGACGACTCGCCCGTGCGGCGCTGGTGGATCGCCGACCCGGCCAACCCCGAACGGGAGCCCGTGCGGGTCGCCTATCCGGCGGCCGGCACGCCCAACGCCGAGGTGCGGCTCTTCCTGTACGCGCTGGACGGCACGCGTACCGAGGTCGTCTGGGACCGGGTCCGCCACCCCTATCTCGCCCGGGTCCACTGGTCCTCGGACGGGGCGCCGCTGCTGCTCGTGCAGTCCCGGGACCAGCGCACCCAGCTCCACCTGGCCGTCGACCCCGGCTCGGGCGCGACCCGGACCGTGCACGTCGACGAGGACGCGGACTGGCTCGAACTCCTGCCGGGCGTCCCGGCCTGGGCGCCCGACGGGCGGCTCGTCCGGATCGCCGACGAGGGCGGGGCGCGCGTCCTCGCCGTGGGCGACCGGGCCCTGACCGGCGGGCGGTTGCACGTCAGGGCGGTGCTCGACATCGGCGCGAGCGACGTCCTGATCTCCGCGTCCGCAGGCGTGAAGGCTCCGTCGGCCGCCGGTGCTCCCGAGATCGGCGAGATCCATGTGTACCGGGTCAATGAGCTGGGTACGGAACGCGTCTCGGACGGCGCCGGCGTCCACTCGGCCGTGCGGTGCGGGGCGATCACGGTGCTCAGCTCCGCCCGGCCCGACCGCCCGGGGACGGACGTCAGGGTGCTGCGGGACGGCAAGGAACTGGCCAAGATCGTCTCGTATGCCGCAACTCCCGGGCCCCCGGTGCGACTTCGGCTGACCGAAGGGGGCGCACGGCGGATCCCGTGCGCCGTACTGCTCCCGTCCCACTATCGCGAATCGGACGGACCGCTGCCCGTACTCATGGATCCGTACGGCGGACCGCACGGACAGCGGGTGGTGGCCGCGCACAACGCTCACCTCGCCTCGCAGTGGTTCGCCGACCAGGGCTTCGCGGTGGTCGTCGCCGACGGCCGGGGCACCCCCGGCCGCTCCCCCGCCTGGGAGAAGGCGGTCAAGAACGACTTCACGCTGGTCCTGGACGACCAGATCGAGGCGCTGCACGGCCTCGCGGGCACCTACCCCCTGGACCTCGGCCGGGTGGCGATGCGGGGCTGGTCCTTCGGCGGCTATCTGTCGGCGCTCGCCGTGCTGCGGCGGCCCGATGTCTTCCACGCGGGCATCGCGGGGGCACCGGTGACGGACCTGGAGCTGTACGACACGCACTACACGGAGCGGTACTTGGGGCTCCCGTCCGAGAACCCCGGGGTGTATGACGCCAACTCCCTTGTCAGGAACGGCGAGTTGACCCACCGGGCGAATCCCGCCCGCCCCCTGATGGTCATCCACGGCATGGCGGACGACAACGTGGTGGTGGCGCACTCCCTGCGGCTGTCCTCCGCGCTCCTGGCGGCGGGCCACCCCCATGAGGTGCTCCCGCTCACGGGCGTGACGCACATGACCCCGCAGGAGCAGGTCGCGGAGAACCTGCTGCTGCTCCAAGTCGACTTCCTGCGCAGGTCGTTGGGGCTCAAATAGTCCCGAGTGACGGCCGGCCGGGCCACGAAAGCGACCCGGCCGGCCCACGGCACCCGCACGGCCGTACGGTGCTCACCGTGCCATGTCCGTATATCGGCGCCGCGACCGGCATGTTGCCCTCGTGTTACGGAAATTGATGGCCATTTAGCATGAGATTCCGGATAAGCCGGGAGGCTGTCAAGCACGCGGCCGCACCGAAGAATGAAATCTTCGACCAAGTAAGGCGATGAGTTCACCTCGGCCTGCACCAACCTCTTGACTCGCACCGCCGCACGCATGAATGTTCCGGTCAACAAATGACGCGACAGCGCTGCTGAATCCTTCCTGTGCGGAGGGCAATGCGAAATGACGAGTTCCACAAGAGCTGCCATGGAGCCATCCGATCCACTTCCCGGAGAGGGTGACGCCCCCGGCCCGGCCGACGGTACCGAAGCGAAGTCAAGCGAACTTGTCGGACGCTCACCCGGGCGTCTCGCGTGGATCCGGTTCAAACGCGACAAGGTCGGAATCCTGTGTGCCCTTACGGTTCTCGGATTCATCCTGGTCG
This sequence comes from Streptomyces sp. NPDC001415, assembly GCF_053597395.1. Classification (NCBI taxonomy): domain Bacteria; kingdom Bacillati; phylum Actinomycetota; class Actinomycetes; order Kitasatosporales; family Streptomycetaceae; genus Streptomyces; species Streptomyces sp. NPDC001415. Next base: position 238,019 of record NZ_JBSFIE010000009.1, read on the forward strand.
CCGTGGCCGCTCCACTCATATCCAAGGTGTACGGAAAAGATCCCTACCAGCTGTACGGGCAGGACCGCGGGCTCCTGAACAGCTACGGCATTCCGCTCAAGCCCAACGGCGGGATCGACGGCGACTTCTGGTTCGGCATCGAACCGAAGCTCGGCCGCGACGTGTTCACGCTTTTGATCTACGGCATTCGCACCTCGCTGCTCATCGCCCTCGCGGTCACCATGATCGCGGTGGTCATCGGCGTCCTCATCGGCCTGGTGCAGGGGTATCTGGGCGGCCGGGCCGACTACTTCCTCGGCCGGTTCTCGGACCTGATGCTGTCGTTCCCGCAGCAGCTGTTCTTCATCGCCTTCACCCCGGTGATCGTGGCCCTGTTCGTCTCGCCCACCGAGGAGGAGCCCGCCTACGTGCGGGTCGTGGCGCTGATCCTGGTGCAGCTGGTCCTCGGCTGGATGACGATCGGCCGGCTCATCCGTGCCCAGGTGCTCTCGCTGCGCGAGCGCGAGTTCATCGAGGCGGCGCGGCTCAGCGGGGCCTCGGGCGCGCGGATCATCCGCAAGGAGCTGCTGCCCAACATCTGGTCGACCGTGCTCGTACAGGCGACCCTGCTGCTCCCGGTCAACGTCACGGCCGAGGCGGGGCTTTCCTACCTCGGCGTCGGGGTCCACAGCCCCACGCCCGACTGGGGCCTGCTCTTCCAGTCCGGGGCCACGTACTACGACTCCGATCTCACCTTCATGTTCTTCCCGGGCATCGCGATGATCGTCTTCGTCGTCGCGTTCAACCTGCTCGGGGATTCGGTCCGGGACGCTCTCGACCCCAAGACCGTGCGCTGAAGCCGATCATCCTGACAGGCAGGAACTCATGAGAATAGACAAGGCGCGCCAGGTTTCCGCGGTGTTCGCGGTGGGGGCACTGGCGCTGACGGCCGCGTGCAGCAGCGGCGGGGCGAGCGACGGCGGCAAGAGCCCGGGCACGGGCAAACAGGCCACGGTGCAGAACTTCGGCGTGGGCACCAAGGCCGACTCCACCGGCCCCGCCGTCGCGGTCGACGGCGCGAAATCCGGCGGCACCGCCTACAGCCTCGACCAGGCCGGCTTCGACTACCTCGACCCGGGCCAGCAGTACGTGAGCGACCAGCTGTCGGTGCAGCTGCTCTACAACCGCTCGCTCACCGGCTACAAGATCGACCCGAAGAACGGCAAGACGATCGTGGTCGGCGACCTCGCCACCGACACCGGCACGCCCTCCGACGGGTCGAAGACCTGGACGTACACCCTCAAGGACGGGGTGAAGTTCGAGGACGGCACGCCGGTCACCAGCAAGGACGTCAAGTACGGCATCGAGCGGCTCTTCGCCGACTACGAGACGCAGGGGCCGCAGTACGTCCAGAAGTGGATCTACGGCACCGACTACCGCAAGAAGTACGCCGGTCCTTATGACGGCAAGGAGATCCCGGACTCGCTGATCTCCACGCCCGACGACAAGACGATCGTCTTCCACTTCCTGGAGCCGCACGCGGACACCCCGTACGCGATGGCGATGCCCAACATCTCGCCGGTCCCCAAGGCCAAGGACGACAAGCAGAAGTACAACAACCACCCGGTCTCCACCGGCCCGTACAAGATCGCGAGCTATCAGCCGGGCAAGTCGCTGTCCTTCGTGCGCAACACCAACTGGGACCCGAAGACCGACCCGATCCGCAACGCCTACCCCGACAAGTGGGAGTTCCAGCTCGGCATCCAGGAGCCGGGGCTCACCAACCGGCTCGCCGCGGACACCGGCACCGACAAGTACGCCATCAACATGGCGCAGTCGGCGGACCCCTCGAAGATGCAGACGCTGACCTCGGACCCGCAGTACAAGAGCCGGACGGTGAACGAGTACCAGCCCTACGTCGAGGTGTTCAACCTCAACACCAAGCGGATCACCAACCCGAAGGTCCGCCAGGCGCTGCAGTACGCCTTCCCGCTGCAGCAGGTCCAGCAGGCCATGGGCGGCGGCGCGCAGGGCGACCTCGGCACCTCGCTGCTCAGCCCGACGGTGGCCGGCTACAAGAAGTTCGACCCGTTCGGCAAGCTCGCCAAGCCCATGGGCGACCCCGACAAGTCCCTCCAGATCCTGAAGGACGCCGGCGTCACCACCCCGTACAAGATCTCGCTGGCCTACGCGAACACCCCGAAGTGGGACACCGTCACGCTGACCATCCAGAAGGCCCTTGAGAAGGCCGGCTTCCAGGTCGACCGCAAGGCCATCGACACGACCTCGTACTACACGGTGGTCGGCAAGGTGAACACGCAGTACGACATGTACCGCGCGAGCTGGGGCGCGGACTGGCCCAACGGGTCGACGGTCGTGCCGCCCACCATGGACGGCCGCAACCTCGTGGACGGCACCAACAACTACTCGTTCCTGAACGACCCGAAGATCAATTCCGAGATCGACCGCATCAACCAGATCACGGACCTGCCCAAGCAGGCGGCCGCGTGGGAGCAGCTCGCCGAGTACGCGCTCCAGACCGACGCGTCGCAGATTCCGTTCATGTTCGACAAGTACTACAACCTGTACGGTTCCGGCCTCGGCGGCGTCACCTACAACCAGGTCTATGGGACGATCAACCCGAACTCGATCTACGTGAAGCAGTAGCACGTGCGGCTCGGTTTCCCCGGCCCCGAACCCGGGCCGGGGAAACCGCATAGCGACGGAAGAGTCAGCCGATGTTCCGTTTCCTGGTGCGCCGTGTGCTCGGTGCCATGGTCATTCTGGTTCTGATCAGCATGATCACGTATTTCCTCTTCTTCTTCCTGCCGTCCGATCCGGCGCTGCTCTCCTGCGGAAAGCAGTGTGATCCGCAGAATGTCGCCCTGATCCGCAAGAACCTCGGGCTCGATCTGCCGATCTGGACGCAGTACTGGCACTACATGGTGGGCATATTCGCCGGCCGTCATATGCCGATCGGCGATTGCCCCGCGCCCTGTTTCGGCTATTCCTTCGCCAATCAGCAGCCGGTCTGGGGCACGATCGCCGACAGCTATCCGACGACGCTGACCCTGGCGGTCGGCGGCGCCGCGGTCTTCCTCACCGTCGGCGTCTCGCTCGGCCTGATCTCGGCCTGGCGCCAGGGCACCGTCTTCGACCGGATCGCCAGCGCCACCTCGCTGCTCGGGCAGTCGGTGCAGATCTACTTCATCGGACCGCTCGCGATCCTCTTCTTCTCCACCAAGCTGGGCTGGCTCGACCGGGGCCACGACGTGGACTGGGCGCACGACGTCTGGGGTTCGGTCAGCGGGATGATCCTGCCCTGCCTGGTCCTCTCGGTGATCTTCTGGTCCAACTACAGCCGCCAGACGCGGTCGTTGATGGTCGAGCAGCTCTCCGAGGACCACATCAGGGCGGCCCGCGCCAAGGGCATGTCGTCCCGCTACGTCTTCCTGCGGTACGCGCTGCGGGGCGCGATGGCCACCATCATCACCATCTTCGGGGTGGACCTGAGCGCGGTGCTCGGCGGCGCGATCATCACCGAGGTCACCTTCGGCCTGCACGGCCTCGGGCTGCTCTCGGTGGAGGCGGTGCTCCGCAGCGACCTGCCCCTGGAGATGGCCGTGATGCTCATCGGCGCCTCCCTCATCGTCGTCTGCAACATCGTCGTGGACCTGGCGTACGCCTTCATCGACCCCCGGATCAGGCTCGCCTGACGCCCGCAGACCTTCAGGAGAACCACCTGTGTCCACCCTGAGCCAGCCCCTCGCCGAACCGGCGTCCACACCGACGTCCTCGTTCCTCTCGGTCCGCGACCTGTACGTCCACTTCGCCACCGAGGACGGCACCGTCAAGGCCGTCGACGGCCTCTCCTTCGATCTGGAACGCGGCTCCACGCTGGGCATCGTCGGCGAGTCGGGCTCCGGCAAGTCGGTGACCAACCTCGCGATCCTGGGGCTGCACAATCCGCGCAACACCACGATCCAGGGCGAGATCCTCCTTGACGGGCAGGAGCTGACCGGCGCCACCGAGCGGCAGCTGAACCGGCTGCGCGGCAAGAAGATGGCGATGATCTTCCAGGACTCGCTGGCCGCGCTCTCGCCGTTCTACACGGTGGGCCGGCAGATCGCCGAGCCGTTCATGAAGCACACCGGAGCCTCCCGCCGCGAGGCGCGGGCGCGGGCCGTGGACATGCTGCGCAAGGTCGGCATCCCCCAGCCCGAGCTGCGCGTCGACGACTATCCGCACCAGTTCTCCGGCGGCATGCGGCAGCGCGCCATGATCGCGATGGCGCTGGTCTGCGACCCGGAGCTGGTGATCGCCGACGAGCCCACCACCGCGCTCGACGTGACGGTCCAGGCGCAGATCCTCGACCTCCTCAAGGACCTCCAGCAGGAGACCGGCGCCGCGATCATCATCATCACCCACGACCTCGGGGTGATCGCCAAGACCGCCGACCAGGTGATGGTGATGTACGCCGGCCGGTGCGTGGAGCGCGGCACCGTCAAGGAGGTCATGCACCGGCCCCAGCACCCCTACAGCTGGGGGCTCCTCGGCTCCGTACCGCGTCTGGACTCCTCGGTGGAGACCCCGCTGATGCCGATCCCCGGCGCCCCGCCGAGCCTGCTCTCACCACCGCCGGGCTGCCCCTTCCACCCCCGGTGCGGCTTCACCGGCGAGGTGGCGGAGGGGACCTGCGGCACCGTCCGGCCCGACCTGCCGGAGGACCAACGACGCGGCGCCGCCTGTCACTTGACGGTCCATCAGAAAGAGACCATCTTCACCGAACAGATCCGCCCGAGGCTGCGTTGACAAGGATGGCTGACAAGGATGCGGGACATCGCCATGAGTGAGAAGGCCACCAGTCTCGTCAAGCAGCGGGGCGGCGCGTCCGGCTCCGGCGGCACGGGCCCGTTGCTCGAAGTGACCGGGCTCGTCAAGTACTTCCCGATCAACATGGGCTTCCTCTTCAAGCGGCACGTCGGCGATGTGCGCGCCGTGGACGGGATCGACTTCAGCATCGGACGGGGCGAGACCCTCGGCCTGGTCGGCGAGTCCGGCTGCGGCAAGTCGACCACCGGCCGCCTGGTCACCCGGCTCCTGGAGCCCACCGCCGGAAAGGTCGTCTACGCCGGGCGGGACATCACCCACGCCTCCCGCCGGGACCTCGCGCCGATCAGGTCCGAGATCCAGATGATCTTCCAGGACCCGTACGCCTCGCTCAACCCGCGCCAGACGGTCGGCGACATCATCGCCAACCCGATGCGGGTCAACGCCATCAAGCCGCCGGGCGGCGTGGAGCGGCGGGTCCGCGAGCTCCTGGAGACCGTCGGCCTGAACCCGGAGCACTACAACCGCTTCCCGCACGAGTTCTCCGGAGGCCAGCGTCAACGCATCGGTGTGGCACGGGCGTTGGGCCTTGAGCCCAAGCTGATCGTGGCCGACGAGCCGGTCTCGGCGCTCGACGTGTCGATCCAGGCGCAGGTGGTCAACCTGCTCCAGGACCTCCAGCGGGAGCTGGACATCGCCTTCCTCTTCATCGCGCACGACCTGGCGATCGTGCGGCACTTCTCGCAGCGGGTCGCGGTCATGTACCTGGGCCGGATCGTCGAGGTCGGCGACCGCGAGTCGATCTACCGGCGCCCGCGCCACCCGTACACGCACGCCCTGCTCTCGGCGGTGCCCGAGGCCGTCGTGGACGAGGAGGGCGAGGGCCGCGAACGCATCCGGCTCGCCGGGGACGTGCCCTCGCCAGTCGACCCGCCGTCCGGCTGCCGGTTCCGCACCCGCTGCTGGAAGGCACGGGAGCGCTGCGCCACGGAGACGCCGCCGCTGACACGCATCGAGGGCAACCGGGAGGGGCACTTGACGGCGTGCCACTTCCCCGAGGAACCGACGATCACGGCACGGGACGAGGACGTGGTCCTCGACCCGGCGCTCGCCGCGATCGAGGAGGCGACGGACACCACCCCTTGACCGGAGCCTGAGCCTCCGCTCGGAGCGGGGCCCGTGGCCCGCGCACCCCAGTCACACCGCAGGCGCGGGGCCTTGATGTTCGGGTGCGGACCGTGCGTGGTTGCTCGCGCAGTTCCCCGCGCCCCTAGAGTGCTCGGCTTCGCCGTCGCCTCAAGGGGCATGCCGCCAAGGGGCGCGGGGAACTGCGCGACCAGCCCCCACCGGCCCGCGGTCGAAGGCGGGTCCAGGGGCGCGGGGAACTGCGCAAAAAGCCCCTACTCTCGGTCGGCATCCGTCGGAACCACCCGCTTCTCCTCCGCGAAGTGGCACGCCGAAGGGTGATGGGCCGGCCCCGCCGCCAGGCGGAACTCGGCCGGTACCACGAGCAGCGGCACCTCCAGGGCGCACCGCTCCCGCGCCTTCCAGCAGCGCGTACGGAAAGGACAGCCCGACGGCGGGTTCGCGGGCGAGGGCACGTCCCCGGTCAGAATGATCCGCTCGCGGTGCTCGCGCGCGGACGGGTCGGGGACCGGCACCGCGGAGAGCAGGGCCTGGGTGTAGGGGTGAGTGGGGTGGTCGTAGATCTGCTCGTCGCGGCCGATCTCGACGATCCGGCCGAGGTACATCACGCCGACCCGGTCGGAGATGTGCCGCACGATGGACAGGTCGTGGGCGATGAAGACGTACGACAAGGAGAATTCGTTCTGGAGGCGGTCCAGGAGGTTGACGACCTGGGCCTGCACCGAGACGTCGAGCGCCGAGACCGGCTCGTCCGCGACGATGATCTCGGGCTGGAGCGCCAACCCCCGTGCGATGCCGATGCGTTGGCGCTGGCCGCCGCTGAACTGGTGGGGGTAGCGGTTGATGTACTCCGGGTTGAGCCCCACCACGTCCAGGAGGTCCTGGACCTTCTGGCGGCGGTTGCCCTTCGGGGCGACCTCGGGGTGGATCTCGTACGGCTCCCCGATGATGTCGCCGACCGTCATGCGCGGATTGAGGGAGGTGTACGGGTCCTGGAAGACCATCTGGATGTTGCGGCGCACGGCCTTCAGGGCCCGCCCGGACATCTGGGTGATGTCCTCGCCCTTGTACTTGATCTGCCCGGCGGTCGGACGTTCCAGGTTGACCAGCATCTTGGCGACCGTCGACTTGCCGCAGCCGGACTCGCCGACGATGCCGAGCGTCTCGCCGGCCGCGAGGTCGAAGGAGACGCCGTCGACCGCCTTGACCGCGCCGACCTGCTTCTTGAAGAGGATGCCCTGGGTCAGCGGATAGTGCTTGACCAGGTCCCTGACCTCCAGAATGGCCTCAGCCATCGAGGGTCTCCTTCCAGAAGAAGCACGCGCTCTGCCGGCCGGCGGCCACGTCGAACAGGGGCGGCACGTCGGTGCGGCAGACGTCCTGGGCCATCGGGCAGCGCGGGTTGAAGGCGCAGCCCGGCGGGATGTGCATCAGGTTCGGCGGCAGGCCCTTGATCGCGTACAGCTCCTGGCCCTTCTGGTCCAGGCGCGGGATCGATTCGAGCAGTCCCTTGGTGTACGGGTGCGCGGGCTTCTTGTAGATCTCGTGCACCGGGGCCTGCTCGACGATGCGGCCCGCGTACATGACCGCGATCTTGTCCGCGACGTCGGCGACGACACCCAGGTCGTGGGTGATCAGGATGAGCCCCATGTTCAGCTCGCGCCGCAACTCGGCGAGCAGGTCCATGACTTGGGCCTGGACGGTGACGTCGAGGGCGGTGGTCGGCTCGTCGGCGATGATCAGCGACGGTTCGAGGGCCATCGCCATCGCGATCATGATGCGCTGGCGCATGCCGCCGGAGAACTGGTGGGGGTACTGGCCGACCCGCTCCTTGGCGGCCGGGATGCGCACCCGGTCCATCAGCTCGACGGCCTTGGCCTTGCCGTCCTTCCTGGACATGCCGCGGTGGACGGTGAACATCTCCGAGAGCTGGTCGCCGACGCTGAGCACCGGGTTCAGGGAGGACAGCGCGTCCTGGAAGATCATCGCCATCTCGGAGCCGCGGATCTTGCGCCGCTCGTCCTCCTTGAGCTTCAGGAGGTCCCTGCCCTGGAAGAGGATCTCGCCGCCGGCGATCCGCCCGGGCGGCATGTCGAGGATGCCCATCACGGCCTGCGCGGTGACGGACTTGCCGGAGCCCGACTCGCCGAGCACGGCCAGGGTCTCGCCCGCGTCCACCGAGTAGTTGACCCCGTTGACGGCCTTGGCGACCCCGTCCCGCGTCTTGAACTCCACCTGGAGGTCCCGTACTTCGAGCAGCATGGTCTGGCTCCTCAACGCAGCTTGGGGTCGAGGGCGTCGCGCACCGCGTCGCCGAGCATGATGAACGCGAGCACCGTGACCGCCAGCGCCCCGGCCGGCCACAGCAGCATGTGCGGGGCGTTGCGGATGTACTGGGAGGCGGCCGAGATGTCGATGCCCCAGGACACGGTGGGCGGCTTGAGGCCGACACCGAGGTAGGACAGCGTCGCTTCGAGCGCGATGTACGTACCGAGTGCGATGGTCGCCACGACGATGACCGGGGCCACCGCGTTGGGCGCGATGTGGCGGAGCAGCATGCGGGAGTTGGAGGCGCCGAGCGCGCGGGCCGCCTGGACGTAGTCGTTCTGTTTGGCGGTGATGACGGAGCCGCGGGCGATGCGGGCGATCTGCGGCCAGCCGAGCAGGATCATGAAGCCGATGACCGGCCAGACGGTGGCGGAGGTGACCACCGACAGGAAGACCAGGCCGCCGAGGACGACGGGGATGCCGAAGAAGATGTCGGTGACGCGGGAGAGGAGCGCGTCCCAGCCGCCGCCGAAGAACCCGGCGAGCCCGCCGACGAACGAGCCGAACAGGGCGACGCCGAGGGTGGTGCACACGCCGACGGTGACCGAGGTGCGGGCGCCGTAGACGGTCCGCGTGTAGACGTCGCAGCCCTGCCCGTTGTAGCCGAAGGGATGGCCGGGCTGGGAGCCCTGCTGCGCCTTGGCGAGGTCGCACTGGAGCGGGTTGCCGTCGGCGATCAGGGAGGGCCACAGCGAGATGACGACCAGGAAGAGGATGACCAGGCCCGAGATGATGAAGACGGGGTTGCGGCGCAGGTCGCGCCAGGCGTCCGACCACAGCGAGCGGGGTTTCTCGGACGGTCCTGTGCCGAGCGGGCCCCCAGGGGTCTTCTCAAGAGTCGCGGCCTCGCTCGCCGCGAGGTCCATCGCCCCGCCGGCCCCCGTCCCGGCGATCGCTCCGTCGTCGTACGGCTCAGGCATAGCGGATCCTCGGGTCGAGTACGGCGTACAGAAGGTCGACGATGAGGTTGGCGATCAGGAAGACCAGGACGAGCACGGTCACGAAGCCGACCACGGTCTGGGTGCTCTGGCGCAGGATGCCCTGGTAGAGCTGGTAGCCGACGCCGTGGATGTTGAAGATCCGCTCGGTGACGATCGCGCCGCCCATCAGGGCGCCGACGTCGGTGCCGATGAAGGTGACGACGGGGATCAGCGAATTGCGCAGCAGGTGCTTGGTGATCACCCGCCGCCGTGGCAGCCCCTTGGCGACGGCGGTACGGACGTAGTCGGCGCGCGAGTTCTCGGCGATCGAGGTGCGGGTGAGCCGGGTGACGTACGCCAGTGAGACGGACGCCAGCACGAGGCCGGGGATGAGGAGTTCGTTGAACGGGGCCTCGGGCTGGACCGTGGGTTTGATGACCCCCCATTCGACGCCGAGCAGCAGTTGGAGCAGCAGGCCCGTGACGAAGACGGGGATGGCGATGACGATGAGGGTCAGCATCAGGACGACGGTGTCGACGGGCCGGCCGCGCCGGAGCCCGGTGACCACGCCGAGGCTGATGCCGATGACGATCTCGAAGAGGATCGCCACGACGGTCAGCCGGATGGTGACGGGGAAGGCGGTGGACATCAGCTCGGTGACCTTCTGGCCGTTGAACGCGGTCCCGAAGTCGCCGGTGAACACGTTCCCCATGTAGGTCAGGTATTGCTGCCACACCGGCTTGTCGAGGCCGAACTCCTTCTTGAGCTGGGCGGCGGTGGCGGGATCGCAGGCCTTGTCGCCGCACAGGCCCGCGATCGGGTCCCCCATCACGTTCACCATCAGGAAGATCAGCAGCGTGGCCCCGAAGAAGACCGGGATCATCTGGAGCAGACGCCGGATCACATACCGTCCCATGAGGCCCTCCGCGGGTCGTCGGAACTCTCAACGGGCTTGGCCCGGCGCCTGGTTGAGCGCGCCGGGCGGAGTGCCCCGCAGCGTCAGCCGACCTTGATCTGGTCGTAGACCGGGACGCTGAACGGGTTCAGCGAGACGTTGGAGACGCGCGTCGAGTAGCCGGCGCTGCCGTTCTGATACCAGAGCGGGATGGCGCCCATCTGGTCCCTGAGGACCCCTTCGGCCTGCTGGAAGGTGGCGACCGCCTTCGCCTTGTCGGTCTCGGCGTTGGCCTCGTCGACCAGCTTGTCGAACTCGGCGTTGGTCCACTTGCCGTCGTTGGAGGAGGCGCCGGTGTAGTACAGCGGCTGGAGGAAGTTCTGGATCAGCGGGTAGTCCATCTGCCAGCCCGCCCGGAAGGGGCCGGACATCTTGGACTGGGTGATCTGGCTGCGGAAGTCGGCGAAGGTGCCGACCGGCCCGCCGACGCACGCCTTGTCGTTGCCCATGGCGTTGTTGATGCTGTTGCAGACGGCGTCGACCCATTCCTTGTGCGAGCCGGTGTCCGCGTTGTACGCGATCTTCAGCTGCCCGCCGGGGAAGCCGCCGCCCTCCGTGATGAGCTTCTTCGCCTCGGCGGGGTTGTAGCTGCACGCGTCCCCGCAGAGCCCGGCCTTGTAGCCGCCGGCCTCGCCGAGCACCGGCGAGGTCCAGTCGGTGGCGGGGGTGCGGGTCTTCTGGAAGATGGTGTCGGTGATCTGCTGCCGGTTGATCGCCATGGAGATGCCCTTGCGGACCTTGGCCGCGTTCGGGGTGTTCCAGGCGGCGTCGTAGTACGGGAAGGCGAGCGTCTGGATGATGCCGGCCGGGGTGTTGATGTACCGGTCGCCGAGGTCGGCCTTCACGTTCTTGAGCTGGGAGGCGGGCACGTCGTCGACGAGGTCGAGGTTGCCGGCCGTCAGATCGGTGTAGGCGGTGTTGTTGTCGGTGTAGACCTTGAGGTCGATGCCGCCGTTCTGCGCCTTGTCCTCGCCCATGTACCCGGCCCACTTGCGCATCGACAGCTTGGAGCCCTTGGTGTACGAGTCCACCGTGTACGGGCCGTTGCCGACGGGCTTGGACAGCCAGGCCGCGTGGTTGTCGAAGAAGGCCTTCGGCAGCGGCGCGAACGCGGGGTAGCCGAGGGTGTCGGGCCAGGTGGAGAACTTCTGGTTGAGCTTGACCGTGAACGTCTTGTCGTCGACGACCTTGAGGCCGGACATAGTGTCACTGGCCGGCGCGCCGCTCTTGGGGTGGATCTGGTCGTAGCCGTCGATGTAGGAGAACATCGAGGCGTTCTTCTGATTGTTCTTCAGGTTCGCGCCGTAGTTCCAGGCGTCCACGAAGGACTTGGCGGTGACCTTCTCGCCGTTGGAGAACGTCCAGCCGTCCTTGAGGGTGATCTTGAAGTTCTCCGAGTCCGAGGTCTCGATCTTGTCGGCGAGCATGTTCTTGGCCTCGCCGGTCTTCGGGTCGTACCGCTTGAGACCGCGCGTCAGCATGTCGAGGACCTTGCCGCCCTGGACCTCATTGGTGTTGGCGGGCTCCAGCGGATTCTGCGGGTCGCCCCAGGAGGAGCTGACGATCCCTTCGGCGCCACCGCCGCCGCTGCTCCCTCCCCCGCCGCAGGCCGTCGCCGCGAGGGCGACGACCACCGCACCTGCGGCCCACTTGGCGTGCGTGGCTCCGCGCATGGAGTCCTCCTAGAGTCCCATTCAAGTCCCAAGTCTCACTTAGGCCCAAATATCACCCCAGAAGTGGAGGTAGCGCACTTTTACCAGCGCCGTACGGGCGCAGAAACGGGTGGGCCCGCGGTTCCGGTGAGGAACCGCGGGCCCACCCGTGGGTGCTCGGTACTACTGAGCCGCGCCGACTACGTCCTTCTCCTCGGCGAAGTGGCACGCCGACTCGTGCGCCACCGGGCTGTCCAGACCCTGGAAGCGCTCCGGGATCGCGAGCAGCGGGACCTCGGTGGAGCAGCGGTCCTCCGCCTTCCAGCAGCGGGTGCGGAAGCGGCAGCCCGACGGCGGGTTGGCGGGCGAGGGGACGTCACCGGTGAGGATGATCCGCTCGCGGTGCTCGCGCGCGTCCGGGTCGGGGACCGGGACGGCCGAGAGCAGCGCCTGGGTGTAGGGGTGCGTCGGGTGCTCGTAGATCTGCTCGTCGGTGCCGATCTCGGCCATCTTGCCGAGGTACATGACGCCGACCCGGTCGGAGATGTGCCGGACGATCGACAGGTCGTGCGCGATGAACACGTACGACAGGTTGAACTCGTTCTGCAGCTTCTCCATCAGGTTGATGACCTGGGCCTGGACGGACACGTCCAGGGCGGAGACCGGCTCGTCGCAGATGATGATCTCGGGGTTCAGCGCGAGGCCGCGGGCGATGCCGATGCGCTGGCGCTGACCGCCGGAGAACTGGTGCGGGTACCGGTTGATGTACTCGGGGTTGAGACCCACGACGTCCAGGAGCTCCTGGACCTTGCGCCGCCGGTCGCCCTTGGGAGCCACCTCGGGGTGGATCTCGTACGGCTCCCCGATGATGTCGCCGACCGTCATGCGCGGGTTCAGCGAGGTGTACGGGTCCTGGAACACCATCTGGATGTTGCGGCGGACCGCCTTCAGGGCGCGCCCGGACAGCTTGGTGATGTCCTGGCCCTTGAAGAAGACCTCGCCGGCGGTCGCCCGCTCCAGCGTCATCAGGAGCCTGGCGACGGTGGACTTGCCACAGCCGGACTCGCCGACGATGCCCAGGGTCTCGCCCTGGTAGAGGTCGAAGGAGACCCCGTCGACGGCCTTGACGGCGCCGACCTGCTTGCGGAACAGGATGCCGCTGGTCAGCGGGAAGTGCTTGACCAGATTGCGGACCTGGAGGATCGGCTCGCCCCGGTCGACCGGAGCGTCGAGGATCGCCTCGACCTCGGTGGTCGTGGAGGCGTCCGCCTTGACGACGTCGGTGACGTTGGGAGTGGCGTCCACAGCCTCGTCCTTCTTGGCGAGCTCAGCCATGGATCGTCTCCTTCCAGAAGTGGCAGGCGCTGCCGCGGCCGACCAGGTCGGTGCCGTCCTTCTCGGTCACCGGCAGCAGGGCCGGGACCTCGGTACGGCAGATGTCCTGCGCCTGGGGGCAGCGCGGGTTGAACGCGCAACCGGCCGGGATCTTCAGGAGGTTGGGCGGCAGGCCCTTGATCGCGTAGAGGTCCTGGCCCTTCTGGTCCAGGCGCGGGATCGAGGCGAGAAGGCCCTTGGTGTAGGGGTGCGCGGGGCGCTTGTAGATCTCGTGCACCGGGGCCTGCTCGACGATGCGGCCCGCGTACATGACCGCGATCTTGTCCGCGACGTCGGCGACCACGCCGAGGTCGTGGGTGATCAGGATCAGGCCCATGTTGTACTCGCGCTGCAGCTCCGCGAGCAGGTCCATGACCTGGGCCTGGACGGTCACGTCGAGCGCGGTGGTCGGCTCGTCCGCGATGATCAGGTCCGGCTCCAGGGCGAGCGCCATGGCGATCATGATGCGCTGGCGCATACCGCCGGAGAACTGGTGGGGGTAGTCGGTGACCCGGGCCTTGGCGGCCGGGATCTTGACCTTGTCCATCAGCTCGATGGCCTTGAGCTTGGCGTCCTTGCGGGACAGGCCCTGGTGCACCTGGAACATCTCGCCGAGCTGGTAGCCGACGTTGAGCACCGGGTTGAGCGCGGAGAGCGCGTCCTGGAAGATCATCGCGATCTTCTGGCCACGGATCTTGCGGCGCTCCTCGTTGGACATCTTGAGCATGTCCTGGCCGTGGAAGAGGATCTCGCCCTGCGGGATCCTCCCCGGCGGCATGTCGAGGATGCCCATGATCGCCTGCGCGGTCACGGACTTGCCGGAGCCGGACTCACCGAGCACGGCGAGCGTCTCGCCCGCGTTCACCGAGTAGTTGACACCGTTGACCGCCTTGGCCACACCCTCGCGGGTGTGGAACTCCACGTGCAGATCACGGACTTCGAGCAGCGCGCCGGACTCGTCTCCGGAGGGACGCTGTGCCGGGACGTTGAGGGTCTTGTCGATAGTGGTCACGTCGTACGCCCTCCTCAGCGCAGCTTGGGGTCGAGGGCGTCGCGCACCGCGTCGCCGAGCATGATGAACGCGAGAACGGTGAGGCTCAGCATGCCCGCGGGGAAGAACAGTGCGTGCGGGGCCGTACGGATCACGCGCTGGGCCGACGAGATGTCGATGCCCCAGCTGATCGTCGGGTCCTGCAGACCGATACCGAGGTAGCTCAGTGTCGCCTCGGCGCCGATGTAGCCGCCGAGCGCGATCGTGGCGACCACGATCACCGGGGCGACCGCGTTCGGCAGGATGTGCCGGAGCATGATCCGGAACGTGCCGGCGCCGAGCGCCCGGGCCGCGGTGACGTAGTCGGCGGCCTTGGCGGTGATGACGGCGCCGCGCATGACACGGGTCATCTGCGTCCAGCCGAGCACCGCGAGCGCGAACACCACGGTCCACACGGTGCGGTTGGTGAACGCGCTGAGCAGCACCAGCGAGCCGAGCAGCAGCGGGATGCCGAAGAAGATGTCGGTGATCCGGGAGAGCAGGGTGTCGACCCAGCCGCCGAAGTAGCCGGCGACCATGCCGGTGATGCCGCCGACGATGGTGACCGCGGCGGTGACACAGATGCCGACTGTGATCGAGGCCCTGGCGCCGTAGAGCGTACGGGCGTAGATGCTGCGGCCCTGACCGTCGTAGCCGAACCAGTCGGGCTGGAACACGTGGCCCCAGTTGGGGGTGGTCAGGTAGTGGGTACGCAGATCACCGGCGCGCGGGTCCACCGAGGTGAACAGGCTGGGCGCGATGGAGATCGCGATCAGCAGCAGGATGAGCAGCGCGGAGATGACGAAGACCGGGCGGCGGCGCAGATCGCCCCACGCGTCCGACCAGAGGCTGCGCGGCTTGTCGACCTGGTCGGCCGGGGCGTTTACGGCCGCCGATCCGGGGACCGAGGTCTTCTCGATGGTGTCAGGCATACCGGATCCTCGGGTCCAGGACCGCGTAGAGCAGGTCGACGATCAGGCTGGAGAGGAGGTAGACGACGACCAGGACGGTCACGAAACCGACCACCGTCGCACCTTCCTTGCCGTTGATGGCGCGGTAGAGCGCGTTTCCGACACCCTGCACGTTGAAGATTCCCTCGGTGACGATCGCGCCGCCCATCAGGGCGCCGAGGTCGGTTCCGAGGAAGGTCACCACCGGGATCAGCGAGTTGCGCAGCAGGTGGCGGGTGATGATGCGGCGCTTGGGCAGACCCTTGGCGACGGCGGTGCGGATGTAGTCCGCGCGCAGGTTCTCGACGATCGAGGTGCGCGAGAGCCGTGCCACATAGGCGAGCGACAGCGAGCCGAGCACGATGGCCGGCAGCAGCAACTGGCTCAGGTCCATGGAGTCCTGGACGGTCGGCTTGACCCATCCGAGGCCGTCCGAGAAGACCGCCTGGAAGACGTAGGCGAGGACGAAGATCGGCACGGAGATCACCAGGAGGGTGACGACCAGGACGAGCTTGTCCATGAGCTTGTTGCGGCGCAGACCGGAGAGCACGCCGAGCAGGACGCCGAGGACGAGCTCGATGGTGAACGCCATGAGCGCGAGCCGGATCGTGACCGGCAGGGCCTGGCCCATCACGTCGGTGACCTTGCGGCCCGACATGGTCATGCCGAAGTCGAAGTGGGCCAGGTTGGAGATGTAGTCCCAGTACTGCTTCCACAGCGGCTGGTCCAGGCCCAGTTGGTGCTTGATGGCGGCGAGCTGGGCGGGGTCTGCCGCTTTGTCGCCCCACATGGCTTTGACGGGGTCGCCCGGCAGGGCGTACACCATCAGGAAGATGAGCAGGGTCGTCCCGAGGAATACCGGGATCATCTGGAGCAGTCGCCTCGCGACATAACGCCCCATGGTGCCTCCATAGATGGGTCGGCGCGACAGCGGCCGGATCGCTCCCCCAAAGAGTAGGGGGGAGTGTCCGGCCGCGTCTTCACTGTGCCTGCCCCGCGATTGCGGAGCTTGGGGGTGGGCCGGATGCCGACCTGGTTACTTCTTCTTGACCTCGACCTGGGTGAACACCGGGTCGCCGAAGGAGTCGTACTTGACGTTCTGGACGTTGTTCGACCAGCCCGCGTTGGTCTTGTAGTACCAGAGCGGGATGGACGGCATGTCCTTCGCCAGCACGGCCTCGGCCTGCTGGTACAGCGCGGTGGTCTGCTCGACGTTGGTCGCCTTGTCGGCGTCCTTCGAGAACTTGTCGAACTCCGGGCTGGAGTACAGCGAGTCGTTCGCCGAGGCGCCCGTGCCGTAGATGTCGCGCAGGAAGTTGGCGTTCAGCGGGTAGTCCTGCTGCCACGCCGACCGCATGATGCTGGTGACCTTGTGACCGTCGATCAGGTCACGGGCGGTCTTGAAGTCGGGCTTCGGGTCGCCGGTGCACTCGACGCCGGTGGCCTGGCGGATGGAGTTGCAGACCGCGTCCACCCACTCCTTGTGACCGCCGTCGGCGTTGTAGAGGATGGTGACCTTGTTGTTCGGGACGCCACCGCCCGCGGCGATGAGCTCCTTGGCCTTGGCCGGGTTGTACTTGCAGGCCTCGCCGCAGGTGTCCTGCTTGTAGCCGGCGACACCCGGGGCGACCCAGCCGTCGGCGGGCTGACGCGAACCCTGGAGCACCGTCTTGGTGATGGTGTCGCGGTCGATGGCCATCGACAGACCCTGGCGGACCTTGGCCTTCTCCGGGGCCTTCCAGCCCGCGTCGTACATGGCGAAGGCGATGGAGGTGATGCCACCCTGCGGCTGGTCGACGGCGCGGTCGCCGAGGTCGCCCTTGTACTTCGGCAGGTCGGTCGGGTCGACCTGGTCGAGCACGTCCAGGGTGTCCGAGGTGAGCTCCTTGTAGGCAGCCTCGGCCTGGGTGTAGTTCTTGAAGACGATGCCGCCGTTCTTCGGCTTGTCCTCGCCCTTGTAGCCCTCGTACGCCTTCAGCGTGACAGCCTTGTTGTGCTCCCAGCTGACGAACTTGTACGGGCCGTTGCCGACCGGGTTCTCGCCGTACTTCTTCGGGTCGGTGAAGAAGGCCTTCGGCAGCGGCGAGAAGGCGGTGTAGCCGAGCTTGTACGGGAAGTACGAGACCGGCGCGGTCAGGTCGACCTGGATCGTCTTGTCGTCGATCGCCTTCAGACCGGACATCTTGTCGGTCGTCGGGTCGCCCTTGCCCTTCTCGGGGTGGACGTCGGTGTAACCGGCGATGTCCGAGAACCAGTTGGAGTTGATCTGGTTGTTCTTGGTGTTGGCCGACCAGTTCCACGAGTCCACGAAGGACGAGGCGGTCACCGGGGTGCCGTCGTGGAAGGTCCAGCCGGTCTTGATGGTGATCTTGTAGTGCTGGGAGTCAGTGGTCTCGATCTTCTCGGCCATCTGGTTCCGCAGCTTGCCCGTCGCCGGGTCGTAGTCCGTCAGCCCGCGGAACAGGTTCT
Source organism: Streptomyces sp. NPDC001415 (assembly GCF_053597395.1). Lineage (NCBI taxonomy): Bacteria > Bacillati > Actinomycetota > Actinomycetes > Kitasatosporales > Streptomycetaceae > Streptomyces > Streptomyces sp. NPDC001415. Next base: position 255,652 of record NZ_JBSFIE010000009.1, read on the forward strand.
TGACGATGCGGCCGCCGCCGACCTCCATCGCGTTGGCAGGCTGCAGCGGGTGCTGCGGCTCGCTGCTCTGGTAGCTGTAGACGCCATTGGCGTCCACGGCTGCCGAGCCGGATCCCTTGCCGTCGCCACCGCCGCAAGCGGTGGCGCCCAGGGCGATGATTGCCGCTCCCGCGACCCACTTGGCGCTCGTAGCACCACGCATGGGTTTCCTCCTCATGAGTCCACTTGTCACTACAAGAGGGGTACTTCTACGCGCGCTGACACCCCTGACAGCGCTGTGACGTCAAGTACCCCGAGTGTGCTCGTGAGTCGGCACTCCCCACAGTGCGTGACCCATTGACCCGAGCTCAATGGAGCCAACTATTAAGTACGGCCGGGCTGTAAACCACACTTAAAGGGTCTCGTTTTGACAACATCAGTACCGGTCATCAGCCCGAAATCCGGACAAAATGAGCACAGACAGACACGCCCGAAACGGACCGTTAACACATCTTCCGGAGAGCGACGGTCGATATCCGAACAGCGTGCTCGTTAAAACAACTTGACCGTAGAGGGCTCCGGTCACCGTTCACGAGGCTCTTTGACAGTCCTTTGAACTTGATCGCCCGTGCGTGTGTACGCGCCCGCCCAAACCCGGCCGGCGACGCCGAAGGCCCGGCTCCGCGGCATACGCGAAACCGGGCCTTCGGGACGTGCGGGGTACGTCAGTTGCGCTTGGCGCGGGACGCGGTGCGGCCGCGCTCCTTGGCGTCCAGGACGACCTTGCGGATGCGCACGGCCTCCGGGGTCACCTCGACGCACTCGTCGTCGCGGCAGAACTCCAGGGACTGCTCCAGGGAGAGCTTGCGCGCCGGCACCACGTTCTCGGTGTTGTCGGCGGAAGCGGCACGCATGTTGGTGAGCTTCTTCTCCTTGGTGATGTTCACGTCCATGTCGTCGGCGCGCGAGTTCTCACCGACGATCATGCCCTCGTAGACCTCGGTGCCGGGCTCGGTGAACAGCACACCGCGCTCCTGCAGGTTGATCATGGCGAAGGGGGTGACCGAACCGGACCGGTCGGCGACGAGCGAGCCGTTGTTACGGGTCGTCAGCGTGCCGAACCACGGCTCGTGGCCCTCGTGGATCGAGTGGGCGATACCGGTGCCGCGGGTGTTCGTCAGGAACTCCGTACGGAAGCCGATGAGGCCGCGGGACGGGACGACGAACTCCATGCGGACCCAGCCGGAGCCGTGGTTGGACATGTTGTCCATGCGGCCCTTGCGGACGCCCATGAGCTGCGTGACCGCGCCCATGTGCTCCTCGGGGACGTCCACCGTGAGGCGCTCGACGGGTTCGTGGACCTTGCCGTCGACGAGCTTGGTGACGACCTGCGGCTTGCCGATGGTCAGCTCGAAGCCCTCGCGGCGCATCTGCTCGACGAGGATCGCGAGCGCGAGCTCACCGCGGCCCTGGACCTCCCAGGCGTCGGGGCGCTCGGTGTCCAGGACGCGCAGCGAGACGTTGCCGATGAGCTCGCGGTCCAGGCGGTCCTTGACCTGACGGGCCGTCACCTTGCGGTCCTTGACGGTCGCCTTGGCGTCCGCGCCCTTGCCGGAGCCACCGCGGCCGACCAGCGGCGAGGTGTTCGTGCCGATGGTCATGGAGATCGCCGGCTGGTCGACCGTGATCAGCGGCAGCGCGATCGGGTTCTCCGGGTCGGCCAGGGTCTCGCCGATCATGATGTCGGGGATGCCCGCGACCGCGCAGATGTCGCCGGGGCCGGCCATCTCGGCCGGCTTGCGGGTGAGCGCCTCGGTCATCATCAGCTCGGTGATGCGGACGTTGGAGATCGTGCCGTCCCGCTTGATCCACGCGACGGTCTGGCCCTTGCGCAGCTCGCCCTGCTCGACGCGGAGCAGCGCGATGCGGCCGAGGAAGTTGTCGGCGTCGAGGTTGGTGACGTGCGCCTGGAGGGGGGCGGCCTCGTCGTACTCGGGGGCCGGGACGTGCGACAGGATCGTCGAGAAGAACGGCTCCAGGTTGTCGCTGTCGGCCGGGACGGTGCCGTTCTCCGGCTTGGTCAGCGACGCGACGCCGTCACGGGCGCAGGCGTAGACGATCGGGAACTCGATCTGGTCCTCGTCCGCGTCCAGGTCCAGGAACAGGTCGTACGTCTCGTTGACGACCTCGTCGATCCGGGAGTCCGGGCGGTCCGTCTTGTTGATGCAGAGGATGACGGGCAGACGCTGCTGGAGAGCCTTGCGGAGCACGAAGCGGGTCTGCGGCAGCGGGCCCTCGGAGGCGTCGACGAGCAGGACGACCGCGTCCACCATCGACAGACCGCGCTCGACCTCGCCACCGAAGTCGGCGTGGCCCGGGGTGTCGATGATGTTGATGGTGATGACGTCGCCGCCATCCTTGGGGTGGTACTTGACGGCGGTGTTCTTCGCCAGGATCGTGATGCCCTTCTCACGCTCCAGATCGTTGCTGTCCATCATGCGGTCGTCGAGCGACTCGGCGGCGTGCGCGGCGAAGGCACCGGCCTGCTTGAGCATGGCGTCGACCAGGGTGGTCTTGCCGTGGTCGACGTGGGCGACGATGGCGACGTTACGGATGTCGTGGCGCGTGGGCATGCTGGCTAGCGCTTCTCTCGATCGTGGGATCAGGCGTCTGACGCGGTCGAGTCCTCGTCCGCCCGCCGGGCAGACAGGCCACGGCTGCCTCCCATGGTACGGGGCCGCCGCGCCGACGGCCTCCCGGGCCGATTCTGGCGATCTTGAGCAAGTAGCTACGTCGTGATTGAGCCTGGGTCAGGGGCGTACACGACCTTGCCCGCCGACAGGGTCGGCGGGCAAGTGACTTGAGCAGGTTCTGAGCTTGGGGCCGATCTGGCCTTCCGCCTCTGACCTGCTGGTTTCCTCTTCTGCTTCTTATTGTTTCTCGATTACTTCTTATTGTTCTTCGATCCGTCGTGCGCCGTTTCCGGCTTCTTGAACCCGATGTCCTGAAAGTGCGGGGCGGCGAAGCCGAAGGCACCGGCGTTGGCCACGTTCGGCTTCACGGCGACCAGCTGCGGACGCTGGAAGAGCGGAATCGAGCCGGCCGCCGCCCAGATCCTGGCGTCGGCCTTCTGCACGAGATCGCGGGCCTCGTCCTCGTCGAGCTCGGCGGCCGCCTGGTCGAAGAGCTGGTCGATGTGGTCGGTGCCGACCCGGCTGTAGTTCTGTTCGACGAGCAGCGAGCCGTCCGCGGCCGGCTCCGGCTTGGCGAAGATCGGCCGGTCGTCGGTGGCCGGGTAGGCGGTGCCGGGCCACGAGTACAGGGCCAGATCGAAGTTGCCGGACGCGATGTGGTCCTTGAAGTAGCTGTCGTCGGCGACCTTGACGATCTCGGTGTTGATGCCGACGGACTTCAGCTCGGCCGCGATTCTGTCGCCGACACTGCGCAGCGCCTGCGAGCCGGGGCCCGAGGGCAGCACGAAGCGCAGGGTGAGCGGCTTGCCGTCCTTGCCGAGGGGGCCGCCCTGCGGCGCCGGGGCCGCGGTGCCCTTCGGGGCGTACGCGCCGGGGGCGCCGCCCTTGGGCCGGGCCTCCGTCTTGGTGTCCTTGTCGGCCTTCTTGCCCTGCTCCGCGGGCTCGGTGTCGAAGACGCGGGCCTGGCGCAGCAGCACGGCCTTCTGGAAGGCCGCGGCGCGGGCCGGGGCGAGCACGTACGAACCGGACCCGGCGCCGGCTCCGGAGCCGCCGGGCTTGTCGTCGCCGACGATGTAGGTGCCCTCGTCGTCGGGGTGGTTCCCGGCCGTCTGGCGCTTGCCGTCGTCGGAGTCCTCGCTGTCGGCCTGGCTGCCCGCCTTGGCGGGCTCCTGCTTCGGCTTCTGCCGGGCGCCGCCGGTCGTCCAGCCCGCGTCGGCGAGCAGCGCCCGCGCCTCCTTCTCGTCGTGGCTGCCGAGGGCGTCGCTGCTGTCGGCGTACGCGTCCTGGCCGGCGAGGGCGAGGTGGCTGCCGGGGGGCTGGGCGGGCAGGCCGAGCGGCTTGAGGACCTCCTCGGCGATCTCCTGGCGGTTCAGCGCGCGGGCCACCGCACGCCGGACCCGCTCGTCGGCCAGCGGCCCGGAGGCGCCGTTGAGGGAGAGCTGGGTGTAGGCGGGCTCCAGGGTCTTGCGGATGGCGAGGCCGCGCAGCCCGGCCTGTTCCTTGGCGTACTTCTCGACGGCGGCCCGTTTCTCCTTGCGGGCCTCCTGCTCCGCCTCGGCCTTGTCCTCCTCGCCGCTGTGGGCGATCGCCCAGGAGCGCAGCGCGGAGGCGGGCGTGATGGCGGCGGCCGGGCCGTGGGTGACGGCCTGGCCCTTGTCGCGTTCGGCGAGCGTGATGCGGTCGGCGTCCGCGCGGTCGATCTCGGCCATGTCGACGGTGCCCGCGGCGAGCGCCGCGGCCCGCTTGTCGCGCGGCACGGCCTGGAGGACCAGGGTGTCGAGCTTGGCCGGGTGGCCCCACCAGCGCGGGTTGCGCTCCAGGGTGACGGCGCCCTTGGCCCGGTCGGCCTCCTTGAGGCGGAAGGCCCCCGCGGTCACCTTCAGCTTCGTACGGGCGCCGTCGTTGAAGGCGTCGGGGGTGCCGGTGACGTCCTTCGGGTAGAGCGGGCTGAACAGGGAGCGCCAGTCCGCGTACGGCTTGGCGAAGGTGACCTTGACCTCCAGGTCGTTGGCACCCTTCTCGATCTTCTCGATGCGCTCGTACCCGGCGTTGCGTGCGGTCCAGTACGCGGAGTCCTTGCCGCTGAGCGCGCGCCACTGGGCGACGAAGTCGGGGGCGCCGATCTCGCGGCCGTCGCTCCACACCGCCTTCTGGTTGAGCTTGTAGAGCACGACCTGCTTGGGCTCGCGCTGGACGACGTCGGCGGACTCCAGGTAGTCGGCGTTGCGCTGCGGCCGGCCGCGCTCGTCCAGGGTGAACATCGCGGGCAGCACCGCCTGGGCGACCCGCTGGGTCGCGGCGTCGGCGTCGGCCTGGAACGTGTTGAGCGTCTCGGGCATCGCGTCGACGGCCCACTTCAGGGTGCCCCCGTCGGCGACCTGCGGCCGGGCCGCGACCCCGATGTCCTGGGGCGCGACGCCGGTCGTGGTCCCGCGGTCGGCGGAGCCGCAGCCGGTCAGCACGGGCAGCGCGAGCACCCCGGTGGTCAGGAGCGCGACGGAGCGCGACCGGACGGAGGCCGCGGTCCGGGTCGCCGCGACGATCCGGGGCGCCCTCCCGTTCGGGTCACCGACGTGGGACATGGCTTGTACCTCTTCGTCAGATTTGTGGAACTTGATGCCATTTCGCGATGATCACACGTATCCCAGCCACTGAAGAGGACGGGCCCGCCGCCCGGGCGGCGACACGGCGCAGCGGGCCCCGAACCCCACCCGTGCGGCGGAACGCACCCGCGAACGCGGCCGCCCCGGCCGGGGAACCGACCCCGTAGGGGGCGCGCCCGGATTCCGCAACCCCACAACGTCATGCACGCACCCTTCACAACCGCGCACGTGAGGCGCGACACTCTCAGGCGCATGAACATTGCCACCCGCTCCGGCGAAAGGCGGGCAAGTCATGTCCCTGCAGGACGAGTTGACGGCGGCTCAGCGCTGCCTGGACGACCTCGTGAAGAGCGTCGGCCGACTGGAGAAACAGGTCGGGCACGGCCTGGAGATCAGGCGGGTGCGGACCGACGCCGACCATCTGCGCGAGAGCCTCGCACTGCTCCGCGAGGCGGCGCCCGGTACCCCGGCGGCCCGGCCCGACCTGGTCACCATCCCCGACACCCCGTACGACACCTCGCTCTGGACCGACGCGGACGACGAAGGGCTCGGGAGCACTCGGGCCCGCGGTCGACGCGCACCCTGACCTCCACTGGAGCCACTCTTGGCCACAGGCACGGAACCCTCTCCCCCGGCGGGGACCGGCACGGGCGTCCACGACGCCTCGCGCGCCGCCATCGCGCCCCGCCATCTGCGCACCGACCGCTGGTGGCTGGCGCCGGCCGTGACCGCCGCGGGGCTGCTCGCCTTCATCGTGTACTCGACCTGGCGGGCGTTCGCGAACGCGGACTACTACCAGGCGCCCTACGTCTCGCCGTTCTACTCCCCGTGCCTCGCCGACAACTGCGCACCCATGCGGCACGGCCCGAACGCGGAGATCTTCGGGAGCTGGTGGGGCCTGTCCCCGGCGCTCCTCATCCTGATCTTCCCGCTCGGCTTCCGGCTGACCTGCTACTACTACCGCAAGGCGTACTACCGGGGCTTCTGGGCCTCGCCGCCCGCCTGCGCGGTGGCCGAGCCGCACAAGAAGTACTCGGGCGAGACCCGCTTCCCGCTCATCCTGCAGAACGTCCACCGGTACTTCTTCTACTTCGCGGTGCTGGTCGCAGGGGTCCTGACGTACGACACGGTGCTCTCGTTCCGCGACGAGCACTACCGGTGGGGCCACATGGGGCTCGGCAGCCTGGTGTTCCTGGTCAACATCGCGCTGATCTGGACGTACACCCTGTCCTGCCACTCCTGCCGTCACATCATCGGCGGCCGGCTGCGGCACTTCTCCAAACACCCGGTGCGCTACCGGCTCTGGGGCTGGGTCGGAAAGCTGAATGAGCGTCACATGCTGTTGGCCTGGGCGTCGTTGATCAGCGTCGCGCTCGCCGACTTCTACGTGTACCTGCTCGCCACCGGTGCGTTCGACGATCCGAGGTTCTTCTAGACATGACACAACTCGAACGGCAGCAGTGGGACGTCGTCGTGGTGGGCGCGGGCGGGGCGGGCCTGCGGGCCGCCATCGAGGCGCGCGAGCGGGGCGCCCGTACGGCGGTGATCTGCAAGTCCCTCTTCGGCAAGGCGCACACCGTCATGGCCGAGGGCGGCATCGCGGCCTCCATGGGCAACGTCAACTCCGGCGACAACTGGCAGGTCCACTTCCGCGACACCATGCGCGGGGGAAAGTTCCTCAACCAGTGGCGCATGGCGGAACTGCACGCCCGCGAAGCCCCGGAGCGCGTATGGGAGTTGGAGACCTGGGGCGCCCTGTTCGACCGCACCGCGGACGGCCGGATCTCGCAGCGCAACTTCGGCGGCCACGAGTACCCGCGCCTGGCCCACGTCGGCGACCGTACGGGCCTGGAACTCATCCGCACCCTCCAGCAGAAGATCGTCAGTCTTCAGCAGGAGGACAAGAAGGAGTTCGGGGACTACGAGGCGCGCCTGAAGGTCTTTCAGGAGTGCACCGTCACCCGGGTGTTGAAGGAGGGGGACCGGGTCTCGGGCGCGTTCTGCTACGAGCGCGAGAGCGGGCGCTTCTTCGTCCTTGAGGCCCCCGCGGTCGTGCTCGCGACCGGCGGCATCGGCAAGTCGTTCAAGGTGACGTCCAACTCGTGGGAGTACACCGGCGACGGGCACGCGCTCGCGCTGCTCGCCGGGGCGCCGCTCCTGAACATGGAGTTCGTGCAGTTCCACCCCACGGGCATGGTCTGGCCGCCGTCGGTCAAGGGCATCCTGGTCACCGAGTCGGTGCGGGGCGACGGCGGGGTGCTCAGGAATTCCGACGGCAAGCGCTTCATGTTCGACTACGTGCCGGATGTCTTCAAGGAGAAGTACGCGGAGTCCGAGGAGGAGGGCGACCGCTGGTACGAGGACCCGGACCACAACCGCCGCCCGCCCGAGCTGCTCCCCCGCGACGAGGTCGCCCGGGCCATCAACGCCGAGGTCAAGGCGGGCCGGGGCACCCCGCACGGTGGCGTCTTCCTGGATGTCTCCACGCGGATGCCCGCCGAGGTGATCCGGCGCCGACTGCCGTCCATGTACCACCAGTTCAAGGAGCTGGCGGACGTGGACATCACGGCCGAGGCGATGGAGGTCGGGCCCACCTGTCACTACGTGATGGGCGGCATCGCGGTCGAGTCCGACACCGCGGCGGCCCGCGGCGTGCCCGGGCTCTTCGCGGCCGGCGAGGTCGCGGGCGGCATGCACGGCTCCAACCGGCTCGGCGGAAACTCGCTCTCCGACCTCCTGGTGTTCGGCCGGCGGGCCGGGCTGCACGCCGCCGAGTACGCGACCTCGCTCGCCGCGCGCCCCGCCGTGGACGAGATCCAGATCGACACGGCGGCCGCGGAGGCCCTGCGCCCCTTCAGCGCCGAGGCCCCCGAGGACGGCTCGCCCGTCGAGAACCCGTACACCCTGCACCAGGAGCTCCAGCAGGCCATGAACGACCTGGTCGGCATCATCCGCCGGGAGGGCGAGATGCGGCAGGCGCTGCTCAAGCTCGGCGAGCTGCGGACGCGGGCCCGGCGGGCCGGGGTCGAGGGGCACCGCCAGTTCAACCCGGGCTGGCATCTCGCGCTCGACCTGCGCAACATGCTGCTCGTGAGCGAGTGCGTGGCGCGGGCCGCGCTTGAGCGCACCGAGAGCCGGGGCGGGCACACCCGCGAGGACTGGCCCGGCATGGACCGCGCCTGGCGCCGGGTGAACCTGCTGTGCCACCTCGCCGACCCCACCGAGGGCCTCGCGCCACCCGACGCCGAGCGCGGCCAGATCAGGCTCGTGCGCGAGGAGACCGACCCCATCCGTGCCGATCTGCTCTCCCTCTTCGAGAAGGACGAGCTGGTCAAGTACCTCGCCGAAGAGGAGCTGTACGAGTGAGTACGTACGATGCGAGCTTCCGGGTCTGGCGGGGCGACACCGGCGGCGGTGAGCTCACCGACTTCAAGGTCGAAGTGAACGACGGCGAGGTGGTCCTCGACATCATCCACCGCCTCCAGGCCACCCAGGCCCCCGACCTCGCGGTCCGCTGGAACTGCAAGGCGGGCAAGTGCGGTTCGTGCAGCGCGGAGATCAACGGGCGGCCGCGGCTGATGTGCATGACGCGGATGTCGGTGTTCGACCCCGGGGACGTCATCACCGTAACCCCCTTGCGGGCCTTCCCCGTTGTACGGGACCTGGTCACGGACGTGTCCTTCAACTACGCCAAGGCGCGGGAGGTCCCGGCGTTCGTGCCGCCCGAGGGGGTGGCGCCGGGCGAGTACCGGATGCAGCAGATCGACGTGGAGCGCTCGCAGGAGTTCCGCAAGTGCATCGAGTGCTTCCTGTGCCAGGACACCTGCCATGTGGTGCGCGACCACGAGGAGAACAAGGGCGCCTTCGCGGGCCCGCGCTTCCTGATGCGCGTCGCCGAGCTCGACATGCACCCGCTGGACGCGGCGTCCGAGGCGGGCCTGGACCGCAAGACGACCGCCCAGGACGAGCACGGGCTCGGCTACTGCAACATCACCAAGTGCTGTACGGAGGTCTGCCCCGAGCACATCAAGATCACCGACAATGCGCTGATCCCGCTGAAGGAGCGGGCGGCGGACCGCAAGTACGACCCGCTGGTGTGGCTGGGCAGCAGGATCCGGCGCCGCGATTCCTGACGGCCCGTCAGCTCTGTTGAGGACTCCAGCCCTTTCGATAGGCGGCCCAGTCCCGGTCGCGCTCGGCGAAGTCGACGTACAGGGCGAGGCCGAAGTGCTGGCGGTGGCGGTCGGTGCGGGCCAGGCCCAGACGGGCGCCGCGCACGGCCGCCTCCACCGTCTCGGCGGAGCCGTGGTGGGACATGCTCTCGGCGTCGTAGAACGGCAGCCCGATCAGCAAGTCGGTCTGTTTCGGGGTGACTTGGAGGGCGAGCGCGGTCTGGCGGGCCACGTAGCCGCCGTACAGGCTCTGCACGGGCATCGCCGTGTCGTACGACATGACGGCGATCTGGTCGACGCGGCGTGCCACCTGTGCGAAGTAGGCCTGTGCCCACCACTTGCCGTGGCCGGTGAGGCCTTCGGCCGCCGAGTGCAGCGCGGGCAGCGGGTCTATCTGGTGCGCGGCCACCGAGAGCAGGGCGCCGCGGGGCCGGGTGAGCGCGTGCAGCGAGTCGAGCAGGGCGAGGTAGTCCTTGTCGCCCGAGGGCAGCGGCTCCAGATCGAAGTGGACGCCGTCGAAGCGGGCGCCGTCCAGGACCTGGCGGGCGGTGGTGACGACGGCCGTGCGGGTCGTGGCGTTCTTGAGGCGCAGCCCGACCGGGCCCTCGCTGGCCAGCCGGTCGCCCAGCCAGGCCTGTACGCGCACGTCCGGCAGCCTGCGGTGCACGCCCTCCACGAGCCAGCGGGCCTTGGGGTAGCGGGTGGCGGGCAGGGTGCCGTCGTGGTCGAGCGGGCCGGTGTGCACGAAGAGGTCCTTGATGCCGCTGCCGCGCAGCTTGGCCGCGAAGGCGTCCAGGTCCTTGTCGTTCTTGCGGCCGTCGACCCAGGCGTGCCCCATCCAGTACGCGTCCCGGCCGCGCGTCCGGGTGTCCTCGCCGGGGGCGCCGGCGTACTGGGCGCGTAGCGCCACTCCGGCGGCGGCGAGCGTGACGACGACGACCAGCGCCGCCGCGAGCAGGGTGCGCCGTGTCCAGCGCCCTCCGCGGCCGCCCCACCAGCTCCGTATCCTGCCCACGCGTGCGTCTCCCCCTTGAAGTGCCCTGCGCCCCAGATTAGCGGCCCCGCACAGGGGCGCTTTCCGGTCGCCAGGGTGCTGTTCCGGCCATACGCTCGGACCGTGATGCCGCCCGTCGGAAGAGCCCGGCGCCGTGCCGCCCTCGGCACGCTCGCCGCCCTGTCCTTGATCCTGGTCTCCGCCGCCCCCGCGCTCGCCGACAGCACCCACGACTCGGGGAGTTCGGCCAGCGATCTGGTGCTGCCGGTGGTCGTGGTCGTCGTGGCGGTGGCATCGGCCGCGTACGCCTACCTCAAGAGGAAGCGCCGAACCCACACCCGCACCACCCCTGGCCAGGGTCGGCATCCGCCCCGGACACCCCCGGCGGGCTAGGGGCGGTCAGAACATGCTCAGGATCTGTTCCTCCGTCAGCTCCGGCGGGGTCGACTCCCCGTCCGGCAGGGCGAGTTCGAACCAGACCGTCTTGCCGCGCGGGGTGCGGCGGGCGCCCCAGGCCGCGCTGAGGAGGCCGACCAGCTGGAGGCCGCGGCCGCCCTCGTCCGTGTCGCGGGCCCGGCGGCGCCGGGGCTGGACCAGGCCCGCGTCCCACACCTCGCACACGAGCGTACGGTCGCGGAGGAGCCGGAGCCGGATCTCCCCGTCGCCGTAGCGCAGCGCGTTGGTGACCAGCTCGCTGACCAGGAGCTCCGTGGTGTCGACGAGGTCGTCGAGGTCCCAGGCGAGCAGCTGCGTGCGGGCGAGTTCGCGGGCGCGGCCCACCGAGCGCGGCTCACGCGGCAGGCGCCAGTCGCCGACCGCGTCCGCGGGCAGGCCCTGGATGCGGGCGAGGAGGAGCGCGATGTCGTCCTCGCCGTGCCGGGTGTCGAGCGAGCCGAGGACCTGGTCGCAGACGTCCTCCAGGGGCCGGTCCGGGTCGGTGAGGGTCTTGCGGAAGGCGTTGAGCCCCTCGTCGAGCGGATGGTCGCGGGACTCGACGAGGCCGTCGGTGTAGAGGGCGAGAAGCGCGCCCTCGGGCAGGTCGACCTCGACCTCCTCGAAGGGCTCGCCGCCGACGCCGAGCGGCAGCCCGGGCGGCACGTCCAGAAGCATCGCGGGCTCGCCCGGGTCGTCGCCGGGTTCGACCAGGACGGGCGGCAGGTGCCCGGCGTTGGCGAACGTACAGCGCCGGGTGACCGGGTCGTAGACCGCGTACACGCAGGTCGCGAGGTAGACCTCGGAGAGGTCGGCGTCGCGGGACTTGTGGGAGACGCGGGAGGCCTGCTGGCTGCCGCCCGGCGCGCCGAGGCCGCGGGCGATCTCGTCGAGGTGGGACAGGACCTCGGCCGGTTCGAGGTCGAGCAGCGCCAACGTCCGTACGGCGGTGCGCAGTTCACCCATGGCGACAGCCGCGCGCAGGCCGCGGCCCATCACGTCGCCGATGACGAGCGCGGTGCGATGCCCGGGCAGTTCGATGACGTCGAACCAGTCGCCGCCGACCTCGGACTCGGCGCTGCCGGGCAGGTAGCGGCAGGCGATGTCGAGCCCGGCGGCCTCGGGGTCGCCGGGCGGGAGCAGGGAGCGCTGGAGGATCAGCGCCCGCTCGTGCTCCCTTCGGTAGAGGCGGGCGTTGTCGATGCAGACGGCGGCGCGCGAGGCGAGCTCGGTGGCGAGCGCCCGGTCGCGCTCGCCGAACGGCTCGCTGCCCTTGGCGCGGGCGAACTGCACGAGGCCGACGACGGTGTCGTGGGCCACCATCGGGACGGCGAGGGTGGTGTGCACGAGGCCGCCGTCGGCGCCTCTGACGGTGTGCACGCGGGCGGTGCGCAGCGCGCTCGCGTACGGGGAGTGGAACCGGTAGCGGTGTACGTCGCCCACGCCCACCTCCCCGTCGCCGCCCTCGCCGCTGGCCAGCGGGCCGTCGGAGACGGCGCTCGCGAAGGCGACCCGGCGCAGTTCGCCGCGCCCGTCACAGGGGCCGGAGCCGGGGTCGTCACCGGCGAGCAGGGTCTGGTAGAGGTCGACGGAGGCGAGGTCGCAGAAGCCGGGGACGGTGATGTCGAGGAGTTCGCGGGCGGTGGTCTCCAGGTCGAGGGAGTTGCCCATGCGGGCGCCCGCCTCGTTCAGGAGGGCCAGGTTGCGGCGGGCGTCGGCGGCCTCGCGGGCCGCGTTGTGGCGGCGGGTCACATCGATGCCGAGACCCGCGACGCCGATCGGGCGCCCGGTGCCGCTGTGCACCCGGTACAGGTTGACGGCCCAGTGCCTGCGGTCGGAGCCGCCGGGCGCGGAGCCCACTATCTCCAGGTCGGTGACGGACTCCCCGGTGTCCAGGACCCGTTGCAGCGCGGCGGACATCCGGTCGGCCTCGGGGCGGCTGAGGTAGTCGTGAACGGTGTGGCCGCGGTGCTCCTCGGGGGCCCCGCCGAAGACGGTGGCGAACCGCCGGTTGGCGCGCAGCACGGTGAGATCCGTACCGAACAGCAGGAAGCCGTAGGGAGATTGACCAAAAATGGCCTGCGAGGCGGCCAGGTCGGTTTCGATGCCGCGCAGGGCGCGTACGTCGACGACGATACAAAGGGCCGCCCGTTCGTCGGCGGCCGTGCGGCTCGGCATGACGTAGAGCTCGGCGAGACCCTGGGCGCGTTCGCCTCCGTCGGGCGAGGGCATGCGGAAGGGGACGATGCCGGTCCATTCCTTGCCGTCCAGGATCTCCGCGACCCGGCGGTGCCCGCGCGGACGCAGCTCGGGGGGCATGAAGGCCTCGACGGGATCGCGGCCGATCACGGTGGCCGCGGCCAGGCCGAACTGCTCCTCGGCCCGCAGGCTCCACTGCTCGATCAGCCCGTCGGGCCCGATCGAGAACGAGGCGACGCGGATGTAGTCATAGATCGAGCCAGGTGGGCTGCTCTGCCACACGACATCGCCAGCCGTCTCAGGTATCTCGCTCACGCGACCGTCCCCTCCAGCTCACCGCACCGGACCGGCCTTGACCGCAGTATTCAGCACTACGGCCCCAGCCGACACGGCGTTCACGATCACATCCCGGTCTCGTTCTTTTCCAGCCGTTGTCGGCCGGTTCTCATCCGGGGCCTGTGATCGTCCGTCCCTCCCTCCTTCTAACCATGCAGAGCCAGCTCGAACCACACGGTCTTGCCCGTTCTGCCGTGGCGGGTCCCCCAGCGCCGGGCGGAGCAGGCCACGAGCTGCATGCCGCGGCCCCCTTCGTCGTCCGTTCCGGCGGCGCGTTCGACCGGCGGATCCGGAAGCGGATCGGACACCTCCACCAGCAGGGTGGTGCTGTCGAGCCGGTCGAGCCGGACCCCGATGGGCCCCGACGCGTAGCGCAGGGAGTTGGTCACCAGCTCGCTGACCAGGAGCACCGCCACGTCCACGGTCGCGGCGTCGAGGGCCCAGCCGCGCAGGGCGTCCCGGACGGCGTGCCTGGCGGTCCGTACGGCTCCTGGTTCAGCAGGGAAGGTCCACTCGGCGCACTCGCCCGAGGTGTCGATCACGCCGATCACCCGCATCCGATGGTTCGGGGGGTTTAGAAACGATTAATAGGCACATACCCGATATTTGGTACGTCCTATCCCCAAGTGGGGCGTATGGCGGCGTCTCGCTCCGCGGGGAGGGGGAAGGGTGGCTCAGGGGGCGCATTCAACCGCGGACCGTCGGGGCTGGTCGTGCAGTTCCTCGCGCCCCTTCAGGGCGCAGCGCCGGGCCCCGAACGGCTCAAAGCCCCCAGGATGCGCATCGCTTCCGCCACCGCCGGGAGGTCCTGGGGCAGCCACTCGACGGCGTCGGCCTCCTCGGGGGCGAGCCACCGCAGTTCGTCGTGGTCCTGGAGCGGGCGGGGCCGGCCGTCGAGCAGCCGGGCGGTCCACGCGTGCAGGACGAGGCCGGGCTTGAGGGGCCACTCCCCCGCGATGCGTTCCAGCGGCTCGGTCTCGATGCCGAGTTCCTCGCGGAGTTCGCGCACGAGGGCCTGTTGTGGGCTCTCGCCCGGTTCCACCTTGCCGCCGGGCAGTTCCCAGCGGCCGGCCAGCTCGGGCGGGGCGCTGCGGCGGGCGGCGAGCAGGCGCCCCCGGTCGTACACGGCTCCGGCCACCACCACGGTCTCGTTCATGCGCCGGAGCGTAACGCGCGCCCTTCGGACGTCCCGCGTCCTGCCTGCGGGGAGGGCTGCCGCGGGAAGGGCTACTGCTGGGCGGGGGCGCCGATCCGCTCGACCCAGTAGAGCTGCTTGTGCCCGCGGACGCCGAGGCGGTCGGCCATCTGCTCGGCCTCGGCGCGCGTGGCGTACTTGCCGACGCGGTACTGGTTGCCGTTGTCGTCCTGACGTATCACCTGCCAGGCGAGCACAGCCCCACTGTCGTTCATCGCACCTCTCCCGGCGTCGGCGTGCAGGTCAGTAAGCATCCCCAGGAAACCGCAATCCGCATATGCCCGAGCCTACGCCTGACCTTTACTCAGCGGATACGGCTTTACACAAAGAGATACGAATTCGGTCATCGGCGGCACACGGAGAAGGGGGCGCACCTGTTGGGTGCGCCCCCTGCTGCCGTACGGGGCCCGGATGTACCGGGGCCGCTATTTCACGGGCAAGTGGTACGCGATCCGGTAGCGGTCGGCCGGGACGACGACGTCGGCCGTCTCGACCGCGAGCCCCGATGCGTAGTACGTCCGCTCGATGACCAGGACGACATGGCCGGGGACCCCGCCGAGCGCGAGGAGCTCCTCCGCGAGCCCCGGGCGCGCACCGACCTCCTCGACCACGTTGTCCACCACCACGTCGATCGCGCCCATCCGCTCGACCACCCCGCAGCCGCCGAGCGGCCCCTCCTCGGGCAGCATCACCGGAGTGCGGCCCGTGACGGAAAGGGGCTCCCACGACGTGGACAGCATCATCTGCTCGCCCGCGTCACGGAAGACGTACCGCGTGCGCATGACGCGGTCGCCGGGGCGGATGCCGAGCCGCTTGGCGATCTCCGCGGTCGCCTCCTCCTGCTCGCTGCGCGACTCCCAGGTCCCGCGCGCCGCCTCCTCGGCCTGCTCCTGACGGAACGGGCTCGCACCCTTCGTGGGCCGGTAGCCGGAGCGGGCGACCCGGCGCGGCACCGGTCGCTCGCGCACATACGTACCCGACCCCGAGCGGCCCTCGACCAGGCCCTCGGCCATCAGGACCTTGCGGGCTTCGAGGGCCACGGTGTCCGAAACCCCGTACTCCTCACGGATCCTGGCCTGCGACGGGAGCCGGGTGTGCGGCGGCAGCGAACCGTCCACGATCTTCTGCCTCAGATCGCCGGCTACGCGCAGATAGGCGGGCTGCTCACCGAATGTCACGGGCCACTCCCATCAGGTTGACAGACTGCAACAGCGTGGCAACCGTGGGTTGGCGACCGCAAGCAAAGGCCAGACATTCACTCGAAGTGATGACGCGCCTTCATCCAGGGCGTACCCGCGGTACAGCGGGTACGTTCTGCCCTCCCCGAGACCTCCTCAGACGCTTTTGGAACCACCGGTTCCGGAACCGGTCCCGCTGCCGCCGGTCCCGCCGCCGCTTCCGCCCGTGCCGCCGCCGGAGTGGTTGTCGCTGGACGGCGGGGTCGTCGCGAGGCCGAGGGCAGCGCGCGCGGCGATCTCATCAGCCTGCTTCATCGCCTTGTCGGCCGCCCCGGAGTGCAGATAGAAGGCGTCCGCGTCCCGGGCGCCCGCCGCCTGCACCCACTCCATCTGCGCGGTCTTCATGCCGTTGATGTACGCCTGCACGGACGCGAGCTTCCCGGCCGACCAGTTGTGCGCGCCCAGATCCTCGGCGTCCAGGCCCAGTGCGCCGGTCATCTCGCCCGCCCACTTCTTGAACCCGGGCAGGTCGTCCTCGACCCGGTCCTCGTCGGGCGCCTTGGCCAGGGTGCGCTCCACGTCGTTGGCGGCCTTCAGGAACGCGACCTGGTCGGCGTCGAGCGTGGTCGCGTCATTGCGCACCGACCCTTCGAGCTTGCCGCCCTCCGAGGCGAACGCGCACGTCACGGTGTGGTCGCCGAGCCCCCAGCTCTTCCGGCTCGGCGTGTAGTAGTACGGCCCCGCGCCGGCCGGGATCTTCCAGCTGTCCATGGCGTACGCCTGCTCCACCTCCCAGCACCGCGCCTCGGCCTGCGCGGAGATGGTCCCGGCGCCCGGGTAGACGCCGTTGTTGGTCAGCACGAACGAGCCGGAGACCTCGGCGTCGTGCTTCCCCTGGCACGGCACGATCCGTACGGAGGCGACCTCGCGCTCCAGCTTGCCGCCGGGCACGTCGAAGCAGTCGCCCTTGCGCAGGTCGAGGGTGTTGCGTGTGGAGGCGGAGCTGTTCCAGCCGTCCTTGAAGTTCCGCCAGCCGTCGGTGAGTCCGCCCGTCGCGATCGAGACGATCAGCAGGAGCGTGCTGATCGTCGAGAGCACGACCCCGGTGACGGCCATACCCTTGCCCCGCAGCCCCTTCTTCTTGATCTGCCCGAGCGCGACGGCGCCCAGGATCAGACCGAGCGGGGGTATGCAGCACAGGATGCCCGTGATGAGGGAGCCGATGGCCAGACCGCTCGTGGGCGGCTGCTGCGGCGCCTGCGGATACGGGTACCAGGGCCCGCCGTTCATCGGCTGCCCCAAGTACGAACCCGGGGCCGGAGCCGGGCCCGGCTGTCCCCCCGGCGCCTGAGGCGGCGCCGGCCAGCCGTACCCCTGCCCCGGTTGCGGCTGCTGAGGCTGCCCGGGTGCGGGCGGCGGCGGTATCTCCACGGGTACGGTGCTCCTCATAGGACTGGGGCGAACTCTTGCGCGAATGCGCATCGTACGCGGGCGACCACGGGGGAATGAGGCGCGGGATGGCATCCAGGGCGGCCGCGATCGAAGCGGCCAACGCGCTGACGGCACGGTGGGGAAGCACCCACGCGGGCACGGCCGGCACCGTCTTCTCGGCGGCCGGCGTCTGGCCGCTGCTCGCCCTCCTCGCGGCCGGCGCGCACGGCCCGGCGCGCGGCGAGCTGGCGGACGCCGTGGGCCTGCGGCCCGAGGACGCGGCCGCCTGCGCCCGGGAGTTCCTGGCCCACGTCGGCGGGATCCCCGGGGTGCACGCCGCGACCGGTCTGTGGACCAGGCGGACGCTGCCGCTGCGCCCCGAGTGGTCGGCCGAACTGCCGCCGGGCGCGCACGGGGTGCTGACCTCGGACCCCGCGACGGACCGCAAGACCCTGGACGCCTGGGCGTCGGAGCACACGGGCGGGCTGATCGAGGCCATGCCGGTGGCGGTGGACGAGGGCACCGAGCTGATCCTCGCTGCGGCCCAGGCGGTACGGACGCGGTGGATCCAGCCCTTCCGGTCGTTCCCCGTCCGGCCCGGGTCCGGACCCTGGGCCGGTCGCGAACTGGCCGGCCTCGGCCGCAGCACCTCGCTGCTCGACCGGGTGGCGGTGGCGGAGACCGCGCACGGCCCGCTGACCGTGCTCAAGGTGCTCGGCGACACCGGTGTCGACGTCCATCTCCTGCTGGGGGACGAGGAGTTGACGGCAGGTCATGTCCTGGCGGGCGGTGTCGACGTCCTCGCGGGGCGCTGTCCGGTCGTGCCCGGCGACCGGCTGCTCCATGGCGCGGTGGGCCCGGGCCTGACCGTGCAGAACGTGCGCAGCCGCACCCGGGATCCCCAACTCGCCGTCACCACCGTGCCGTTCGACCTCTCCGCCGAGCACGACCTGCTGGCCTCGGCGCGCCTGTTCGGCCTGGCGACGGCGAGCGACCTGTCGCGCGGCCACTTCGACGGCATCAGCGCGGACCCGCTGGCCGTCGGCTCGGCCCGGCAGGCGGCCAGGGCAACCTTCGGTGAACTCGGCTTCCGCGCCGGCACGGTGACCGCCGTCGCGATGGCCCCGGGCGGCGTCCCCGCTCCCCCGCCCTATGTGGTGAGGCGGATCGAGGCGGCCTACGACCGCCCCTTCGGCTTCCTCGCCGTACACCGCACCTCACGCCTGGCCCTCACCGCGGGCTGGGTGACGGAACCCACCCCGTGGACCTGGTGAGCCCGGCGCATCCCGCCCGGGACGCGCGGCCCTGGCCCGCCGGAGCCGCGCGTCCTAGGGCCTGTCCGGCCGGCGGATCTTGTCTGGGACGCGTGGCCCTAGTCCGTCCAGTACGTGTCGTGCTTCAGGAAGAACTCCGTGCGCTCCTGCGGGCTCAGCCGCGCGACCTCGCCCACCTTCTCGAAGTACTCCTCGCGCGGGGCGCCCGGTGCGAAGAGCAGCAGCATCGAGGCGGCCTCGTCCGAGTCGTTGCGGAAGCCGTGCAGGCCGCCCGTCGGGACGTACAGGAAGTCGCCCTTCTCGGCCTCGATCCACTGCTCGCCGTTGTAGAGGCGGACCGTGCCGTCGAGGATGAAGAAGGTCTCCGAGATCGTGCGGTGAAAGTGGGTGCTGGGGCCGCCGGCCCGGGCCGCCATGTCGAGCCGGTAGAGCCCGAACTCGCCCTGCGTGGACTCGGTGGTGGCCAGGTAGTGCGTGCGGCTCCCGTTCGGCGCGGACAGCTCCGCGGGGGTGTCCGCCGGCCGGAACACCGCGTTGACCTCGCCCTTCTCGCCAAAGTACCTGGGTTCCGGATACGACATGGCACAGCTCCTCGCGATCGGGTTCGCCACCACTCTGGCGCACGGCGGGCGCGTCCACCAGCCGTTCAGCGGGCCGGGTCCGCCCCCAGGGCGGTGCGCGGTTCGGCGTCCGTGTCATGCAGGTCGCGCAGCATCGGCTCCGCCTCGCGGGCCGCGCGCAACCGCTCCGGGAGAAGGTCGGCGAAGACGAGTTCCTCGTCCGCGGGGCTGCCCTCGGCGACGAGGCGGCCGTCAGGGCCCCACACCGCGCTGCTCCCGCAGGCGCGCCAGCCCCCGGTCACCCCGACGTGGTTGGCGAGCACCGCGTACACGGTGTTGTCGAAGGCCCGGGCCGGGAACCAGATCCGGGACTCGTGGTGGCCGTTGCCCTCGCCGAACAGGGCGCCCACGACATATGCGTGGCAGCCGTCGAGCGCGGCGGCGCGGGCGTGTTCGGGGAACCCGGAGTCGTAGCAGACCCCCAACCCCAGCCGCCAGCCCCCCACTTGGAGGGTGGCTCCGGCACGGCCCTGGCGGTAGACGGCCCGCTCGTGCTTGAACAGGGTCTGCTTGTCGTAGCGGCCGACGACGCCGGTCGCGTCGAAGGCGAGGGCGGACACGTACAGCTCCCCGCCGTCCTGTACGGCGGCCCCGACCACGGCGGTGACCCCGCTCGCCCGGCAGGCCTCGGCGATCGGGGCGAGCCGGGGGTCGGCGGGGCGTACCGCGCAGCGCCGGGGGTCGGTGCGGATCAGCTCGATCTCGTATCCGCTGAGGAACTTCTCGGGAAAGACGACCACGCGCGCCCCGCCGTCCCCGGCCTCCCGGATCAGCCGCGCCACGGCGGCCGCGTTGGCCTCGACCTCCCCGGGAACGGCCTGCGCCTGTGCGGCGGCGATACGGAGAGGGGCGTCGGGAAGCTCGAATGCGCTCACGGACCTCGACCCTACCGCGCGCTTCCCCGGAGGCCGGCGCGAGCCCTGAGCACGGTCCGTGACTGCCGGACATGCGTGGAATGTCCGTGCGTGCCAGGCTGGTCGAGGCCCGGGGGAGCCGTGGGAACGGCCCCGGCCCCCCGCCCCCTCACACCCCTGTAGGAGTGAAGCCAGATGGGCATCAAGGACCAGTTCGACGACAAGGCGCAGGAGCTCAAGGACAAGGCCAAGCAGGCGATGGGCGAGAAGAAGGACCAGGCGCAGGAGCGGGCACGCCAGGCGCAGGACAAGGGCCAGGACGAGACCCGGCGCGCCCAGCAGGAGGCCCAGGACCGCTTCGACCAGGACTACGACGTCTGACGCGAGCGGTCCTCCCGGCAGGAGCGGCGCACCCGCGGCACCGGGTGCGCCGCATTCGCGCCCGCCGCGAGATGTCAGCTACCCGTCAGCCACCTGTCAGTCCCTCGTCAGCCCCCCGCCGGATCATGGACCGCGCGTATGCGGAGCCACGCGGTACCGGTCTTGGGGGCAACAAATGGTCTGGATACAACGCGTCGCGCCTCGGCCGTTCGCGACTCGGCGGGTGGTCTGCTTCCCGCATGCCGGGGGGTCGCCCTACTTCTTCCGGGGCTGGGCCAAGGCGCTCGGCGATTTCGACGTGCGTGCGGTGTGTTATCCGGGGCGTGCGGAGCGGATTGCCGAGAAGCCCGCTGATGACCTCATTGCCATGGCTCGTCAAATCGCCCAGGAAGCGGTGCGGTTGATGGCCGAGGACGGGCTGCCCACCGCGTTCTTCGGACACAGCATGGGCGCCATCGTCGCGTACGAGACTGCCATGGAGCTGGCGAGCCGGGGAATCGATCTCGATCACTTCTTCGCCTCGGGGGCGCGGGCCCCCCACCTGATGCGGCCCGATCCCGGCGCCCGGTGGGACGACGAATCCATCGCGGCCACTCTCGTGGAACTCGGCGGCACCGATGCCGAACTTCTGCACAACCCCGCTTTCGTCGAACTCGTCTTGCCCTACATCGGGGCCGATTTCCGCATGCTCGCCTCCTACGACGCGCCGCCGCGCACCCCGTTGGGCTGCGCGGTCACCGCACTGGTCGGGGCCGACGACCCGCGGGTGACCCTCCAACAGGCGTCCGCCTGGCGGGAGTCGACCCGGGGTGCGTTCGAGGTGCGGACGCTGCCCGGGGACCACTTCTATCTGGCCCAGAACCCGCCGTTCGACATCATCGAAGGCTCCGCGGCCGGGCGTTGACCCGGCCGCGCTCGCGGTACATCCGGGCCAGCTGGAAGGCCAGGTCCAGGGACTGGGTGTGGTTGAGCCGGGGGTCGCACGCCGTCTCGTAGCGGTGGTGCAGTTCCTCGGCGAGCACCGCGTTGCCGCCGCCCACGCACTCGGTGACGTCGTCGCCGGTGAGCTCCACATGGATGCCGCCCGGGTGGCTGCCCAGCGCGTCGTGCACCTCGACGAAGCCGCGCACCTCGTCCAGGATCGCGTCGAACCGGCGGGTCTTGTGCCCGCTCGCCGCGGTGATCGTGTTGCCGTGCATCGGGTCGCTGACCCAGCAGACCTGCGCCCCCTCCGCGTTGACTTTCTCCACCAGCGTGGGCAGCAGGTCGCGGATGCGTTCGGCACCGGCCCGCACCACGAAGGTCAGCCGGCCGGGATCGCGGTCCGGGTCGAGCCGGTCGAGCAGCCCGAGGACGGTGTCGGGGCTGGTGGTCGGGCCGAGTTTGACCGCGATGGGGTTGTCGATGCGCGAGAAGTACTCGACGTGCGCCCCGTCCAGATCGCGGGTCCGCTCGCCGATCCACAGCAGGTGGGCGCTGGTGGCGTACGTGCGTCCGGACTCGGCCTCGGTGCGGGTCAGGGCCGCCTCGTAGTCGAGCAGCAGGCCCTCGTGGCCGACGAAGAACTCGGCGGTGCCCAGCTCCCGCGTGTCCACGCCGCACGCCTTCATGAAGGCGAGGCTGCGGTCGATCTCGTCGGCGAGCTCCTCGTACTGCTCGCCCACGTGCGAGTCGGCCACGAACCCCCGGTTCCAGGCGTGCACTTGGCTGAGGTCCGCGAAGCCGCCGGTGGTCAGGGCCCGCACCAGGTTGAGCGTGGTGGTCGAGGCCTCGTACATCGTGCGCAGCCGCTGCGGGTCGGGCCTGCGGGAGGCGGCGGTGAACTCCACGCCGTTGACCGCGTCACCCCGGTAGGACGGCAGGGTCACGCCGTCGCGGTGCTCCTGGTTCTGGGAGCGCGGCTTGGCGTACTGCCCGGCCATGCGGCCGATCTTGACGACCGGCAGGGCCGCGGCGTGGGTGAGCACGGCGGCCATCTGAAGGAGCGTCTTGAGCTTGCCGTGGATGCCGTCGGTCGTCGTGCCCGCGAACGTCTCGGCGCAGTCGCCGCCCTGCAGCAGTACGGCCTCGCCGCGGGCGACCGCGGCCATGCGCCGGCGCAGCAGATCGCATTCGGCGGCGAAGACCAGGGGCGGCGCCTTCTCCAACCTCGCGGTGACGGACCGCAGTTCGTCCAGGTCCGGCCACTCGGGCTGCTGGGCGGCGGGACGGGCCCGCCAGGATTCGGTGGCGCTTTCGGTGGAAGTGATCACTTCGGTGTCCCAGATGCTGTTTCTCATTACTGCCTCCGGTGCGGCTGGCGGGGAGGAGGAGCGGCATAGCAAAAGTGGGGGGATAAAAGTGTTCGGGGGCGGTCCCTGACAGGCGTGCGTCGGACCGGGTCGGTAACAGGTCAGCGCAATCGGACCGCCGGGGTCAAGTGAATCGCGAGTGGACCGTATCGGGCGCCGCGAATTGGTCTGGCACCGATGGTGTGCCCGCTGATTTGCTTCGCATGGCCGAGTGGTCCGCGTCGGCAGAAATCACCGACCGTCCTTTATGTACGAGGAGTTCACCATGCCGGGAATCAGCACGATCGGTGTGCGGGTCACCGATACGGCGCTGCCGCACCACGACCCTCTCGATTTGTACGTCCGGCTGCGCGAAAGCCTCGCCGCCGACGACGTATTCCTCTTCGAAAGCGTGGACGGCGCCGACCAGGACCGCCGCTGGGCCGTCGTCGGGTTCGGCCGGCTCGCCGAGATCCGGGTCCACGACGGGTATCTGGAGATCGACGGGGCCGCGCGGATCGCCGAGGCGCTGGCCGGCCGGGCCGCCGCGGCCGGGCTCGGGGACCACACGGTCGAGGCCGGGGTGCACCGGCTGACGTTCGGCGCCGCCGAGCGGATGTGGGACGTACTGGCCGGGGCGCAGGCCCTGTTCGACGTCGCGACGGACATCCCGTCGACGGCGTACGCCTTCGGGTTCCTGACGACCTTCGCGTACGAGTCGGCCTGGCACATGGAGACGCTGCCGCCGCGCACCAAGGCGCCGGGCGGCCCGGACATCACGCTCACCCTCTTCCGCGACACCGTCTGGTACGACCTGGTCGACGGCGGGGTGCGCCAACTCAGCGCGGAGAGCCCGGCGTTCGCCGACCGGCCGAGGCTCGCGGACGCGGTCCTCGCCGCCGGGGCCGCCTGGGGCGCGGTCAAGGACGAGCCGGCGCCCGAGGCGCCGGCGCCGCTCTCGGTGCGCGACAGCGTGAGCCGCGAGACGTTCCTCGGCTGGGCCGACCGGTGTCTCGAACACATCCGGGTCGGCGACATCTACCAGATCCAGATCGGCCACCGCATCGACGTGCGGACCGAGTTGGAGCCGGTGGACGTCTACCGGCGGCTGCGCGGGCGCAACCCGTCGCCGTACATGTACCTGATGCCGCGCGCCGGACGGACACTCATCGGGGCCAGCCCCGAGCTGTTCTACCGGATCGAGGGCGACGAGCTCACGATGCGGCCCATCGCGGGCACCGCCCGGCGCTGCGCGGACGCGGAGGAGAACGAGCGCCGCGTCAAGGAGATGCGCGAGAGCACCAAGGAGCAGGCCGAGCACATCATGCTGGTCGACCTGTGCCGCAACGACATCGGGCGGGTGACCCGGCCCAGCACCCAGCCGGTGGACCGGCTGATGGCGGTGGAGACGTACTCGCACGTCTTCCATCTCGTCTCGACGGTCTCGGGCCGCCTGGAGCCGGACGTCGACACCTGGCGGGCGCTGCGCGCCACCTTCCCGGCCGGCACGATGACGGGCGCGCCCAAGGTCCGTGCCATGGAGATCATCGACACTCTGGAGCAGGAGCGGCGCGGCAGCTACGCGGGCGCGGTCGGCCTGGTCGACGTGCGCGGCTGGAGCGAGCTTGCGCTGACCATCCGCACCATCGAGTACGACGGCGAGACGTACTCCACGCAGAGCTCGGCGGGCATGGTCGCGCAGTCGGAGCCCGAGTCGGAGTGGCGCGAGACGCTGGCGAAGATGGGGGCCGCCTACTGGGCGCTCACCGGTCAGGAGCTGTCGTCGTGACCCGAACCGCACACGCCGAAGGAGACGTCACGGGCATGAAGGTGCTGCTGATCGACGCGTACGACAGTTTCGTGCACATCATCGACCAGTACCTGCGCACCCTGGGGGCACGGACCGAGGTCGTACGGTCCCACACGCTCTCCCCCGACGAGCTCGCCGCGCGCGAGCCCGACGCGGTGGTGCTCGGGCCCGGGCCCGGCCATCCCGCGCGGTCCGGGCATGTGGAGCTGGTGCACCGGTTCGCCGGGCGGGTGCCGCTGCTCGGCGTGTGCCTGGGGCACCAGGCGATCGCGCTCGCGCACGGCGGGCGCATCGAGGTCGCGGACCAGGTGATGCACGGGCGGACCAGCACGGTGCGGCACGACGGGGCCGGGCTCTTCGAGGGGCTCGGGCACACCCTGGAGGTGACCCGGTACCACTCGCTGATCGTCGCCGAGCCGCTGCCAGATGAGCTGGTGTCCACGGCCGTCGCCGTCGACCACGGCTACCTGATGGGGCTGCGGCACCGCACCCTGCCGATCGAGGGCGTGCAGTTCCACCCGGAGAGCATCACCACCACGGGCGGGCTGACCATGCTGGACAACTTCCTTGGTTCCGCCGCGAGGTGGCGCTCACCTGTGGAGCTCTCCCGGGTCTGATTCACCCGTGGGCGGCCGCCGCCAGTTGCCGGACGGCCTCTCCGACGCCGGAGCGCGGCAGGTGGGCGTGGCCGACGACCAGGGCCGGGGCGCCGCGTCCCGGCCCGGTGTGGAAGGCGGCCGCGCCGCGCAGCAGGACCGAGCGGCGCAGCGCCCGGGCGACCAGGGCCGCCTCGTCGGTGCCCCGGGGCAGTTGGAGGTAGGCGTGCAGTCCGGCGCCCCGGCCGAGGACCGCGGCCCCGGGAAGATGGCGGCGCACAGCCTCCTCCAGGGAATCCCGGCGGCTGCGGGCGAGGGAGTTGAGCCGGCGCAGGTGGCGGTCGAAGAGGCCGGTGCGCAGGAGTTCGGCGAAGGTCAGCTGGGTGAGGGTCTCGGTGCCGAGGTCCTGGCGCGCGCGGGCTCGCATCAGCGGGTCGAGCAGGGGCGCAGGCGCGGCCAGCCAGCCGAGCCGCAGGCCGGGGGCGAGTGACTTGCTCGCCGTGCCGGCGTAGACGACCCGCTCGGGGTCGGTGCGCTGCAACGCGAGCGGCCGGGCGCCGCGTTCGTACCAGAGCCCCCCGTCGTAGTCGTCCTCGATGATCCAGCCGTCGACGTCGCGCGCCCACCGGGCAAGGGCCTCACGACGGCGCTGCGAGAGCGTGACGCCGGTCGGGAACTGGTGGCCGGGGGTGACAAGGACCGCGCGGGTGCCTGACGCGGCCAGCGCCTCGACGTCGATGCCCTCCGCGTCGACCGGGACCGGCACCGCCCGCAGCCCGCTCTCGCGCACGAACTGCCGCTGCCCGGGGTGGCCCGGGTCCTCGATGGCGAGCGCGTCGATGCCGATCCGGGGCAGCACCGCGCACATCAGGCCGAGCGTCTGCGCGAAGCCGGCCACCACCATCAGCTCGGCGGGCGAGGTGCGCACTCCCCTCAACCGGCCGAGATAGCGGGCGAGTTCGAGCCGCAGGTCCGGCTCGCCCGCGAGCGACGGGTAGCCGTGGTCGGCGGAGTCCGCCCGGTACAGGACCCGCTGGTAGCAGCTGAGCCACTCGCGGCGCGGGAACGCCGGAATGTTGCCGCCGCTGGGCCGCAGATCCCAGCGGACCGGCGCGGGCGGCGCCCCGTCGCGCGGGCCGGCCGCCCCCTGGTCGTCGAGGAGCGCGGGCACCACGGACCGCTCGTCCCCGAGATGGCGTACGACCCTGGTGCCCGCGCCCTGGACCGCCTCCAGGTAGCCCTCGGCGACGAGTTGCCCGTACGCCTCCACTACCACGCTGCGTGACACGTCGAGGTCGTCGGCGAGCCGCCGGCTGGACGGCAGCCGGGTGCCCGGATGAAGAATTCCCTCGACGATCTCCCGCTTGATGAAATTCTGGATCTGCGAGGTCAGGGAATTCGAGGAGTCCCTGACCACCTCCACCGCAATGTGCAGGGCCACCGGTCCCGCCCCCCTTTACCAATTGGACCGTACATCTCGCCGAATAGTGGTCTGGAAAGCGCTTTGCGCGCCTCACAGAATGGGTTGTGCATACTTCCCATGGCGCCGTTCAAGGAGATTCCCCGTGACTGCCGAGCCGCAGGGTCGTACCTGGCCGGAATTGCTGAACTCGCTTCTGGACCGAAGGGACCTCACCATCGAGGACTCCTCCTGGGCGATGGATCAGGTGATGTCGGGCGGGGTCACCCCGGCCCGTCTGGCCGCCTTCGTGGTGGCACTGCGCGCCAAGGGCGAGACCGTCGACGAGATCGAGGGCCTGGTGGCCTCCATGCGGCGCCACGCCGTGCCCCTGCGGGTGCCCGGGCCCACCCTCGACATCGTGGGGACCGGCGGCGACGGCTCCAACAGCGTCAACATCTCCACCATGTCGGCGGTCGTCGCGGCCGCGACGGGCGCCCGGGTGGTCAAGCACGGCAACCGCTCGGCGTCCTCCGCCTGCGGCTCCGCCGACGTCCTCGAAGAGCTGGGCGTGGCGCTCGACCTGGAGCCGGAGGTGGTCGCGACGGTCGCCGAGGAGACCGGCATCACCTTCGCCTTCGCCTCGGTGTTCCACCCGTCGATGCGGCACGCCGCCGCGCCGCGCCGGGAGCTCGGGGTGCGTACCGTCTTCAACGCGCTCGGCCCGATCGCCAATCCGGCCGACCCCACCGCCCAGGCGATCGGCGTCGCGGACCCGCGCCTCGCGCCCCTGCTCGCCGGGGTGCTCGCCCGCCGCGAGGTGTCGGCGCTGGTCTTCCGGGGCGACGACGGGATGGACGAACTGACGGTCACCACTACCTCCACGGTCTGGTCGGTCATGGGGTCCGAGGTGCGGACCGAGTCGTTCGACCCGCGCGACATCGGCATCGATCACGCGTCGCCCGACGCCCTGCGCGGCGGGGACCGGACGCACAACGCGCGGGTGGCCCGGGAGACCTTCGCGGGGGCGCGCGGGCCGGTCAGGGACGCCGTGCTGCTCTCGGCCGCGGCGGGCCTCGCGGCCCTGAACCCGAGCGAGCGGCCCATCACGGAACGGCTTGCCGAGGGCGTGGCGCGGGCCGGCGACGCGATCGACTCGGGGGCCGCGGCCGCCGTCCTGGAACGCTGGACGACGGTCACGGCCAAGTACGCGACGAGTTGAGAGCCTGCTCTGGGTCCGGTCAGGTCGAGGCGGGCGCGCTGCGGCCCGCCTCGACCAGGGCGGCGACGGCGGCGGTCGGGCTGCCGCCGGTCACCACCGCCTCGCCGACCAGGACGGCGTCCGCCCCGTGGGCGGCGTACGCGATGACATCGCCGGGGCCGCGCACCCCGGACTCGGCGATGCGCACCACGTCCTCGGGGATCCCCGGGGCGAGGCGCGCGAAGGTGGCGCGGTCGACTTCGAGGGTGCGCAGGTCGCGGGCGTTGACCCCGACGACCCGGGCGCCGGCCCGCAGCGCCCGCTCCACCTCTTCCTCGTTGTGCGTCTCGATCAGCGGGGTGAGCCCGATCTCCACGGCCAGCGCGTGCAGGTCGGCCAGCAAGGACTGCTCCAGGGCGGCGACGATGAGCAGCACGAGTTCCGCGCCGTGCGCCCGGGCCTCCCACACCTGGTACGGGTCGACGACGAAGTCCTTGCGCAGCAACGGCACTTCGACCCTTGCCGCCACCGCGTCCAGGTCGGCGAGCGAGCCGCCGAAGCGGCGCTCCTCGGTGAGCACGCTGACCGCGGCGGCGCCCCCGGCCTGGTAGGCGACGGCGAGCGCGGCCGGGTCGGCGATGGCCGCGAGCGGACCCTTGGAGGGGCTCGCCCGCTTCACCTCCGCGATGACCCGTACGCCGTCGGTGCCGCGCAGCAGCGCCGCGCAGTCCCGCGCGGGCCCGGCCGACGCCACGCCCCGCTCCAACTCCGCCTGGGACACGCGTCGTTGGCGTACGGCCAGATCGGCGCGGGCTCCCTCGACGAGCCGGTCCAGGGTGTTCATGACGACGGCCCCCCGGTCAGCTGCGCGAACACGTCGTCCAGGGTCGGGCGGCGCAGCGCGAAGTCCGAGACGGTGACGCCCGCCTTGCGCAGGGCCACCGCGACGTCCGCGACGTCGCCGAGCCCGTCGTCCAGGAGGATGGAGACGTGGCCCTTCTCCTCGTCCACCGTCGGGGCCGTGGTCAGGGCGGTGCCGAGCGCGGCGAGCACCGCGCCGATGTCCGAGGGCGAGGGGACCGTCAACTCCAGGCGGTCGCCGCCCACTTTGCGCTTCAGTTCGTCGGGGGTGCCGTCGGCGATCACCCGACCGGAGTCCACGACCACGATCTGGTCGGCCAGGACGTCGGCCTCCTCCAGGTACTGAGTGGTCAGGAGCAGCGTCACACCGCCGGCCACCAGCTCCCTGACCAGGTCCCACAGGGCGAGCCTGCTCACCGGGTCCAGGCCCGTGGTGGGCTCGTCGAGGAACAGGACGGGCGGCGAGGTGATCAGACAGCTCGCGAGGTCGAGCCGACGGCGCATGCCGCCGGAGTAGGTGTGGGCGGGGCGGTGGGCCGCGCCCGCCAGTCCGAAGCGCTCCAGGAGCTCGTCCGCCCGGCGTCGCGCCGCCCGGCCGCCCAAGTGCAGCAGCTTGCCGAGCAGCACCAGGTTCTCGTGCCCGGTGAGCACCTCGTCCACGGCGGCGTACTGGCCCGCGAGGCCGATGTGCCGGCGCACCTCGACGGGCCGGCGCACCACGTCGAAGCCGGCCACCTCGGCACGGCCGCCGTCCGGCGGCACGAGCGTGGTGAGCACCTGCACCGTGGTCGTCTTGCCCGCCCCGTTGGGTCCGAGCAGGCCGAGCACCGTGCCGGCCCGGACGTTCAGGTCGATCCCCGAGAGCGCCTCGACACCCCGGTACCGCTTGCGGATGCCCTCCGCCCGGATGGCCATCTCCACGTCAGCCGCCCCGTTCCCTCAGCGCGCCGGGTCTTGGGACGGCTCGCGCAGGGTGCGCGGGCGCATGTCCGTCCAGTGCTGCTCGACATGGGCGAGCGCGGTGGCGTGCGGGCTTTCCTCCAGAACCACCGTCCATCCGGGCGGGGTCGCCGCGAAGGCGGGCCAGATGCTGTACTGCGCCTCGTCGTTCACCAGGACCCGGAACGTGCCGTCCTGGTCGTCGAAGGGGTTCGGCATGTCGTCGCTTCCGTTCTCTTCGGTCGTACGCGGTCGGGAATGTGTCGTGGTGCGGCTCTCTCGTGCGGTCAGCCGGACCGGCCGAGCCGGACCGGCAGGCTCGTGTAGCCGTACACGAAGTTGGAGTAGAGGGTCTTGGGGGTGCCGAGGATCTCGATGTCGCCGACCTTGCGGCGCAGCGCGGAGAGCATCGCCGAGACGTGCGTACGTCCCAGGAAGGCGCCCAGGCAGAAATGCGGGCCGTGCCCGAAGGCGACGTGCTTGTTGGGGGTGCGGGCCAGGTCGAACCGGCCGGGCTCGGCGAAGACGTCCTCGTCGAAGTTGGCGGCGCTGTTCCACAGGGTGACCACGTCGCCGGCGGCGATGGTGCGGCCGCCGATCTCCACGTCGGTCAGGGCGCGGCGGCCGAAGTGCATCGCCGGGGTCGTCCAGCGCAGCACCTCCTCGGTGGCCGTCTCCAGGTCGGCGCCCTCGCGCAGGGCCCGCCACTGCTCGGGGTGCTCGGCGAGCGCGAGCACGGCGCCCACCGACGACATCCGGCTGGACTCGTCGCCGCCGAGGATCAGGCTGTAGCAGTTGAAGACGATCTCGTCCTCGCTCAGCGGGCGGCCGTCGATGACGCCGGTGGCCAGGGCGCTGAGGACGTCGTCGCCGGGGTTGCGGCGGCGTTCGGCGGCGAGCGACGAGAAGTACAGGAGGATCTCGTTGCGGGCCAGCCATTCCTCCTCGGCACCGTGCTCGGAGCTGGTGCGCGACAGCGTCTGGGTGTTCCAGTGGACCAGCTGTTCGCGGTCCTTCGCCGGGATGCCCATCAGGTCGCCGATCGTGTTGATCGGGATGTGGTCCGCGAGGTCGGTCACGAAGTCGAACGAGCCGCGCTCCAGGGCCTCGTCGAGCAGCGCGTCGGTGCGCCGCTGCACTCCCTCCACCACGGGCGCGAGCACCCGGGGCGAGAAGGACTTGAGCATCAGGTTGCGGATCTCCCGGTGGCGCGGGCCGTCGGTGACGGCGAGCATCTTGCCGGACGCCGAGTCCTGGCCCTGGAGCAGGGTGGCGAGGACGTTGCCGCGCTCCGAGGTGAACCGCTTGTTGTCGCGGTACACGGCGAGCACGTCGGCGTGCCGGGACAGCACCCAGAACGGCGGTGCGCCGCCGGTCGCGGGGTGCAGGTGGACGGGCCGCTCGGCGCGGAAGCGGGCCCACATCGCCCGCAGGTCGGTCTCGGCGAAGGTCCGCGGATCGGTCAGGTCGATCCGGTCCAGGTCTTGAGTGATGGACATGGTCGGTGCCATGGCGTCCCCCGTTGATGGTCAAGTGGAGTGCTGCGCGGGCGAGTTGGGCGGGCTGCCGTGTCGCGGCTCAGTGGGCCGCCGTGCGGTAGCGCCGCAGGCTCAGGAACACGGTGAGGACGAAGACCACACCGAGGGACACCGCGAGGGCGAGCGACGCGTGGTCGGTGGGGAAGCTCCCGCCGGTCGCGGTGGGGTTGCCCCAGAGCCTGCGGGTCTGGGTGACCACCGCGCTGACCGGGTTCCACTCGGCCATGACGCGCAGCGCGGACGGCAGTCGGTCCACGGACTGGAAGGCGTTGGAGAGGAACGAGAACAGCACGGTCACGAGTCCCGCGACCACGTTGATGGTCTCCAGGTTGCGGGAGAACAGGCCGAGCAGCACCCCGATCCACAGCATCGCGTACATGAACAGGGCGAGCAGCGCGAACCCGGCGAGCACGGACAGCGGGCCGTTGTCGGGCCGCCAGCCGAAGAGCACCCCGAGCACGGTGACCACCGCGAGGCCGATCAGACCGACGGCCAGGTCGCCGAGCGTGTGCCCGACGAGAACCGCCGGGCGTGAGATCGGCAGCGAGCGGAACCGGGCCACGAGCCCGCCGCGCAGGTCCTCGGCGACGGCCACCGCGGTCGGTCCGATGCCGGCGAGCCCGGCCTGGGCCGCGACCCCGGCGAAGATGTACTCCTGATAGCCGCCGGCCCCGGTGACCGAGAGCGAGCCCCGGAACAGATAGCCGAGGACGACCATCGACACCAGCGGGTTCATGATGATCCCGATCAGCCGGCCGGGGGCCCGGCGCAGCCGGCGCAGCCGGCGCCCCGCCACGGCGAGGGACTCCACGACCAGCGCGAGCGGCGCCGCCGGCCTGCGTATCTGAACCAGCGTCACCATGTGCGCTCGCCCTCCTCGGGTGCGTCCTGGGCCGCCGGTGCGGCGGGGGTGTGGGGCAGTCGGCCGAGGGCCGCGTCGATGACGCGTCCGACGACCGCCTGGGGGCCGGGGTGCATCAGGTACTCGTGGCCGCAGTCGATCCGGTGGATCCGCAGCTCGCCGTCCACGTGGTCGGCCCAGCGGCCGGTCAGCTCGTCGGCCTCGGCCGGCGCGTACTCCCGGGTGGCGACGAGCAGGTGCATGTCGCCGTCGAAGCGGCCCGCGGTGAACCGGTCCATCAGCTCGCCGTGGGTGCGGGCGAGGCGCAGCAGCCGCGGCACGCCCTCCTCGCCGAGCTCGGCGAGCGGGTGGTTCATCGTGCGCAGGGCGTCGAGGAGTTCGGCCGGGGTGACCTGCCGGGCGGCGAATTCCTCGCGGCTGCGGCCGAGCGCCTCCAGTGCGCGAAGCAGCAGCTCGCGGTCGTCGTGGGTCTCCTCGTCCCGTACGGTCCGGCCGGGATAGCCGTCCAGGTTGGCGAGGAAGTCGACCTCCTCGCCCGCCTGTTGGAGCTGTACGGCGATCTCGTGGGCGAGGACGCCGCCGTAGGACCAGCCGAGCAGCCGGTAGGGGCCGTGCGGCCGCACCTGCCTGATGTGGCCGATGTACTCGGTGGCCACGTCCCTGATGTCGGTCGGCATGGGCGTCACGCCGCCCGCGGCCGTTGACTGCAGGCCGTACAGCGGGTGGCGCCGATCGAGGTACCCGGCGAGGCCCACGTAGGGAAGGCTGAAGCCGAGTCCGCTGTGCACGAGGAAGACGGGCGGTGCCTCCCCGCCGGGCCGGATCGGCAGCACGGGCGCGAACGGGTCGAGCAGTCCGTCCTCGGTCGGGCCCGCCTTCTCGGTACGGACCGCGAGTTCGGCCACCGTGCGGTGCAGCACCACATCGGCGACGGTGAACCGCAGCCCGGCCGTCTGGGCCCGGCTGACCAGGCGGACCGCGAGCAACGAGTGGCCGCCCAGGTCGAAGAAGCTGTCGTCCACGCCGACCCGCTCAAGCCCGAGCACCTGCGCGAACAGGCCGCACAGGGCCTCCTCGACCGGGTCGCGCGGGGCGCGCGAGGACACGGCCGCCGCGAAATCCGGCGCGGGCAGCGCCCGCCGGTCGACCTTGCCGCTCGGCGAGAGCGGCAGCGTCTCCAGGGCCACGACCAGCGGCACCATGTACTCGGGCAGCGAGCGGGCCACGAACTCCCGCAGCTCCGCGCCGTCCACCGGCCCGGCCCCGGCGGCCGGGACCACGTACGCCACCAGGACGCCGCCGCGTCCGCCGTCCGAGCGGGCGACCACCACGGCCCGGCCCACCGACGGATGGGCGAGCAGTACGGTCTCGACCTCGCCGAGTTCCACCCGGAAGCCGCGCACCTTGACCTGGTCGTCCGCGCGGCCCACGAACACCAGCCGCCCGTCCGGGGTCTGGCGCACCACGTCGCCGGTCCGGTACATCCGCGCTCCGGCGGGCCCGAACGGGCAGGCCACGAAGCGCGACGCGGTCAGATCGGGCCGGCCCACATAGCCGCGGGCCAGGCCCGCGCCGGTGAGGTACAGCTCGCCCGCGACTCCGGCCGGCACCGGGCGCAGTCCCTCGTCGAGGACGAGGACGCCGGTGTTCCACACCGGGCGGCCGAGCGTGACGGGCTCGCCCGCGGTGAGTTCGGTCGCGGTGGACCAGATGGTCGTCTCGGTCGGGCCGTACAGGTTGGTGACCTGAACGGCGTGCTGCGTCAGCGTCTCGGCGAGGGACTGCGGGACCGCCTCGCCGCCGACGAGGACGCGCAGCCCGCCGACCGCCTCCGGGTCCCGCAGCGTCAGCTCCTGCCACAGGGCGGGGGTCGCCTGCATCACCGTGACTCCGGCGCGCTCGATGAGCGCGGTCAGGGCCGCCGGGTCCAGGACCACCCCGTCCCCGCCGATGACGACGCCGGCCCCGGAGATCAGCGGGACGTAGAGTTCGAGGCCCGCGATGTCGAAGGACCAGGTGGTGACGGCGAGCAGCCGGTCGGCGGGGCCCATCGGGAAGCGCTCGGCCATCGAGAGAAGGAAGTTGAGCAGGTTGCGGTGCTCGATCATGACGCCCTTGGGCCGTCCCGTGGAGCCCGAGGTGTAGAGCACGTACGCCGGGTGGCCGGGCAGCAGTGGCGCGGCGCGGTCGCTGTCGTCGAGGTCGGCCCCGCTGTGCGCGGCGAGGGCCGTCACGGTGGCCGGCTCGTCCAGGACGAGCGGTGGCACCCCGGTGGTGGGCAGGAGCGCGGCGGTCGCCGTGTCGGTGACCAGGAGCGCGGGGTCGGCGTCGCCGAGGATCAGCGCGATGCGCTCGCCGGGGTGCGCCGGGTCGATGGGCAGGTAGGCGGCGCCGGACTTGAGCACCGCGAGCAGCGCCACGACCATCGCCTCACTGCGCGGCAGGGCGAGGGCCACCAGGCGCTCGGGGCCCGCGCCACGGGCGATCAGTTCACGGGCGAGCCGGTTGGCCCGCTCGTTCAGCTCCCGGTAGGTCAGCTCGATGGCACCGGCCACCACGGCCACCGACTCGGGCGTCCGCGCCGCCTGGCGCTGGAACTCCTGCGGCAATGTGCTGTCCGGGAGCGGCCGGGCGGTGTCGTTCCACTCGACGAGGGCGCGGCGGCGCTCGTCCGCGGACAGCATCTCGATCGCGCCGACCGTCAACTCCGGTTCCTGGGCGACCTGTTCGAGCAGCCGCACCAGGCGGTCCGCCATCGATGCCACCGTGGACTCGTCGAAGACGTCCGCGCTGTACTCGACGAAGCCTTCGAGGCCGCCGTCCGGGCCCTCCTCCTCCATGACGTTGAAGGTGAGGTCGAGCTTGGCGGCGTCGGCCTGGATGTGTTCCGGCACGGCGCGCAGCCCGGCCATGCGCAGTTCGGGACGCTCATTGTTCTGGAGGATGAGCATCACCTGGAACAGCGGATTGCGGCCCATCGACCGCTCCGGGTCGAGCACCTCCACCAACCGCTCGAACGGCACATC
>NZ_JBSFIE010000010.1:0-286191 GCF_053597395.1 Streptomyces sp. NPDC001415
CGCCCTCTTCATCCCGATGGTCGTCGTAGCGGCGGGCGGTCTCGCTGCGTTCTGGCCGACTGGCCCCGCCGCTTCCCCCGTTACCCCCCGTGAGTGGCCCCCGTGTCCCCCGCAGGCCACCCGCGTCCCCTCCCCCGGACCTTCAGGCCACCAGCTCGCCGAAGGACTCCTCCTCGTCACGGCCGAAGCTGAGGACCTCGTCCTCGCGCAGCCGACGCAGCGAGCGCCAGATGCTGGACTTCACCGTGCCGACACTGATGTCGAGAATGTCCGCGATCTCCGGGTCGGTGCGGCCCTCGTAGTAGCGCAGGACCAGCATCGTGCGCTGGAGTTCGGGAAGGCGGGCCAGCGCCTGCCAGAGCACCGCGCGCAGTTCGGTGCCGCGCATCGCGTCCGTGTCGCCGGCCGTCTCCGGCAGCTCCTCGGTCGGGTACTCGTTGAGCTTGCGCCGCCGCCAGGCGCTGATGTGCAGATTGGTCATCGTGCGGCGCAGATAGCCGCCGACCGCCGCCTTGTCGCTGATGCGGTCCCAGGCCCGGTAGGTGGAGAACAGCGCGCTCTGCAGCAGGTCCTCCGCCTCGTAGCGGTCGCCGGTCAGGTGGTAGGCGGTTGCGTACAGGGAGGCGCGGCGTTCCTGCACGTAGGCGGTGAACTCCGCCTCCGACAGGCTCTTCCGCTCCCCCGAGACCTCCCGGTACGCCGCCTCCCCGCTGCCCCCCGGCTTGTTCCCCGCGGCCGCAACCGCGGGGCTGTCAATCACCGTCATGTACGACGGGTGCTGACGCCCGGTGCCGCGAGCACACCCCCGCACACTCGTGGCACCGGACTTCTCGCTCCGTACGACGTCGTGGAGACGCGTCACAACTGCGCTGGAGTTGGTGCTGTGCAGTGCGTTCATCTCGCGCCCCCCGTCGGTGGAGTCTGGCTCTCGGGTGTTCTTCGGTACGAGGAAGAGCCTGCCCGGGCAGTTTCATGGGGGTGTCCGTCGACTGTCACAGGGGCGTCACAGCGGCCGCGTCGCACGTAGTTGCGGGCCGGGGGCCGGACGGGGGTCGTGCTCCTCTCCCCCATGGGCCAGAATGACCTCTGTGCCTTTCCTGTTGCTGATCGAGGACGACGACGCCATCCGCACGGCCCTCGAACTCTCCCTGTCTCGCCAGGGCCACCGTGTGGCCACCGCGGCGACGGGAGAGGACGGCCTGAAACTGCTGCGCGAGCAGCGGCCGGACCTAATCGTGCTGGATGTGATGCTGCCCGGGATCGACGGCTTCGAGGTGTGCCGCCGGATCCGGCGCACCGACCAGCTGCCGATCATTTTGCTGACCGCGCGCAACGACGACATCGACGTGGTGGTGGGCCTGGAGTCCGGCGCCGACGACTATGTGGTCAAGCCGGTCCAGGGACGGGTCCTCGACGCCCGGATCCGGGCCGTGCTGCGGCGCGGCGAGCGGGAGGCCACCGACTCGGCGGCGTTCGGCAACGTGGTGATCGACCGGGCCGCGATGACCGTCACCAAGAACGGCGAGGACCTCCAACTCACGCCCACCGAGCTGCGGTTGCTCCTCGAACTGAGCCGCCGGCCCGGCCAGGCGCTCTCCCGCCAGCAGTTGCTCCGGCTCGTGTGGGAGCACGACTACCTGGGCGACTCCCGGCTCGTCGACGCCTGTGTGCAGCGGCTGCGCGCCAAGGTCGAGGACGTGCCGTCGTCGCCGACGCTGATCCGTACGGTCCGTGGCGTGGGCTACCGCCTGGACACCCCCTCGTGAACCTGTCGCACCACCCCCGTACCCCCGATAAGCAGGGCAAGTGAAGCGAGCGATACTCGCCGGTCTGCGCTGGACCAGTCTGCGGCTGCGCCTCGTCGTGGTGTTCGCGCTCGTCGCGCTGACCGCGGCCGTCTCCGCGTCCGGCATCGCGTACTGGCTCAACCGCGAGGCCGTCCTGGTCCGTACGCAGGACTCGGCGCTCAACGACTTCCGTCAGGGCATGCAGAACCGGGCCGCCTCGCTGCCGCTGCAGCCGGCCGAGCACGATCTGCAGGTGGCGGCCAAGCAGATGGCGGACAGCAGCAACTCCCGTTACAACGTGCTGCTCGTGGCCGAGCGCGCCCCCGGCAAGCCGATCATCGGGGCGTCGAACGTGGACGGCTTCACGCTCGACGACGTACCCAAGTCGCTTCAGGACGCGGTCGACAAGAAGCAGAAGGTCACCGACGCCAACGCCTACCCGTACCACCTGTTCTGGCAGCGGATCACGCTGCACGGGCACCCCTACCTGGTCGGCGGCACGAAGATCATCGGAGCCGGGCCGACCGGCTACATGCTGGCCCCGCTCGACCAGGAGCGGCGCGACCTCAACTCGCTCGCCTGGTCGCTCGGCATCGCCACCTTCCTCGCCCTGCTCGCCTCGGCGCTGCTCGCGCAGGCGGCCGCGACCACCGTGCTGCGGCCGGTGCAGCGGCTCGGGGACGCGGCGCGCAGGCTCGGCGAGGGCAAGCTCGACACCCGGCTCAGGGTCTCCGGCACGGATGAACTGGCCGATCTCTCCAGGACGTTCAACCGGACGGCCGAGGCCCTGGAGAAGAAGGTCACCGACATGAGCGCGCGCGAGGAGGCGAGCCGCCGCTTCGTCGCCGACATGTCGCACGAGCTGCGTACGCCGCTGACCGCGCTCACCGCCGTCGCCGAGGTCCTCGACGAGGAGGAGGACAGCCTCGACCCGATGATCGCGCCCGCGGTGCGCCTCGTGGTCTCCGAGACCCGGCGCCTGAACGTCCTGGTCGAGAACCTGATGGAGGTCACCCGCTTCGACGCGGGCACCGCCCGCCTGGTCCTGGACGACGTGGACATCGCCGACCAGATCACCGCGTGCATCGACACCCGGGCCTGGCTGGACGCCGTCGAACTCGACGCCGAGCGCGGCATCATGGCCCGCCTCGACCCGCGGCGTCTCGACGTCGTCCTCGCCAACCTGATCGGCAACGCCCTCAAGCACGGCGGCTCGCCGGTCCGGGTCTCGGTGCGCGTCGAGGGCGACGAGCTGGTGATCGCGGTACGCGACCACGGGCCCGGCATCCCCGAGGACGTACTGCCGCACGTCTTCGACCGGTTCTACAAGGCCAGCGCCTCGCGGCCGCGCTCGGAGGGCTCCGGGCTCGGCCTGTCCATCGCGATGGAGAACGCGCACATCCACGGCGGCGACATCTCCGCCGCCAACTCGCCCGAAGGCGGCGCGGTGTTCGTGCTGCGGCTTCCGCTGGACGCCACCGAGCCCGCCACCGCCGGGACGCCGGAAGGGGGCGCGGAGAGTTGAGAGGACGACTTCACCGGGCAGCCGCCGCGCTGGCCGGGCTGCTCACGCTGGCCGCCGCCGCCACCGGTTGCGGCATCCGGCCCACGTCGGTCCCGGTCGACGCGGGCCCGGCGCCGTCCCGGGTGGCGTGCGAGGTGCCGGGCAACGCGGTCGCCCCGCAGTTCGAGGGCGTCACCGTGCAGGTCTACCTGGTGTGCGGGGCGCAGCTGGTCAAGGCCCAGCGTTCGGTACGGATCCCCGAGAACAAGGGCGCCCAGGACCGGCTCCGCTTCGCGCAGGCGCTGCTCGACGAGCTCATCGCCCAGCCGTCGGGCGACGAGAAGGACGCGGGGTTCACCACGGAGGTCAAGGGCCCGCTCACCGTCACGGCGGGCCGCCAGAACGACCCGGCGGGCGCGCTGCGCCTGAGCCGCAACCCGGAGGACCTCTCCGCGCTCGCGCTGTCGCAGGTGGTCTGCACGTACGCGGAGAACACCCCGACGGCGCCCGGCACCCAGCAGGTGGTGCTCGGCGGCCCCGGCGAGGACCCGGCCCGCGGCTACACCTGCACCTCCGAGATGAAGTCCCGGCCGGACAGCGCGGCCACCCTCGGCGACATCCCCCGCCCCAGTCGTACCTAGGGCCTGTCCGGTGGACCGGGCCGCGGGCGGGCAACCGGAATCACCCGTCCGCGGCGGAACCGTTCCCGCCGCGGGCCGCGTCTTGGGGGGCGTGCAGCAGCATCATGGTCAAGGCGGCAGCGCCGTCATCCGGTTCCGCGTGGTGGGGTTCGTCCTCCTCCTCGCGCATCTGCTGCTCGTGGCGTGGACCTCGCTGCGGCCACGCGACGTGATGTGGGTGACGGCCACCAATCTGACGCCGCTCGCCGGCATCAAGGCCGACCTCGCGCTCGGCCCCCTGGAGGCCGCCCACCAGATCGGCGAGGGCCTGCTGCTGCTCGCCCCGCTGGGGGTGCTGCTCCCGATGGCCGGCGGCCGCCTCCAGGTCTCGCCGCTCGCATCGCTGGTACGCACCGTGCTCGCCGGGGCGCTGATCTCGCTCGGCATCGCGCTGCTGCAGACGGCCGTGCCCGGCCAGGTCCCCGATGTGGACTCGCTGCTCCTGAACACCACCGGCGTCGCCCTCGCCCACCTCGCGGTGGTACCGGCGGGACGACGGGGCCTCCGCCGCAGGAACCAGCGCGAGCGGCCCGCCGCCGTCCTTCGGGAGGACTCCCCTCAGGGACGTACCCCGACGATTCCCAGGGTCGGGATCGCCCCTTAGCCCGATGGTTCGTCCGCTTGTGGGCGGGAGTATGGAGACATCGCAAGGGAGCCCACCAAGAAGCGGCTCCCCACTCCAGCTCCGAAGGAGCCTGCCATGAGCGCCCCTCTTGTCCGCCCGACCGAAGGCCGCCGGATCGGCGGAGTGTGCGCAGCGCTGGCACGGCGCTTCGGCACCTCCGCGACCACGATGCGCGTGATCTTCCTCGTCTCGTGCCTGCTGCCGGGACCGCAGTTCCTGGTCTACCTGGCGATGTGGGCCCTGATACCCGCCGAGAAGTCGCCGCGCACCGCCTGGTAGTCGGAGCGCGCGTCTCAGCTCTTGCCGGTCCGGGCCAGCTTGTCGAGCTGCCGGTCGGCGACCTCGTGCGGCACGGCCGCCGTCGCGGGCGCCCGCCCCGACAGGTTGATCGCCATGAACCGCACGATGGTGGTGCCCTGGCGCACCACGACGATGTGCACCGGCGCCGGTGCCCCCTCGGCGAGCGCGGATGCCGTCCAGCTGACCGACTCGTCGCCCTTCACCGCGTACGGCA
Source organism: Streptomyces sp. NPDC001415 (assembly GCF_053597395.1). Lineage (NCBI taxonomy): Bacteria > Bacillati > Actinomycetota > Actinomycetes > Kitasatosporales > Streptomycetaceae > Streptomyces > Streptomyces sp. NPDC001415. The sequence goes on from NZ_JBSFIE010000010.1 coordinate 5,111, forward strand.
CCGCACACACCTCCCGGTACGCGGCCCTGCGGCCGTCGAGGACCGTGGTGAATTCCTTGCCGCAGCGGGTCAGGGCCGTCCTGAGCTCCGCGATGAGGTGCTTGGCATCCGGTGCGGAGTACGCGGACAGCGAGGCCGACACCGCGAGGCCCGGTGTTCTGCGCGAGCCGAGGCCGCGGCTCACCGTCGCGCGGGCCCGGCCGTCGGGCGCCTCGCCCATCACTTCGGCGAGCGGCTCGCACGCGGCGCGGTCGGCGATCGGGGTGCCCCGGACGGCGTCGGGCGAGCGATCGCCGGAAATCTCGTATCCGGGCACGTCGCCTGCCTCAAGTGCCGCCCGGTGCAAGGCGGTTGGCGTCCGGTTCTGGCCGCTCACGGATTCGACCGGCCCGTCCGGCGGCCCGGTACAGGCGGCGCCGAGCAGCGCGGTCAGGACGAGCACCGCCGCACGGGCATATGCCTTCGGACGCATGATCCAGACCCTACTCACACACCGCCGGGGCGCACACCCGGCTCACGGGTGTGCGCCCCGGCGGGGCGTGGTCCGGTGCGGGCGTCAGCCGGTGAGGCCGCCGGGCAGGGTGGCGGCGCCGGAGAGGTTGTTCGCCACGGGGCCGGTCGGCATTCCACCGAGCAGGCTGCCCACCGGGTCGCTGGCCTCCTGCTGCTGGCCCGACAGCGGCTTGCCGGTCAGCGACTTGTGCGCGGCCGCGGGCAGCGCCTTGCCGACGGTCCCGACGGTGCCGACCGGGGCCCCCGCGGCGACGGTCGACAGCGGTCCGAAGTGCGGAAGCGTGGAGGCGGACGCCGTCCCGGCGGCAGCGGCGGCGAAGGCGGCACCGAGGGCAACGACACCGAGCGTCTTGGCAGACTGCTTCATCAGAAATATGTCCTTGGGGTGGGAAAGGTGAGCGACTCGTCAAGCTAGTCAGCCGAGGTCCCGGGTCGCAAACAGAGCAAAACGGCCGGGATTTCACACTCCCGGCCGTTTTCCTATACCTAAGATCAGCCGCCCGCGATCGCAGAACCACTGGTCGTAGCGGTCTGCTGGAACAGCCATTCGGACTTCAGCTCGGCATATCCGGGCTTGATCACGTCATTGATCATGGCCAGTCGTTCATCGAAAGGAATGAATGCTGATTTCATCGCATTGACCGTGAACCACTGCATGTCATCCAGCGTGTAGCCGAAGGCATTCGTCAGGTGCTCGAATTCCTGGCTCATGCTGGTGCCCGACATCAGCCGGTTGTCCGTGTTCACGGTGGCCCGGAAGTGCAGCTTGCGCAGCAGGCCGATGGGGTGGTCCGCGTAGGAGGTGGCGGCGCCGGTCTGGAGGTTCGAGGTCGGGCACATCTCCAGCGGGATCCGCTTGTCGCGCACGTACGAGGCGAGCCGGCCCAGCTTCACGCTGCCGTCGTCGGCGACCTCGATGTCGTCGATGATGCGCACCCCGTGGCCGAGCCGGTCGGCGCCGCACCACTGGAGCGCCTGCCAGATCGACGGCAGGCCGAAGGCCTCGCCCGCGTGGATGGTGAAGTGGTTGTTCTCGCGCTTGAGGTACTCGAAGGCGTCGAGGTGCCGGGTGGGCGGGAAGCCCGCCTCGGCGCCCGCGATGTCGAAGCCGACGACGCCGGAGTCCCGGTAGGAGTTGGCGAGTTCGGCGATCTCCAGGGCGCGGGCGGCGTGCCGCATCGCGGTGAGCAGCGCGCCCACCCGGATGCGGTGGCCGTTCGCGCGGGCCAGCCGCTCGCCTTCGCGGAAGCCCGCGTTGACCGCCTCGACGACCTCTTCGAGGGTCAGGCCCTGCTCCAGGTGCTGCTCGGGCGCGTAGCGCACCTCGGCGTAGACGACGCCGTCCTCGGCGAGGTCCTCGGCGCACTCGGCGGCGACGCGGAACAGCGCGTCGCGGGTCTGCATGACGGCACAGGTGTGCGCGAACGTCTCCAAGTACCGTTCCAGGGACCCCGAGTCGGCCGCCTCGCGGAACCAGATGCCGAGCTTGTCGGCCTCGGTCTCGGGCAGGCCCTCATAGCCGGTGTCCCGGGCGATGTCGATGATGGTCCCGGGTCGCAGACCCCCGTCGAGGTGGTCGTGGAGCAGCACCTTCGGGGCACGGCTGATCTGATCCGGGGTGGGCACGGATGCGGTCTGGCTCGTCATCTGCGCACTCTAGCCCCTACGCGCGTAGATCACCGGGCGTCCGAACATCGTCGATACGTAACAGTGACCGTGCAGACGGGTGGAGTACACCCGGGCTTCTGAGACTGTTCTGCCATGGCACAGCAAGCGATTCCCCTGCCTGCTGCCCGGCTGGGACGGGCCGTCGGTGCGACGGGCACCGGCGCGACGGTCAGCGGTGTGGTTCTCGTGCTCCCGGACGGCGACCCCGTCTCGGCACGCCGGCCCTCCCCCATCGCATACGCGGCAGCGCTGCCGCTGGCCCGCAGGCTGGCCCGGGACGGGCGCGAGGAGGGCCTGGTGGCGCACGCCGTGCACTACCGCGGCCAGGGCTGGAACGGCGGCGACGCCCAACTCGCCACGGATGCCGACTGGGCTGCGGACGAGGTCGTACGCCGCTACGGAGACGTGCCGGTGTGCCTGGCCGGGCACGGCATGGGCGGCCGGGCCGCGCTGCGGGCGGCGGGCCATCCGGCGGTCAACTCGGTTCTGGCGCTGGCCCCTTGGATCCCGGAGGACGATGTGGCGGCCGACCCGGAGCCGGTGAAGCAGTTGGTGGGACGGCACGTGATGATCGTGCACGGCACCAATGACGCGCGCAGCGACCCGGAGTTGTCCTACCGCCTCGCCGAGCGCGCCAAGAAGGCCAACCGGGACACCTGCCGCTTCGAGGTCCACTCCGACGGGCACGCGCTGCGCCAGCATCGTCCCGAAGTCCACGCGCTGGCCGTGGACTTCGTGTTCGGCACGCTCTTCTCCCGCCCGTACGCCCGCCCGGTCGCCGACGCGTTCGCCGCGCCACCGCCGCTGGGCCTGCGCATGCCACTGGCCGCCGGATTCGGCAAGTCCCTCAAAGGCAGCAAGTCCCTTAAAAACTGAGGGAGTTGCTCGCCTACTGCAAGAAGGTCACTCGGGGATCAGCTTTCCCCGGCGGGACAGCAGGAAGGCCTTGAAGGCGGCCACCGGCGGGGTGTCCGGGTGGCCGTCCAGCCAGGCGACCCCGATCTCGCGCACCGCGCGCGGGGCGGTGACGGTCAGCTCGACGACACCCGGCCGGGCGACCGCGGGCGGCGGGAGCAGCGCCACGCCGAGTCCGGCCGCGACCAGGCCGCGCAGCGTCTCGGCCTCCTCGCCCTCGAAGGCGATGCGCGGCGCGAATCCCGCGTCCGCGCACAGGTCGTCGGTGATGCGGCGCAGTCCGTAGCCGGGCTCCAGGGTCACGAAGGTCTCGTCGGCCGCCTCCGCGAGCCGCACCCGCTTGCGCCCCGCGAGCCGGTGGTCGTCGGGCACCACCAGACGCAGCCGCTGCTCGTCCAGGCGCCGGGCCGCGAGGTCGGGCGCGTCCGGCACCGGCGAGGTCAGACACAGGTCGAGCTCCCCGGCGCGCAGCCGCTCGATCATCGCCTCGCCGTAGTTCTGCACGAGGGTGAAGCGGATACGGGGGTGGTCGACCCGGAAGGCGCGGATGAGACCCGGCACTGTTTCGGAGCCCATGGTGTGAAGGAAGCCGAAGGCGACCTTGCCGGCCGCCGGGTCGGCGTCCGCGCGCATCGACTCGGCGGCCCGGCCGACCTCGGCGAGCGCCCGCTCGGCGGAGCCGAGGAAGGTGCGGCCCGCGGCGGTCAGCGAGACGGTGCGGCCCTTGCGCGCGAACAGGGCGACACCCAGGTCCTCTTCGAGCCGGACCATGGCACGCGAGAGGGTCGACTGGGGCACGCCGAGCTCGTGCGCGGCGCGGGTGACGTGCTCGTGGCGGGCCACTCCGGCGAAGTAGGCGAGCCGCGGCGCGAGTGCCATGGCCATGTCTTCTTCGTAACTGTTCAATGACACGCGCGCCCCTGACCTCGGCTAATGCATATGTGGATCGATTGTCGCCCATCTGTGCATTGGACGCATAAACGCAGGCAGGCCTACGGTCTACGCATGCCTCCTGCCAGTACCGGGGCGTCCACGACCGTGGGCGCCTCCATCTCGTCGTCCCCGCTCCAGCTCACCCCCGGCGCCGCCGGCTACCGGCGGATGAGCTTCGCGCTCTTCGCCGCCGGTGTCGCCACCTTCGCCCTCCTCTACTCCACCCAGGCCCTGCTGCCGCTGATCTCCGCGGACCTCGGGGCCACGGCGAGCGCGGCGAGCTGGACGGTGTCGGCGGCGACCGGCGCCCTCGCCCTGTTCGTGCTGCCGCTGAGCGCGCTGTCCGAGCGGTTCGGGCGGACCCGGATGATGACGGTGTCGCTGGCGGTCGCGGTCGCCGTGGGCCTCCTGGTCCCCTTCGCGCCCAACGTGGGGTGGCTGGTGGCGCTGCGCGCGGTGCAGGGCGCGGCGCTCGCGGGTCTGCCCGCCTCGGCGATGGCGTACCTGGCGGAGGAAGTGAAGGCGAAGGCGCTGGTCGGGGCGATCGGCCTGTTCGTCGCGGGCAACTCGATCGGTGGCATGAGCGGGCGCATCCTGACCGGCTGGGTGGCGCAGGCCTGGGGCTGGCGCGCGGCGCTGCTCTCGGTGGGCGCCCTGGCCGCGGTGTGCGCGGTGGTGTTCCGGCTACTCCTCCCCAAGGCCCGCAATTTCACACCGGGTTCGCTGAACCCGCGCGCCCTGGCCCACACCGTGCGCGGCCACCTCGCCGACCCGCTGCTGGTCCGCCTGTACGCGATCGGCGCGCTGTTCATGACGGTGTTCGGCGCGGTCTACACGGTGATCGGCTACCGCCTCACCGCGGCGCCGTTCCACCTGCCGCAGGGCCTGATCGGCTCGATCTTCCTGGTCTACCTGGTCGGTACGGTCTCCTCTGCCGCGGCCGGCCAACTGGTGGCCCGGGTGGGCCGCCGCGGCGCCCTGTACCTGGCGGTCTCCACGACCGCGGCGGGACTGCTGCTGTCGCTCGCCTCCTCGCTGCCCGCGATCCTGGCGGGCCTTGTCCTCATCACGGCGGGCTTCTTCGCGGGCCACGCGGTCGCCTCGTCCTCGGTGAGCCACACCGCCAAGCACGGCCGCGCCCAGGCGTCCGCCCTGTACCAGTCCGCCTACTACCTGGGCTCCAGCGCGGGCGGCACGCTCGGCGCGGTCGCCTTCCACGCGGCGGGCTGGCCGGCCACGGTGCTGCTCGGCGTCCTCGCGGTCCTCGGCGTCGTCTCGGTCACCCTCTACGGCTCGCACGCGGCCCGCGCCGAGCGCCGCACCCACCGCCTGCACCTGGCACCCGCCCGCCACTGACCTGCGCTTTCCCCCGTAGCCGAGCGATTGTCAGTGGGGTCCGGTAGCTTCCGAAGTGCTGGCACCACAGGCGCGACATGGGGCGGACCGATGAGTGATCTCGTAGCGACGGCGGATCTGGACGTACGGCTCGAAGAGCATCGCAGGGAGCTGACGGGGTACTGCTACCGGATGCTCGGCTCGGCCTTCGAGGCGGAGGACGCGGTGCAGGACACGCTGGTGCGGGCGTGGCGCAGCATCGACAAGTTCGAGGGCCGCTCCTCGCTGCGCTCGTGGCTGTACCGCATCGCGACGAACGTGTGCCTGGACATGCTGACCGCGGGCAACAAGCGGGCCCGCCCCATGGACCTGACGGCGGCGACGCCGGTCGCGAACGCCCAGCTCAACTCCCGCCCGGAAGTGACCTGGTTGGAGCCGGTTCCGGACGGGCGGGTGCTGCCGACGATCGAGGACCCGGCGGAGGCGGCGCTGGCCCGCGAGTCGGTGCGGCTCGCGTTCGTGGCCGCGCTCCAGCACCTTCCGCCGAAGCAGCGGGCGGTGCTGATCCTGCGCGAGGTGCTCGCGTGGAAGGCGAGCGAGGTCGCGGAGCTGCTCGACACGAGCGTGGCCTCGGTCAACTCGGCTCTCCAGCGGGCCCGTTCGACGCTCGCGGAGTCGGAGCCGAAGGAATCGGACGCGGCGAACCCGCTCGACGAGGAGCAGCAGAAACTCCTTGAGCGGTACGTGGCCGCCTTCGAGGGCTACGACATGACAGCGCTGACCGCCCTGCTCCACGAGGACGCCACGCTGTCCATGCCGCCGTACGACCTGTGGCTGCGCGGCCACGACGACATCGTGGGCTGGATGCTGGGCGTGGGCAGCGTCTGCCGGGGCTCCCGCCTGCTGCCGACGGTGGCCAACGGCACGCCCGCGTTCGCGCACTACCACGCGGACAAGGAGAAGGGCGGGTTCACGCCCTGGGCGCTGATGGTGATCGAGACGAGCGGGGGCAAGGTCTCGGGGATCTGCTCGTTCCTGGACACGGAACGCTGGTTTCCGCTGTTCGACCTGCCGGCCCGCTTGGACGAGGAGGGCCGCCCGGTCCCGGCCCCGTGAGCACGCGGGCCCGGCGGTCGCTGCCCGGGGCTCTGCCCCGGACCCCGGGTGCCCCTCCCCGCCCCTTCCCTAAACCCGCCGGGGGTGACGTACTCGGGCACGGCCCGGTGGTCGTTACCTGGGGCTCCGCCCCAGACCCCGTATCGCGCCTTGAGGGCGCTCGTCCTCAAACTCCCCCAAGGCCTTAAGGGCCAGGGGGGACCCCCATGATGGGCTGAAGTGCCCGGTGCGGGCCAGCACCGACCCTGCCAGGGGCGCGGGGCTGTGACACGTGCGGCTCCGCCGCGATGGGGGTCCCCCCTGTTCATGGGGGTCCCCCCTGTTCGAGCGAAGCTGAGAACTCGGGGGAGAAGCCGAGAACTTGGGGGAGCGACCAGCCACACACGACCCGCACCCGACTGACGAGCCCAGCGAGCCCGATGCTCAGTCGAGCCCCAGCCCCGCCAGCTCAAGCAGCGCGACGAGCCCCGCCCCGGCATTCCTCATCTGGACGCGGCCCCCGGCCCGCCGCGCGGTGAGCCGCAGCCGGGCCACCGCCTCGACGGCTGCAAGGTCGGCCCGGGTCAGTGCGGCGAGGTCACACACGACCTCCCGAGCCCCGGCCCCGTACAGCCCGCGCAGCCGCTCGCACAGGAGCGGGACGTCGGCGAAGGTGACGGGGGCGGGGACGACGAGGACAGGGGGCTGCTCCGCAGGATCGGTGGCTTCCACACCGATGAGACCGCGGCGCAACGCGGAACTCATCGGTGCGGGCCCGACGAAGGCACCCTGATGCCTAGTCGACAGGGAACAACCCGGTATCCAGAGCCAGGCCGAACGGCTCGGGCAGCCGGATCACCTCACCGAACTTGGCCGCCTGCAGGACCCTGTAGACATCGCCCTTCGGCTTGCCGTAGAGGGTCGCCATGGGGCCGGCTGGAGCCCAGCGGTCGATCAGGAGATAGAGCGGAACGCCTGCCGCGGCATAACCCGCCGCCTTCGTCACACGGTCGTGGACCGCGTTGGCCTGCGATGTGATCTCTACGACCAACTCGGCTGCGGCCGCCGGGACGAAATTGCCCGGCTCTGCATCCACCACTGCGTCCGGCACGACAACCAGGTCCGGGATGTACAGACCGCGCCGGGAAGGGACGGCCACGCCCAAGGTCTGGTGCGGGTTCCAGTCCTCGGGGATAGCGCCGAGAAGCGCGCGATGAACCTTGGCCGCAATGCTGTTGTGCCGGTTGGCCGGAGCTGGTGACACGGTGATGATCCCCTCGATGATCTCCACCTTGCAGCCCTCGGGCCAGTTCGACTCCTCCCAGAGGCGGACAAGGTCGTCCCAGCCCTGACCGGGGTCGTAGTCGACGGTGAGTGCGCTCACGGCGGTCTCCTCGCATTGGTACGCCACCGAGTCCAGCATGCCGAACGGGACCGGCGGAGGTCCACCGATCCCGTTCACCCGTACAAAGAACGTACAGCTCAGGCGATGCGCTCCAGCACGATCGGGTTAGCCGTGAACCCCGTCCCCGCCGGCGCCACGTCGTACGACCCCGCCACCGACTCCAGCGCGTACTCGAACTTCTCCGGCGTGTCCGTGTGCAGGGTCAGCAGGGGCTGGCCCGCTGTCACCGTGTCGCCCGGCTTGGCGTGGAGCTCGACGCCCGCGCCGGCCTGCACCGGGTCCTCCTTACGGGCGCGGCCCGCGCCCAGGCGCCAGGCGGCGACGCCGATGTCGTACGCGTCCAGGCGGGTCAGGACGCCCGAGGACGGGGCGGTGATCACATGCTGCTCACGCGCGACCGGCAGGGCCGCGTCCGGGTCGCCGCCCTGGGCCGCGATCATCCGGCGCCACACGTCCATCGCGGAGCCGTCCGCGAGGGCCTTCGCCGGGTCTGCGTCCTTGATGCCCGCCGCGTCCAGCATTTCGCGGGCAAGCGCGATGGTGAGCTCGACGACGTCGGCAGGGCCGCCACCGGCCAACACCTCGACGGATTCCCGGACTTCGAGGGCGTTGCCGGCGGTCAGGCCGAGCGGGGTGGACATGTCGGTGAGCAGAGCGACCGTCTTCACGCCGCTGTCCGTGCCCAACGCGACCATCGTGGAAGCCAGTTCACGGGCGTCCTCGATGTTCTTCATGAACGCGCCGGTGCCGACCTTCACGTCCAGGACCAGCGAGCCGGTGCCCTCCGCGATCTTCTTCGACATGATCGAGCTGGCGATCAGGGGGATCGCCTCGACCGTGCCCGTTACGTCGCGCAGCGCGTACAGCTTCTTGTCCGCCGGGGCAAGGCCGTCGCCCGCCGCGCAGATGACCGCGCCCGTGGTGTCGAGGACGTTCAGCATCTCCTCGTTGGAGAGCAGCGCGCGCCAGCCGGGGATCGACTCCAGCTTGTCGAGCGTGCCGCCGGTGTGGCCGAGGCCCCGGCCCGAGAGCTGCGGAACGGCCGCGCCGCAGGCCGCGACCAGCGGGGCGAGCGGCAGGGTGATCTTGTCGCCGACGCCGCCGGTGGAGTGCTTGTCGGCGGTGGGGCGCGAGAGCGAGTCGAAGTTCATGCGCTCGCCGGAGGCGATCATGGCCGCGGTCCAGCGGGCGATCTCCGTGCGGTTCATGCCGTTGAGGAGGATCGCCATGGCCAGGGCGGACATCTGCTCGTCGGCGACCACGCCGCGCGTGTACGCGTCGATGACCCAGTCGATCTGCTCGGGAGACAGCTCGCCCCGGTCTCGCTTGGTGCGGATGACGGAGATGACGTCCATGTCTTTCCTTCCGGCTTGGTGCACGTTACGTGCGCGACTCTACGCGCATAGAGGGGAGTTGAGAGTGCGGCCCCCGCGCAGGGAGCGCAGGGGCCGCGGTGTTACTTGAGGTGGTCCGGGCCGAAGGCCTGGGGCAGCATGTCGGACAGCTTGAGGATGCCCGCCGGGGTCTCCAACAGGAGCTCCGGGCCGCCGAATTCGAAGAGCAGCTGGCGGCACCGGCCGCACGGCACGAGCACGTCGCCATGGCCGTCGACGCAGGTGAAGTGCGTCAGGCGGCCACCGCCGGACAGCTGGAGCGCCGAGACGAGCCCGCACTCGGCGCACAGCCCGATGCCGTACGAGGCGTTCTCGACGTTGCAGCCGGTGACGGTGCGCCCGTCGTCGACCAGGGCCGCCGCGCCGACCGGGTAGCCCGAGTACGGCGCGTACGCGCGGGACATGGCCTCGCGCGCGGCCGTGCGCAGCGCCTCCCAGTCGGGCGTCGGCGTCACTTGCCCTGGCCCTTCCGGTAGCGCATGCCGTCCGCCTTGGGCATCCGCAGGCGCTGCGCGGAGAGCGAGAGCACGAGCAGCGTCACGACGTACGGGGTCGCGCCGACGAAGTCGCCGGGCACGTCGTCGGTCAGCAGGTACCAGACCAGGATGGCCACGGCCATCAGAGCGCTGATCCCGGCCTGGAGCCATGCCTTCTTGTACGTCTTCCAGCCCGCGAGCGCCGCGAGCAGCACGACGAGCAGGAGCAGCAGGGCGTGCACGGTGGTGCCGCCGTTGCGCAGCTGGAGCGCGTCGGAGAAGCCGAACAGGCCCGCGCCCATGGCGAGGCCGCCCGGACGCCAGTTGCCGAAGATCATCGCGGCGAGGCCGATGTAGCCGCGGCCGCCGGTCTGGCCCTCCAGGTAGATGTGCGAGGTGACCAGGGCGAGGAACGCCCCGCCGAGGCCGGCGAGGCCGCCGGAGACGGCGACCGCCGCGTACTTGTAGGAGTACACGTTGACGCCGAGGGACTCGGCCGCGATCGGGTTCTCGCCGCAGGAGCGCAGGCGCAGGCCGAAGGCCGTCTTCCACAGCAGCCACCAGGTGCCGACGAACAGCGCGACGGCGATGACGGTGACCCAGGAGACCTCGGTGACCAGGCCGCCGAGGATGCCGGCGAGGTCGGAGATGAGGAACCAGTGGTGCTTCTGGATCGACTCCAGGCCGGAGGAGAGGCCCGGGATGCTGAAGCTGGGCAGTGCGTCGGCGGGCGGCGACTGCTTGGGGTTGCCGCCCTTGACCTGGGCCTCGCCGCCGTTGAAGAACAGCTTGGCCAGGTACTGCGTCACGCCGAGCGCGAGCAGGTTGATCGCGACACCGGAGACGATGTGGTCGACGCCGAAGGTGATGGTGGCGACCGCGTGGATCAGACCGCCGATGACGCCGAAGCCGATGCCCGCGATCAGGCCGAGCCAGGGGCTGGACTGCCAGCCGACATAACCGGCCCCGAAGGTGCCGAGGATCATCATGCCTTCGAGGCCGATGTTGACCACGCCGGCCCGCTCGGACCACAGGCCGGCCAGGCCCGCGAGCCCGATCGGCACGGCGAGGCCGAGCGCGGCGCTGATCTGGCCCTCGCTGGTGAGCTGGTCGGCGCCGGTGATGATGCGTACGGCGGAGACGAGGATCAGCGCACCCGCGATGATCATCAGGACCTGCGCGAGGGAGAACTTGCGCTTGGCGTTGCCCCGCTTGACCCCGGCCGGAGGCGGTGGGGTCGTGGTCGTTTCGGTCGTGACGCTCATGCCGTCACCTCCGTCTCGGTCTTGGCGGCCTGCGCCGCGAGCTCGGCGCCGACTCGCTGCTGCTGGCGCTTGAGGCCGTAACGGCGGACGAGTTCGTAGGCGATCACGACGCACAGGACGATGACGCCCTGGATCACGCCGAGGATCTCCTTGTCGTAACCGATCACTTCGAAGTGGCCGGTGGTGCGCTCCAGGTAGCCCCAGAGCAGCGCGGCGAGCGCGACGCCCACCGGGTGGTTGCGGCCGAGCAGGGCGATCGCGATGCCCGTGAAGCCGAGGCCGAGGGGGAAGCTGTTGTCGAACTGGTGGCTGTCGTTGAGCAGCGTCGGCAGGCCGACCAGACCGGCGACCGCACCCGAGATGATCATGCTGGTGACGATCATCTTCTTGACGTTGGCACCGCTCGCGGCGGCCGCGGACTCGGACTGGCCGACGGCTCGCAGGTCGAAGCCGAAGCGGGTGCGGCCGAGCGTGAACCAGTACGCGATGCCGACGATCACGGCGACGACGATGAATCCCCACAGCTGTCCGGCCAGGCCCATGTCCAGGGTGAAGAACCACGAGGACTCGGGCAGCGGCTTGGTGGAGACCAGCGTGCCGGCCGAGTCGAGCTGGCCCAGGCGCTCCGGCTGGAGCAGATAGGCGATGATCGCGGTCGCGATGGCGTTCAGCATGATGGTCGAGATGACCTCGCTGACGCCCCGGGTGACCTTCAGGATGCCCGCGACCGCCGACCACATCGCGCCGACGAGCATGGCGACGATGATGATGACCGGGATCTGCACGATGCCCGGCAGGCTCATCGCGCCGCCGACCACCGCGGCGAGGAAGGCCGCCAGGCGGTACTGGCCGTCGACGCCGATGTTGAACAGGTTCATCCGGAAGCCGACGGCCACCGCGATGCCCGCCAGGTAGTACGTCGTCGCCTTGTTGAGGATGTAGACCTGGCTGTCGCTCGCCGAGCCGTACGACAGCATGTCGTTGAAGGCCGGGAACGGGTTCCTGCCGGTGGCGAGGATGACAAGCGCGGTGACGACAAGGGCCGCGACGAGCGCGAGCACGGGGGCCGCGATCGCGAGGAGCAGCTTCTCCCTGTCGATGCGGGAGGTGAGCTTCTTCATCGGTCCTCTCCCCCAGTGTTCTCCTGGTGCTCCAGGTGGCCGGTGGCGGCACCGGTCATGGCGGAGCCCAGTTCCTCGGGGGTGATCGTGGCGGGGTCGGCGTCGGCGACCAGACGGCCCCGGTACATCACCCGCAGGGTGTCGGACAGGCCGATCAGCTCGTCCAGGTCGGCGGAGATCAGGAGTACGGCGAGGCCCTCACGGCGGGCCTCCCGGATCTGGTCCCAGATCTGCGCCTGGGCGCCGACGTCCACGCCCCGGGTGGGGTGTGCGGCGATCAGCAGCTTGGGGTTGTGGCTCATCTCGCGGCCGACGATCAGCTTCTGCTGGTTGCCGCCGGACAGGGACGCCGCGGTGACCTCGATGCCGGGCGTGCGCACGTCGTAGTCGCGCACGATCCGCTCGGTGTCGCTGCGGGCGGCCTTGTTGTCGAGGAGCGGGCCCTTGGAGTTGGGCTTCTCGGTGACGTGGCCGAGGATGCGGTTCTCCCAGAGCGGGGCCTCAAGGAGCAGGCCGTGGCGGTGGCGGTCCTCGGGGATGTATCCGATGCCGCCCTCGCGGCGCTTGCGCGTCGGGGCCGTGGAGATGTCCGCGGTGTCGAGCGTGATGACACCGCCGTCGGGGATGCGCATGCCCATGATGGCCTCGACGAGCTCGGCCTGGCCGTTGCCCTCGACGCCGGCGATGCCGAGGACCTCGCCCTTGTGGATCGTGAAGGAGACCGAGGAGAGCACCTCGCGGACCACGCCGTCGGGGTCGGTGGCCGCCAGGCGCAGGTCTTCGACCTTGAGCATGGGGACCGTGGTGACCGTCGACTCGCGGGTCTCGGGCGAGGGCAGCTCGCTGCCCACCATCAGCTCGGCGAGCTGCTTGGTGGTGGTCGTACGGGGGTCGGCGGTGCCCACCGTGGTGCCGCGCCGGATCACCGTGATCTCGTCGGCGACCGAGAGCACCTCGCCGAGCTTGTGCGAGATGAAGATGACGGTCAGGCCCTCGGCCTTGAGCTCGCGCAGGTTGTCGAAGAGCGCCTCGACCTCCTGCGGGACCAGGACCGCGGTCGGCTCGTCGAGGATGAGGGTGCGCGCGCCGCGGTAGAGGACCTTGAGGATCTCCACGCGCTGGCGGTCGGCGACACCGAGGTCCTCGACCATGGCGTCCGGGCGGATCCCGAGGCCGTACGCGTCCGAGATCTCCTTGATCTTGTTGCGGGCCTTGCCGCCGATCCCGTACAGCTTCTCGCCGCCGAGGACGACGTTCTCCAGGACGGTCAGGTTGTCGGCCAGCATGAAGTGCTGGTGGACCATGCCGATGCCGAGCGCGATGGCGTCGGCCGGGCTGGAGAAGGAGGCCTGGGTGCCGTCGATGGTGATGGTGCCCTCGTCCGGCTTCTGCATGCCGTAGAGGATCTTCATCAGGGTCGACTTGCCGGCGCCGTTCTCACCGCACAGGGCGTGCACGGTGCCCTTGCGGACGGTGATGTCGATGTCCTTGTTGGCGACGACACCGGGGAATCGTTTGGTGATGCCGCGCAGTTCGACGGCGGGAGGGCTGGACGCGTTGATGGCGCACTCTCCTCGTGGGCAGGAGCAGGGGGGCGGGGAGCTTCCGGAGAAGCCTGGAAGCGCACTGACGTACGGCCGGGCTCCCGGCGTAGTAGTTCAGCACACTCCTGGCGCGCCAACTCCGGCCTACGCGCGTAGAGTTGACACTTCGTTACGGCCCGGTGGGCAGGGCGGTCCCTGCTCACCGGGCCGGTTGCGACGAGGGCGGTCACAGGCCGCCACGGGTCACGGGGTCGTCTTGACCTTGATGGAGCCGTCGACGATCTTCTTCTGGGCCGCGTCGAGCTGGGCCTTGATGTCGTCGATGAAGCCACCGCTGGTGGCGAGCGAGACGCCGTTCTTGGCCAGCGGGTAGCTGTTGGTGCCGACCAGCGGCTTGCCGTCCTTGACCGACTTGATCAGGTCGTAGACGCCGATGTCGACGTTCTTGACGACCGAGGTCAGGATCGAGTTCTTGTACTTGTCGAGCGAGGCCTGCTGGTACTGGTCGGAGTCGACACCGATCGCCCAGGCGCCCTTCTTGCCCGCGACGGCCTCGATCGCACCGGTGCCGGAGGAACCGGCGGCGGTGTAGATCACGTCGGCGCCGTTGTCGAGCATGCCCTGGGCGGCAGCCTTGCCCTTGTCGGGGCTGGCGAAGCCGGAGGTGTCCGAGCCGTGCGACAGGTACTGGACCTCGACGTTGTCGGACGGCTTGGTGTCCTTGACGCCCTGGACGAAGCCCGCCTCGAACTTCTTGATCAGCGGAACATCGACACCACCGATGAAGCCGACGTGACCGGACTTCGACTTCAGCGCCGCGGCGACACCCGCGAGGTAGGAGCCCTGCTCCTCGGTGAAGACGATGTTGTCGACGTTCTTCGGGCCCTCGACGACGGAGTCGACGATGCCGAAGGTGACGTTCGGGTACTTGGCGGCGACCTGCTTCATCGAGTTCTGGTACGCGTAGCCGATGCCGATGACCGGGTTGTAGCCCGCACCGGCGAGGTCGGTCAGCCGCTGGACGCGGTCGGCCTCGGTGTCGGTGGTCTTGGCGGTGAGCTCCTTGACGGAGCCGCCGAACTCGGACTTGGCCTTGTCGATGCCGCGCGCGGCGGAGTCGTTGAACGAGTGGTCGCCACGGCCGCCGACGTCGTACGCGACGCCGATCTTGACGGCCTTGCCGCCGGAGGACGACGAGGTGCCCGAGTCCTTCTGCGAGGACGTGGAGCCACAGGCGGTGGCGGAAAGCGCGAGCGCGGCGGTGGCGATACCTGCCGCAGCGATCTTGGATACCCGGCGCAAGAGGAGGTCCCTTCAAACCTGAACCGAGGCGCCCCTACCGGCGCTGGTTTCGCGTCGGATCGTAACGCGCGTAGATGTCGCGTAAAGCCCTGTTCGGAAGCCGTTATCGAATCGCCGCGAACAGGGGATGAAGTGTCCGGTTACGAGCGGTTGCCGTCCAGCAGCGCCGCGGCGGTGAAGAGTTCGACGCCGACCTTGATGGCGGCTTCATCCGCGTCGAAATCACCCCGATGGAGGTCAAGCCGGGCATTCGAGCCGGGTGTGCGGACCCCGAGGCGGGCCATCGCCCCTGGTACATGCTCCAGGTACCACGAAAAGTCCTCGCCACCCAGTGACTGCTCCGTGTCCTCGATCGCATACGGTCCAAGCCGTGCCGCCATGGCGTCCCGGAGCAGTTCCGTAATGGCCGGATCGTTGACGACCGGGGGCACTCCGCGGACGTAGTTGATCTCCGATTTGGCGCCGTGCAGGGTGGCCACTTCGTCGATCGCGGCGTGTACGAGGTCGGGCGCGTCGCGCCACGCCGCGAGGTCCAGGCAGCGCACCGTGCCGGCCAGCTCGGCGTGCATCGGGATGACGTTGCAGGCGTGGCCGGCCTCGATGCGGCCCCAGGTGAGGGCGAGCCCCGCGCGGGCGTCGATGCGGCGGGCGAGCAGCGCGGGCACGTCGGAGGCGACCCGCGCGACGGCGGTCACCAGGTCGGTCGTCAGGTGCGGGCGCGCGGTGTGGCCGCCGGGCCCGGTGAGGGCGACCTCCAGGCGGTCGCAGGCGGAGGTGATGGCGCCGGGGCGGAGCCCGATCCGGCCGGCGTCCACGCGCGGGTCGCAGTGCACGGCGATGATCCTGCCGACGCCGTCCAGGACACCCGCCACGATCGCGTCCGCGGCGCCGCCGGGCAGCACCTCCTCGGCGGGCTGGAAGAGCAGCCGTACGGGCGCGGGCAGCAGGCCCTGGCGGTCCAGCTCGGCGAGGACCAGGCCCGCGCCGAGGACGGTCGTGGTGTGCACGTCGTGGCCGCAGGCGTGGGCCCGGTCGGGCACGGTCGAGCGGTAGGGGACGCCCGCCTTGGCGTCGGGGATGGGCAGGGCGTCGATGTCCGCGCGGATGGCGAGCAT
Source organism: Streptomyces sp. NPDC001415 (assembly GCF_053597395.1). Lineage (NCBI taxonomy): Bacteria > Bacillati > Actinomycetota > Actinomycetes > Kitasatosporales > Streptomycetaceae > Streptomyces > Streptomyces sp. NPDC001415. The sequence goes on from NZ_JBSFIE010000010.1 coordinate 21,192, forward strand.
GGGGCGCACGCCGCCCACCCGTCGCCCGCCGCCACCCTTGTCCGAGCTTCGCGCCCCTGCCGATGTACCGATGTCGCAGATGAGCCCGGTGCCGGACGGCAGGACGCGCGGTTCGAGGCCGGCCGCTTCGAGGCGGGCCCGGATCGCGGCGGTGGTCCGGAACTCCTGGTTGCCGAGTTCGGGGTGCATGTGCAAGTCCCGGCGGAAGGCGATGAGTTCGGCACAGAGGGCCTCGCTCAGCTCGCCGGGCAGCTCTGCTTCGCCGGGCAGTTCGGCTTCGGACGACTCACGGGACATCAACTGGTTCACCCGTTGAGGGTAGGCCTCGTCAAGGGTCAACTCGCGCGCGATCAACAAAAGTTCAGCCGCATAGGGGAAAGAAAGCTGGTCGCAAGGCGCATGCCGATCGTGACAACTGGGTAAACTATTTCGTCCTTATGCCCGATGCCCTGGAACGGACGTTCCCCCCACGGTATGAGAGGCCGCCCTCCCCAGGGTAGGAGACGCGGAGCCCGGAGCGGGCGACGCGGGAGCTCGGGGCAGGAGACGCGGAGGTCCGGAGCAGGAGGGACGCGGGAGCCCGTCAGGCCGCCACCGTCGCCAGGCCATGAGCTTCCCGCGCCGTCCCCGTCACCCCGTCCAGGAAGCCCTGGGCGCGCGGCGAGGCCTTGTCCGTGAGCCAGCGCGGGTCTATGTCGCAGACCACGACGGACACCCCCGTGCCCGCGAGCGCGAGCGGCAGCGTGTGGACGACGGTGGAGGGGAAGCTCAGGATCGTCCGGCCCACCGGTCCCCGGCGCGCTATGAGTTCGAGCGGCAGGTCGGGGCGTACGACCTCCAGGCCGGTGCGGGCGTGCAGGGTGTGCAGCTTCTCGGCGGACTCCCGGCGGTGTGCGAAATAGCGCGTCACGCCGTGCGTACGGGCAAGCTGGCCGACCGCGGCGAGGTAGGCCTCGGGGTCGACGACGCCGGTCTCCACCAGTGAAGTCCCCACCAGATCCGCGCCCTTGGTCAGGCGCGGCGGCCCGAAGCCCGCACGCGTCCAGCCGAAGGTGTTGGGGGTGACGGTGATGCCCTCGGGTGCCTCGACGGGCATCGCGCTGAACACCTCGATGCCCCGGCGCCGCGCGGGGGTGAGCCGGCGGCGAGCCGCAGCGGAGACCGGCGCGAACAGCAGGTCGCGCGCCCCGGCCCGGCTTCCGCGCCGGTGCCAGCGCACCAGGCGTTCGCCACGGGCTAGTTGGGAGACGAACTCCATGGTGGCCGTCCCGTCGTCGACCACCACCAGGTCACGCGCCCGGGCGACGGTGAGCAGCAGCTGTACGTAGCGCGAGAACGGGTCGCCCATGACGATCCGGTCGGCCCGCCGCAGCATCGGGGCGAGCCCGCCTATCGTGTGCAGCGGGGCCGTGAGCCCGCCCCGGGCCTCCTCCCAGCGCACCTGCGTCCCCGCGTCGCGGGCGAGTTCGGCCATCCGGCGCAGCTGGCCGCGCGACATGGGGTCGGTCGGCGAAAGCACCACGACGGTCAGCCCCGACAGGTCCGGCGCCCCGGGGCGCTGCTGCTGCGCGGGCACGCCGTCGAGCAGCGGGCCCGGCGAATGGGCCCATTCCAGGACGTTGAGCAGCTGGACCGGGCTCTCCACGAAGGCGACGGTGGCGGAGGTGTCCCGAGGCACGGCGGGCCCGCCCCCTCAGACCGCGGCCGGAGCGCGGTCCGCAGGGGTGTGCTCGCTCTCGGCGGCTTCCGCGGCCTCCGCCTGGGCGACGACACCGGCGACGCGGCGCAGCTTCTTCATCGGGGCGAGCTCGGACTCGTACACCTTCTTGACGCCGTCGCCGAGCGCGGCCTCGATGGTGCGGATGTCGCGGACCAGGCGGGTGAGGCCGCCCGGCTCGACGGAGGCGGCTTGGTCGGAGCCCCACATGGCGCGGTCGAGGGTGATGTGGCGCTCGACGAAGGCGGCGCCGAGCGCGACGGCGGCGAGCGTGGTCTGGAGGCCGGTCTCGTGGCCGCTGTAGCCGATCGGGACGTTGGGGTACTCGGCCATCAGGCTGTTGATCACGCGCAGGTTGAGCTCCTCGGCCTTGGCCGGGTAGGTCGAAGTGGCGTGGCACAGAAGGATGTTGTCGCTGCCGAGCACCTCGACCGCGTGCCGGATCTGCTTCGGCGTGGACATGCCGGTGGAGAGGATGACGGTGCGGCCGGTGGCGCGCAGCTCGCGCAGCAGCTCGTCGTCGGTGAGCGAGGCGGAGGCCACCTTGTGGGCCGGCACGTCGAACTTCTCCAGGAAGGCGACGGCCTCGGTGTCCCACGGCGAGGCGAACCAGTCGATGCCGCGCTTCGCGCAGTGCGCGTCGATGGCGCGGTACTCGTCCTCGCCGAACTCCACCCGGTGGCGGTAGTCGATGTACGTCATCCGGCCCCAGGGGGTGTCCCGCTCGATGTCCCACTGGTCGCGCGGGGTGCAGATCTCCGGGGTGCGCTTCTGGAACTTGACCGCGTCGCAGCCGGCGTCGGCGGCGGCGTCGATCAGGGCCAGCGCCTTGTCGAGGTCGCCGTTGTGGTTGATGCCGATCTCGCCGGTGACGTACACGGGGCGGCCGGGACCTGCGGTGCGGCTGCCGAGGGTGCGCAGACGGTTGCTCATGAGGGTGTTCCTTAGCTAAACGAGGATGTGGTGGGGCTGTGGGGTGTGGTCGAGCTCGGGTCCGAGGAGCCAGGCGGCGATCTCGCGGATCGCTCCTTCGCCGCCGGGGGTGCGGGTGACGGCGCGCGCGGCGGCGCGTACCGAGTCGTGGGCGCCGGCGACGGCGACGGGCCAGCCGGCGAGCGCGAAGCAGGGCAGGTCGTTGACGTCGTTGCCGGCGTAGAGCACGCGGGCAGGATCGATCCCGTTCTCCTCGCACCACTGCTTGAGGGCGAGGTCCTTGCGGTCGATGCCGTGCAGCACGGGGATCTTCAGCTTGCGGGCGCGGGCCGCGACGACGGGGTTCTGCTCGGTGGACAGGACGAGCAGCTTCAGACCGGCCCGGCGCAGCGCGGCGATGCCGAGGCCGTCGCCCCGGTGCACGGCGACGAGTTCGCGGCCCTCGGCGTCGATGAGGACCTTGTCGTCGGTCTGGGTGCCGTCGAAGTCGAGGACGACCGCGTCGACGTCGTCGCAGGTGGGGGTGGGCAGCCGGTCGAGGACCGGGGCGAGCGCGCGGGCCCGCTCCAGGTCGTGCGGCTCGTCGATCTCCAGGACCCGGGCCGGGTCGGTGCGCACGAGCGCGGTGCGGCCGAAGAAGCGGTGCTTGTACGTACGGAAGCCTTCGGCGTCCATGGCGTACGCGGCACCGGTCTCCAGGAAGTCCTGCGGGCGGTCCTGGCGGCGGGGCCGGAACGACTTGTCGTGGCCCATGCCCTGGCCGTCGCCGAGCTCGTCCTCACGCCACAGGAAGCCGTGGAAGGGGGCGACGGTGACCGCGCTCTGGGCGCCGTCCTCGACGACCGCGGCCGCCACGCCCTCGATGTCCTCGCGGGTCAGGAACGGGCTGGTGCACTGCACGAGCAGCACCACGTCGGTGTCCGGGTACGCGTCCAGGGCGTGCAGGACGGCGGCCTCGCTGGAGGCGGTGTCGCCCGAGATCCCGGCCGGGCGGACGACCACCTCGGCGCCTGCCGAGCGGGCGGCGGCCGCGATCGCCGGGTCGTCGGTGGAGACGACGACGTCGGTGACGTGGTGCGCGGAGCGGCAGGCGAGCACGGCCCGCACGACGAGCGGGACGCCGGCGACGGAGGCCAGGTTCTTGCCGGGCACGCCCTTGGAGCCGCCCCGGGCGGGGACGACGGCGAGCACCTTCGGCGCGATCGGTGAGGCGGTCGGGGACGTGTGCGCGGAGGCCGTCGCGGGCCTCTGCGAGTGGGCTGCCGAGTGGGCTGTCGAAAGGGCTGTGTCGGGCATCAGAGTTCTCCCATCCGGCGGATCACGGGCGCGACCCGCTGTACGCCGTGGCGGTAGGCGCCGCGGGCCGCGTCGCGCACGGCGTCCCGGACCAGCCGGCGCAGGCCCGTCGGCTCGTTCGCGCGGGCCGCGCCCGGCAGCGGGGTGCCGTCGGGGGCGAGGTGGTGGCGGGCGAGGATGCCCGGGAGGTAGCCGGGCGCGGTGGCGGCGGTGTAGTACGGGGCGATCGGCGGCAGGCCGTCCTTCGCGAGCAACTCGCCCATACGGCGCCGCACTTGATCGAAGGCGCGGTGGTACGCCTCGCCCGGGGCCACGCCCTGGGCGGCGAGCCAGCCGGGGGCGGGCGCGGGGCGGTGTCCGGCGTCGAGCCGGTCCCAGGAGGCGAGGCAGCCGGAGCCGAGGAAGTGGTGGTTGCCGAGGACCTCGCGCACGCCGAGGTCGGTGAGGACGGCCGTCGGGACCGAGCGGTGCAGGGACTCCAGGGCGGCGGTCGAGGACACGGTCACCAGGAGGTCGGTGCGGTCCAGGACCTCGCCCATGTTCCCGTACGCAAGGGAGAAGTTGGGCGGCAGGTCCATGCCCTTGGCGAGCTTCTGGAAGGGGTGTTCCTCGATGTGCGTGGTGTGCTCGCCGGGCTTGGAGCGGAGCTTGAGGACGACCTCGCGCCCGGGGTGCCGTCGGGCGTGCTCGACGAGGCGGCGCAGCAGGTACTGCCGGTCGGCGCGGCTCTCCGGGACGGAGGGCTGGGCGGCGAAGACGACGGTGTCGCGGCCGGGCTCCGGCTCGTAGGCGGCGCCGCCGAGGAAGGGCAGCGCGGCCTCGGTGACCGCGGAGGCGTCCGCGCCCACTCCTTCGTACACCGCGCGGAAACGCTCCGCGTCGTGGCGGGAGTTGGCGAGCACGATGTCCGCGCCGTGCCGCAGGAGCAGACCGTCGGCGAGCTTCTCGTAGACGACGCCGACGTAGCCGGTGACGATCACGGGCCGCCGGGCGTGGCCCGGCCACCGGGCGGCGAGCCCGTGCAGCGCGGCCTGGGCGGCGCCGCCGACGAGCGCGAGCACGATGACGTCGTACGCACGCTCATTGTCCAACTCACCGGCGATGTCAAGGAATTGAGCCATCGTCACTTCGCGCAAGCCGTCCGGGGACACTCCCACCTCGGCGAGCTGCCGGGGGGTGGGGGTGGCGCGGCCGCGCAGCAGGAAGCCGTCGAGTTCGGGTGCGGCGGGCCGGGGGGTGACGGAGCCGGCCCCGGGCGCCTGTTCGGCGAGGCGGCGCGCGGTGAGCGCGCCCCATTTCCACCGGGTGTCCGAATCCGCGAGAACCGCGATCCGCAGCGTTGAATCGGTACGTGATGGCACGCCGTAGAAACTAGAAAGCCCCGCGGATTCGCGGCCCAACTCGACTGCAACAACTGGTTAACAGCGCAACTACGAAAGGCGTGCGGGGCGGGCGGACGGGCCGGTTAACAGTCCCGCCATTCTTCGTTCACCCGGCATCTCCGTGCCGGACAGGACGAATGACGGGCGGCGCCATAACGTCACCGCCGTGGTCAAGCTCTCCGTCATCGTGCCGTTCTACAACGTGCGCGCCTACGCACCCGACACCCTGCGAAGTCTGCGCGCGAACGCTCGCGACGACTTCGAGTTCCTGCTGGTCGACGACTGCTCGTCGGACGGCACGATCGAACTGCTCGAACGCGCCGAGCGCGAGCTGCCGGGGGCGGTGCTGCTGAGACACGAACGCAACGGCGGCCTGGCCACGGCACGCAATACGGGCCTGGACGCGGCCCGCGGCGAATATCTGACGTACCTGGACGGCGACGACTGGCTGGCGCCCGGCTACTTCGCCCAACTCCTGTCCTGCATAGAGGAGTTGGGGTGCGACTTCATACGCACCGACCACGTCCAGGTGACCGGCCAGGAGCGTACGGTGCATCGCGTTCCGCACGGCCGGCGCGGCGAGGTGATGTCGCCGCGGGAGGCGATCCTGCCCGCCACCCGCTCGACCTCGGTCGACTACGCGTACGCCTGGGCCGGTATGTACCACCGCAGGCTCGCCGAGCGCGGTCTGCTGCACTTCACCGACGGGCTGCGCACCGCCGAGGACCGGCCGTGGATCTGGCGGCTGCACCGCGAGGCGGAGTCGTTCGCGGTGACCGGACAGCTCGGCGTCTTCTACCGACGAGGGGTCGCCTCTTCCCTGACCCAAATCGGCGACGTGCGACAACTCGATTTCATTCGCGCATTTGATCAAGTGATCGAGGAAACGACGAAGGACCCGAATGCGGCCGAATTGCTGCCGAAAGCGGTACGGACGTACTGCGCGATCATTTCCCACCATATGAGCAGCATCGAAAGGTTCGAACCGGCCGTGGCGAGAAAACTGCGGTCCCTGAGCGCGGCCGCCCTCAGGCGCCTGCCGCAGGACCACCTCAAGGACGCGCTGAACGCGATGGACTCCCGCCGCGCCGCCCGCCTGCGCCGCCTGCGCCACCGCCCGGCCACGCTTTCGGCAGGGGCTGCCGCCTGATGCGTACGACTCAGATCTTCGCGGCGTCGACGCTGTACGGGGTGGCCACGCTGGCCGCCGCGCTCGACAGCGGCTGCTTCCCCGCAGCGGACCGGCGGCTGCTGCTCATCAGCAACAACGCGCCCGTGCCGGAGACTTCGCCCGCGCTCGACACCATGCCGGGCTTCGCGCAGCTGCGCGGCCGCTTCGACGGGGTGCTCTCCTGGAACGAGACGATCGCCCCGTTCCACCCGGGCGGCTGGTCCCCGCGACCGGACGATGTCCCGCTGTGGGAACGGCAGTTGAGGGTTCTGTGGGACCTCGGGGACGACCGGATCGAACTCGCCCTGGAATCCATCCAGGTGAACCCCGCCCAGGCGGTGGCCCAGCTCTTCCCCGACGCGCCACTGACCGTGTACGCGGACGGCCTGATGACGTACGGCCCCACCCGCAACAAGCTCGACCCGCTGATCGGGACGCGCGTACGGCGGGTGCTCCACCTGGACCTGGTCCCGGACCTGCGGCCGCTGCTGCTGGGCGAGTTCGGGGTGCCGAGCGAGACGGTGCCGACGGCGGCGTTCCTGAAGACGGTGGGTGAACTGGCCGCAGCCGAGGCCGAGTTGGAGTCGACCTCGGAGTTGGGGTTGGAGTCGCCTTCGGATTCAGGGTTGGCTTCGAAGTCGAGGCCGGAGTTGAACCGCGACGGTTCCGAGCCGGTCGTTCTGATCCTCGGCCAGTACCTGTCCGCCCTCTCCATACTCACTCCCGCGCAGGAGGAGGAGCTCCACCTGCGGATGCTGCGGGGGACGGCCGCGCGGGGGCACGGCCGGATCGTCTTCAAGCCGCACCCTTCGGCGCCGCCGACGTGGTCGAAGTCCCTGGAGCGCGAGGCGTCCTCACTCGGCATCCAACTCACCGTACTGGCAAGGCCGTTGCTCGCGGAGGTGCTGTACGAGCGGCTCTCCCCCGCACTGGTGGTGGGCTGCTTCTCGACGGCGCTGCTCACGGCCTCGTCCTTCTACGGCATCCCGGTCGCCCGGGTCGGCACCGAGCTCCTCCTGGACCGGCTCGCCCCCTACCAGAACAGCAACCGGGTGCCGGTGACCATCGCGGACGCGCTGCTCCCTCCGCTGGAACCGGGGTCGGCGCCGCCCGCCGTGGACCTGGCCGGGCTGCTCCCCGCGGTGGGGTACGCGATGCAGCCCGAGCTGCGGCCGGATCTACGGGGTGCGGCCGAGCGGTACCTCGCGGGGTCCCTGGACGCCTACACCTGGCGGTACTTCAAACGCCGCCGCCTGACAGCACTGGGCCTGCCGGGCGCGATCCCGTCCCAACTGGGCTTCATCCCGCGCAACGCGACGGTACGGCGGGTTGCCCGGCGGGTTCGAGGGGTTGTGCGGCGGGGGGTGTAGGGGGGGCGTTTCCCCACTCACCCGCCCGCCCGTGGCGCGGGGTTGGTCGGGTGCCGGGGGCGGCTGCCCACCCACCCGTACCCCGGGGTTGGCCGGGCGAGACCTCGGTCATGCCAAGCCTCCGTATCCTCAGACCTCGATCACCGGTGCCTGCAGTTCCGTAACCCAGTCGTCGCGGTTCTCGGGGCACTCCAGGTTGATCTCTCGGGGGTATCCGGTCGACCGGTAGCCGTTGGCGTCGATCCAGCGGGCCAGGGTCTGGGCGGTGGGGAGCACGGCGTCCATCGGTCCGCGGTGCACGATGGTCGCCGCCCGGCCGAGGGACGGCAGGTCGAGGACGCGGAAGTCGCCGGCCTGGAGAGGCGCGGAGACCTGAACGGCGGCGTGGACGCGGATCCTGCCGCCGCCCTCCGCGGCGTCCTCGTAGTACGCGACGCCGGGGCCCGTGGGGGTGATACCCGCCGAGCCCAGGCACCGGAACAGCTCGTCGTACAGCGGCCCGACGACCGGGCCGATGTCCTCGGGCTCGAAACTCGCGGCGATCGCGGTCAGCTCCGCCACCCGGACGGCGGGGACGCTCTTGATGACGACGTCGTTCGTGGGCATGTGCCCCTCGCTCTCGATCGCTCGGAGCCTCGCCTCGACCTGGACCAGCCGCGCTGACGCGGCGGCCATGGCGGTCTCCAGTTCGGCCCGCCGCAGCCGCAGCATGCCGCGCAGTTCCTCGACGCCGACCTTCTCGTCCACGATCACCTGGACCTGCTGGAGGGTGAATCCGAGGTCCTTGAGCGCGATGATCCGGTTGAGGCGGGTGAGCTGGGCTGCGGTGTAGTGGCGGTAGCCGCTGGCGGGGTCGACGTGGGCCGGGCGCAGCAGGCCGGTCGCGTCGTAGTGACGCAGCATCCGGACCGATACGCGGCCGTGCCGGGCGAAGTCTCCGATGGTGAACATGATGTCTCCGAGCTGACCGCCTGACACAGTGTGAGGGTCAAGAAGCTACGCGGCAGCGGCTCCCTGCGCTCCCCAGGGGGCCGCCGGGCCGGCCACCGTCCCGCCCAACTGTGGCTCAGCGCCGAATGGGCTGAGCCCTGGTACTGCGCGCCGGACCCTCAGTCCCCGCAGGGGTCTGGGCGCAGCCCCAGGGGCCGAGCCCTCTGACTCCCGCCAGAGCCCCCGACCCCCACCCCGCCCCCGCGAGGCCCGCCCGTCACCCCCGACGGGAATACACCGCCTCGATCCCCGCCACCACAACCCCGAGTCCCTCCTCAAACCTCTCGTCGTATCCCTCGAACAGCTCCGTCCCCGCCGCCGCGGCCAGCGGATACGCCGCGAGCTGTTCCGCCCGGTCCGCCACATCGACGCCCTCGTCCCGCTCGCCCGGCCGAGGCCGAGAGCCCTGCTCCTCCGCGACGAACCCCATCGTGTAGTGGTACGTCGTCGTCGCGGCCCGTACCGCGTCGCGGAATTCGAAGCCCGCCCGGACCATCCCCCGCAGGTACACCTCCATGGACTCCGCATGGTCGGTGCCGGTGAAGCGCGCACCCCCGTACACCTTCGCCCCGTCGCGGTGCCCGAGCAGCATCGCCCGCAGGGCGCGGTTGAAGGCGAGGAGCTGTTCCCGCCAGTCGTCGGCGTCCGCGCCGGGCACGCCGTCGACGGTCATCCGCCGGTACATGACCGTCGCCATCTCGTCGATGAGCGCCTGCTTGTTCTTGAAGTGCCAGTACAGCGCGGGGGCCTGGACGCCCAGCTCCTTCGCGATGGCGCGCAGCGTGAGCCCGTCCAGGCCCAGTTCGTTCAGGAGCCTCAGCGCGGTGTCGGCGACCTGCGCCCGGTCGATCTTCGTCGTAGCCACCTTGACAACTTAACACCGTTAAGCGCATCCTTCCGAACATGGAACTTAACGGCGTTAAGGAAACCGTCCCCGCCACCTCCCTCGGAGCCACCCCGGCCACCCTCCCCGCGACCACCGACGTCCTCATCGTCGGCGCGGGTCCCACGGGCCTCACCCTCGCCATCGATCTCGCACGCCGCGGCGTCCCCGCCCTGCTCGTCGAGAAGGCGGACCGGCTCTTCCCCGGCTCGCGCGGCAAGGGCATCCAGCCCCGCACCCTGGAGGTGCTCGACGACCTCGGCCTGGCCGAGACCGTGCTGCGGGCCGGCCGCGACTACCCGAGCATGCTCGACTGGGCCGGCCCGGACGGCACCGAGCGCGGCCGCGAGTGGGACATGATCGAGCGCTCCGAGCCCACCGAGCAGGAGCCCTACGCCAACGCCCTGCTCCTCGGCCAGGCCCGCTTCCAGGAGCTGCTGTACGCCCACCTCAAGAGCCTCGGCGGCGGTGTCGCCTTCGGCACCGAGGTGACCGCGGTCGACCAGGACGCCGACGGCGTCACCGCGTCCCTCGCCGACGGCCGCACCGTCCGCGCCCGCTACCTCGTCGCTGGCGACGGCGGCCGCTCCGGCATCCGGCGCGCGCTCGGCATCGCCATGGAGGGCGAGAGCGTCGACCCCAAGCCGATGCTCGTCGCGGACCTGACCGTCACCGAGGACGCGATCATCGACGACCTCAACTGGCATGTGTGGACGGGCAGTTCGGACGGCGGCGCAGTGCTCTGCCCGCTGCCCGGCACCCCCAACCTCTTCCAGCTGATCGCCCAGTACTCCGACGAGAACGCCGTCCCCGACACCAGCGACGCGGGCGTCCGGGGGCTCGTCGCCGCCCGCACCGCGGTCACCGAGGACCAGATCACCGAGGTCCACTGGGCATCCGACTTCCGCCCCCGCGCGGCGCTGGCCACCCGCTACCGCGAAGGCCGCGTCTTCCTCGCGGGCGACGCGGCCCACATCCACTCCCCCGCCGGCGGCCAGGGCCTCAACACCAGCGTCCAGGACGCGTACAACCTGGGCTGGAAGCTCGCCCAGGTGCTCCGCCACAGTGCCCCGGACACCCTGCTCGACACATACGAGGAGGAGCGCCGTCCCATCGCCGCGGGGGTGCTCGGCATGAGTACGCGGCTGCACCGCACGGCCATCATCGGCGAGAACAGCCAGCGCAGGGCCGAGGTCCGCCAGCTCGGCCTCGGCTACCGCGGCGGCCCGCTCTCCACCGGCCGCGCGGGCGCCCTGGAGGCCGGCGACCGCGCCCCGGACGGGAAGCTGCCCGACGGCCGGATCTTCGACCTGCTGCGCGGCCCGCACTTCACCCTGCTCGCCTTCGACACCCCCGCCCCCGCCCTCGCCGGGGACCTGGTCCAGGTGCACGAACTGGGCGCGTACGAGGCGTACGGACGCGGACTCTTCCTGGTCCGCCCCGACGGCTACGTCGGCTGGGCGGGCGAGGACACCACCGGCCTCGACGACTACCTCGCCGTGACAGGCGTGACGGGCGTGACAGGCACGGCGAGCTCGACAGGCACGGCCCACGCGGCGGGCGCGACAGTCACGGCCGAACGCCCTTGACCTCAAGCCTGGTTGAGCTTCTACGGTCGTGAGCCATGAACGACGACACGCTCACCGCCCCGCAGGCCGACGAGTTCGCCTACTCGCACGACGACGCCGGGCTCGCCGCCCAGCCGATCGGCTACTGGAGCTGGGCCGCGCACATCGCGGTGGTGACCCGCATCCGCGGCATGCTCGCGGAGCTGGGCCTCACCCAGCCCCAGTGGTGGATCCTCAACCAGGCGACCGGCGACCGTCCGCGCGCCGAGGTGGTGGCCGTCCTCCAGGGCTACCTCGACGCGGGAGCCCCGGTCATCGAGGACGGCATCGACGAACTCGCGGCCCGCGGCCTGCTCACCCAGGATCCCTCCGAACGCCTCGAACTCACCGACGCGGGGCGGGAGTTGCGCGAGCGGGCCGCCGCCCGGCAGCACGAGACCCGCGAGCTGATCCACGCCGGGATCACGGACGAGGAGTACGTCCGCACCCTCAAGGTCCTCCAGCGCATGATCCACAACGTGGGCGGCAAGGCCTGGCACCACTGAGCCGCCCCTCTGCTGACACCACTGAGTTGCCCCCTCTGCCGATCAAGCCCCCTGTGGGACAGGCCTGGGCCGGATCCATGGAACAAGCCCCGCCGACCGCCAAACCGACGCCCAGGCAAACCCGCCCCGGCACCAGATGAACGTGCCGCGTCGGGCAGCCGAACTCCACCGCCGCGGCCCCCTTTCCGGGCCGCGGCGGTCCTACTCTGTCGACGCCAAGGGCCGCCGGGCCGCTGCGGAACGCCGGGAAGAGGAAAGCCGTGACCAACACCCTGCCGCGGGTACGAAGCACCGGCGGCGGTCAGCCGCGGGAACGGGCGGCCGAGCGCGCCCCGGTGGCGGCCCCGGTCTCCCGGCTCCGCGCACTCGACGGGCTGCGCCTGGTCGCCGCCCTCATGGTCGCGCTCTACCACTACGGCGGCCGCTCCGGCGACATCAGCAGGGGCTGGGGAGCCTCCCCCAAGAAGCTGTTCCCCGCCACCCACGAGTGGTTCTCCTACGGCTGCCTCGGCGTGCAGATCTTCTTCGTCATCAGCGGCTTCGTGATCTGCATGAGCGGCTGGGGCCGGCCGCTCCGCTCGTTCTTCGCGTCACGCGTGGCCCGGCTCTACCCGGCGTACTGGGCGGCCCTGATCATCGTCACCGCGGTGTTCGCGCTGCCCTGGGTCGTCTACAAGACGGTGACGCCCAGCGAGTTCCTGGTGAACCTGACCATGCTGCAGATGCCGGTCGGGGTGCACCGCGTGCTCGGAGTGTGCTGGACGCTCTGGGCCGAGCTGCGCTTCTACGCACTGTTCGCCCTGTGCGTCGTGCTGCCGGGCGTGACCCGCCGCCGCGTCGTACTGTTCTGCGCGGGCTGGACGCTGGCCGCCGCGCTCACCGCGGCGTCCCAACAGCCTTTCCTGGACGCCGTGTTCATGCCCGAGTACGCGCCCTTCTTCATCGGCGGCATGGGCCTGTACCTGCTGCACCGCAACCGGCGCGACGTCACCGCCTGGGGCATCGTCGCCGTGAGCTGGGCCGTCGGCCAGCACTACGCGGTGGCGGGCCTGTGGCACAAGCCGAACCCTGCGGCCTTCTCCAACCGGCACGCCTCGGTGATCATCGCCATCGTCACGCTGGGATTCCTGCTGGTCGGCGCGATCGCGCTCGGCTGGTTCCGCTGGGCGAACTGGAGCTGGCTCACCGTGGCGGGCGCCCTCACGTACCCGTTCTACCTGGTGCACGAGCACCTGGGCTGGGTGGTGGTCGGCGTACTGCACCGCGAGCTGCACATCCCCGCCCCCGCCACCTTCGCCCTGACCATCGCGGCGATGCTGGCCCTGGCGTGGCTGCTCAACCGCTACGTCGAGCGGTGGGCGACGCCCATGATCCGGCGGGCCCTGTCCCGCAAGCCGACCCCGGCGGACACGCCCCGCTGAACATCAGCCGGATGCGGGTTGAAGGTCAGTCGCCGTCGAGCAGGGTGTCCACGGACAGTTCGAGGGCGACGCCCACGGATTCCGGCACCGGCACGCTCTGCCCGCGCTTGTAGTGCTGGGGCTTGGCGTACTCCCCGTCGACGAGGTCCTGGTAAAGGAGCACCTCGTCGTGCTTGCGGTCCACCACGACATAGACCGGGACTCCGGCCTGCGCGTAGCACTCGACCTTGGTGCCGAGGCCGTCGGCCCAGTTCGAGGAAGTCACTTCCACGACCAGCCGGAAGACGTTCGGGGCGTAGCAGTTCTTCTGGAGGAGAGCGTCGCGGAAGTCCTCGTCCACGACGGAGAAGTCTGGGATCGCGTAGTCCTCGGGCCGGCTCGGCAGCCAGAGGCCGATGCCCTGGACGTACCTGAGCCCGGCCTTTCGCGCCCCCGCCCGGTCAAAAGCTACGACCAGCCAAGACAACGACAGCGCATGCGAGCCGTCCGGCGGCGGTGTCACAGTGAGCCTCCCCTGGAGAATCTCCACGCGGTGCCCGGGCAGTGCGCTGGAGAGCAGGTCGGCGGCTTCGCTCATCGTCAGCTCGTGTTGCAGTACGGCCACGGCATCCTCCTTTGCGGAAGCTCACTCTCCACGAGAGTAACCGGAGGCATACAGTTTCCGCCCCCGGTCACCCATACGGTGAAACGCCCAGATCAGAACGCGTCCGTCGGAACGTAAGTCCCCCACACCTCGCGCAGCGCGTTGCAGACCTCGCCCACCGTGGCGCGGGCCTTCAGGGCGTCCTTCATCGGGTACAGGACGTTGTCCTCGCCCTCGGCCGCCTTCTTCAGCTCGGCCAGCGCCGCGTCCACCGCGGCCTGGTCGCGCTCGGCACGCAGGGTCGCGAGGCGAGCCGCCTGCTGGGCCTCGATGGCCGGGTCGACGCGCAGCGGCTCGTAGGGGTCCTCGGTCTCGATCTGGAAGCGGTTGACGCCGACCACGACGCGCTCGCCCGAGTCGGTCTCCTGGGCGATGCGGTACGCGGAGCGCTCGATCTCGCCCTTCTGGAAGCCGTGCTCGATCGCGTTGACCGCGCCGCCCAGCTCCTCGACCTTCTGCATGAGTTCGACGGCCGCCGCCTCCACCTCGTCCGTCATCTTCTCGACGACGTACGACCCGGCGAAGGGGTCGACGGTGGCGGTCACGTCGGTCTCGTACGCCAGGACCTGCTGGGTGCGCAGGGCGAGGCGGGCGCTCTTGTCCGTCGGCAGGGCGATCGCCTCGTCGAAGGAGTTGGTGTGCAGCGACTGGGTGCCGCCGAGCACGGCCGCCAGGCCCTGGACGGCGACGCGGACCAGGTTGACCTCGGGCTGCTGAGCGGTGAGCTGCACGCCCGCGGTCTGCGTGTGGAAGCGCAGCATGAGCGACTTGGGGTTCTTCGCACCGAACTCGTCCCGCATCACCCGGGCCCAAATGCGCCTGGCCGCACGGAACTTGGCGACCTCTTCGAGGATCGTCGTACGGGACACGAAGAAGAAGGACAGACGCGGCGCGAAGTCGTCGACGTCCATTCCGGCGGCGACCGCGGTGCGTACGTACTCGATACCGTCGGCCAGCGTGAACGCGATCTCCTGCGCGGGCGAGGCGCCGGCCTCGGCCATGTGGTAGCCGGAGATCGAGATGGTGTTCCACTTGGGGATCTCGGCCTTGCAGTACTTGAAGATGTCCGCGATCAGCCGCAGCGAGGGCTTCGGCGGGAAGATGTACGTGCCGCGCGCGATGTACTCCTTCAGCACGTCGTTCTGGATCGTGCCGGTGAGCTGGTCGGCGGCGACTCCCTGTTCCTCGCCGACGAGTTGGTACATGAGAAGCAGCAGGGCGGCCGGGGCGTTGATCGTCATCGACGTCGACACCTTGTCGAGCGGGATGCCGCCGAACAGGATGCGCATGTCGTCGACCGAGTCGATGGCGACGCCCACCTTGCCGACCTCGCCACTCGCGATCGGGGCGTCGGAGTCGTGGCCCATCTGGGTCGGCAGGTCGAAGGCGACCGAGAGGCCCATGGTGCCGTTGGCGATGAGCTGCTTGTAGCGGGCGTTGGACTCGACGGCGGTGCCGAAGCCGGCGTACTGCCGCATCGTCCACGGCCGGCCCGTGTACATCGACGGGTACACACCACGCGTGAACGGGTACGCGCCGGGCTCGCCCAGCTTCTCGGCGGGATCCCATCCGGCGAGGGTGTCCGGTCCGTAGACCGGCTCGATGGGCAACCCGGATTCCGACTCGCGCGCCATGTGCTGTGCCTCCCGCTAGAGCTCTACTACTACTCACTGGTACCCAACCCTCGCGACGGACTGTAGCGGCGGGCGTGCGGCGGGTGGAGAGGCGCACGCTGGGAGCTTGCTCACAGCTTTCGCGATACGGCCTGCTGCTTTTGCAACCGTTCGGCGCGGGAATCTGTCTCTGGGGACACCAGAGAATCAGGGGGGCGACCGATGCGCCGGAACCACCAGAGCAGTCTCATAGCCAGAACCCTCGCCGCGACCGCCGTCATCGCGGTGGCCGTGGGGTGCAGTCCGCAGGGGCCCAAGGCCGACGCGGCCGCTCCCGCGACACCCGGATCGCCGTCGTCATCGTCATCGGCGTCACCTTCGTCATCGGCATCGTCCTCCGCCTCCACCGACGACAAGCCCGGCGGCTCGCCCGCCCCCGCCGCGTCGGCCACCACCGCGGCCAAGCCCGCACCCAAGATCCTGATGTCGAACGGCGCCAAGGGCGACCAGGTCAAGGAGCTCCAGGCCAGGCTCGCCCAGATCGGCTGGTTCGACGACACCCCGACCGGCACGTACGGGGCCGCGACCACGGCGGCCGTCAAGGGCTTCCAGGGCAGGCGCGGGCTCGCCGAGACGGGCACGACGGACAGCGTGACCTGGGACAGGCTCCTCGCCATGACGACGAAGCCGACGGCCGAGGAGCTGGCGGGCCAGGCGGTCAACAAGCCGGCGGCCAAGCTCGATCCGCGCTGCATGACGGGCCGCGTGATGTGCATCAGCAAGACCAGCCGGACCCTGTCCTGGGTGGTCAACGGCAAGGTGCAGTCGTCGATGGACGTGCGCTTCGGCTCGCAGTACACGCCGACCCGCGAAGGCGTCTTCAAGGTCTTCGAGAAGAGCCGCGACCACGTCTCGACGATCTACCACACGGCCATGCCGTACGCGATGTTCTTCAGCGGCGGCCAGGCGGTGCACTACTCGTCGGACTTCGCGGCGCGCGGCTACAACGGCGCCTCGCACGGCTGCGTCAACGTCCGGGACAAAGGCAAGATCGCGGCGCTCTTCGACCAGGTGCACATCGGCGACAAGGTCGTCGTCTACTGGTAGCCGCCGGGCCCGAGAAGGCCGGAGGAGGTCCGGGAGGGCCCGGGAAGGTCTGAGAAGGGAGGGCGCGGGCGGGACCGGGGGAACGTGTCCCGCCCGCGCCATTCGCGCGGAGCCGTGGGTACGGGGGGAACCCCGGCTCTTCTGCGCCGCCGATGACCAGTCGGCTCACTCAGTACTGCGCCGCCGTCTCAAAAAACGTTACTGCCGGTTCCCGGCTGCGTTTCGATACCCGTTTCGAACCGTGGGCGGCGGGGCCCAGACAGCCGACGGTGGCCGGAGGCCGGCGCGGTACGGCCAGCCCTGAGCGGCAACGGTCAGTGCGGTACCGGCGGAGTGAGCGCGGCGGGGTTGAGCCAGTCCAGGACGTGGCTGGGGCGGGTGGTCACGGAGCTCTGCTTGCGGCCGCCTCCGCCGCCGTTCCCGTTGCCGGAGGCGCCGCCCTTGCCTTTGTCCTTGCCTTTGCCGCCCTCGCCCGAGCCGCCGTCCGAGCCGCCGCCCGCACCGCCGGACTTGCCTCCCTTGCCGTCGAGCAGCAGATCGCAGAAGGCCTTCACCGCGGCCGGGCCGTGGGCCGCGGACTCCAGGCCGCGGCGCTTGTCCTCGTCGAGCTTCCCCGAGCGGTAGTCGCGGCAGTCGTCGACCCTGTCGGCGAGCCACTGGCCGCTGCCATCGTTGTCGCCGCCCGAACCGCCGGGCTGCGTGCCGCCCTTCTTGTCGTCGTCACCGGTGCCGCCCGTGGCCGAGCCGTCGGGGCTCGCCGAGTGCGAGGAGCCGCCGGGCGTGCCCGTGCCGGTGGACGGCCCGTGCCGGTCGGGCGTCGGGGAGCCCGGGGGCAGGGAGTGCGAGGGCGAGGTGGCGACGGGGCCCGGGGTCGCCTCGGCGGACACGGTCGAGGCGGGCGAGGGGCCCCGCTCGTCGAACGCGAACGGGCCGGGCAGCACGCCGGTGCCCGCGGCGACGGCGACCCCGCCGAGCGCACAGCAGGCCAGCGCGGCGGCGAGGCCGAGGCGCACCGGGGCGAAGCGTCTGCGCCGGGGAGCCTGACGCGGCTCGGCGACGCGTCCTACCCGTACGACACCGAGGGCTTCCGCGGCGGGAGCACTCTCGGGGCGGGCCTTGCGGAAGGCGGCCAGGGCGGCCGCCTCGCCGGGGAGTTCGGTGGTGGCCGGCTCGTTCCGCGCGAGGGAACGCAGCAGCGCCGAGAGCCGGTCGGCCTCGGCGCGGGCCCGCTCGTCACCGGGCTCGACCCCTTCGCCGCGCAGCAGTCGCTCGGCGGCATCCCCGTCAAGCCACTCGTGCCGCTCGTCAGCCATCACATGTCCTTCTGCGTCCGGGCGCGCGATTGCGTCACACCGCGTTCCGGCGCACGCTGCGACGGCACGGCACCCAGCTCTTCCACATCCTCGGTCACGTCCCCCGGGGGGCCGTCCGCGCCGAGCAGTTCAGCAAGCCGCTTCAGGCCCCGGTGCGCGGCGGTCCGCACCGCGCCGGGCCGTTTGCCCAGGGTCTGCGCCGCGCTCTTCGCGTCGAGACCGACCACGACCCGCAGCACCACGGCCTCGGCCTGATCCTGCGGGAGCTGGGCGATGAGCGCCATCGTACGTCCGGTACCGAGCGCCTCCATCGCCTCGTCCGCGGTGTCCGACGCGGCGGCGTGGGAGGTCAGCTCGCTCTCGTCGCCGCCGATGGCCGGCCGGCGGCCGCGCATCCTGATGTGGTCGAGCGCCCGGTTGCGGGCGATGCGGGCGGCCCAGCCGCGGAACCGGTCGGCGTCACCCTGGAAGCGTTCGAGGTCGCGGGCGATCTGGAGCCAGGCCTCGGAGACCACGTCCTCGGTGTCGGGTTCGCCGACCAGTGTGCGGACATAGCCGAGCAGGCGCGGGTGCACAGCGCGATAGACAGCACGGAAGGCTTCCTCGTCCCCGTCCTGCGCCCTGAGCACCGCGGCGGTCAGCTCCGCGTCGTCCCCCAGCAACCCCTGCACCCTGTCTTGACTGGTCTGTCCTGATGTCACCGCTGGTCATCACTGTCGCGTTCCCCCGAACGCGAATCAGCACGGTACGGCCTAGGCGCCCCATAAGTCCATGGCTGGTACAACCTGCAACAACCCGCTGACACAGCGGGGTGTGACAGAAAACGCACGCTCGGCGCTGAAGCAAGTACGGGGTCGCCACAACGACCCCGCCGGAAGACGGCCGGGGCCTCTCCTGTGGGGGGTGGCGGCCCCGGTCGTCATCCGCACCCCGCGCCGGGCTCAGCCGAGCCGGTCGGCCAAGGACTTGAATTCCTCCCAGTCCATCGTCGGCGTCCGCGGATCCCACAGCTTCTGGGCGGTAGCCCGCAGCGGCAGCCGGATACCGCGCGCCACCTGCTCCTCGGTCTGCGCGCCCGGGTTGTCCGACCAGACGGCGAACCGGCCGCCCAGGATCTGCCCGGCGTACTTGGCGTCCACGGCCTTGGTGCCCCGCACCACCGAAGGCGTCCACTCCTCGTAGATCCGCTTGCCCGTCGGGTACTTGTAGCTCCCCGGCTCGCCCAGGACGTAGTACAGGTACTCGTCATTGAGGTTGACCAGCGGGCGGCCCTCGGCGAGGTACTCCTCGGGGGCGCGCTGCCCGGGCTCCTTGCCGGTCCAGTACTCGACCTCGCGGCCCTGGTCGGCGGACACCTTGCCGCCGGGGAAGAAGCCGTCGTTCCACGCCTTGAAGGTGCGGCCGGCGCCGGCCGAACGGAGCGTCGCGGCACGGTCGTTGAGCCAGCCGGTGGCCAGGTCCTCGATGTCCGCCTTCGGCCCGTACTTGGCGCGGGCGGCCGCCGCGAGAGACGGATAGGTGGTTTCCGCGGTGGCCGGGGCCTTCACGGCGAGCGCCTGGTACTCGTCGCCGCCCAGGTGCCAGTACGCCCCGGGGAACAGGTCGGCGTACTCGCGCAGCAGGTCGTCCACGACGCGCCCGGAGTCGGGGCTGGCGATGTCGATGGCGCCCCTGACCGGCTTGCCGTCCTTGTCGCGCAGCTGGAGGTCGGGGTGGGCGGCGAGCACCGCGCCGAGGTGGCCCGGCGAGTCGATCTCGGGGACCACCGTGATGTGCAGCTTGGTGGCGAGCGCCACGATCCGCTGGACCTCGCGCTTGCTGAGGCGGTCGCGCGAGACGACCTCGGGGTGGCTGACGGACTCGATGCGGAAGCCCTGGTCGTCGGAGAAGTGCAGTCCGAGCTGATTGAGCTTCAGATCCGCCATCTGCCGCAGCTGGTCCTCGATCCAGGCCGCGCTGTACTGCTTGCGCGCGATGTCGAGGTTGAGCCCGCGTTGCGGCTTGCCCGGCCGGTCCTCGACGACGCCCTCGGGCATGACCCCGCCGCCCTTGAGCGCCTGCTTGAGGGTGCGGGTGCCGTAGAACACCCCGGCGTCGTCGGGCCCGCTGATCCGCACCCGGCGGTCCCGGGTGGTAAGCGTGTACGACTCGGGCGCGGCCTTCTCGCCCTTCGGCGGCGGGGTCAGCGCCAGCTCGATGTCGCCCTCGCGCGGCTGCCCGCCCGTCGCGTAGTCGGCGCCGAGCTCCTGCGCGAGCAGTTTGCCCTCGTCGGTGAGGCTCTCACTGCCGACGGACACGATCACCCGGGTCGAGTCGACGGGCCTGAAGCCCGGCCCGCGCGCGGGCCGGTGTTCGCGTACGGACGGGATGGTGCGGGGCGGCGAGGAGATCGGGTAGATCGGGGACGGAGAGGGCAGCACCGAGGAGGCGCGCTTGTTGTCGAGCGGGCCGCCGTGCCCGCCGTGGGTGTCGTCCTCCGGCCAGACCGCGATGATCAGCGCGAGCAGCGCGATGACCGCCAGGGCCACCTTCAGCGCCAACGCCCGCCTGCCGCGCGGCCGGTGCAGCCAGGCCGGGCGGGGCCGCGGCGCACGCGGCTGGGAGGCGCGCGCCGCGGACGACGGCGAGGACGACCGCTCCGGGTCGCCGGATCCCGGCATCCGGGCCCGTGACATCCTGAAACGCGACATCACTCAGAAACCTCCCGTCCAACAACAGTAAGGGCGCATCCGGATACTCCGGATGCCGCACCGACAACTGGGGCGAAGGTACGCCGAAGTGCCCGGGGCCTCGTCCATCGCGCGCGACCCGGCTTGCACATCCGGGTGAACTTCGCGCAACGCTCGCACGGCTCCCGCTCCACGTGGATAGCGTGGCGGCACTCCCACCTCCCTTTCCACTCCAGTCTCCGTGCTCCGCAGCCCGTCCTGTTCGTACCACCCGTCCCGCGCAGTGTTTCGAGGAGCCCACGCTGTCCAGCGATTCCCACGCCGGCCCCCGGAAGCGACCGCCGACACTTCATCACACTCCTCGTGCCCAGGGGCGGGCGCCCATACCGAATCAGGTGCGGGGCACATCCGTTCCGGCGGTCCCACCTCGGCTCGGCGGCCTCGACCGCTTCAACCGCGCCTCCCAAGGCTCCGCCGAAGCGGCCCTGCTCGCCTGTTGCGGAAGCCGCCGCTGGGCCGCCCGGGTCGCCGCCCACCGCCCCTACCCGGACGTCGAGGCCCTGCTCGCAGCGGCCGACGAGGCCAGTTACGACCTGAGCGCCGCCGACCTGGCCGAAGCCCTGGCCGAAGAGGCCTCGCCCGGCCTGCACGACAGCGCGCCGCAGTCCGCGCACACCGCGCTGCGGGCCGCGCACGCCGCGTACGAGAGCAGTTTCGGGCACGCCTTCGTGATCTGCCTCGACGGGTTCAGCCCGGCCGAGCACCTCAACCAGGTGCTCGGCGGGATCCGGCTGCGGATGACCAACGAGCGTGACGAGGAGCGGTCGATCGCCGCCGACGAACTGCGCCGGCTCGCCCGCGCCCGACTCGCCCATGTTGTGGCCAACCATCCCGAATCCGACAGCACCAGCCCCGCACACCGCGTTCTCTAGGCCGTACGAGCCTGTTTGATTGCCTGTTTGATCACACCTATGGACCCGGCGCAAGGGAACCGACATCACGTCGCTACGATGACCGGGGCCGGTGGACCGTACCCGGCCGGGTCAGACCGACACTGAAGCCGGCCGGCCCTACACACCGCTCCCGGAGGGTTCTTCCGTGCCGGCTGGAACGCTGTACCGCGGCCGGGAAGGAATGTGGTCCTGGGTGGCTCATCGAGTCACCGGCGTCCTCATCTTCTTCTTCCTGTTCGTACACGTCCTCGACACCGCTCTCGTGCGTGTCTCCCCCGAGGCGTACGACAAAGTCGTGGCGACTTACAAGACGCCCATCGTCGCGTGCCTGGAGTACGGCCTCGTCGCCGCCATCCTGTTCCACGCGCTCAACGGCCTGCGCATCATCGCCGTGGACTTCTGGTCCAAGGGTCCGCGTCTCCAGAAGCAGATGCTCTGGACCGTCGTGGTCATCTGGGTCGTGCTGATGGCGGGCGCGCTCTATCCGGTGCTCGGCCATGCCGCTCGTGAACTGTTCGGGAGCTGAGGACTGAGATGTCTGCCGAAACCTCTTCCGCTGCCGCGATCGGTGAAGTCGAGGGCGTGAGCCTGTACGACACCGATCACCCGGCCCCGCTCATCGAGGCCCCGCGCAAGCGCACCAAGAAGACCCCGAAGTCGACCCGTACCAACTTCGAGCTGTACGGCTGGCTGTTCATGCGGCTGTCCGGCATCGTGCTCGTCGTCCTGGTTCTCGGCCACCTGCTGATCCAGCTCGTCCTGGACGGCGGCGTCTCCAAGATCGGCTTCGCCTTCGTGGCGGGCCGCTGGGCGTCCCCGTTCTGGCAGATCTGGGACCTGACCATGCTGTGGCTGGCCATGCTGCACGGCGCCAACGGCCTGCGCACCGTCATCAACGACTACGCGCAGCGGGACAACACCCGCTTCTGGCTGAAGATGCTGCTCTACACCGCCACGGTGTTCACCGTCCTGCTGGGCACGCTGGTGATCTTCACCTTCGACCCGAACATCCGCTAGGCCACGGGCTGAGGGACTGAGGAATTCTCTGATGAAGATCCACAAGTACGACACCGTCATCGTCGGCGCCGGCGGCGCCGGCATGCGCGCGGCCATCGAGTCGACGAAGCGCAGCCGCACCGCCGTGCTGACCAAGCTCTACCCCACCCGCTCCCACACCGGCGCGGCGCAGGGCGGCATGGCCGCCGCGCTCGCCAACGTGGAGGAGGACAACTGGGAGTGGCACACCTTCGACACGATCAAGGGCGGCGACTACCTGGTCGACCAGGACGCCGCCGAGATCCTGGCGAAGGAGGCCATCGACGCGGTCCTCGACCTGGAGAAGATGGGCCTGCCGTTCGGCCGTACGCCCGCCGGTGAGATCGACCAGCGCCGTTTCGGCGGTCACTCCCGCAACCACGGCGAGGCCCCGGTCCGCCGTGCCTGCTACTCGGGCGACCGCACCGGCCACATGATCCTCCAGACGCTTTACCAGAACTGCATCAAGGAGGGCGTGGAGTTCTTCAACGAGTTCTACGTCCTCGACCAGCTCCTGGTCGAGGAGGACGGCGTCAAGAAGTCCGCCGGCGTCGTCGCCTACGAGCTGGCGACCGGCGAGATCCACGTCTTCCAGTCGAAGTCGGTCATCTACGCCTCGGGCGGCACCGGCAAGTTCTTCAAGGTGACGTCCAACGCGCACACCCTGACCGGTGACGGCCAGGCCGCGTGCTACCGCCGCGGGCTGCCCCTGGAGGACATGGAGTTCTTCCAGTTCCACCCGACGGGCATCTGGCGCATGGGCATCCTGCTTACGGAGGGCGCCCGCGGTGAGGGCGGCATCCTCCGCAACAAGGACGGCGAGCGCTTCATGGAGAAGTACGCGCCGGTCATGAAGGACCTCGCGTCCCGTGACGTCGTGTCCCGCTCCATCTACACGGAGATCCGTGAGGGCCGCGGCTGCGGTCCCGAGGGCGACCACGTCTACCTGGACCTGACGCACCTCCCGCCGGAGCAGCTCGACGCCAAGCTCCCGGACATCACGGAGTTCGCGCGTACCTACCTGGGCATCGAGCCGTACACGGACCCGATCCCGATCCAGCCCACCGCGCACTACGCCATGGGCGGCATCCCGACGAATGTCGAGGGTGAGGTCCTGAGCGACAACACCACCGTCGTCCCGGGCCTGTACGCCGCCGGCGAGGTCGCCTGCGTGTCGGTGCACGGCGCCAACCGCCTGGGCACCAACTCGCTCCTGGACATCAACGTGTTCGGCAAGCGCGCGGGCATCGCGGCCGCCGAGTACGCGCACGGCGCGGACTACGTCGAGCTGCCGGAGAACCCGGCGGCGCAGGTCGAGGCGCAGGTCGCGAACCTGCTGTCGGCGACCGGCACCGAGCGCGTGGCGGTCATCCGCAAGGAGCTGCAGGAGACCATGGACGCCAACGTCATGGTCTTCCGCACCGAGCAGACGATCAAGACGGCGGTCGAGAAGATCGCCGAGCTGCGCGAGCGCTACAAGAACGTGTCCGTCCAGGACAAGGGCAAGCGGTTCAACACCGACCTCCTGGAGGCCATCGAGCTGGGCAACCTGCTCGACCTGGCCGAGGTCATGGCCGTCTCCGCCCTGGCGCGCAAGGAGTCCCGCGGCGGTCACTACCGCGAGGACTACCCGAACCGCGACGACGTCAACTTCATGCGCCACACCATGGCGTACCGCGAGGTCGCGGACGGCGGCAAGGACTCGATCCGCCTCGACTACAAGCCCGTCGTCCAGACCCGCTACCAGCCGATGGAGCGTAAGTACTGATGGCAACCCCGACGATGGACAAGCTGCAGGAGCTTGAGGCGGACAACGGCTCGCACCTGATCACGGTCACCTTCCGCATCCGCCGCTTCAACCCGGAGATCTCCGAGGAAGCGACGTGGGAGGACTTCCAGCTGGAGATCGACCCGAAGGAGCGTGTGCTCGACGGTCTCCACAAGATCAAGTGGGACATGGACGGTTCGCTGACCTTCCGCCGCTCCTGCGCCCACGGCATCTGCGGTTCCGACGCCATGCGCATCAACGGCAAGAACCGCCTCGCCTGCAAGACGCTGATCAAGGACATCAACCCGTCCAAGCCCATCACCATCGAGGCCATCAAGGGCCTCACGGTCCAGAAGGACCTGGTCGTGGACATGGAGCCGTTCTTCCAGGCGTACCGCGACGTGATGCCCTTCCTCATCACGAAGGGCAACGAGCCGACGCGCGAGCGTCTGCAGTCGCCGGAGGACCGCGAGCGCTTCGACGACACGACGAAGTGCATCCTGTGCGCGGCCTGCACGTCCTCCTGCCCGGTCTTCTGGAACGACGGCCAGTACTTCGGCCCGGCCGCGATCGTGAACGCGCACCGCTTCATCTTCGACAGCCGTGACGAGGCGGGCGAGCAGCGCCTGGAGATCCTCAACGACAAGGACGGCGTGTGGCGCTGCCGCACCACGTTCAACTGCACGGACGCGTGCCCCCGAGGCATCGAGGTCACGAAGGCCATCCAGGAAGTGAAGCGCGCCCTGATCACGCGCCGCTTCTGAGTTCCTTTCCGGCTGTACGTGTGTGCCGAGGGCCCCGCCCCTGGAAGTTCGCTTCCGGGGGCGGGGCCCTCGGTCTTTCGCTACCGCCGCCCGACCGTGGACGCACCCGCTAAATCCAGCGCGACGATGTCTGCCGCTCAGTGACGGCCTTGCCTCACCCCCCGGTCGGCGGCAGTGGCGACACCGGCCGTTCGAAGAACGTCTCCAAGGACACCGTCGCCTGGGTGCCGCTCACGCCGTCGATCGCGTACAGCCTGCGCAGGACGTCCTGGAGTTGTTCGGTCGTCGACGTGCGGACCTTCACGAGGACCGAGGCGCTGCCCGCGATCACGTGGGCCTCCTGGATTTCGGGGATGGCCGCGAAGGCTGCCCGCGAGTCGCCCATCCACGACGTCGAGTCGACCATGACGAAGGCCAGTACGCCCTGGCCGAGGGCCGCGGGGTCCACCTCGACCGTCGTGCGCCTGATCACTCCGCGCTCGCGCAGCTTGCGTACGCGTTCGTGGGCGGCGCCGGCGGAGAGGCCCACCTCTTTGCCCAGTGCCGCGTACGCCGTGGTCGCGTCCTGCTGGAGCAGGGCGATCAGCCTGCGGTCGATCTCGTCCACGCTTCCCATGGTCGAACCATATCTTGTTCTGGCATAGTTGCGATCCAGAGAATCTGATTCAGCTTCAGTAGGCCAGGGGGAGATTTTGTCCGATCAGCTTCGCGCTCCGCTGTACGAGATCCTGGACGAGCGCTTCCGTACCGGGCGCTGCCACGCCGGGGACGACCGGCTTGAGGTGCTCTACGACAACTGCCGCTGGGCCGAGGGGCCGCTCTATCTGCCGGCCTGGCGTCAGTTCATCTGGAGCGACATCCCCAACGACCGGATGCTGCGCTGGGACGAGCACACCGGCGCCGTCTCCCTCTTCCGGTCCCCCGCCGGGCACCCCAACGGCAACACGCTCGACCGCGAGGGCCGGCTCATCACCTGTGAGCAGGGCAACCGCCGGGTCACCCGTACCGAGCCGGACGGGCGGATCACCGTGATCGCCGACCGCTTCGAGGGCAAGCGGTTCAACAGCCCCAACGACGCGGTCGTCCGCTCTGACGGGTCCATCTGGTTCTCCGACCCCGACTTCGGCATCACCAGCGACTACGAGGGCATCCGCGCCGATCCCGAGATCGGCGGCTGCCACGTCTACCGCGCCGACCCGTCGACCGGCGAGGTCCGGCTCGTCGCGGACGGGTTCGAGGCGCCCAACGGGCTCGTCTTCTCGGCCGACGAGCGGCAGTTGTACGTGTCCGACACCCGGGGCGGGTGCGTCCGGGTCTTCGAGGTCGAGGGAGACGGATCGCTCTCCGACGGCAGGGTCTTCGCCGAGGCTTCCGACGGGGTCAGCCGGTTCGACAACCTCCGGTTCGACGACGGGGGCCGGCTCTGGGCGGCCGCAATGGCGGGCGGGGTGCACTGTTACGACCCCGACGGCACACTCATCGGGCGGCTTCTCGTCCCCGAGCCCGTCTCCAACATCGCGTTCGGCGGACCCAAGAACAACCGCCTCTTCATCACCGCCAACACCTCTCTCTATTCGGCGGTGATGAGCGTTACGGGACTGCCGCGCGTGAAGAGTTGAGGGCGGGTGGGGCGCTTCAGGCCGGGTGGTGGGTGGTTGCGCCCCGGCGGCCGGAACCCTCCGGGCCCGGCCGGGGCCTGGCCGATTAGGCTCTTGCCGTGCCAGCACAGAACGCGCCTGAAGAGACGGACCCCGTTGCGACCGGGCAGGCCGGGGCCGATGCGTCCGGGTCCCGCCCCGCCAAGGGCGAGCAAACCCGCACGCTCATCCTGGAGACCGCGATGCGGCTGTTCCAGGAGCGGGGCTACGACAAGACCACGATGCGGGCCATCGCGCAGGAGGCCGGGGTCTCGGTCGGCAACGCGTACTACTACTTCGCGGGCAAGGAACATCTGATCCAGGGCTTCTACGACCGGATCGCGGCCGAGCACCAGGCCGCGGTGCGCGAGGTCCTGGACACCGAGACCGATCTTGAGGCCCGGCTCGCCGGGGTGCTGCGGGTCTGGCTGGACATCGCCTCGCCGTACCACGAGTTCGCCGCGCAGTTCTTCAAGAACGCGGCGGATCCGGACAGTCCGCTCAGCCCGTTCTCCTCGGAGTCGGAGCATGCGCGGGAGGCGGCGATCTCCGTACACCGGGAGGTGCTGGCCGGCACCAAGACGAAGGTGCCGGCCGAACTCGTCGACGTACTGCCGGAGTTGATGTGGCTGTCGCAGATGGGGCTCGTCCTGTACTGGGTGTTCGACCGGTCACCGGGGCGGGAGCGGAGCTACCGCCTCGCGGGGCGGGGGGCCAAGCTCACGACCCGGGGGGTGACGCTCGCCCGGTTCCGGGTGCTGCGGCCCCTCGTCCACGAGGTGCATGAGCTGTTCACGGACTTCCTGCCGGGGATGTCGCAGGCGGCGGCCTCCCGCAAGAAGGGTTAGAGCCTGTGTCTAAACCCCGGGGACGGCCCGGTCACAGGTCCAGGGCCGCTCTCACCTCCCCCGCCACCGCCACCACGTCCCCCTTCGGCTCCACCCCGTACGCCGGATGCGTGCGTACCCACTCGTCCTCCAGGGCGTACCAGTCGACCGGGGCCGGGGGCCGTCCCGTCGCGAGGGAGGTCGACAGGGTGTCGAAGTACGTGCGCCAGCGCAGTGTGTACAGGCCGCCCACCAGGCCGGACCATTCGCGGTTCGCATAGTCGCGCAGCCCTCCGCCGTTCGCCGCCCCGCGCGGGCCCCACACCGTCAGGAGCGACACCGCGTCGTAGGCGAGCTGGTCCTTCTCCGCCGCTGTCGCGCCCCACGACCTCGCGTCCGCGACCCAGCGGCCCAGCAGATGGTCCCGGTCCGTCGCCACCACCCGCTCCAGGAGGGCCAGGCAGCGGAACCACTCCCCCGTCAGCCCGTCGAACCGCTCCTTGTTCTTCGTCTCGTACGCCGCCCGGATCCGCGGGAGCAGCACCCTGGAGCGGTTGGACAGGGTCTGGCGGGTCACGTCCATCAGGTCGTAGCGGTAGGCCGATGTGCTGCGGAGGGGTGGAGCCGCAGCCAACAGGGCAGGGAGGGCGGCTTCGAACTCGGCCCCGTCATAGCGGAGTCGGGGCGGGGACCAGGACGCCGCCGACGTCGTCGTCAGGCTCGGGCGGGCTCCGAACAGGCCGTCCGCTCCCTCGCTCCACGAGTCCGCCCGCGTCGTGCCGTACGCCGTGCGCCGCAGGACGTCCCACGCCTCGGCCGCGTGCGGGTCGGCGGCGCCGTAGCGGTAGGCCGGCCACTCCTGGAACCAGGTCTCCAGGTCGAGCGGGCCGTCCGTCCAGGGCAGGTCGGAGAAGAGGGCGAAGGCGGCCGGGTTGTTGTCCGCGCCCTCCGGCATCAGCGCGATGCCGTCGAGCGCGCTGTTCTCCTTGGTGCGCCAACTCTCGTACAGGGACGCCCAGTCGGGGGTGTTGGCGCCCATCGCCGTATGGCCGCCGAAGTTCCAGATGGAGCCGAACGCGTACGGCGCGCCCTCCCAGGACTGTTCGCGGTCGGTGACGGACGGGAAGCGGTCGGAGAGGCCGTCGACGATGAACAGCTTCGTCCTGTCGACCGCTTCGACGATCTCGCGGTGCGGGTTCTCCTGCCAGCCGAGCAGGTTCCAGATCGCCCCGGGGTGCGCGGTGCGCAGCGCCTTCTCGACGGCCTGGGCGGCCGGTCCGATCGGGACGTCGCCGGGAGTGCCGCCCTCGTGCAGCAGGTCCATCTTGTACATGGAGGTCGGGCCGAGCAGTTCGGTCTGTACGCGGTAGAAGGTGGCCGCGACGCGGGCGAAGTGGTCGGAGCGCGGGTCCAGCCAGTCGGGGCGGGTGAAGCCCACCCAGGTGCCCTGCGGGACCACGTGCGCGCCCGGGTTGCGGGTGGCGAAGCCGGGCGGGACCGTACCGAAGTAGCCGGGAAGGACCGGGGTCATGCCGAGTTCGCGCAGCCTGCCCACGATGCGGCTCGCCAACTCGGCGCGCTGGTCGAGGAGTTGCTGGGAGACCGGGCCGCCGAAACCGGACATGTTCTGGAGCAGCCACCACGGCTGGTGCGAGGGTCCGGGGATCCAGGATCTCAACTCGGCGTCGGCGTAGCCGTGTTGGAGGAAGGTGCGGTGGTAGACGGAGTCCGCGCCGAGGTAGACGAGCACCTCGTTGTAGCCGTGCAGGGCCAGGATGTCGAGCTCGCGCTCCCAGTACGGCCAGTCGTGGTACGTGCCGGTGTAGCCGTCGTTGGTGTCGTTGAAGACGAAGCGGTGGGTGACGTTGGCCGTCTTCTCGATCGGCTCGGGCACGGCCGGGAGCCGTCCTGGCAGCCGGGTCTGTTCGCCCGCCCAGGAGATGTGGGCGTGCGCGACCTGTCTCAAGTACGTGTGGAATCCGGTGAGTTGGACGGCCGGGGTGCTGCCCTCGACGAGGATCCGACCGGCCCCGCCCGAGACGCGGAAGCGGTCGGGGCCGCCCGCGCGCGGCACCGTACGGAAGGTGACCTGGTCGCGATGGGCGGGCAGCAGCCGGGCCAGCGCCCGCGCGGCGGGTCCCTTGGCGGCCGCGGCCCCGGCCTCGGTGGCGTACCCGGCCTCGGTGCCCACCCCGAGGGCGAGGGCCGATCCGGCGAGTGAGCTCAGGAGCGTACGACGGGAAAGGCGCATCCCCCGACGGAAGCAGCGTGGCCCGGCGCGGTCAATGGAGCAGAACCGGTGACTCCTTGGACAAAAGCCCTTTGGGCGTACGCCAGCGGTTCACAGCCTCCCGCCGGGACGGGCCTCAGATCCAGCCCAGTTCCCACAGCCGCCACACGCCCGTGCCGTCCGACAGGTACTGCGAGCCGCTGACGTCCTTGTTGCCCAGGACGTAGTTCTTGCCCTGCCACAGCGGGATCAGCGGGACGTCGTGGGCGACCTTCTCCTGGAGCGCCTTGAAGTCGTCGGCGGCCCGGCCGCGGTCGGTGAACTCCTGGGTGCGCTGGATGATGCGGTCGGTCTCCTTGTCGGAGTATCCGTTGTGGAGGCTGTTGCCGGTGCCGACGAGCGGCTGGGCGAAGTTGTCCGGGTCGGGGAAGTCGGCGAGCCAGCCGGCCGTGTACGAGTCGTACTTGCCCTCGGCGTAGTTCTCCTGCATTTTCGTCCAGTCCGGCTCGGCGATCAGGTCGACCTTGAACAGGCCGTCGCGCTCCAGCTGGCGCTTGAGCTGCTCGGCCTCCGCGCCGTTCGCGCCGAGCTTGCGGTAGGCCATGGTGAAGCGGACCGGGAGCTGCTCGCCCTTCAGGAGCGCCCTCGCCCTGGCCGGGTCGGGCTTGGGGTAGGCGTCGAAGAACGCGGTGCTGTGGCCGGTGAAGCCCTGCGGGATCACCGAGAAGAGGGGGTCGACGGTGCCGCTGTAGACGGCGGTGGCGAGCGCCTCGCGGTCGACGAGGGCGGCCGCGGCCTCGCGGACGCCGGCCTTGGCGACCGGGCTCGTGGACTTCAGGTTGAAGTTGAGCTGGCGGATGTCGTAGCCGGGCGAGGTGGTGATGCGCAGGTCGGGCCCGGGCGAGAGCTTGGCGAGCACCTCGGGCGGCATCTCGCGGTGGGTGACGTCGACCTGCCGGGACTGCCAGGCCGCGTTCAGCTGGTCGGCCTCGGCGAAGTAGCGGACCGTGATGGGCAGGCCCTGCCTGGTGGCGGCGCCCTTGTAGGACGGGTTGGGTTCCAGGCGCGCGCTGACCGGCTTCCCGTCGGCGCTCTTCTTGTACTCCTTGAGCAGGTACGGCCCCGAGCCGATCACCGAGTTGTCCTTGCGCAGCCCGTCCGCCGGATATGCGCCGCTGTCGACGATCGAGCCCGCGCCGGTGGCGAGCTTGGAGGGGAAGGTGGCGTCCTTGCTCTTCAGGTTGAAGGTGACCGTGTCCCCCTCGGCCCGCACCGAGCCGAGCATGGAGAACAGCGGCGCGGGGCCCAGCTTGTCGGCGATCTTCAGCATCCGGTCGAAGGAGAACTTCACGTCCTCGGCCGTCATCCTGCGCCCGCTGGAGAAGCTGATGTCGTCGCGCAGCACGCATTGGTACGTCTGGAGCTTCTGCCCGATGAAGGTGCAGCTCTTCGCGGCGTCCGGGACCGGGGTCGTGCTGCCCTGCCGGAAGGTGAGCAACGACTGGTAGACGTTGTTGTAGATCGCCCAGGAGCCCGCGTCGTACGCCCCCGCCGGGTCGAGCGAGGTGATCACGTCGGTGGTGCCGACGACGATCGGGTCCTTCTTCACCTGGTCGGAGGGCAGCAGCTGCCAGCCGCCGACCCCGGCCACCACCACAGCCGCACCAATCGCCACAACCCGCATACGGATCGACCGCATCGCCGTGCTCTCCTCGGAACGCCCCACCCCTGGTCGGCGCGCGGAGTCGGCACGCTGCGCCTGTGATGACGCTCACCCAATCACACGACCTTCACATTGTGGAAGGGTCAACCTTCTCCTCACAGCTACTTGTTAGCCGGGCGTGACGGAGCCCTCCGTGGCCGCCTGTTCACGCCTGAGGTGGCGCAGCGAACGGAACCCGATGACTCCCACGCCCGTCCCCAGGAGAAACGAGGTGATGGCGAGCGTCAGGTGGACCCAGAAGTAGGCGGTCGGGTCCCCGGCGGCGTCGAACGCGAGCCCGCTGCCGTCCTGCCACAGGTTCTTCACGAAAGTGGTCCACACGTAACTACCCACTACTGTACAGAGCCCCCGCTCACAGGGCCCGGCAAGGCCAGTTCGATACTGGCAGCGAACGCCACGCCCACCCCGAAGGACTCCCCCATGAAGCTCAGCCGTCGCGTCTCCTGGTTCCTGCTCGCGTTCGGGGCCTGGTCTTGGGTGGTCTGGGTGACCTTCGCTAAGAACCTGTGGGCCGACGCCAGCGGGCTTGCCTTCGACCACGGCCAGCCCACGGCGTACTTCTGGGTCCACCTGACACTCGCCATCGTCTCGTTCATCCTCGGGACGATCATCGGCGTTATCGGACTTCGGGGCGTTCGAGCGAACAAGTAGAAGCCCCGGCCAGCACTCGGGGGAATGCCAACCGGAGCCAAAGGTCAGTCTTTGGACGGGATCACGAAGCCTCTCCGTGCGCTGGCCGCTGCACTTGGCAGGGGGTTTTGCACGATCTTCGCGAGTACGGACGCCAGGGCATCAGCCTTGATGGATTCCCGGGTCACAGGATCGGCGATGTCGAACACACCCCAATCCCCGGCCGTGTTGTTCGGGTCTACTGGCGCGACCACCCAGGAAAGCCCCAGCCGCCTGAGGGTGGCGTCTACCTTGCGGGCCTCTTCCGCGTCCACCGGCTCACCTTCCGTCGTACGTTCCGGGCAGCCTAGCTATTCGCCGTCGCCCCCGCCGTGCGTTGCGCAGTTGCCGGGATTGATCGGCCCGCAGCCTCCCGGTACCGGGGTGTGGGAGCAGTTCGCGGCAACGCCGACAAGGGTCTTGCTCGGCCCCGTCCACAGCTCTGCGTCCACGGTGAACCCTGCTTGCTCGATCAGCGCCACTGTGCGGGTCAGGACGTTCGGATCGTGCCTCTCAGGCCCCGGGCGCTCGGGGAAATGGTTGACGAAGTGCCCCAGTCCCTCACAGAGCTTGGCGTACAACTGCGTGTGGAGGATCAGCGCATGCCAACCCTCGTCCACCACCTTGGACGGTTGGATGCACACGGTCGGGAACTGCGCTGCCGCAGCAACGTACTTGAGTGCTTCCGTCACGATGCGCTCAGCCGTAGCCTCGTCCATGTCGGGGTTGTTGTCCGTGACCGTTGCGGCCACACCCTCGAACGCGGCAGGGGTTAGTAATGCGCGTACGTCTCGCATGTGCGTGCCTCCCTGTTGTGGATGGGAGCCCGCCCCGACCGTACGA
The DNA here is from genome assembly GCF_053597395.1 of Streptomyces sp. NPDC001415. Lineage (NCBI taxonomy): Bacteria > Bacillati > Actinomycetota > Actinomycetes > Kitasatosporales > Streptomycetaceae > Streptomyces > Streptomyces sp. NPDC001415. The sequence continues at coordinate 54,262 of NZ_JBSFIE010000010.1, forward strand.
GCTGTCCGAGGCCTATCGGTCGGGGCGGACGCTTGCCCCGCTGTCCGCGTTGGACCTCACATCACGACGCAGACAGCGGAAGCTGAACCCGACCCTCAGTAAGGGCGGGACCGCCGTCACGTCCGACTGCCCTCCGTGGCAGGGGCGGGCCTCACCGAGGGCCGGGAGATTTAGAGGCGGCCGACTATGGCGGCCACGGTCGTGATCCACAGGACTGCGCCGAGCGTGACGGCCAGGGCCTGGAGCTTCACGTGGGGCTCCGCCCAGCGGGATTGTTCGCTTCTCGACGGTGCTTCTGGACGCCGGGAACATCCACAACGCTGATGCTGGTCACCACCGTGTTGAAGAAGATGTGGTCCGTCTCCAGCGCGTGGTCCTCCAGGGCCGTGTGGACCTCCACGTAATCCGCGGTGATCTCGAACTCCCATCCGCAGCCGGGAGCTACACAGTCGGCGTTGTAGCCACTTCCTTGACTGTCGGGGTTCTGAGCCATCCGCCTCAACGCAGCCTGGAATAACGGGTGTTGGGTCATAACGCGACCGCCTCCCGGGCCGCCGGGGCCGGCGCGGGCCGGCGCTCGCGCAGGGGCCCGTTGACCAACCCCGGGTCGTAGTGCTTCACCAGCACCGGTTCGGCGACGTGGACAGTAGTGGGGAGACTTCCGTCGTCCCACTCGATCACCACACGTGGTATCCCGTCCACGCCCACGATGTCCCGGTACCGGGCCACGATCCGCCAGGACTCACCCCGGACGGAGACCGTGAAGCCTGGTCCGACCCGTAACGCCCGCACTGTCGACACGAACCACTGGCGACTCATCTCGACTCCCTACCAAGGGAGTTAGATCGTCCAGCCACAGAGGCACGGGCAAGCTCACTGTGGCTCGCCCCCCAGAAAGCGCGGACCAGCCGCTCCGGCGGAGGGACCGGTTCGTCGTCCCGGGGTTCCCAGAGGATCACCGGCGGAATCGCCCACATCAGCGCGTCACCACCGGAGTGGAGAACATGAGCGCCTGCCCCAGCTCCCGGGGCGTCGGATCCCGCAACTGATCCGGCGGAACAGCCCACTCCCTACCGCCACCCGGCGGCCGGAGGTACACGCTCCCCAGATAGGAGCCGACCACCTCCCCAACCCTGCCGGACGCATCCACCTTGTAGCGCGTTCCCCGTGCCGGTTCCTCCTGGGTCATGACTGTCCCCTCGAACGTCGTCGGTGGGACCACGCTAGGAACAGCGGAGATCGGGCCTCAATGAACTTGCGCGAACTTGTACGCGGTCATCCCAGAGAGTCAATGGCGGCCGTGATCAAGGCGCGTGCAGCGGTGCCGTACACGGCAATGGCAGATAGCTCCGTGAACGCCTTTGAGTACTCGGCGATTTCGCCGGGTTGCGTGACTGTCAGGTGCGCGGAGACTAGCTCGACGTTGACCTGTCCGTCGTCGTACATGGTGAACGACTCGACGGGCCAGCCTCCGCCGCGCGGGACGCCCATGGGGATGATGCCGAGTGATACCGAGGGCAAGGAGGCCAATGCGATTAGGTGACCAAGTTGCCCGGCCATGATCTCCGTGTCGCCTATCACCGTCCGCAGAACCCATTCTTCTACCAGCATGGCGAATCGGTGGTCGCCGACGTGCAGAATGCGCTGCCGCTCCATTCGCACCGCCACGGCTGCATCCAGGTCGTCCGGCACATCGCGAAGGTTGGCGATCGTGGCCAGTACAGCCCTGGTGTAAGCAGCGGTTTGAAGCAGTCCGGGCACAACCCAGGATTGGTAGGCGCGAAAGCGCCGTGTGCGCTCAAACAGTGGAGCGACCGACTCCTGAACCCGTTTCAGTCCCGCGCGCTCCATCCGGCGCCATTCGACATATGCGCCGTCGATGTTCCGGGCTGTGGCGGCCAGGTCGGCGGTCTGGTCCTCGGCGTCGCAATGCAGCGTGTAGGCGCGTAGGTCGTCGTATGACGGTGTCGTACGGCCGTGCTCAATGCGGCTGCACTTGCTCTCGTGCCAACCTGCCCGAGAGGCCAGCTCTCGCGCTGTCAGACCCGCGTCCTTGCGGATCTCGCGGAGATGTTTGCCTAGGGCCTCTCGGGCTTGCTGGACGCTAGATGATGAAGTCACGCGCAGTTATTCCGGATGTGTGCGGTATTCCTCGTGCGGGATCGCTCGCTCCCACACTGCCTCGAATGCGGATTCACACAACTTCACTGTTGCAGGGGCATCGGTGAACGACTCGTCATCTGGGGCGAGTTCGCCGTATCCGTCGAAGTGATGGAACACGACGACGCTGCCGTCCAGCAACCAGAAGTCATTGCCGGGTAGGGCAATGTCCGACGTCTGCCGTCGGGGCAGCCAGCGGACCGACTCGCCCGCCGCAACATTGGCGGCGGTCACATGGTGCTCGAATTCGACGTAGTCGCTCACTGGCTCGGAGACGATCCGGGCTCGGCGGATCTCAATGCCGCGCCCTACGAGCTCAGCGACCAGAGCGAGCCAAGGACGGAGAGCGGGTTCGTTGTCTTCGGGCGCGTTGCGCTCGCCGTTCTGCCACGCGATGAAGCGAGGGTCAGACCGCATGTATCCGTCGCGCATTTCCAGATGCACGGCCGAACGTCGGCAGCTCTGCAAACGCTGCTCAAGTGTCGGTGCTTCCACCGTTGTTGACCTCCAGGAAGAACTGAACCATTCGCCGGGGGATCTCGATCACGTCCTCGTGACCAGGGAGATCCATCTGCGAGCGGCGGGCTTCGTCGATCACCTTCCACCCCTGGACGAGGTATGTGTCCTTTTCGTCGTCTAGGTAGATCGTGGGTGACTTGCCATCCGGACTCTCTGGGTCCTTGCCTAGCCGGTGCAAAGTCATGCTTTCCTCCGGTGCGTTGGGTGACGAACGGCATGAACGAGCTTGCGCTGGTGCAGCTGTACGCGCCAGCAACTTGCACGAACTTCTACGCCGAAGGCCCCGTCTCCGGCGCCCAGGAGAGGGCACTGAAGACGGGGCCTCGGCGGCAGAACCGCAGTTAGGGCCGCTTATGCAACAAGGGTCTAGCGCGCCAGGAGAGGCGTTCTCGCTGGTCAACGCTTTGCTCCGGGCGCTTCGACGGGCTCTGGCGGACCCTGGAACCCGTACAGATTCCGTCCTGCTATCACGCTTCGGTGAATCAGCCTGCCGGGAAGGGGTCACCCCCAGGGGGAGCATGCTGGATCACTGCCAGAGGGCCACACGCGGGGCCTGTGAGGGCCATGGAGGCCCTGGTGGCTGGAGCGTCGAGCGGTCGTGGCGCAGCGCGTACGGTCCGCTCCTGGCCTCTGGGGGCGTCAGGCTGCGCCCACGGTGATCTTCTGAATGGCCGCCGGATGAGGGAACGCTCCGGCCGCCCGCATCGTGGCCTTCACCGCGACCTGGTCCGAGGTGAATTTGGCGTCCGTGGACACGTCCACGCGTACGTCGCGACGCATCACGACCATGACTCTGTCGGCAGGAAGCCCCCAGATCGTCCCGGGCTTCACCGCGCTGCACACGTGGAGCGGAACGCCCAGGACTGTACGGCGAGTTGGGAGAGTCGGGTCGTTCCCCAGCAAGGGCACGTTGGAGTCCTTGGCCTGCTTCAGCTTGCCCAGTGCCAGGGCGTCGCTGGGGTGTGCGACGAACGCTGTGAGGGTCGCGCCCTGCTCCTCCGCCTGGCTGATGGCGGTCAGGAACGCGTCGGCGTTGTTGATCGTGGCCCCGGCCTTCACCGTGCCGACACCAGACACAGCCTCCAGGCCCGGCGGAGCCGGAGCCGGAAGGGCATTGAAGAACGCCTGATCCAGAGCCCTGGCAATTGAACGGGCCAGGCCGTCCCCGATCAGCTTCTGTGCCGCCGGGTCGGAGTCCTCGGACAGTTCGCTGGAGACGATCGACAGGCCAGCGAGCTTGGGCGGAGTGATCACAAGTTCGCCCAGGGCGGCGTCCGAGGGAGCTATCTCGGCGCCCTCCGCCACGTAGCTGGCGCCCGCGTCGGTCTGCACCACGGGGATGTGAACGGTGGTGCTGGTAGTGGTCAGTTGGGTGGCCACCTGGAGAGCCACGCTCTCGCGCTCCACGGGCTGGACGATGAGAGGCCCGTAATCGTCTGGGGTGATTCCGCCGACACCGGCGGAGCTGGTCAGAAGAGACATGCTGCTCTGCTCCTAGTCGTGGGAGTCAGCGGAGGTCGCCGACGATGGTGGCGCCCTGGCCCTGGGCGCGGTTCTGGCGGGCCTGGGTGAACAGGCGGCCCCAGGTCACGTCCCGTTGGTTGCCGTCGGTCGGGTCCAGGCCGCCACGCCCCAGGCCCCGGGGGTAACGGCCGACGTGAACGGCCCCGTTGACGGCGGCGGCCACGGCCTCCAGGCGGTCCAGGGGGAAGTCATCGCCCAGGGCCTGGACGATCTCCGGGGTCATGTACTGAAAGCGCCGGAGAAGGCCGTCCACGGCGTCCTGGCGCTCCCGGGCGTCCCGCTCCCGGCGCAGCTCCGCCAGTTCCGTACGAAGCCGGTCCGCCTCCGTCGTCTGCGACGTGCTGTCAGGCTCCGGCGGGAGCGGCGGTTCAGCGGACGGGACGGACGGGAGGGCGTCCAGCTCAGACACGGGCGCTCTCCATCTCGTGTCGGGCTCCGTAGATCGGGCGCCGGGCGGACCGGACCTCCGCGTCCGTGAGCACGCCGTTCGTGAACGCCCGCTCCACGGTCGTGTTCAGTTCCCGCGCGGTGGAGTCCCGCAGGGCGTAGAACTCGGCGGCTCGTTCACTCTCGCCCAGGCCGTTCGCCAGGTGGAGCGCGTCCGAGAGAGCGGCGACCATCCGGCGCAGCAAGTTAATTCGTTCTGCCAGCATCGAGAACTCCCGCATGGGCATCTGTATTTGGGCATGAAGAAACCTCACGACTCGGGAGTGCCGAGACGCGAGGTTGAGTGGCCATTCCGTGCACGCCAAGAAGGGCGCCCCGGTGCCGCCGGGATGGAGGAGCCGAAAGATAGGAATCCTCATTCACATGAACTGAGAGCTGTTACAGCCCGCCTGGGGCTACATGCGAAGCAGAAAAGATGCTGCACAGTCCTTCTTTTCTATACACACACATAGAAAAGAAGGTACGGGAAGCGGAAAAGGTACTTCACTCTGCCCGTAACGATGCCAGGGGTAGGCCAGCGGAGCGTGCCAGCCTACGGGGCGACGACCCGTAGCGGCCCTGCGGTCGCACACGGGAACTCTGGCGACTTGGAGACATGAGCTTGGCCCCGCCGGATCGCTCCGAACGGGGCCGTGCTTGTGGTCGGACCTATGCGGTCACCCTTATTGCCGCTTTAGAGTGCCGCCAAAAGTTCCTCTTCTTCAGTCTCGTCATCCGCTGGAAGGGGCCGCCAGTCCAGCGTGACCCGATCCTCTACCGGGATGTACTTCTTGGTATATGGGTCACGGCCAGGCCCAACAGAGACCCCCGAGAGGAACAAGTCAAGGAACTCTCGCCGCTCGTACACGGTCCACCCATCCCACGTGGACCCAGGACCCAGGGGGTCCTCACCCGGCTCATACCATTCACTCGGAATCTGCACCGCAGTTGCGGTTTCCGCATCGAGCTCAGAAATTCGGGCCACGCATCCATCCTCATAGGCCCGGTACTGCTCCATTGTGGCTCGCCACGTGGCCAGCTCTTCTCGACCACGGTAGAGCCCCGCCTTACGGTCCATTTGTAGCTCAGCGATGGACTGTCGCACATGTTCCAGGTGAGCCACAGTTTCCCTGCGCTCCTCCTGAACTCCGGCCAAATCCTTCTGGTGAGCGAACCGGAGGGCGGCAGCAGCCAGCCATTCCCTGTCCGCATCATTTTCGATGTCCGCCGCATCGAGCCGCGCCCAGACACAACGGGCGACATAATCATCAGCGTCTTTGCGCTTAATGCTCAGTCCGCCATGCCCCTTCGGGTTGGCGCACATGTAGTAGTCCTGTCCGCCGTTGTTCTTGCTCTGCCCCAGGGAACCTGTGCAGATACCGCAAGTCGAGAACCGCCACCCGCTCAACAAGGTGGGCGTGGCCTCTCCACCGGGCTGCCTGTTGCTCTTGGATCGCTTGTTCCGCTTTTCCTGGAGTTCCAGCCACTTGACGCCCGCGACGATTCCTCGGTGAGGCGTGAGCGGTGCCCCTGCCTCGTTCCGAGCGATCACGTTTACGTGAGCCTTTCCGCGCTTCACACGTTCGCTGGCAAAGCCCCCGATAGCCGGATGGTTGAGGATCCAGCGGACTGTCTGAGCGCGCCACCGAATAGGACTGTCCTCTTTGGATACGCGGCGCTTCTTGATGGACTCCATCCGCTTTTCGGTTGCGCGCCGTTCAGCCTCTCCAGGGGCCGGGAGCTCTTCCGACTCAAAGGTTGTGGCAATCTTGTTGTCGGAGATCCCGTCGAGCGCCATATTCACCATGCGTTCGACAATTTCCACATGCTCCGGGTTGTCTGCGTCCGGCTCAAGCACAGACACAACGAGGTTCCCGATCTTCTCTCGCACGGCCCGCATCCCATACGGGGCGGAGCTGGAATGCCGTCCGCCGACCGCCTTGATCTCGTCCTTCGCTCCCCTCAGACGCTCCGCTTTGATATCGCTGTCCTGTTTAGCCAGTGCCGCAATCAGAGCGAAGATCGCAACACCGATGGGATTGGACGTATCAAGGAAGGGTTCAAGAACGGATACGAATCGAACTCCGTAATTCTTGAATTCCTTGTCGATCTCCAGCGCGTCGTGTGCGCCCTTACGAGTCAGCCGGGACAGCTCGTTGACCACGACCACGTCCACCTCGCCCGCGCGCACGGCGGACATGAGGTCCTCGAACCCTGGCCGGACGGCATTCGGATCCCAACCGGACCGACCGACGTCCTTGAAGGTGTGAACGACCTCCCAACCTCTGCTCGCCGCCAGCGCCGCACCGGCCGCCAACTGTGCTTCTGGGGACGCCTCCGAGGAGTCAGGGCGTGCCTTGGACTGTCGGGCGTACACGGCGACTCGCACCGTGTCCAACTGCTCGGCTCCGACGGCTGATACGAAGGGGGTCAACGCCTCTCACCTGCTCTTTCCTGTTAGCACGCCTCTACCAATTAGTTACCTATGGAAGGTGGTCCAGATGACCCAGCTCCACGCGCCGAAGGCGAGCAGGAACCAGGAGAGAGGGCGGCTGAGTTTCATGCGTCCAGTATCGGCGTCGGCCGCCGGGCACCTCCGACTGGGTGGGAGCCCCCGGCGGGTCATCCATACGATGATCGGATCAGTGGCCGCAGCCTGTACGTTCTCGAACGTGTCTGCCGTGAACGTTTCCCAGAAGACCGCGTCCCAGGGGCCCGCGTCCGAGAAGACCGCGTCCGAGAGCCTCGCGTCGCGGCTCCGCGTGCCCAGGCGTCCCGCCGGGCTCGCTTTGTCCGTCGCCGTGGCCTCGGCCGCCGTGCTGCCCGTCCTCGCCGCGGGCCCGGCCGGCGCGCTGCCCCGGGACGACAAGCCGACCGCGTCCGCCACGCCGGGTGCGCCGGGCAAGGCCCGCAACGACCCGCCGCCGACGGACATGTCGAAGGTCGGCGGAGACCAGCTCGGCCAGGCCGGCACCCAGGTGCGGCTCGGCGCCGGCGCGCCGGTGCTGCCCAAGGACCTGACCGGCCGGTCCTGGATCGTCGCGGACGCCGAGAGCGGCCAGGTGCTCGCCTCGCACAACGCGCACTGGCGGCTGCCGCCCGCCTCCACCCTGAAGATGCTGTTCGCGGACACCGTGCTGCCCAGGTTCCCCCGGGACCAGCAGCACACGGTCACCCCGGACGAACTCGCCGGCATGGGCTCGGGCAGCAGCCTGGTCGGGTTGAAGGCGAACCTGTCGTACTCGGTGCACGACCTGTGGCTCGGGGTCTTCCTGCGCTCGGGCAACGACGCCGTGCACGTGCTCTCCACGATGAACGGCGGCGTGCCCAAGACCGTCAAGGACATGCAGGACCGGGCGGACGAGCTCCAGGCCCTGGACACCCGGGTCGTCTCACCGGACGGCTACGACATGCCGGGCCAGGTCTCCAGCGCGTACGACCTGACGCTGTTCGCCCGCTCAGGGCTGCAGAACAAGGACTTCCGCGAGTACTGCTCGACGGCGACCGCGAAGTTCCCGGGCCCCGAGGGCAAGGACAAGAAGCGCGAGGCGGTGGAGATCCAGAACACCAACCGGCTGCTCACCGGCGACTTCGGGCTCGACCCGTACAAGGGCATCGCGGGCGTCAAGAACGGCAGCACCACCAACGCGGGCGCGACCTTCACCGGGGTCGCCGAGCGGAACGGGAAGGTGCTGCTCGTCACCGTCATGAACCCCGAGCCGACGGAGAGCCAGGCCGTCTACAAGGAGGCGGCCCGGCTGCTCGACTGGGGGTTCGCGGCCAACGGGAAAGTCACCCCGGTCGGCGAGCTGGTCCCGCCGAAGTCCGCGACGACCGGGACCGGCTCGGGCAGTTCTCAGGGCAGCTCTCAGGACCGTGCGAAGAGCAAGCCCGGGCAGCCGGCCGCGGCCAAGGGCGAGAGCGGCGGGATCGGCATCGCGCTCGGCATCTCGGCCGGCGCCCTTGTGATCGTCGTGGGCGCGATCTTCCTGCTCAACCGGCGCTGGCCGATTCGGAAGCGGTGACGTCCGGGTCGTCCTCCTTGGCAGGGGTGGCCGTCCACGCCGCGCAGAACAGGAGCAGCTTCGCCGTGAAGTTGATCCAAAGAAGCAGCGCGACGGGCACCCCGAAAGCCCCGTACATGCTCTTGGCGGCGACGCCCTTCATATAGCCGCCGAGCAGCATCTTGAGGAGTTCGAAGCCGACCGCGCCGAGCAGCGCGGCCGCCATCAGGCGGCGGCGCGGCGGGCTCACGCCGGGCAGCAGCGTCAGGACGTACAGCAGGAGCAGGAAGTCGGCGAGGACGGCGACCGCGATCGCCGCGATGCGCAGCAGCACGCCGCCCGCGCCGCTCTGGTCGATGCCGAGCCGGTCGGCGGTCCAGCCGATCGCGGTGGAGCCGATGGAGGACGCGGCCCACGAGGCGAGGCCGGCACCGCCGAGGCCGAGCAGGATGCCGCCGTCCTTGAGCTTGCGCAGGATGGGGTTCTCGCCCTCGTCGGCGTCCTCCACCTCCCACACCGCGCGCAGACAGCCGCGCATCTGCGAGACCCAGCCGATGCCGGTGAGCAGCAGCAGGGCGCCCGCGACGATGCCGACGGTGCCCGCGTTGTCGATCAGCGCCTGGAGGTCGATCTGGTCGGAGATGCCGGGGACCTGTTCGGCGATGGTGTTCTGGAGCTTGTGCACCTGCGTGCCGGAGAGCAGCGCGGCCGCGACGGCGGCGCCGACGGTCAGCAGCGGGAAGAGCGCCAGGAAGCTGATGAAGGTGATGGCGGCGGCCAGCCTGGACCAGTAGACCCGTTCGAGCCGCTCGTACGAACGCCAGGCGTGCGTCCGCATGAGCCGGGCGATCCAGGGCCCGACGACGGGAAGTTTCTTCAGCCAGTCCATGACGTACGACTACCCTCTCCACCTCGGCCGTGTCCTTGCGGGGGCGGGCCCGCGGGCCCCACGCGGAACACCAGCGTTCTCGTACCCCAGAATCGCAGGCAGGTGGCGAGTGCCATGCCGAAGACGGCGCCGGACAGGGTGTCGGCGCGGGGCGAGGTGAGGCCGAGGCCGTAGTGCGAGACGGCGATGCAGAGCAGCTGCACGAGGGCCCCCGCGATGTTCACCGCGAAGAACACGGCGTACTCGCGCCGGCCGGCCCGGCGCCCGCGGTACGTCCAGAACGCGTTGCCGAAGTAGGCGACCGTACAACCGGCAAGGAAGGAAAGGGACTTGGCGGCGATGGGGTCCCAGCCGAGGCCGGAGCGCAGCCACACGAACAGGCCGAGGTCGGCCGCGTACGCGCAGATCCCGGCCAGCGCGAACCCGATCACCTCGGACCGGGCCACGGTCACAGGTCGGCCACCGCGAGCGCGTACATCGAGAGCCAGGCCAGGCCGATGACCGCGAGCGCGCGGTCGTGCAGGACGACGTCCTCGGGCGCCCCCGCGCTCCCCCGGTCGGCGAAGACGGCGTAGCGCAGGATCGCCCCGATGAAGGGGACCATCGACAACTGCCGCCAGGGCAGCAGCGATCCATTCGACACGCCGCCGCTCTCCAGCGCCCACATGCAGTAGGCGAGGACCGCGACTCCGGCGGCGAGCTGCCACACGAAGCGCAGATAGCCGGTGGTGTACGCGTTCAGGAGCGAGCGGGTGGCGGCCCCCCGGCCCTCCATCTGGAGGGCCTCGGAGTACCGCTTGGCGGAGACCATGAACAGCGCGCCGAACCCGGCGGTGATCAGGAACCAGCGGGACAGCGGGATGCCGAGCGCGACCCCGCCGGTCATCGCCCGCATCAGGAACCCGGTGGTGACGACCACGAGGTCGACGACCAGGACGTGCTTCAGCTTGACGCAGTAGGCGAGTTGCATGACGACGTACGCGGTGAGCAGCGTGGCCGTCATCGCGTTGCAGGTCAGCGCGGCGGCCAGCGGGGCGAACACGGCGAGGACCCCGCCGGTCGCGTACGCGACGCCGGCCGGCACCCGCCCGGCGGCGACCGGCCGGTGGCACTTGTCGGGGTGGGCGCGGTCGGCCTCGGCGTCGCGGGCGTCGTTGACGAGGTAGACGGCCGAGGCGGCGGCCGTGAACAGGACGAAGACCATGGAGAGTTGGGCGATGACGTGCGGGCTGGTCAGCCGGCCCGCGGCGGCGGGCGCGGCCACCACGAGGAGGTTCTTGATCCACTGGCGGGGCCGCGCGGTGCGCACCAGACCGGCGGGCAGCCCGAGCAGGCGCCGGGCGGCCGAGACCCGCTCCGACCCGTCGAGGAGTGCCGCCCCGGGCTCGGTCATCGGCGCCCCCTTTCGAGAGGCCTGCGCATCCAGGCCGCGCCGGCCCGCGCGGTGGCCCCGCCGAGCAGCGCGCCCGCCGCGATGTCGCTCGGGTAGTGCACCCCGGCGACCATGCGGGACACGCACACGGCGGCGGCCAGCGGCGGCACGAGGTGGGCCCCGGCGGGCCTCAGCGCGCCGTACGCGACGGCGGCGGCGGCCGCGGAGCTCGCGTGCGAGCTGGGGAAGGAGTGCCGCCCTGCGGTACGCACCAGGGGCTCGGCCGCCGGGAGTTGGGGCCGGGGTCTGCGCACCACGCGCTTCACACCCATGCTGGCGAGGTGGGCGGCGGCGACCAGGGTGGTGCCGCGCAGCCAGGCGCCGCGCCGGTCCCGGTCGGCGGCGGCCGCGGCGAGCCCGGCCGCGAGCCAGAGCGCGCCGTGCTCACCGGCCCAGGACAGCGCTCGGGCGGTGGCGGCCACCCGCGGGTCCGTACCGCAGTCGCGCAGTGCGGCCACGAGCCGCTGGTCGGCGTCGGTGCACGACGGCTTCTGCATGTGCCACCCCTCTTCCGTGACGTCGGCCCGCCAACTGGCCGTAGGCCACGGGCGACTCTCCTCCGCGAAGGGGTGTAAATCCGGTACAAATAAATATGACACACATATAATCACCCATTTCGGTTAGTGGTGATGGGGGATTCACCGAGTCGGTGCCGAAGGCGACGAGGGAGCCGTTGAAGGAGGCGACGAGGGAGGCGTTGAGGGAGGTTCTGACAAAAGGGATGACATAGGCGATACCGTCAGATTCATGTCTGCCGACACGTCACCCGACACCGCGCCCGCACCCCCCGGCCCGCCGACGTCCGTGAGCGGCTGGGGCCGCACCGCCCCGACCGCGGCCCGGCTGCTGCGCCCCCGGAGCTATGAGGAGGCGGCCGCCGCCGTCCGGGCGTGCGGGGCGCGCGGCACGATCGCCCGCGGGCTCGGCCGGGCGTACGGAGACGCCGCGCAGAACGCGGGCGGCGCCGTCCTCGACATGACCGGCCTCGACCGCATCCGCACCATCGACGCCGAGGCGGGCGTCGTCGTCTGCGACGCGGGCGTCAGCCTGCACCGCCTGATGGAAGTGCTGCTGCCGCTGGGCTGGTTCGTGCCGGTGACGCCCGGCACGCGCTACGTCACGGTCGGCGGGGCGATCGGCGCCGACATCCACGGCAAGAACCACCACGTCTCGGGCTCCTTCGCCCGTCATGTGCGCGAGCTGGAACTCCTCACCGCCGACGGCACGGTACGGACCGTCACGCCGGACAGCGAGCTGTTCGACGCGACGGCGGGCGGGATGGGCCTGACGGGCGTGATCCTGCGGGCTACGGTCCAACTCCTGCCCGTACGCACGTCGTTGATGTCGGTGGACACCGAACGGGCCGTGGATCTGGATGACTTGATGGCCCGTCTGGAGTCGGGGGACCACCGCTACCGGTACTCGGTGGCGTGGATCGACCTCCTCGCGCGGGGCGCCGGGACGGGGCGGTCGGTGCTGACGCGCGGTGAGCACGCGCCGCTCGACATGCTGCCGCCCCGCGCCCGCCGCACCCCGCTCGCCTTCCGGCCGCGGCGGCTTCCGCCCGCCCCGGCGTTCCTGCCGGAGGGGCTGCTCGGCCGCGCCTCCGTCGCGGCTTTCAATGAACTCTGGTACCGCCGGGCGCCCAGGCACCGTACGGGCGAGCTCCAGCGCATCTCGACGTTCTTCCACCCGCTGGACGGGGTGCCGCACTGGAACCGGGTGTACGGCCGGGGCGGCTTCGTGCAGTACCAGTTCGTCGTCGGGTACGGGCACGAGGAGACCCTGCGTGCCATCGTGCGCCGCATCTCCCGGCACGGCTGCCCCTCCTTCCTCGCCGTCCTCAAACGCTTCGGCGAGGCCGACCCCGGCTGGCTCTCCTTCCCTCTGCCCGGCTGGACCCTGGCCCTCGACATCCCCGCGAACCTCCCGGGCCTCGGCGCCCTCCTCGACGAACTGGACGAGGAGGTGGCGGGCGCGGGCGGCCGGGTCTACCTCGCGAAGGACGCGCGGATGCGGCCGGAACTGATGGATCAGATGTACCCGAAACTGCCCCAATTCCGGGCTTTGCGAGGGGAGTTGGACCCTGAGGGGGTCTTCCGCTCGGACATGAGCAGACGCCTGGGGCTGTGAGCCCGGCGGTGAACCCCCTCCGCCCCTCGACCACATCCGGCCCTGCCGGGCCGCCCAACACCTGACGGAGCCCTGATGAAGGACGCATTCGGTACCCCGCAGTCCCTGCTCGTGCTCGGTGGTACGTCCGAGATCGGCCTGGCCACCGCCCGGCGCCTGGTGGCCCGCCGCACCCGTACGGTCTGGCTCGCGGGCCGGCCCTCCCCCGCCCTGGAGGAGGCGGCGGCCGAACTGCGCGAGCTGGGCCCGGACGTCCACACGCTCGCCTTCGACGCGCTCGACTGCGCCGCGCACGAGGTCGCCCTCGGCAAGGTGTTCGCCGAGGGCGACATCGACATGGTGCTGCTCGCCTTCGGGGTGCTCGGCGACCAGCCCCGCGACGAGAGCGAGCCGCTCGCCGCGGTACGGGTCGCCCAGACCAACTACACCGGCGCGGTCTCGGCGGGCCTCGTCTGCGCGAAGGCCCTCCAGACGCAGGGCCACGGCTCGCTGGTCGTGCTGTCCTCGGTGGCCGGCGAACGCGCCCGCCGCGGCAACTTCATCTACGGATCGAGCAAGGCGGGACTCGACGCGTTCGCCCAAGGGCTGGGGGACGCGCTGCACGGCACGGGGGTGCACGTCATGGTCGTACGCCCCGGCTTCGTCCGTACGAAGATGACGGCGGGGCTGTCCGAGGCACCGCTGGCCACCACCCCCGAGGTGGTGGCACTGGCCATCGAGGCGGGGTTGCGGCGGCGGGCGGAGGTGGTGTGGGTGCCGGGGGTGCTGCGGGTGGTGATGTCAGCGCTTCGGCATGCGCCGCGGGGGGTGTTCCGCCGCCTCCCGGTATGACCCGGGGCGCTTGCCCACCGCCCCCCAGGACCGACAGCGCTGGGTCCCCTACAGGGGCGCGGGGAACTGCGCGTCTGGGGCGGAGCCCCAGCGCACTCCGCCGGGCTAGCGCAACGAGGGCTGGTCCAGGGACGTGGACTGGGCCGGGACTCCGAGCGCGCCCCGCCCGAAGGGATAGTCGTGGAGCTTGCGCCAGACCCCGTCCGCACCCTGCTCGTAGAGGGCGAACCCCCCGCACGTCCAGGCCGCCGAGAACCCCGCCAGGGCCCCGTACGCCAGGTCCATCGCCTCCTCGGAGATGCCGTGCGCCACCGTCACATGGGGGTGGTAGGGGAACTGGAGCTCGCGCACCAGCGGCCCCGCCTCGTCCCGTACCCGCTGCTGGAGCCACGCGCAGTCGCCCGCGCCCTCCACCACCTTGACGAAGACCACCGGGGAGAGGGGGCGGAACGTCCCCGTGCCTTCGAGCCGCATCAAGAACGCCCGGCCCGCCGCCGCGACCGAGGCCAGGTGCGCCTCGATCTCCGGCAGGCACTCCGCCTCGACCTCGTGCGGCGGCAGCAGCGTGACGTGCGTGGGGATGCCGTGCGCGGCGGGGTCACCGAAGCCCGCGCGCCGCTCCTGGAGCAGGCTGCCGTACGGCTCCGGGACCGCGATCGAAACGCCGAGCGTTACGGTCCCCACGTCGTTCTCCTCCGTGCTGTCGGTGGTGTGCTGTGCAGTGTGAGTGTGACGGGATTGCCCGCGGCTGACCAGAGCCCTTGGTCGGGCTCCGGCCAGGACGTCGGACTCAGTGCTTGGCGGGCAGCAGGCCGACCTTGTCGTACGCCGTCGCCAGCGTCTCGGCGGCGACCGCGCGGGCCTTCTCGGCGCCCTTGGCGAGCAGCGAGTCCAGCGTCTCGGGGTCGTCCAGGTACTGCTGCGTACGCGTGCGGAACGGCGTGACGAATTCCACCATCACCTCGGCGAGGTCCGTCTTGAGCGCGCCGTACATCTTGCCCTCGTACTCGGCTTCGAGCTCGGCGATGGTCTTGCCGGTCAGGGTGGAGTAGATGCTGAGCAGGTTCGAGACGCCGGGCTTGTTCTCGGCGTCGTACTTGATCACCGTGTCGGTGTCGGTGACCGCGCTCTTCACCTTCTTGGCCGTCGTCTTCGGGTCGTCGAGGAGGTTGATGAGGCCCTTCGGCGTCGACGCCGACTTGCTCATCTTGATCGACGGGTCCTGGAGGTCGTAGATCTTCGCCGTCTCCTTGAGGATGTACGGCGCCGGGACGGTGAAGGTGTCCCCGAAGCGGCCGTTGAAGCGCTCGGCGAGGTCGCGGGTCAGCTCGACGTGCTGGCGCTGGTCCTCGCCGACCGGGACCTCGTTGGCCTGGTAGAGCAGGATGTCGGCGACCTGGAGGATCGGGTACGTGAAGAGGCCGACGGTCGCGTTGCCCGCGCCGTGCTTGGCCGACTTGTCCTTGAACTGGGTCATCCGGCTGGCCTCGCCGAAGCCCGCCAGACAGTTCATGATCCAGGCGAGCTGGGCGTGCTCGGGCACGTGGCTCTGGACGAACAGCGTGCAGCGCTCGGGGTCGAGACCGGCGGCGAGCAGCTGGGCCGCGGCGAGCCGGGTGTTGGCGCGCAGCTCGGCGGGGTCCTGCGGGACGGTGATCGCGTGGAGGTCCACGACCATGTAGAACGCGTCGTGGGACTCCTGCAGCGCCACCCACTGGCGGACCGCGCCGAGGTAGTTGCCGAGGTGGAACGAGCCTGCGGTGGGCTGGATTCCGGAGAGCACGCGGGGACTAGTCGAGGCCATGCTCAGCATTCTCTCAGGTACGCGCGCCGTCCCGGAAACCCCGCGCTTGTGAGCGGCCCCACAGGTGGCCCAGCACCGCGGGGGCTCCGCCCCCGACCCCCCGGGGCGCCGGCCCACCCACGCGCCCGTGACGGGGGTTGAACCACCTGAACCCCCGGGGCTCCGCCCCGGACCCCGCTCCTCAAACGCCGGAGGGGCTGGGTGGGGCTTCCGTCGACCGCGGACCGTGCGTGGCTGGTCGCGCAGTTCCCCGCGCCCCTGGCAGCGCGGTGGTTGCTCGCTCCCACGCGGCGGAGCCGCACAATGTCACAGCCCCGCGCCCCTGGCAGCGTCGATGCTGGCCAGCACTGCACCTTCAGCCCGGCCGGACTTTTGTATGCCGCCCTTACAGGCATACCCAGCCTGTCCGGCGTTTGAGGACGAGCGCCCTTCAGGCGCGAACGGGGTCTGGGGCGGAGCCCCGGGAGTCCCGCTCCGCACACCCACACCCCCCGGTGGGTCTGGGGCAGGGGCGGGGTGGGGCTCAATCCAAGGGCAGGCCCGGGGCCGGGTAGGCGGCCAGCAGCTCCGCCACCTCCCCCCGGATCGCGGACAGCGCCACCTCGTCCCCGGCCCGCCCCGCCGTCACACCCCGGTCGATCCACTCCGCCACCAGCGGCATGTGCGAGACGTCCAGACCCCGCGACGTCAGCGAAGGCGTGCCGATGCGGATGCCGGACGGGTCGAAGGGCTTGCGGGGGTCGTACGGGACCGTGTTGTAGTTGACCACCAGACCTGCCCGGTCGAGGGCCTTCGCCGCCACCTTTCCCGGCACGTCCTTCGGTGTCAGATCCATCAGGATCAGGTGGTTGTCCGTGCCGCCGGACACGAGGTCGAAGCCCCGGGCGAGGAGGGCCTCCGCGAGCGCCCGCGCGTTGGCCACCACCTGGTGGGCGTACGCGCAGAACGCCGGCTGGGCCGCCTCGTGCAGCGCGACGGCGATCGCCGCGGTGGTCTGGTTGTGCGGGCCGCCCTGGAGCCCGGGGAAGACCGCCTTGTCGATGGCCTTCGCGTGCGATTCCCGGGACATCAGCATCGCGCCCCGCGGACCCCGCAGGGTCTTGTGCGTGGTGGTGGAGATGACGTCCGCGTACGGCGCCGGGGACGGGTGGGCGCCGCCCGCGATCAGGCCCGCGATGTGCGCGACGTCCGCGACGAGCACCGCGCCCGCCTCCCGCGCGATCTCCGCGAACGCGGCGAAGTCGATCGTGCGGGGCAGCGCCGTACCGCCGCAGAAGATCAGCTTCGGGCGCTCCTTGAGGGCGATGTCGCGTACCTCGTCGAAGTCGATCAGGCCGGTGTCGGCGCGCACCCCGTACTGCACGCCCCGGAACCACTTGCCGGTCGCCGAGACGCCCCAGCCGTGCGTGAGGTGGCCGCCCATCGGCAGGGCCATGCCCATCACGGTGTCGCCGGGCTCGGCGAACGCCAGGTACACGGCGAGGTTGGCGGGCGAGCCCGAGTACGGCTGGACGTTGGCGTGCTCGACGCCGAACAGGGCCTTGGCGCGGTCGACGGCCAGCGTCTCGACCTTGTCGATGTTCTGCTGGCCCTCGTAGTAGCGGCGGCCCGCGTAACCCTCGCTGTACTTGTTCTGCAGCACCGTCCCGGAGGCCTCCAGGACCGCCGTCGAGACGTAGTTCTCGCTGGGGATCAGGCGCAGGGTGTCCGACTGGAGCCGTTCCTCGGCGGCGACGAGCGCGGCCAGCTCCGGGTCGGTGGCGAGCAGGGCGGGGTGGGAAAGGGGAAGGCTCATGGCGTCCTCCGGGGTCCGTTGACAGGTTCCCGGGGTGCCCAGGCGGGCGGCACCTCGTGCGGCAGGCCGCGCACGGCTCCCCCGGGGTCGCTTCCCCGCTCGCCAGTCGCCGTACGTACCGAACACCCTACCGGCCACCTCCGACGGCAAGGTTTCTTCGTCCGGCATCCGAGCGACGATAGAAAAGGGCACCACCTACGCCCCATCCATGCCGCATGACGATCGGAGAACCCGTGTCGACCCACGCAGCGACCGAAGACGCCATCCGTTCCGCCGAGGCACACAGTGCGCACAACTACCATCCCCTGCCCGTCGTGGTCGCCTCCGCCGAGGGCGCCTGGATGACGGACGTCGAGGGGCGGCGCTATCTCGACATGCTGGCCGGCTACTCGGCGCTCAACTTCGGCCACGGCAACCGGCGTCTCATCGACGCGGCGAAGGCCCAGCTGGACCGCGTGACCCTGACGTCGAGGGCGTTCCACCACGACCGCTTCGCCCAATTCTGTACGGAGCTGGCCGAGTTGTGCGGCAAGGACATGGTGCTGCCCATGAACACCGGGGCGGAGGCGGTGGAGACCGCCGTGAAGACCGCCCGCAAGTGGGGCTACAAGGTCAAGGGCGTGCCGGACGGGCAGGCGAGGATCGTGGTCGCCCGGGACAACTTCCACGGCCGTACGACCACGATCGTCAGCTTCTCCACCGACCCGGAGGCCCGCGCGGACTACGGCCCGTACACGCCGGGCTTCGAGATCGTGCCGTACGGCGATCTCGACGCGATGCGGGCGGCGGTCACCGACGACACCGTGGCCGTGCTGCTCGAACCCATCCAGGGCGAGGCCGGCGTGCTGGTCCCGCCGCCCGGATACCTGGCGGGCGTACGGGAGTTGACGCGCGAGCGGAACGTGCTGTTCATGGCGGACGAGATCCAGTCCGGGCTCGGCCGCACCGGCAGGACCTTCGCGTGCGAGCACGAGGGCGTGGTGCCGGACGTGTACATCCTGGGCAAGGCGCTCGGCGGCGGCGTGGTGCCGGTGTCGGCGGTCGCCGCGTCGTCGGACGTGCTCGGCGTGTTCCGGCCGGGCGAGCACGGCTCGACGTTCGGCGGGAACCCGCTGGCCTGCGCGGTCGCACTGGAGGTCATCGCGATGCTGCGCACCGGCGAGTACCAGCAGCGCGCCACCGAGCTCGGCGATCACCTGCACCACGAGCTGGGCCTGCTGGCCGGCACGGGCGCGGTCGAGGCGGTCCGCGGGCGCGGGCTGTGGGCGGGCGTCGACATCAATCCGTCGTACGGGACGGGCCGGGAGATCTCGGAGAGGCTGATGGACCGCGGGGTCCTGGTCAAGGACACCCACGGCTCGACGATCCGGATCGCCCCGCCCCTGGTCATCAGCAAGGAGGATCTGGACTGGGGCCTCGACCAGCTGCGCGCGATCCTGGCCGAGCGGTAGCCGACCCCCTTACAGCAACTCCCTTTGCAGGCAACTCCCTTACGAGGATGGGCAGTTGGGGCCCGAGCAGAAGACGCTGAGGGCGGTCTTCAGGGTCTGCTCCTGCTCGGGCCACACGGTGGCGGGGCCCGCGGACAGCACGGCGTAGTGCTCGCCGCCGGGCGTCAGGAACGCGTAGTCCACCACCTGGCGCCGGTGGCCGAGCTGCTGGTTGTCGTACGCGTAGACGAGCCGGGAGGCCTGCGTGGCGACCCCGGGCACGGTCGCGTCGTTGCCGAGGCTGATCTCCTGGTACCCGGGGTTCTTCGCCAGCTCCCCGGAGGTCTGCTTCAGCGCGTCGTACGGGCTCAGGCCCGCCTCGGAGACGAGGTACACCTGGATGAGGCGGGTGCGGTCGGCGGAGTTGTAGAAGACGCCCTTGGGTCCCTGGTCCTCGCGGGTCCAGCCCTGCGGCACGTACAGCCTGAACCCCCTTGGATCCTGGGCGAGTTGGAACCCGGCGGGCACGGTGGCGCTGGGCGAGGCGGATACCGGGGCGGACGGGCTGCTCTTGCCGTCGCCGGTGCGGTCCGGGGTGCCAGAAGGCGCGCCGGAGGCGGACGGGCTCGCCGCGGCCTTCGGGTGGTGCGTCTCGCCGCGGGCGAGCAGCCAGCCGCCGCCCGCACCGGCCGCGACGACGAAGGCCATCGCGACGACGACGGCGACGGGCACGCGCCGGCCGGGGCGCGTCTCGGGCGGCGCCGGGGGTCCCGACTGCGGGCCGACCGTCGTGTACGGGCCCGGGTGGGCTTGGTCGTACGTGATGGCGGGGCCGGGGACCGGGGGCGGCGCCTGCGGGACCGGCGGGGGTGCGGGGCGTGGCGGTGGAGCCGCCGGGGAAGCGGCGTCCCGTACCGTCTCCCACTTCTGGGTCGCCGCGTTCCAGCGAACCTCGCCTTTGCCGCCGCTCACCGGAGCCTCACACCCCGATCAGGTCGCGGACCCGCTGGACCAGCGTCTCGCCCGAGGCGAGCAGGCCGGTGAGGGTGGTGGCACCGGCGAGCAGCTCGCCGAGACGGGCGAGGCGGCCCGGGGTGGCCTGCCCTTCCGTACGGATCTCGTCCTCGGTCTCGGCGAGTTCGGCGTCCAGGGCGCGGGTCTGGTCGTTGCGCACGAGCTGTCCGAGCCCGGCTCTGAACTCGACGATGGCGTCCAGGAGTTGGCGGTGGGCCTCGTCGTCGGCGGCGCCCGCGCGGTAGACGCTGGACACCTTGTTGTGGTCGCCGACCGAGACGGATCCGGTCACCCCGCTGATGTGTACGGATCGTTGGTTCCGCCGCGTGTCGTCGTCACCCGGTGTGCTCATCTCAGCCCTCGTTCCTGACGGTGTTGTGGTCGCCGACGCTGATCGCCCCTCGGGAGTTCTCGATCATGACGCCGCCCTGGGCGACATTGACGATCTTCTGCTCGAACTGTCCGGTGTCGTACCCGGCTTCGTACAACGCGCTGCGCACCCCGCTGGTCACCCGGTCCTCGATGGACTTCACGTAACGCCGGTAGTCCATCGCCTGGAAGAGGGAGGTGTCGGGTGCCGCGGCCAGTTCGCGCACCGAGCGGGCGGGGCCGTCGGGCAGCGCCCGGCCGTATCCGCCGGTGAGGCGGTGCCAGGTGGAGCCGATCGCGCGGCCCACCACGAGCAGCGAGCGGAACGCGGAGCCCGGGGTGCGCACAAGGGCCCAGGCCGCCTTGCCCAGCGGGGTGCGGCAGGCGAAGTCGTGGGCGGTGCGGTCGGCGCGGATGAAGTCCTCGCGCAGCGGGGGCAGGACGTGCGGCGCGATTTCCAGGACCAGCATGCCGCCCTGCGTGTGGACGCGTACGAACACGGTCGTGACGAGGTGTTCCTCCCAGCCGCCGACCCGGATCCGCAGGAAGTGCCTGCGCGCCTCGCCGCCCTCCTCCAGGGCGGCGGCCCGGTGCTGCTCGAAGTCGCCTTCATGGTAGGGGGCGTGGGCGCGCGAAGGGAGCCCTTCGACCGGCAGGAAGACGTACTCGGTCACTTCGAGCTGGCGCAGCCGGTCGCGTACGGCGAGGGCCTCGGCGGCCACCGTCGGCGCGGGGATGCGGAGCTGGGTGATGAGGGGTTCGACGATGCGCAGGATCTCGGCGTTGCTCACGCGGGTCGGGCGGCGGTCGCCGAGCGATTTGCGGGGGCGCAGCTGGATGGTGACCGACCAGGGTTCGAAGGGGTCGCCCGCGCCGCGGAAGGGGGCGTCCGCGCGGTAGACCGCGAGCGGGGCGTGCTGCTCGACGCGGATCATGGCGGCCAGCCGCTTGAGCCGCCCGTTGTCGTTGTTCTGCGCGGGGTCGGCGGCGAAGTCCTGGAAGCCTTCGGGCGACAGCTCGCCCGCCATCATCCGGGCGAACTGGAGGCGCTGCAGTCCGACGCAGAGCGCGAGCACGGCGACGCAGGCGAGCATCCCCCAGCCGAGGCCGGGGCTGAACCCCTGGCTCGCGAGGTCGAGAGCACCGCCGCCGACGAGGCGGGCAGGTCCGGCGACGAAGGAGGGCACGGAGTCCGCGCCGCCGCTACGGGCTCCGATTCCACCCCCGCTTCCGGTTCCGTAGTAGCCGTTCTCCCCGTAACTCCCGTAATTCGAGGAGTAGTTGTGCGAGGACGAGTCGTACCCGCCGAACAGCGACACAAGGACCGAGACGGCGAACACGACGAGCATGGCCCGGGCCCACCAGCGCAGCACGAACGCGGGGACGGTGCGGTACCAGGGTGCGGGCCGGGCCGTGCCGCGGATGAGGCGGGCGATGCCGAGCTGCAGGCAGGGGCCCACGACGATGAGGAAGGCGTTGCGGGTGACGACCACGCTCAGCGCCCAGACCACCAGGATGCCGAGCGCCCAGGCGATCTCCAGGTTGCGGGCGCGCAGGGCGTGTGCGAGCACGCGGGCCGCGTCGAAGCCGAGGGAGGGCGCGGTCACCCGCTCCTCGTGGACGTACAGCTCGTCGATGACGGCGTCGCGGTACTCCTCGTCGAGGTAGGCGCCCGCGGCCATCAGGCGGGTCGCCTCGCTGAGCGAGGGATGTACCGGCGGGAGGCCGCCGGGCCCCGTGGCCTGCGCCTGCTGCGGCACCTGAGCCTGCGTCATGTCCTGCTCCCCGGAGAACGATCGGCGTACGCCGCACCCCTTCAACTTCCTTAAATGAAAGGGGCGTTCGGGCGCAGCCAGGGTGGACATGGTAGCGACGCCCCGCCGCGCATGCCGCCCTGTTCACACCGTCCCCACGGGTTCTTCTGAGGCACGCTGGAGGAGCATGGGGTTGCGGAGGGGGCGCATGGCCGGGGTGCCACCCCGGACAACGGGCGGGTGGGCATCCCCCTCACAGAATTACGTGCGGCACGAACCTCGCGTACTCGTCCGTGACCAGCCCCGCCGACTCCCGGATGCCCAGGCCCGCCGACTCGTCCTCCACCACCCATGCCCCCAGCACCACCCGGTTGCCCGAGAAGTCCGGCAGCGGGGCCAACTCCTGGTAGCAGCAGGGCTCTTCGGGGGCGGCCGGGGCGGCGCCCGGGGGGTGCAGGGTGACGCCCGCGCCCTCCCGGCCGAGCAGGGGCTTCGCCACGTACCCCCGTCCGGAGGCCAGTTCCCGGGGCCCGTCCAGGTACGCCGGGAGCAGGTTCGGGTGCCCCGGGTACAGCTCCCACAGCACCGCGAGCAGCGCCTTGTTGGAGAGCAGCATCTTCCATGCCGGCTCGATCCAGCACGTGGTGCCCGTACCGCCCCCGTTGTCGAGGGTGTCCAGGACCTGCGGCCCGAACGTGTCCGAGGCGAGCCACTCCCACGGGTACAGCTTGAAGCAGGCCCGGATGAACCGGAGGCGGTCGTCGACGAAGCGGCCGGTGAGCCGGTCCCAGCCGATGGACTCGACCGACAGCGCCTCCGTGTCGAGGCCCGCCTGCTCGGCCGTCTCGCGCAGATAGGCGACCGTCATGAGGTCCTCGCCCAGCTCGTCCGTGTCGGAGTGCGCGAAGTGCACGGGCCCGGGCGGCAGCAGCGGGGCCTGCCGCTTCCATGCCTCGACGAGGCGCTCGTGCAGCGAGTTCCACTGGTCCGCGCCGGGGAAGCGGTCCTCCATCCAGAACCACTGCGCGCTCGCCGCCTCGACGAGCGAGGTCGGGGTGTCCGCGTTGTACTCCAGCATTTTGGCGGGTCCGGTCCCGTCGTACCGCAGGTCGAACCGGCCGTAGAGGGAAGGGAGTTCGGCCCGTCGGCGCCACGACTCGGCGACCAGGTCGGCCAGGCGGCCGTCCATGATGCCCAGGTCCGCGAAGCGGCCCTTCTCGACGATGTGCGCCGCCGCGGCCAGGCACATTCCGTGCAGTTCCTCGACGGTCTCCTCCAGCGCCTCGACCTCCGGCAGCGTGAAGGAGTAGTAGGCGCTCTCGTCCCAGTACGGACGCAGGGAGTCGTCGGGGTAGCGGGTCAGCGGGTAGATCAGGCCCTGTTCCTCGACGGTCCGCTGCCAGTCGGGGCGCGGTTCTATGCGATGGCGTTCCATGTGTGTCCTACGTCCCGATCCTTCAGCCGCCGCCGGATCCGCCGTGGCCGCCGAACCCGCCGCGCGAGACGCCGGACTTGTCGAAGGAGCCGCCGGAGACCTTGCCGCTGCGGCTGGACCCGCCGTAGTAGTACTGACCGGTGCCGCCGCTCTTGCACTCGTACTTCGGCAGTTCCTTGTACGTGACCGGGTTGACGCAGCGCCGGTCCGGCTCGTCGCCGCACGCGGTGAGCGTCGCGGCCAGCACTCCCATCCCGCCGAGCACCACCGTCGCGGACCTGAACCTTCGCATCGCCGGACCTCCCCCGTTTCACGTACTGACTTCGCTGTGGGACGCGTTTCGGCCACACACTAGTTCCCGGCCACCGCGGGCCCGCCCCCGGGCTTTCCCCGGCCGCCGGGCCTGCGACTACAGTCCCCCTGTGTTCTTCGGGATGATCTGCGCCCTCGCGTCCGCGGTCTGCTTCGGTACGGCCACCGTCCTCCAGGCCGCCGCGACGCGCGCCGCCGAGCCGAGTACGGGGACGGGCGCCGGTTCCGGTGTCGACGCGGCGCTGCTCCTTCGCGCCGTACGCCAGTGGCGCTATGTCGCGGGTCTTGCGCTCGACGGTCTCGGCTTCGTCTTCCAGATCCTCGCCCTGCGGTCGGTGCCGATCTACGCGGTCGGCGCGGCGCTCGCCGCCTCGCTCGCGGTGACGGCCGTGGTCGCGGCCCGCGTCCTCAAGGTCCGGCTTTCCGGTACGGAGTGGGCGGCGGTCGGGGTGGTCTGCGCGGGGCTCGCCATGCTCGGCCTGTCGTCCGGCGCCGAGGGGAAGGAAGCGGGCCCGGCCTCCCTGCACTGGTGGCTGCTCGGGGTGGCCGCCGCGGTCCTCGCCGCGGGCGCGGTCGGGGGACGGCTGCCGGACCGCGCCCGGGCGCTGGTCCTCGGGCTCGGCGCGGGCTGCGGATTCGGCGTGGTCGAGGTCGCGGTCCGCCTCATCGACGACCCCTTCGACCTGACGAATCCCGCGCTGTACGCCCTGCTGCTCGGCGGGGGCGCCGCGTTCCTGCTGCTCACCTCGGCCCTGTCGCGCGGTTCGGTGACCACGGCGACGGCGGGCATGGTCATCGGCGAGACCATCGGCCCGGCCCTGGTCGGTGTGGCCTGGCTGGGCGACCGCACCCGGGACGGACTCGGCTGGCTGACGGTCACCGGCTTCGCGGTGGCGGTGGCCGGCGCGCTCGCCCTGGCCCGCTTCGGCGAGGCCCCGGAACCCGAGGCGGAGCCCGCGCTCCAGGACGCCCAGGACGCCCGGGACCGCTGAAGCCGGCTGGGCGGCCCTGGGCCTCCGGCACTGCCGGGCCGCCCTGGACGCCCGCTAGGGCAACGCCCGGCACAGCGCGTCCAGCGCCCCCGTCCACGCCGAGTCCGGCGGCGTCCCGTACCCCACCACCAACGCGTCCCGGTCCGGGGCGAGTTCGGGATGGCGGAAGCGGGAGAGGCCTTCCAGGGCCAGGCCCTGCCAGGTGGCGGCCTGGATGATGGAGCGCTCGGTGCCGGGCGGGAGTTCGACCAGGGCGTGCAGCCCGGCCGCGATGCCGCTGACCCGCACCTCGGGGGCCCGCTCGGCGAGGGCGGTCACCAACTGGTCGCGGCGGCGCCGGTAGCGCAGCCGCATGCCGCGCACATGGCGGTCGTACGCGCCGGAGCGGATGAACTCGGCGAGGGTCAGCTGGTCGAGCGCGCCGCACGACCAGTCCCCGCCCTTCGCCTGCGCGACCTCGCCGGCGAGGTGCTCGGGCAGCACCATCCAGCCGAGGCGAAGCCCGGGCGCCAGGGACTTGCTCGCGGTGCCGATGTAGACGACGTGCTCGGGGTCGAGGCCCTGGAGCGCGCCGACCGCCTTGCGGTCGTAGCGGAACTCCCCGTCGTAGTCGTCCTCCACGATCAGCCCGCCGGTGCCGCGCGCCCAGTCGACGGCGGCCGCGCGCCGGTCCGGC
The DNA here is from genome assembly GCF_053597395.1 of Streptomyces sp. NPDC001415. NCBI lineage: Bacteria > Bacillati > Actinomycetota > Actinomycetes > Kitasatosporales > Streptomycetaceae > Streptomyces > Streptomyces sp. NPDC001415. The sequence goes on from NZ_JBSFIE010000010.1 coordinate 79,761, forward strand.
TGGAGCGGCACCCCGATCGGGAACTGGTGCGCGGCCGTCATCAGCACCGCTCCCACCCCCTTCATCGCCCCCAACTCCTCGGTGCGGGTGCCCAGTTGATCGAGGGGCAGCGGCGGGGTGCGCAGCCCGGCGTCGTTCAGCACCTTCCAGTGGAAGTCGAGGCCGTACGACTCGACCGCCATCTCCCGCACCCGGCGGGCCCGCAGCACCTTGGCCGTCAGCATCAGGCCGTGCAGGAACCCGGAGCAGACCACGATGCGGTCCGGCGACGCGTACACCCCGCGCGCCCGGGCCAGATAGTCCGCCAGGACCGTGCGCAGCTCGACCCGGCCGCGCGGATCGCCGAAGCCGAACGCCTCGTGCGGGGCGTCGGTGAGCGCCCGGCGGGCAGCCTTGAGCCACTCGGCGCGCGGGAAGGAGGCGAGGTCGGGCGAGCCCGCCATCAGGTTGTACGTGGGTTTGCGGCGGGCCGGGAGGCGGCGGGTGTGGCCGCGGTCCGGGCGGGCCGTGGCGCGCTGGGCCACCGTCGTGCCGGAGCCCTGGCGTGCGGTGAGCCAGCCCTCGGCGACGAGTTCGGCGTACGCGTCGGCGACGGTGTTGCGGGCGATCCCGAGGTCCGCGGCGAGCGAGCGCGAGGACGGCAGCCGGGTGCCGGGGCTGAGCCGTCCACTGCGTACGGCTTCGCGCAGCGCGTCCGTGAGGCCCGAGCGCAGGCCCGCGCCGCCCACGTCGATGTGCAGATCGACACCAAGGGTTTCCGGAGAAGTGGCCCAGGATTTCACCATGGGAATGGACCATACCCGGGTGCCACACGCGCCGTACCTTCGTTCCATGACCACGAACGAGACCAAGACGTACGCACCCGAGCGGGCCCCGCGCCTCCAGTGGGCCAAGGCAGCGCCCGAGGTCTACAAGGCCATGATCAAGCTGTCCGCGGCAGCCGAGCGGGGGCTCGACCCGGTGATCGCCGAGCTGGTGAAGATCCGCGCCTCGCAGCTCAACCACTGCGCCCTCTGTCTGGACATGCACACCAAGGACGCCCTCGCGGCGGGCGAGTCGGTGGAGCGGATCGTGCAGCTCAGCGCCTGGGAGGAGTCGGCGCACTTCTACACCGAGAAGGAGCTCGCGGCGATCGAGCTGACCGAGGCGGTCACGGTCCTCACCGACGGGTTCGTACCGGACGAGGTGTACGAGAAGGCGGCCGAGCAGTTCGAGGAGACGGAGCTGGCGCAGCTCATCTCGACCATCGCCATGATCAACGCCTGGAACCGCTTCGGCGTGACCACGCGCGGCGCGGCCGGCCACTACACGCCCGGAATGTACAAGTGAGCACCGGCGCACGGGAGTTCCAGGTCCCCGAGGACGTCTACCTGAGCCTCGCCGGGCTCGGAGCGGCCGCCAAGCGGGGGCTCGGCGACCCGGTCCTGGCCGAGCTGGTGATGATCCGTGCGTCGCAGCTCAACCACTGCGCGTTCTGCCTGGACATGCATCTCGCGGCCGCCCGCAAGGGCGGCGAGGCCGAGGAGCGGCTCGGCCTTCTCGCCGCGTGGGAGGAGGCCGGCGACCTGTTCACCCGACAGGAGCGTGCGGCCCTCGCCCTGACCGAGGCGGTCACCGTCCTGGCCGAAGGCTTCGTACCCGACGAGGTGTACGAGAAGGCCGCCCAGCACTTCACCGAGACCCAACTCGCCCATCTCATCGCGGCGATCACCGTCATCAACAGCTGGAACCGGCTGATGGTGACCCGCCGCACGGCACCCGGAGAGACCGAATGGCACAGCTGAACCCGGCCGCCACGTTCCGCGCCCTGCACCAGGGCCGAGCCTCCGGCGATCCGCTGATCCTGCCGGGACCCTGGGACGCGGCCAGCGCCCGGGTCTTCGAGGAAGCCGGCTTCCCGGCCCTGGCCACGCCGAGCGCGGGGGTGGCGGCGTCGCTGGGGTACGAGGACGGATCCACCCCGGCGGACGAGATGTTCGCCGCCGTGACCCGGATCGTGCGGTCCGTGTCGATCCCCGTCTCGGCGGACATCGAGGGCGGCTACGGCCTCGCCCCCAAGGAGCTGGTGGCCCGGCTCCTGGAGACGGGCGCGGTCGGCTGCAACCTGGAGGACTCCGCCGAGGGCGCCCTCAAGGACCCGGCCCGGCACGCCGACTGGCTGGCCGAGGTGCGGGCGGAGGCGGGCGACCGGCTGTTCGTCAACGCCCGCGTCGACACGTACATCCGCGGGCTGCCCGAGCTGGACGCGACGATCGCGCGCGCCCGGGCGTACGTGGCGGCGGGCGCGGACGGCGTCTACCCGTTCGCCGCGCCGGCCGAGCACCTCCCGGAGATCGCCAAGGCCGTGCCGGTGCCGGTCAACATGGCGGTCCTGCCGGACGCCCCGGGGCCGCGCCGCCTCGGCGAACTGGGCGCGGGCCGCATCACGTTCGGCCCCGGCCTGCAGATCCGCGCGACACACGCGCTGCGCGACATCGCCCGCCAGGTGCGCGAGCTGTAGTCGCCGTACGCGGATGAGGGTGCCCCCGGCCTTGTGCGGCCGGGGGCACCCTCATGTGCGTACCGGCCGTTCGTCGGCCGGGGGCACCCTCACATCCGCGTACTGGCTACTCGTCGTCCGGCTCGTCCTGGGCGCGCAGGCCCGCCACCCACATCGGCATCAGCCAGTGCGTGACGAGGACGCCGAGCAGCACCCGGAAGACCGTCGTTCCACCCAGGGCGCCGCCCGCCATCCCGTACCCGCCGACGGCCACGACGGCGGCGAGCAGCAGGGCGGTGGTGATGCGGTGGGCGCGGGCAAGGACCTCGCTGCGCTCGGCGCGCTGGCGCTCGTCCAGGGCCCGGCGGCGCAGTTCGAGCAGGCCGCGCGTCGAGGCGTTGATGGCGCCGGTGGCCACGCACCACGGCAGCAGCAGCGCGACCAGCAGGCACACCGCGACTATCGAGTTGTCGATCACGGTGCCCAGGAAGGCCGCCACGAACGCGGCCGTCAGGGCGATGTGGACCGCGACCAGAACCCGCCTGCGCCCGGCCGTCGCGTACAGCGGCGCCGCCTCGCGCCGGTTCATGATCTCCTGCATGCGCCGGTCGTAGCGCGTCAGCTGGCCGTTCATCACTGGTTCCTCCCGTAGGCCTCGTCGGTGAGCGGGCGGAACGGTTCGAGGGAGAACAGCGCCTCCACCGGAAGCCCGAAGTACTGCGCGATCTTCAACGCCAGGTCGAGGCTCGGGTTGTACTGCCCCCGCTCGATGTAGCCGATGGTCTGGTAGTGCGCGCCCACCGCCTCGGCCAGGCTCTGTCGCGACACCTTGCGCTCGGCACGCACCATCGCCAACCTGTTGTGCACCTGCTCGCTCATGTATAAGAAGTACTACATTGGTGAGCACAGACACAACAATCGGGGAGAGTGCATGTTTGGCCGCAAGGAGCTTTCGGTGCTGGTGCTGCGCGACGCGGACGACATCGTCCGGTCACTGAGGGAGGCGCTGGAGGGTGCCGGAGAGGCGGAGCGGCCGGGTCTGGAGGCGGCCATCGAGATGGCCGAGCGGGCGGCGGCCGTACCGGACCGCGAGCTGCGCGCCCGCTGGGTGCGCGAGCAGCGGGCCTCGGTCGGCTACACGGGCCCGGACGACGAGTCGGTGCACGCCATCAAGGCGCTCCGCGAGGCCCAGCCGGGGCTCAGCCTGCTGTCCGCCGTACAGCTGACGAGGGACGCCGTGCGGCAGTAGCCGGGAACGGGCGAAGCCCCGGCAGTGGCTGCCGGGGCTTCGTCGATGGGCCGGCCCGTGTCAACGGGCTTGCCGCTGGGCTCAGATGAGGCCGAGCTCGCGGACCGCGTCGCGCTCCTCGGCGAGCTCCTTGACGGAGGCGTCGATGCGCTTGCGGGAGAACTCGTTGATGTCCAGGCCCTGGACGATCGAGTACACGCCGTCCTTGACGGTGACGGGGAAGGAGGAGATGAGGCCCTCGGGGACGCCGTAGGAGCCGTCCGACGGGATGCCCATCGAGGTCCAGTCGCCCTCGGCGGTGCCGTTGACCCAGGTGTGGACGTGGTCGATGGCGGCGTTGGCGGCCGAGGCGGCCGAGGACGCGCCACGGGCCTCGATGATCGCCGCGCCGCGCTTGGCGACGGTCGGGATGAACTCGTCGGCCAGCCACTTCTCGTCGCCCACGACCTCGGCGGCGTTCTTGCCCGCGATCTCCGCGTGGAAGATGTCGGGGTACTGGGTCGCCGAGTGGTTGCCCCAGATGGTCAGGCGCTTGATGTCGGAGACCGTGGAGCCGGTCTTCTTCGCCAGCTGGGAAATCGCCCGGTTGTGGTCCAGACGGGTCATCGCGGTGAAGCGCTCGGCCGGTACGTCCGGGGCCGAGGCCTGCGCGATGAGCGCGTTGGTGTTGGCCGGGTTGCCGACGACGAGGACCTTGATGTCGTCCGCGGCGTTGTCGTTGATGGCCTTGCCCTGCGGCTTGAAGATGCCGCCGTTGGCGGACAGCAGGTCGCCGCGCTCCATGCCCTTGGTGCGCGGGCGGGCGCCGACGAGCAGGGCCACGTTGGCGCCGTCGAAGGCGACGTTGGCGTCGTCCGTGATGGTGATGTCGCGCAGCAGCGGGAAGGCGCAGTCGTCGAGCTCCATGGCGGTGCCCTCGGCGGCCTTCAGGGCCGGGGTGATCTCCAGGAGGCGCAGGTTGACCGGCACGTCCGGGCCGAGCAGGTGACCGGAGGCGATGCGGAAGAGCAGCGCGTAGCCGATCTGGCCGGCCGCGCCGGTGACGGTGACATTCACGGGAGTGCGGGTCATGGCGATCTCCGTTAGAAACAGCGGGTGGTGGGGGGTTGCCCCTCGTTTCCGGGCACCCCGTACGCCGGAAACCTGACGTGCGACCGTCTGAATCTTGACGTGAAGAGATGTCCAGCGGTCAGGCTATCCGACCCTGGGCGTCCCACACCCCCGTACACCTGTGGGACGCCTCACGCTGATCGATCATTGACCGGTAACGGCCGATCCCGACTTGCCCGTGAGCCCCGCGGCGGCCTTTCCGGCGGCGCAGCCGCTCTTCCCGCTCTTCAGCGTGGCGCACGCCTTCGCGGCCGCCGGGCCGTCGACGGCGAGCATCTTGGTGTACGTGTCGCGGTACGCGTCCGCCACCACCGCGTCCCCCGCCGTGCCACCCGCGCTGATCTGCAGCCGGTCCCCCGGGGCGACCTGCTTGAGCCTGGCCCAGGCGGCGCCGCACGTCTTGCTGTAGCGCACCTCGACGACCGAGACGCCGACCCTGGCGCTGCCCACCGTCTGGACCAACTTGTCGGTGCAGCCCATCGCTTCGGGGTCCTGGCCGGTGCAGGAGGCTGCGACGCACTTGACCCCGGCGGGCAGCACGGGCGCCGGGGCGGAGTGGCTCGGGGTGGGCTTGGCCTGCGGTTTGTCGTCGCTCTTGCCGAGGTCGGTGAGGAGCACGGCGGAGGTGATGACGAGGAGCGCGCCGACGACCCCGGCCAGGAACATGATGATCCGGCGCCGGTTGTGCCCCGGCCCCGCGGGCGGCTTGGGCGCCCACTGCTTCGCCTGTTTCGGCCGCCGGTCGGTGAGCCCCGCGCTGGGCGACTGGGCGCGCACCCCGCCCGGAGCCTCGGCCGGCCCGAACTCGCCGAGCGCGGCCCGCGCCTGGGCCACCCGGCCTGCCTCGATGGTGCGGTCGTGCCGCTGCTCGGAGCGGCTCCAGGCCCGCTCGGCCAGCTCCCACATGGTGGTCAGGTGGACGGGGTTGGTGCCGGTCACCTCGGCGAGTGCGAGGACGGCCGCCTTGGGGGCGAGGAGGCGGCCGCCGAGATACCGCTCCCAGGACGTCCTGCTGTACCCGGTCCGGTCGGCTATCGCCGCGACGCTGAGCCCGCTGCGGTCCACCAGCCTGCGCAGCTGGCTCGCGAACTCCCGCACCTGTGGGTCGAGTTCCTCCGGCAGCGCCTTCCAGCGAGGCATCGCTCCCCCAAATTTTCGTCACTACCCCCAGGGATGCACGGGCCCAGGATGTCAGTTCCCGCAGTGGTGCGCACCGGGACGAAGGAGGTGACTCGGGGCGGGTGGGGACGTTCGGAGCCGGTGTCCGGACCGCGGACCCGGGCGGGGTTTAGACACAGGCTCTCAGGAGCGGGCGCCGCCCGGGGTGACCAGGCCGGTCTCGTACGCCACCACCACCGCCTGGGCCCTGCTGTCCAGGTCGAGTTTGCTCATGGTGCGGTTGAGGTGGGTCTTGACGGTGGCTTCGCTGATGAACAGCTGGTCGGCGATCTCCAGGTTCGACATGCCGTGCGCGGTCAGGCGCAGCACCTCCGTCTCGCGGGCGGTCAGCGCGCCGATCTCGGGCGGCGGTTCGTCGCCGGGCCGTCCGGTGCGGGAGGCGAAGGCCTCGACCAGGCGGCGGGTGACGCTGGGCGCGAAGAGGCCGTCGCCGCCGCCGACCGCGGCGACCGCCGCGAGCAGCCGCTCGGGCCCGGAGTCCTTGAGCAGGAAGCCGGCGGCGCCGGCGCGCAGCGCCTGGTAGACGTACTCGTCGAGGTCGAAGGTGGTCAGGATGAGGATGCGCGGCGCGGGATCGGGGGCCTCGGCGAGGATGCGCCGGGTGGCCTCGATGCCGCTCGTGCCGGGCATCCGGATGTCCATGAGGATCACGTCGGGGCGCGTCGCGGCGGCCTGGCGGACCGCTTCGGCGCCGTCGCCCGCCTCCCCCACCACCTCGATCCCGGGCGCGGCCCTCAGCAGTCCGACCAGTCCGGCCCGGATGAGGAACTGGTCGTCGACGACGAGCACCCTGATCATCCCGATGCGTCTTCTTCCCCCTGAACCGCCCCTGCGGAGGTCGGCAGGGTCAGGGTCACGGCGAACCCGCCTTCGCTCCGCGGGCCGACGCTGATCGACCCGCCGTAGAGCTTGGCCCGCTCTCGCATGCCAATCAAGCCGTGTCCACCACCCGTACGCACTCTGTCCGAAATCACCCCCTCCCGCTCGGCACCCTTGCCCTCATTGATGACCGAAACAGTCAACTCATGCTGTTCGTAGCGGAGTTGGACCTCTGCCCGGGTTTTTCCGGCATGCTTGAGTACGTTGGTGAGCGCCTCCTGCACCACGCGGTAGGCGCACAGTTCGACGCCGGGGGCCAGCGGGCGCGGGGTGCCCAGGGTGCGGACGGTGACGGGAGTGCCGGCGGCCCGGATGCGGTCGGCGAGCTCGCCGATCCGGTCCAGGCCCGGCATGGGGGCGGCGGGCGCCCCGTCCTCGGCCTCGCGCAGCACCTGGAGCATCCGGCGCAGCTCGTCCAGGGCCTCGGCGCTGGCCCCGGAGATGGTGGCGAGCGCGGCCCGCGCGGTGGGCGGATCGGAGTCGAAGACGAATCCGGCGAGCCCGGCCTGCACGGAGATCACCGACATGTGGTGGGCGACCACGTCGTGCAGCTCCCTCGCTATCCGGCCGCGTTCGGCGGCCACCTCCCGCCGGGCCCGCTCGGCCTGTTCGCGCCGGAGCTGGCGGGTGAGCTCACTGGAGCGGCGGGCGATCGCCCCGAAGCGGATCAGGACGAGGGCGAAGACGAGGGCCTGGGTGACGACGGACGCCATGGACCCGCGCGGGCTCGCCGCCACCCCGGCGTAGATCCAGGCCCCCACCATGACGACGCCGCAGGCCACAGCCGTACGCAGGGCGCACAGGGACGCCACCGTGTACAGCGAGAGCATCGGGCCGAAGGTGGTCACGACCGGCCAGTACCCGCTCGCCACGTACACGACGAAGACGAGGTGCGTCCACAGCAGTACGGCCAGCGGCGCCCGGACGCGGAACGCGAGCGGCAGCCCGGCCGACGCGACCAGCAGATACCCCCAGGCGTCCAGCGGATCCCAGCCCTGGCTCCCGGACTCCTGGCCGAGCACCGCGGAGGCCCCGGTCAGGGCCACGGCGATGAGCGCATCGGCGAATTGGGGGCGGATCCGCATCGTCGCAGGGTAGCCCCGTCGCGGCCCCGTGGACGTCAACCCGTGGCGGTACTGCGGCAGTTGCAGGGGCCTTTGGGTCTACTGCCGCTGTACTGGCGGGAGTTCAACCTGACGAGGGACGATCTGGTGGCCGTACGGCCGTAGGTTCTTGGACCAGATGCCGGTCGGCGGGGGACGGCGGCGCCCCGCACTCATCCGGGGGAGAGTGCGGGGCGTGCCGATGCGGTACCGAGAAGCGCCCTGAGGGGAGCCGGAACCGCTACCGGACCGTGAAGTGAACCGCGTCCTCAAGGAACGGCACGTTCAGCCAAGGGCGGGGCTGAGCCATCAGGGCGAGCAGCACGATGGCCACCCCGAGCATCCCGTACGTGGTGATGTCGGTGAAGCGGGACCGAACCGCCAGCATGCCGACCGACGGCAGCGTCCACCGCAGGGCCGCCCCCGCCAGGAGAGCGGCGCCGATGATGACGAGCCCGACCCGGAAGGCCTGGCCGAACGGTTCGGTCGCCACCATCAGGAGCCCGAAGCCGACCGCGACCAGAACGGAGAGCAGCGGCCATTGGCGGGCGGGTGCGGACGCGTCCCCGGGTGCGGCACGGCCGCCGCCCTCGGGGCGTGCGGTGTCCCGTGTGATGGACGGGAACCGCCGCGAGCCGCCCTTGCGGGGCCGCGCCGAGGGCGCGTCCGCGGTGGAATCAGCCGCGGCCGAGGGCTCCGCGTCCTTGGACGGCTCGGGACTCGTACCAGCACCCATGGGGCCTCAGGCCTTTCCGGTCAGCCCGCGTCGGCGGCGAGCTCGGCCGCCTCGACGACGTTGACGAGCAGCTGGGCGCGGGTCATCGGGCCGACCCCGCCCGGGTTCGGCGAGAGCCAGCCGGCGACCTCGGCGACGCCGGGGTGCACATCGCCGACGATCTTTCCGCTCTCGTCGCGGCTGACGCCGACGTCGAGCACGGCCGCGCCCGGCTTCACGTCCTCCGGCTTGATCAGGTGCGGCACGCCCGCCGCGGCGATGACGATGTCGGCCTGCTTGAGGTGCGTCGACAGGTCACGCGTGCCGGTGTGGCACTGGGTGACCGTCGCGTTCTCGGAGCGCCGGGTGAGCAGCAGCGGCATGGAACGCCCGATGGTGACACCGCGTCCGACGACGACGACCTCGGCCCCGTTGATCTCCACCCCGTGCTTGCGGAGCAACTGGATGATGCCGTACGGGGTGCACGGCAGCGGTCCCGGCTCGTTGAGGACGAGGCGCCCGAGGTTCATCGGGTGCAGACCGTCGGCGTCCTTGGCCGGGTCCATCAGCTCCAGGATGCGGTTCTCGTCGATGCCCTTGGGCAGCGGCAGCTGGACGATGTAGCCGGTGCACGCGGGGTCCTCGTTCAACTCCCGCACCACCGCCTCGATCTCGTCCTGCGTCGCGGTCGCGGGCAGCTCGCGCTGGATGGAGGCGATGCCGACCTGTGCGCAGTCGCGGTGCTTGCCCGCGACGTACTTCTGGCTGCCGGGGTCCTCCCCGACGAGCACGGTCCCCAGGCCGGGGGTGACGCCCCGCTCCTTCAGGGCCGCCACGCGGACGGCCAGTTCGGATTTGATCGCTGCGGCGGTGGCCTTGCCATCGAGAATCTGGGCGGTCATGTTTCCCATTCTTTCAGGGCGACGCGTGATCGCCCAAGTTGCACTTGCACAACACATCCAGCATTCGGCTGGACAAACTTATGTCTCATTTAGAACGATGATCCGCGCAGTGCCGCGGGCAGTGCCGGGGGGCTAACCGCTCAGAACAGCTTTTTCCTTCCGCTCGGGCCGCGTCGTCCCCGCAACACCAACGGAGGAAAATCCGTCATGAGCTTCGGCGACCCGAACAACCCCTACGGGCAGCAGCCCCAGCAGCCCCCGCAGGGCGGCAACCCGTACGGCCAGCAGCAGGGCCAGCCCGGCTACGGCTACCCCCAGCAGCCCCCGCAGGGCGTGCCGCCGCAGGGTTACGGCTACCCGCAGCAGCCGGGTCAGGTTCCCGGCCAGCCGCCGTACGGCGCGTACCCGCAGGCTCCCGGCACGCTCCAGGCCAACAACGGCTTCATCAACGTGCCGGCGCTCGGCACCGTCGAGGTCGCCTCGATGGGCCGCCGCCTGTGCGCGCGCCTCATCGACGGCGCCGCGATCGGCATCATCCTCGGCATCATCATGAGCGTCGGCCTGGCCAGCGCCGTCGGCATCGCCAAGGACTGCGACCCCAACTCGTCCGACTACTCGTCCTGCATGAACGACGCGAGCGCGAGCATCATCACCGTGATGTTCACCTGGATCGCCGTCATCGGCGCCTTCACGCTGCTGTACGAGTGGCTGATGGTCTCCATCCTCGGCGCGACCCTGGGCAAGATGGCCCTCGGTCTGCGCGTGGTGAAGGAGAACACGGGCCAGAACCCGGGTCTGGGTGCGGGCTTCATCCGCTACATCATCCCGATCGTCGGCGCGTTCCTCTGCTACATCGGCGCCATCCTGGTCTACCTGTCGCCGTTCTTCGACAACTCCGGCAAGCTGCAGGGCTGGCACGACCGGGCCGCCGGCACGCTGGTGATCAAGAAGGCGTAACCGTCACCGTACGGTCGCCCGGGCCGCGCTCCTTTCGAGGGGCGCGGCCCTTCGCGTGTGCGGGGTCGGTGCGGGGTCAGTGGAAGAAGTGGCGCGTTCCGGTGAAGTACATCGTCACGCCCGCCTTCTTCGCGGCCTCGACCACCAGCTCGTCGCGGACCGAACCGCCGGGCTGGACCACGGCCTTGACGCCGGCGTTCGCCAGGATCTCGAAGCCGTCGGGGAACGGGAAGAACGCGTCGGACGCGGCGTACGAGCCCCGCGCGCGCTCCTCGCCGGCCCGCTCGACGGCGAGCTTCGCGGAGTCGACCCGGTTGACCTGGCCCATGCCGACGCCGACCGAGGCGCCGTCCTTGGCGAGCAGGATCGCGTTGGACTTGACCGCCCGGCAGGCGATCCAGGCGAAGGCGAGTTCCTTCAACTCGGCCTCGTTCAGGGCCGCTCCGCTGGCCAGCGTCCAGTTCGCGGGGTCGTCGCCCTCGGCCTGGAAGACGTCGGTCTGCTGGAGCACGGCGCCGCCGGAGACCGACTTGAGGTCGCCGGGCTGGTGCGGGGTGCCGGCCACCTTGAGCACCCGGATGTTCTTCTTGCGGGCCAGCACCTCGACGGCGCCGTCCTCGTAGTCCGGGGCCGCGATGACCTCGGTGAAGATCTCGGCGACCTGCTCGGCCATCGCCACCGTCACCGGCCGGTTGACCGCGATGACTCCGCCGAACGCGGAGAGCGGGTCGCACTCGTGGGCCTTGCGGTGGGCGGCGGCCAGGTCGGCGTCGATCGCGATGCCGCACGGGTTGGCGTGCTTGATGATCGCGACGCAGGGCTCGTCGTGGTCGTAGGCGGCGCGGCGCGCGGCCTCGGTGTCCACGTAGTTGTTGAAGGACATCTCCTTGCCGTGCAGCTGCTCGGCGTTGGCGAGCCCGCCGGGCTGGCCGTCGGTGTAGAGCGCGGCGGCCTGGTGCGGGTTCTCGCCGTAGCGCAGCGTCGACTTGCGCTCCCAGGTGCCGCCGAGGAACTCGGGCAGCGGGGCCCCGCCCTCCTCGGGCGCGTACACGTTGGTCATCCAGGACGCCACGGCCACGTCGTACGCGGCGGTGTGCTGGAACGCCTCTGCCGCCAGGCGCTTGCGGGCGGTGAGGTCGAAACCGCCGTTCTTGACGGCGTCGAGCACGGCCGCGTACCGCTGCGGGCTGGTGACCACGGCGACCGAGGGGTGGTTCTTGGCGGCGGCCCGGACCATCGAGGGCCCGCCGATGTCGATCTGCTCGACGCACTCGTCGGGGCTCGCGCCGGAGGCGACGGTCTCCTTGAACGGGTACAGGTTGACGACGACCAGCTCGAAGGGGCGCACGCCGAGCTCGTCGAGCTGCGCCCGGTGGGCGTCCAGGCGCAGGTCGGCGAGGATGCCCGCGTGCACCTTCGGGTGCAGCGTCTTGACCCGGCCGTCGAGGCACTCGGGGAACCCGGTGAGCTCCTCGACCTTGGTGACCGGCACCCCGGCCGCGGCGATCTTCGCGGCGGTCGACCCGGTGGACACCAGCTCGACCCCGGCCGCGTGGAGCCCTTGCGCCAGCTCCTCAAGACCCGTCTTGTCGTAGACGCTGACCAGCGCCCGCCGGATGGGCTTGACGGTGTCCGTACTAACCGAGTTCACCGATCTGAACCTTTCGTCCCTCAATGCGGTAGCCGTTACGGGCCAGGCGCCCCACGACATCGACGAGCAGCGCTCGCTCGACTTCCTTGATCCGCTCGTGCAGAGCGGCTTCATCGTCCTCGTCCCGGATCTCGACCACGCCCTGGGCGATGATCGGGCCGGTGTCGACGCCGTCGTCGACGAAGTGGACGGTGCACCCGGTCACCTTGGCGCCGTACGCGAGCGCGTCGCGGACGCCGTGGGCTCCGGGAAAACTGGGCAGCAGCGCGGGGTGGGTGTTGACCACACGTCCCCCGAACCGGGCGAGGAATTCCTTCCCCACGATCTTCATGAACCCGGCCGAGACGACCAGGTCCGGCGCGTACGCCTCGGTGGCGGCGGCCAGCGCGGCGTCCCACTCCTCGCGCGAGCCGTGGTCCTTGACCCGGCAGACGAAGGTCGGGATCCCGGCCCGCTCGGCGCGGTCCAGACCGGCGATGGAGTCCCGGTCGGCGCCGACGGCCACGATCTGGGCGCCGTATCCGCCCTGATCGGCGGCGATGGCATCGAGCAGGGCCTGCAGATTCGTGCCGGACCCGGACACCAGCACCACGAGCCGGGCGGGGCGTTGCGATGCGGACGGGGTTTCGTCAGGAGAGGCGGACGCGGAGGGGGGCGGGGAGGCCACAGCGGGGCTCTTTCTCGCGGTCGTACGTCTTTGTGTGGTCGTACGAACGAATCGTGCCCCTCGATACGGGGAACTCTACGAAAGCGCCGACCGTCAGCAACGATACCGGCACACCGGACGGCCCCCACGGGACGGGGGCCGGACCGCCAGGTAGCGTCTGGGAGGACGCCGCGAGACGAGACCTGTCTCACTTACTTGTTTGCGAGATGCGACCCCCTGGCCCGACCGGCCGGTCGTGGGTCCGAGGGGAAGACGTTCACCAGATGCCGGACCGACGCCACCAGCTGTTCGCAGCCCGCCAGTCCTCCACCCCCGGCTCCCCTCATTCGACGGACCCGGGGAACTCGGGACCGCAGGGCACGGGAAGCGGCACGGGAGCGGGCCCCGCCGACGACAACCCCTTCGCCCCGCCGCCCGAGGACCGCCCCGACCAGCCCTGGCAGCCGCGTCGCCCGGAATCGGGCGAAGGCCATGACCAGCAGGGTTCGCCCTGGGGCAGCCAGTGGAGCGACCAGCAGCCCGGCCGTGCGCCCGGCGGCTTCGGCCAGCGCCCCGAACGCCCCGAGGGCGGGCCCGGCCAGAACCCGCCGCCCCCGCCCGGGCTGCGCTGGGACCCCACGGACCCGTCCCAGCGCCGCGCCCGCTACGCGCTGCTGTCCGGGATGTGGGCCTTCTTCTTCGCCCTGTTCGACATGCCGGAGGTCGCCCTGCTCCTGGGGGCGCTCGGCCTGTACTGGGCGATCAGCTCCCTGCGGGCCAGGCCGAAGCCGCCGGAGGCACCGTCCGCCACGTCCCCGGCTCCCGCCGCCCCCACCGCTGCGCCGCAGGGCAGGCCGCAGATGACGGCGGCGGTGACGGGCCTGGTCACGGCGGTCCTGGCCCTGACGGTCGTGGCGTCGACCTACACGATGCAGATCGTGTACCGCGACTACTACACGTGCGTGGACGACGCCCTGACCAAGTCGGGCCAGCTGGCCTGCAACGACCTCCTCCCGGAGAAGCTGGTGCCGTTGTTCGGAGTCAAGGAGTAGTTCCGCCGGGCCGGCTCAGTCGACGGAGGGCCGTGGCGCCTTGGCGCCGTCCGGGTCCGGGTCGCGGTCGGGCCGGGATCCGAGGCCGGGCTCCGGCGGGGGCGCAGATTCCCGTGCGGGGTCGGGGTGGGACCGGGATTCGAAGCCGGGCTCCGGCGCGGGCGCGAACTCCCGTACGGGGTCGGGCTCCCCAGCGGGTCCCTGTGGCGGCGCGGGCTCTGATCGCGATGCGGGCCCTGGTTGCGATGCGGACTCCTGTTGGGCCGCGGGCTCCTGTTGCGGCACAGGCTCTCGTTGCGGTGCGGGGGCGCCGCCGGGCGCCGGACCGGCATCGATCCCCATCCGCTCAAGGAAGTCCCTCCCCACCCCGTCGGCCCAGGCGGGAAGTTGAGGAGCGGGGTCCGGGGCGGAGTCCGCACTCGGCAGAGCCGCATCGTGTTGCGGCGGGATGGGGCGGGGCAGGGCGGAATCCGCCGGCCCGGCCCCGGCGAGGTCCCCCGGGATGTCCGCCATGAGCCCGCCCGACGCCTCCTTGAGCGCCGCCCACCGCGCCTTCCGCGCCCCGTCCTCATGCCACAGCCCGCCCTCGCCCACCGGCGTGAAGTCGTAGTCGTGAGCGGGCCCGGCGGCCTCGGCCACCGGCGCGACCGGCTTGCGGCGGGGGCGCCACGCGAACACCCGCCCAACCCTGCCCCGCACCGAGCGCCGCGCGACAGAAGCCCCCCGCATCCACCAGCCCCGCAGGGCCAGCGCCCCCGGCACCCCCACCAGCACCGCCCACAGCAGCGCTGCACCCCCCGTACGCCACCAGACCGGGCCCAGCTCGACCAGCGCCCCCGTGCCGAGCGGCCCGTCCGCCATCGCCGCGAGTGACGCGAGTGCGCACCCGCACAACACCGCCCCGAGCAGCGCGGCCCGCGCGGTGGCCCGGCGCCCCCAGCCCTCGTCCACGGCCGCCCGCGCGGTGAACCGGGCCAGCACCACCCCCGCCACCAACGGCACCCCCGCCGCAGCCCAGTTCCACCAGGAACCGTGTTCGCCCGTCGGCACCGCCGCGAGCAGCGGGAAGTGCGGCAGCGCGGGTGTGCCCGCCACCCCCAGCGGGCTCGCCACCGCCCCCGTACCGACGGCGAAGCCGGGCCCGAGCCCGTACGACGCGCCCCACACCGCCGCGTTCGGCACCAGCGCGACGCCGAGCAGCAGCACCGAGAACCGCCCCGACCAGTCCTCGGCGAGCCGCAGGAACGCGTCCTGGGCGGCGCCGAGGTGCCAGGCGAGTCCGGCACCCGCGAGCAGCGCGCCGCCGCCGAGGAGCGCCGCGACGGCGGCCCCGGCGGACCGCGTGGCCGCTTTCGTACGAGCGTTCAGGAGCGCGTCCCGCACGTGGTCGTGCAGCCGGTCCTGCCACGGCCCGAGCGGTCGGCCGTACGCGGCCCAGACGCCGGAGCCGGCCGCGAGCCCCACCGCGAACGGCAGGTGCAGCACCGCGCTGAGCGGGTCGGCGGGCAGCGGACCGGCGGCCACGTACAGCACGACGGCGATGGCGATCGCGAGGTATCCGCAGGTCACCCCCCAGAACACGGCCCACCCGGAGGGCAGCGGCCCGAGGCCTCCCTCCTCGTGCGCGTCGTCCTCGCAAGTCAGCATCGCGTCACGGGCCGCACGGTGGGCGAGCCAGGCGGGCAGCACCACAAGGAGCAGCGGAACCAGGCCCACCGGGCCCGGCGGGCCGCTGAGCGTCTCGGGTCTGACCAGGTGTGTTCCATGGGCGAGCAGCCACAGCGAGGCGGCCGTGCGCAGGGCGCCGCCGGGCCCGCTGTCGGGGTACGGGGAGCTGATCCACAGCATGATCACGAGCACGGCCAGGGCGCCGAGCCCGAGCCCCGCCGCGATCGCGCCGCGCAGCAAACAGGTGGCGAGTACGGAGGAGCGCGCCTGCGCGGGATGCAACGGCAGGCTGCGGTCGGTCACTTGGGTCACCCCGCCATGCTGCCAACGACACGCGCTTTCTACGCGGAACAGGCGAATGCCCGATGTGTCGCCCAATATACGGTTATGTACTTTTTAGCCCGGGGCGTTTCGAGCTGCGTCGCCAAGGGTGCAACAGCCGCTACGGCCTTCGCGGGGAGCCCTGGGAGCCTTTTATGACACAGAGCACGGCCGATACCAATGACACCGGCGCCGGGTGCCCCCTGCCCACCCCCAAGGAACGGCGCCGCCTTCGGGAGGCGAAGGACCTGAGCGAGGCGCAGGTCGCGACGGCCGTCGGCGTCACGCGGAGGACCGTGCGCTCCTGGGAGACCGGACGCACCACGCCGCGCGGGCGCAAGGGCGAGAGTTACGCCCGGCTGCTCGCCGCCATCGAGGCGGAGATGGCGGCGGTGGCCGACCACGTGGCGGACCAGGTGGCCGACCCGGACGACCTCGACGACGGCGGACAGGAGGCACCCCGCCCGGCCGCCGCCCGAGCCCAGTCGGCGCACGGGGCCGAGCAGCCCGCGAAGCCGCACGCGGCGAACACCCGGCCCAAGCCGGCCGCCAAGAAGGCCGCGAAGCCCCCGGCCACCCCGCACACCCGCCACGACCGCCCGGCCCCGGCCCCAACTCCGGCCGCCTCCGTGCCCGTTCCCGCCGAGGAAGCGCTCAAGTCCGGCACGCCGACCGGCGCGGCAGCGCTGACCGGGGGCGGCGCCCGCACCCTGCCGGAGCGGCCCCAGGAGGCCGAGGAGCCGATGGCAGCGGCGGGGGAGCCCGGGGCCAGGACTCAGGCAGAGCCCGGTACGGAGGCCGGTACCCAGCCCGAGGCCGGGACCGGGACCGAGCCCGACGCCGGGACCACACGAGAGGCGCCCCCCTCGCCTCCCGCGCCCGCCGACCCCCCGCACCCCGAGCATCCCCCTGCCGTGCCGACGTCGGTGCCAGCGCCGACGCCGGTACCGGTGTCGGTGTCGGTCCCGCTCACGCCCGCCGAGGCGTTCGACGCGCTGTACCGCTCCACCGCGCCCGACCTCGCCCGGCAGGCCTATCTGCTCACCGGGCGGACCCGGCTTTCGCGCGAGTCGGTGGAGCGCGCCTTCCATCTGGCCTGGGAGAACTGGCCCGAGGTCGCCACCGACCGGGACCCGGCCGGGTGGGTGCGGGCGGCGGCGTACGAATACGCGATGGCCCCCTGGCACCGCTTCCGGCGCGCCCACAAACACCCCGACCAGCCGCCCGCCGAGCCCGAGCGCCGGGCGCTGCTCGACGCGCTGCTCGATCTGCCGCCCTCCTACCGGCGCACGGTGCTGCTGTACGACGGCCTCGGGCTCGACCTTCCGGAGACCGCCGCCGAGACGGAGGCCAGCACCCCGGCCGCCGCGAACCGTCTGCTGCACGCCCGGGACGCCATCGCCCGCCGGGTGCCCGCGGCGGCCGGAGCCGAGACGCCGGAGGCCCTCTCGTCCGTACTGCGCGAACGCATCACCGACCTCGCGCTCGCCGGGCCCGCCTCCGTCACCGCGCTGCCGTCCGCTCCGGTCGTACGCACCGGGGGCGAGCGGCGCCGCCAGTTCTGGACCCGCGCCGCGATCGCGTTCACCACGCTGATCGTGGGGGCGACGCTCTTCACCGTGGTGACGGTGCCGCACTACCACGTGCGCCCGGTGCCGCCCGGTGAACGCGTCGCCGACGTCCCCGTCAACAGCGGCCCGCAGTCGCTGACCGGCGAGGACGTCCAGCTGCGCGACAAGCTGCGCACGGAACCGGCCCGCGGGCCGCACCGCCTGGTCCTCGACATCCGCTGACCGGCCGTTCCCGTACGCGAACGCTGAAGGGCCCGCACCCCCCGAGAGGTGCGGGCCCTTCATGCTTAACCGCTACGCGAGGCGGTGCTCAGCTGCCGAGGATGGCGCGCGCGAGCTTGGCGGTCTCGGTCGGCGTCTTGCCTACCTTGACGCCGGCGGCCTCCAGGGCCTCCTTCTTCGCCTGGGCGGTGCCGGAGGAGCCGGAGACGATGGCGCCGGCGTGGCCCATGGTCTTGCCCTCGGGCGCGGTGAAGCCCGCGACGTAGCCGACGACCGGCTTGGTGACGTTGGCCTTGATGTAGTCGGCCGCACGCTCCTCGGCGTCGCCGCCGATCTCGCCGATCATCACGATCAGGTCGGTCTCGGGGTCGGCCTCGAACGCGGCGAGCGCGTCGATGTGCGTGGTGCCGATGACCGGGTCGCCACCGATGCCGACGGCGGACGAGAAGCCGATGTCGCGCAGCTCGTACATCATCTGGTAGGTCAGCGTGCCGGACTTCGACACCAAGCCGATACGGCCCGGCTTGGTGATGTCGCCCGGGATGATGCCGGCGTTGGACTGGCCCGGCGTGATCAGACCGGGGCAGTTCGGGCCGATGATGCGGGTCTTGTTGCCCTTGGCCTTCGCGTACGCCCAGAAGGCGGCGGAGTCGTGGACGGCGATGCCCTCCGTGATGACCACGGCGAGCGGGATCTCGGCGTCGATGGCCTCGACGACGGCGGCCTTGGCGAAGGCCGGCGGCACGAAGAGGACGGAGACGTCGGCGCCCGTCTTCTCCATCGCTTCCTTGACGGAGCCGAAGACCGGGACCTCGGTGCCGTCGAAGTCGACCGACGTGCCCGCCTTGCGGGGGTTCACGCCACCGACGATGTTGGTGCCGTCGGCCAGCATGAGCTTGGTGTGCTTCATGCCCGTGGCGCCGGTCATGCCCTGGACGATGACCTTGCTGTCCTTGGTGAGGAAGATAGCCATGGTGGTGTCTTAACCTCTTCCCTTACTTCGCAGCCGCGAGCTCGGCGGCCTTGTCGGCCGCGCCGTCCATGGTGTCCACGCGCTGCACCAGCGGGTGGTTGGCGTCGCTGAGGATCTTGCGACCCAGCTCCGCGTTGTTGCCGTCGAGACGGACGACCAGCGGCTTGGTGACCTCTTCGCCCTTCTCGGCGAGCAGGGCCAGCGCCTGGACGATGCCGTTGGCGACCTCGTCGCATGCGGTGATGCCACCGAAGACGTTGACGAACACGGACTTGACGTCCGCGTCGCCGAGGATGATCTCCAGGCCGTTCGCCATCACCTGGGCGGACGCGCCGCCGCCGATGTCGAGGAAGTTGGCCGGCTTCACGCCGCCGTGGGCCTCACCGGCGTACGCGACGACGTCCAGGGTGCTCATGACGAGACCCGCGCCGTTGCCGATGATGCCGACCTCGCCGTCGAGCTTGACGTAGTTGAGGTTCTTGGCCTTGGCGGCCGCCTCAAGGGGGTTGGCCGCGGCCTTGTCCTCAAGGGCCTCGTGGTCCGGCTGGCGGAACTCGGCGTTCTCGTCGAGCGACACCTTGCCGTCGAGGGCCAGGATGCGGCCGTCCTTGGTCTTGACCAGCGGGTTGACCTCGACGAGGAGAGCGTCCTCGGCGACGAAGGTCTTCCACAGGGTCACCATGGCCTCGGCGACGCCCTCGGCCACGTCGGCCGGGAACTTCGCCTGGGCCACGATCTCGCGGGCCTTCTCGATGTCCACGCCCTCGACGGCGTTGACGGGGACCTTCGCGAGGGCCTCGGGGGTCTTCTCCGCGACCTCCTCGATGTCCATGCCGCCCTGCACCGACGCCATCGCGAGGAAGGTGCGGTTGGTGCGGTCGAGGAGGTACGAGACGTAGTACTCCGCCTCGATCTCCGGGGACAGCTCGGCGATCATCACCTTGTGGACCGTGTGGCCCTTGATGTCCATGCCGAGGATGTCCGTCGCGCGGGCGACGGCCTCGTCCGCGTCGGCGGCCAGCTTCACGCCGCCGGCCTTGCCGCGGCCGCCGACCTTCACCTGCGCCTTGACGACCGACTTGCCGCCGAGACGCTCAGTGGCCTCGCGCGCCGCCTCAGGCGTGTCGATCACTTCACCGGCCAGCACCGGTACACCGTGCTTGGCGAAGAGGTCCCTCGCCTGGTACTCGAACAGGTCCACGCGCGTCCGTCCCTTTTCAGTGGTATCGCGGTTGCGTTGTCTGCTGGGCGTGCCGCGAAGGGCAACGTGACGGCGCTGTCACTGAGGGAGGCGTACACGGTGTCCGAGCACGCGGCATGTCCGTCTCGCAGGTTATCTCCGCAGGACGTAGGTCCCTAAATCGCAGATCACACCTGGGCGGTGATACCTGTCACAGATCACCTGTTCAGGGCGCGTTGCCGTATGACCTCGCTCACGCCTCGGGTATCGGGAGCGGCCGCCGCTCGATCGCCGCGGCCATCACGTCGGGGAACAGGTCCGGAGTGCAGGCGAAGGCCGGGGCGCCCAGGGCCGCGAGGGCCGCGGCGTGCTCGCGGTCGTACGCCGGGGCGCCTTCGTCGGAGAGCGCGAGCAGGGCCACGAACTGCACCCCTGACGCCTTCATCGCGGCGACCCGCTTCAGCATCTCGTCCCGTATCCCGCCCTCGTAGAGATCACTGATGAGCACGACCACGGTGTCGGCAGGACGGGTGATCTGCGACTGGCAGTAGGCGAGCGCCCGGTTGATGTCGGTGCCGCCGCCGAGCTGGGTGCCGAACAGGACGTCGACGGGGTCGTCGAGCTGGTCGGTGAGGTCGACGACGGCGGTGTCGAAGACCACCAGGCGGGTCGCGATCGAGCGCATCGAGGCGAGCACAGCGCCGAAGACCGACGCGTAGACGACAGACGCGGCCATGGAGCCGGACTGGTCGATGCACAGCACGACGTCCTTCTTCACCCCCTGCGCCGCGCGCCCGTGGCCGATGAGCCGCTCGGGCACGATCGTGCCGTGTTCGGGCAGGTAGTTCTTGAGGTTGGCCCGGATGGTGCGGTCCCAGTCGATGTCGCGGTGGCGGGGCCGGCTGGTGCGGGCACTGCGGTCGAGGGCGCCGGTGAGGGTGGCCCGGGTGCGGTCGGCGAGCCGCTTCTCCAGGTCCTCGACGACCTTGCGCACCACGGCGCGGGCGGTTTCCCTCGTGGTCTCGGGCATCGCCTTGTTGAGCGAGAGCAGGGTGCCGACGAGGTGGACGTCGGCCTCGACGGCCTCCAGCATCTCGGGCTCCAGGAGGAGCGTGGCGAGCCCGAGCCGGTCGATGGCGTCGCGCTGCATGACCTGCACGACCGAGCTCGGGAAGTACGTGCGGATGTCGCCGAGCCAGCGCGCGACGGACGGCGCGGACGCCCCGAGCCCGGCGCCGCGGTCCTTGCCCCCGCTCCTGCCGGCGCCGTAGAGCGCGGCGAGCGCGCCGTCCATGGCGGCGTCCTGTCCGG
This sequence comes from Streptomyces sp. NPDC001415, assembly GCF_053597395.1. NCBI lineage: Bacteria > Bacillati > Actinomycetota > Actinomycetes > Kitasatosporales > Streptomycetaceae > Streptomyces > Streptomyces sp. NPDC001415. The sequence continues at coordinate 100,929 of NZ_JBSFIE010000010.1, forward strand.
CCAGGGCGCAGCCGGTTCCCTCGGCGCCGGGCTCCCCGCCGAGCACGAGCCGCCAGCGCCGCAGCCGCTCGTCAGCACTTGGTCGCGTGTTGGTCGTCAATTCCCCACCCCCGCAAGGTAGTTGGAGTCGTCGAGGTCGCCACTTCCGGCAAAGCTGTCCAATCCGTCGGAGTCTTGGGAGTCGGACCGCCCCAGCAGAAGGGCGGTCAGCGGGAGTACGGCGTCGGCGCGCGCGGCATCGAGCCCGGCCCCGAATCCGGGCACGGCGGTGTCCCCGGCTCCGGTCCTCGGGGCGGGGCCGCGCCGCACCAGCTCCCCGAGCGTGCGGCGCACCCCCGCTTCGTAGGCGGCGAACGTCCTGCGCAGCAGGGGCAGTACGTCGGTGAACGCGTCCGGCGCCACGCCCGTCAGCCAGCCGTCGACCAGGCCGAGCAGCCGCTCGTCGTGCACCAGGAGCATGCCGCCGCCCGAGGCCCCGCCGACGAAGCCCTCGATCCAGGCGGCCGCGTCGGCGGGTGGCGTGCCCGGGGAGAGCGCGAGCCCCATGTGTCGGGCGGCGTCCTCGCTCTCGATCCGCCCGTCGTCGAGCAGCAGCCGCACCGCCCGGCCGCGGATGATCCCGGGGACGGTGTCGCGCGAGGCGAGCCGGGCGAGCACGGTGGCCCAGCGCTCGCGGAGCCTCCCGCCGCCGGTGTCCCCCGGTTCCGGCAGGAGGCCTATCGCGGTGTGGACGGCGTCCAGGTGGGTGCGCATCTCGGCGGCGCCGTCCGCGTCCAGGGCGGCGCAGGCGGGCGGCAGGCCGACGCAGATGCGTTCGGCGAGGCCCGCCGCGACCTCGGCGAGCCCTGCGGTCGTGGTGCCGCGCACGTCTCCGTAGCGCAGGGTGCGGGCGAGGGCCGGCAGGGCCTGGGCGAGGTGGGCGACGTCCGTGTCGAGCGCGGCCCGGTCGGCGAGCGCGCGCATCACCACCGGCAGCGCGTCCGGCAGTTCGGCGAGCAGGCAGCGCTCGGCGAGCGCCGTGATGTCCCCCAGGGCGGTCGCCTCAGCCGCCTGAGACTCGGCCTTCGCGGTGGCGGCAGCGAGCACGGTGGTGCCCCACACCCCGGCCTCGGCGACCCGCACCGACAGCTCGGGCTCCCAGCGCAGCCGCCAGCTCTCCCGGAACGTGCCGGTGGAGCGGGCCCGCAGCCGCTCGCCCCATCCGATGCCGAGCAGCCGCAGCCGGTGCAGCAGCCGACTGCGCCCGGCGTCGGTCTCCTTGCGCAGATCGAGCTCCAACTCCCGTTCCAGCGCCTCGGGTTTGAGCCGCAGGCCGCGCTGGGTTCGCACGAGATCGCGCTGAAGAGGCACGGCGGGCGCCGCATCCGGCACCTCGCCGAGCACCTCCCCCACGATCAGCCGCTCCCGGATCAGGCCGAGCGGCACGTCGGAGCCCTCGCACATCACGGCCCGTACGGCGTCGGTGGTCTCGGCGAGGCCGGGCAGCGGGCGGCCGCGCATCGCGGCGAGCGTCCCGGCGAGCCGGACGGCCTCGATGACATGGGCGGAGGAGACCTGGTGGTCCTCCTCGCGGAGCAGCCCGGCCACCTTCGTCATCCAGCGCTCGATGGGCCGGTCGGGGGCGCTGAACAGGTGCCCGTACCAGCCGGGCGAGTCGATCCCCGCGCCGTAGCCGCTGCGCCGGGCGAGCCTGCGGTGCGTCCAGGGCACCCAGGTCAGCTCGGCCTTGACCCTGGGCAGCCCCTTGAGCAGGGCGCGGTCCGCGGCCACGGTGAACTTCCCGGCGAGCGCGGGCACGTGCCAGGCCCCGCAGACGACGGCGACCTCCTCCCCGAACTCCCGCGCAGCGGCCCGCAGTTGCTGCCGCATGAAGGCCTCGCGGACGACATCCCTCGTATGACCACCATCGCCGTACGTCTCGCGCAGTACGGCCATGGCCTCGCCGAGCGCGGCGAACGGCGCCCGGGGGTCCGCCACGGCGTCCCGGTGCTCGACGACGTCCTCCCACCAGCGCTCGGGGTCGTCGTACCCGGCGGCCTCGGCAAGGGCACCGATGGGATCGACCCGAGGCTCGCCCCCTTCCTCCGCCTCCTCCCCCACCGCGAGCGAATGAGAGGCGGGCAGATCAATGAAGCGCACCTGCGCCCCGTGTTCCAGACCCCACCGGATCGCCACCCACTCGGGCGAGAACTCGGCCATCGGCCAGAACGCGGCCCGCCCGGGGTCGTCCACGACGTGGGCGAGCAGAGCGACCGGCGGCCGCATGGCCTCGTCGGCGGCGAGGGCCAAAAGAGCATCACCCTCGGGCGGCCCCTCGATGAGTACGGCCCGCGGCCGTGCCGCCTCCAGCGCGGCCCGCACCGCACGCGCCGACCCGGGCCCGTGGTGACGCACCCCGAGCAGCAGGGGCCCTGTCATACGGACACCTCACGGCAGGCGCGGTAGAAGTCCTTCCAGCCGTCCCGTTCGCGGACCACCGTCTCCAGGTACTCCTGCCAGATGACCCGGTCCGCCGCCGGGTCGCGCACGACCGCGCCGAGGATGCCGGCGGCCACGTCGCCCGCCCTGAGCACGCCGTCGCCGAAGTGGGCGGCGAGCGCGAGACCGCCGGTCACCACGGAGATGGCCTCGGCCGTGGAGAGCGTCCCGGAAGGAGATTTGAGCTTCGTGCGGCCGTCAACGGTGACCCCGTCCCGCAGTTCGCGAAAGACAGTGACAACCCGATGGATCTCCGCGATCCCCTCGGGCACGGAGGGCAGATCGAGCGAGCGGCCGAGCTGGTCGACCCGGCGCGAGACGATGTCGACCTCGGCGTCCGCGGTGGCGGGCAGCGGAAGGACCACCGTGTTGAAGCGCCGTCGCAAGGCACTGGACAGCTCGTTCACGCCGCGGTCGCGGTCATTGGCGGTGGCGATCAGGTTGAAGCCCCGTACGGCCTGGGTCTCGGCGCCCAACTCCGGGATGGGCAGCGTCTTTTCGGACAGGATCGTGATCAGCGTGTCCTGTACGTCGGCGGGGATGCGGGTCAGCTCCTCGACGCGCGCGGTCATGCCCTGCGCCATCGCCCGCATGACCGGACTGGGCACGAGCGCGTCGCGGCTCGGCCCGTGGGCCAGCAGCTGCGCGTAGTTCCAGCCGTAGCGAATGGCCTCCTCCGGTGTGCCGGCGGTGCCCTGCACGAGCAGCGTGGAGTCACCGCTGACGGCGGCCGCGAGGTGCTCCGACACCCAGGTCTTGGCGGTGCCGGGGACACCGAGCAGGAGCAGCGCGCGGTCGGTGGCGAGGGTGGTGACGGCGACCTCGACGATGCGGCGCGGGCCCACGTACTTCGGCGTGATGACGGTGCCATCAGTCAGAGTGCCGCCGAGCAGATAGGTGGCGACGGCCCACGGCGAGAGCCGCCAACACACCGGCCGCGGACGGTCGTCGACCGCGGCGAGCGCCGCGAGCTCCCCCGCGAAGGCGTGCTCGGCATGCGGCCGCAAGGCCTCCTCCGTCGTTGCCTCCGCGCGGGACCGAGTGTTCGCGGACTCGATTTCGGACACGGTCATGGCTCCCCCTCCAGATCGTTCGAGACGTTCGACCGGCTTGTGGTCACAACCGTGCACCAAGCCACTGACAATCACTCATCGGCGCGAGATCGTCGCAGGTCAGAGCGATTGTCAGTGGTCGCCCGTACCTTCGGAGACATGACTCAGCAGGGGGTGCGCTGGACGTCGGAGCAGGTGCTCGCACTGGCACCTGACGATGCGTCACGCAAGGCGGGAAGCAGGCTCGGCGCGGCAGGGCCGTGGCCGGAGAGCGGGTGCGACGACTCGGGGGCGGTATGGGGACTGTGCAAGGGCAGCGGCAGCAAGCCGTACCAGACAGTGATCGACACAAGTGGCCCCGGATACAAGTGCAGTTGCCCGAGCCGGAAGTTCCCGTGCAAACACGCGATAGGCCTATTGCTCCTCTGGTCGGCAAACGAACAACCAATGCCGAACGCAACGGCGCCGGACTGGGCGGAGCAGTGGCTGAAGGCAAGAAGAGGCCGAGCGGTTCCAGCTCCAACAGACCACGTGCACAACCAAGTTGACGCGGAGGCGGCCAAACGCAGAGCCGATGCCAACCGCAGAGCGGAGAAGAGGGCGGAGCGGATCACGGCGGGGGCCACAGAGCTGGAGCAGCGCCTGGCGGATCTGCTGAGCGGCGGCCTTGCGGCGGCAGAGAGCCCCGGGTACGGCCTGTGGGAGGAGACGGCCGCCCGCATGGTCGACGCCCAGGCGCCCGGACTGGCCTCGCGGGTACGCGAGTTGGGTGCGATACCGGGCTCGGGCCCGGGCTGGCCGATGCGCCTGCTCGAAGAGTGCGCACTCCTGCACCTCCTGGACCGCGCCTGGCTCGTCCGGGACGCACTGCCGACCCCTCTGGCCGCGACGGTGCGCTCGCGCATAGGAGTGCCCGTCGCCCCACAGGGCCCGGCGATCCGCGACACGTGGCACGTACTCGCCCAGTACGACACGACCGACGCGAAGCTGACGACGCGCCGGATCTGGCTGTACGGGAGGGAGTCGGGCCGCTCGGCCCTGATTCTGGACTTCGGCGCGGCGGGCCGAGCCCCCGGGATCGCCCTGCCGGTCGGCCTGTCGATCGACGCCGGCCTGACGCCGTATCCGGGCGCGGGCCAGCTGAGGGCGGCGCTGGGCGAGCGGTACGGCACCCCGGCCACACCCGGCGGCCCGCCCCCGGGCGGCACGGTGACCGAGGCGGTCGAGCGCTACGGCCGAGCACTCCTGAACGACCCGTGGCTGGACTCGTACCCGGTGACCCTGACCGGGGCGATACCCATCCCGCCGAAGAATGACGAAGCCAACTGGCAACTGGCAGACGCCGAGGGCAAGTTGGCCCTCCCGGTGACGCCGGGCGCGGCAGCCCGCCCCGGCCTGTGGAAGCTGGTGGCCGTGTCCGGAGGGGCCCCGACAACGGTCTTCGGCGAATGCGGCCACAGAGGCTTCACCCCGCTGGCGGCGTGGCCCGAGGGGGAGATGGTGCCGTTGACGTAAGGAGCTAGGGCTTTGCCCGTCATGCGAGCCAGTGCCTGGACAGTAATCGAGGGATTACGGGCGGGCGCGTGTCCGACCGGGTGGGGACGTGGCGGGGTGCCCCGCAAGGAGGAGCGCTGGTTCCGGGTTCCTTTTCGGTGGGCCGCACTGCGCGACGTATGAGGAGGTACCCCGCCGCGTTCCCGCCCCCACTCCCCGACAGTGCGCTCCGTACCGCAGAGGCCACAGCCCCGGCCCGCGACATTGGCCCGCACGGCCGACCGCAGGGCGGCGTACCACCCACCGGCGGAGGGGAAGCCCAACCGCGCCTCAGGCACCTCGACGAGGCGAAAGCAAGCGAACCGAAGCAGCCAGGCAAAGGAAGGAAGGGACCTAAATGTCCGGCACCACCAGCGCGGCCGCTGTGCGTTCCGGCTCATGGGAAGAGCTCGTGACCTCGGCGCTGCTGGGGACAGACAGACGGCCGGCGGCCGGCAAGCCGGGGGAACTTCTCGATGCCGCCGCGACGCAGACGTTGCGACGCAGGGCGGGGCTGGTTCCGGCGGCCGCGGGAGAGCGCCCGAAGGCGGCGCCGCCGGATGAGCGGCCCGCGCTGCCGGAGGCGGCCCGGCGGCGGCTGGCGATGCTGCTGGCCGACCGTTCGGCGCCCGCGCATGCCGGGGGCCGGCGTGGGAGTGCGCCGGATCTGGGCGAGCTGCTTCCGCAGTGGCTGGCCATCGCCAACGAGCGGGGCCTGCGCGCACCGGCCGCGCTGCTGCCCACGCTGCTCGACGCGGCCCGGGCCCGCACCGATCTGCGCCCCCAGGCCCTGACCTTCGCGGGCCCGCGCGGGCTGTGGCTGGCCCGCCTCAACCCGGAGTGGCGCTTCGCACTGCGGGGCGCGTCGGGCAGCGCGACGCTGCCTGATCCGGGGGACGCCGAATCCGTACGACTCCTGTGGGACGAGGGCCTGTTCGCTGAGCGGGTGGCGCTGCTGGGAGCGGTACGGGCGTACGACGCGGAGGCGGGGCGGGCGTTGCTCGCCGCGACCTGGGCGACGGAGCGGGCCGAGGACCGGCTGATGTTCCTGGATTCGCTGCGGGAGGGGCTCTCGGCGGCGGACGAACCGTTCTTGGAGCGGGCGTTGGCCGACCGGAGCCGCAATGTGCGGTCGACGGCGGCGGAGTTGCTCTCCGCGCTGCCGGGTTCGGCGCTGGCGGGGCGGATGGCGCAGCGGGCGACGACCTGCGTGTCCCTGGACCGGACCGGCGAGGGGCCGCTGATCTCGGTGGAGGCGCCGCACGAGTGCGATGCGGCGATGCAGCGGGACGGGGTCGCGCCGAGGCCTCCGGCCGGGCGGGGTGAACGGTCGTGGTGGCTGGGCCAGTTGGTGGAGTCGGCCCCGCTGGACACGTGGCGGGCGCGGCTGGGCGGGCGGACGGCCCGAGACATCGTGGTGCTGCCCGTGGCGGACGGCTGGCGGGACGAACTGCACGCCGCGTGGTGCAGGGCGGCGGTGCGGCAGCGCGATGCGGAGTGGTCGCGTGCGCTGCTCGGCACCCCGTCGGCCCCGCCCGGCGAGGGCTCGGGCACGGCGTCGTTGGCCGAGCGGGCCAAGCTGCTGTCCATCCTCGCGGAGGGGGAACGGGCGGACTGGGTGGCCCGGTTCATATCCGCGCACGGCCTGTCGGAGGCGTTCCAGTTGCTCGGGGTCTGTGTGGTGCCGTGGGCCGGGGCGTTGGGGCGGGCGGTGGTGGACGCGCTGGAAATCGCCCGGGACGCGGGCAGCTACCCGTGGAGTTTCAGCGGGGTGATGGGCCTGGCCGAACGCTGCCTCGACCCTTCGGAGGCGGCTCGGCTGGAGGCGCTTACCGCTACGCCGCCGGAGGAGGAGGGGGCGTCGCCGGGGGCCGGGGGGTACTGGGCGGAGGCGTTCCAGCGGCTGGTGGCGACGTTGCGGTTGCGCGCGGCGATGCGGGAGGAACTGCTGGGGTAGCGCCCCTCGGCGTGCCGCCGAGCCCTGCGAACCGAGGTCCCGGGGCCCGCTTCCGGCCCGGCGGGGTGCCGCCGACTGCGGGCCGCGCGTGGCTGCTCGGGCAGTTCCCCGCACCCCTTGCCGGATGCGGTGCGGGTATCCCCGGACGGCGCCCCGCCCCCGACGCCCTTGGTCTGCGGACCATGCGTGGCTGGTCGCGCAGTTCCCCGCGCCCCTGGCAGGACTGGTGTCGGCCAGTACCGGCATCTTCAGCCCGTCCGGCGTTTGAGGACGAGCGCCTTTAAGGCGCGAACGGGGTCTGGGGCGGAGCCCCAGGACGACCTCCGGGCCGCAGCCGAATGACAACCCCCGGAGGGCCTCGGGAAGGGGCGGGGTGGGGAAAGGGCCCCCGGGGTCAGCCGCTACGCCCCCGCCGGCTGCCGCACATTCGCGTTGACCCACGTCACGATCGACGCCGTAGTCGCCCCCGGCGTGAAGATCTCCGCCACCCCGAGCTCCTTCAGCGGCGGAATGTCCGCCTCGGGAATGATGCCGCCGCCGAAGACCTTGATGTCCTCCGCGTCGCGCTCCTTCAAAAGCTCCAGCACCTTCGCGAACAGCGTGTTGTGCGCACCGGAGAGGATCGAGAGGCCGATGGCGTCGGCGTCCTCCTGGATCGCGGTGTCGACGATCTGCTCGGGCGTCTGGTGCAGCCCGGTGTAGATGACCTCCATGCCGGCGTCACGCAGCGCCCGCGCGATGACCTTGGCCCCGCGATCGTGACCGTCGAGCCCCGGCTTGGCCACCACCACGCGGATCGGACCAGTTACACCCATCACTGCCTCCACATGTCCCACCTGCGCACCCCCGTGCCGAAAGGCCGGGGAAGTGAACGAACGTTATCGACAGCATCCCGCAACCCGCCGTTTCACGGTGGAGAGGGAGGGGGAAATCACACGTGGGACACGTTCGTTTTGCACCGTACCCGCATCAGTCGGCCCACCGGCACCAGCCGGAGGGCGGTCGCGAAGGGGTGGGCGCGGTAGCAAGGGGAGCCGCTACGAAGGCGCCGCACCACCGTGCTGTCAGCCGCGCAGCACGGTGGTCCGGCCTCTCGTATTTCGGGGCCGGCTCGGGCGGGGGGCCTTCAAAGGCGGAGCCCCATGAGGGCATACGGGGGACGGAGCGGCCTCTCGTCTGCCATTCGGGAGGTCGCCGCCGTGCAGGTCTTTTCGTTACTGCCGCTGTGTATGCGCCGGGCGTGGCTGTCGGCGGCACTGATCAGGGCCACCGCGCTGGATCTGGCCGTGCTGGCAGGGCACCTGCTCCTGTACCCCTCCGGCCTGACCCCCGAGCGGCATCCCGAGCCCGACCCGGCCGCCGCGTCGCAGTTGCCGACCGCCGGCCGCTCGCACCCGCCCGTGGTCCTGCTGCACGGCTTCATCGACAACCGGTCCGTGTTCGTACTGCTGCGCCGCTCGCTGACCCGGCACGGCTGGCGGCATCTCGAATCGCTGAACTACTCGCCGCTGACCGTCGACATCAGGGTCGCCGCCGAGCTGCTGGGCCGCCATGTCGAGGAGATCTGCGCCCGCACGGGCCATCGCGAGGTGGACATAGTGGGGCACAGCCTGGGCGGCCTGATAGCCCGCTACTACGTGCAGCGCCTGGGCGGCGACCTCAGGGTCCGTACGCTCGTCACGCTGGGCACCCCGCATTCCGGCACCCGCTCGGCACAGCTCGCGAACGCCCATCCGATCGTGCGGCAGATGTGCCCCGGCTCGGAACTCGTCGAGGAGCTGCGCAGGCCGGCGCCCGGGATCCGTACCCGGTTCGTGAGTTTCTGGAGCGACCTCGACACACTGATGATTCCGGTGGAGACGGCCCGTATCGACCACCCGGATCTGCTCGCGCAGAACGTCAGGGTGACGGGGATCGGTCATCTGGCCATGCCGGTCCACCCGGCAGTCGCTGCGGGGGTGCGGCAGGCACTGACCGCGGGGGAACCGGAGGCCGCCGCCCAGGACGCGTTCTCGGTGGCCTGAGCGGAGGGCTTGAACGGAGGGCCTCAGCGGGACGCGCCCGGAGCCGAAGCAGCGCCCGGCCGACAAAGCCACGCGCCACTGGTCGCCCCCCTTCTAGGCCACCCCCTCCCATGGCTTGATTCAGTCCCCCGCCCACCCCAGCAGAAACGCATCCGCACCCCGCCCCCCATCGAACGAACCTCGAACGCACGGCCAAAGCTCTGCCCGTAGTCCGCCGAAAGGCGGCTGATTGCCCGTTTCCCGTAACCAAGAAACCTGCCGAAGATTGTCGCTCTCGCGTACCGCCGGGTACAGTCACGCCACTGCTGTCCCGGGCCCCCCGCCCCGTCGGGACCCGGCCGCAGGTTCTGTTGCCGAGGCGAGAGAGAAGTTGGTGACTGACCAGCACGCCCACGCCGGGTACGTCGGGCACGACGGTTACCTCAGCGGCAGCAGTGGCCATGACGGCAACGACGCCCGCTCCCACAGCACCGGAAGCTTCGACGCCGACCCGCTCTTCGGCTCGATGCAGGGTGGTTACGCCGGCCAGAACGGCCACGCGGCAGGACAGACAGGCCAGTTCGACACGGGCGCCGCCGCCTTCGCCTCCCCGTACGACACCACCGGCCAGTGGACGGTTCCGCACCAGGCGACGGCGTACGAACCGGACGGCGCGACGGGCACCGCATTCGACACCGGCACATACGGCACCGGCACGTACGACACCGGCGCCTTCCACACCAGCTCCTTCAACACCGGCCAGTTCGAGACCGGCACGTTCACCACCCCGGTCTTTCCCACCCAGAGTTCCGGGACCGGCACCTTCCACACGGGCGCCTTCACGACGAGCGGCTTCGACACGGGCTCCTTCGACGCGACGGGTCAGTGGGACGCCAACGCGTGGCACGAGGCGCAGGGCACCGGTCAGTACGACAACAGCGCGTTCACCTCCGCGTACGACACCACGGGCCAGTGGGCCGTGCCCGGCACACAGTCCGAGACCGGCACGTACGACGCGACCGCGTGGAACGCGACGGCGACGGCGACAGCGGCCACGACGACGATGCCCGCTCAGCCCGAGCCTCAACTTCCTTATGAGACAGCCGAGTTCCCACAGATGGAGCTCGCGGATGAGCCTGCGAACGAGCTCGCGGATGAGTTCCCGGACGTGCTCTCAGATGTGAACGCGGACGCGTTCGTGTACGGATCCGACCTCGATCCCGGCTCCGACTTGGAGCCCACCGCTCCCGATCTGCCCGGCCCGGTCGTCCCCGGTTCACGCGCCGAAGCCCGGCGCAACGCCGGTGCAGGCCGTCGGCGGCGTAGCCCCGCCAAGCGTTCGGCGCTGCTGACCGTCGCGGTGCCGTCCGTGTGCGTGATGGGGGTCGCGGGTGTCGCGGTCGCCTCCGTCAGCGGGCTCACCGGCGGCAAGGACGACGGAGCCACTGTGACGGCCGCGTCCGACCCCGCGTCGGTCAAGCCGGTCGCCGCCAACACCCAGCTGGACACGCAGCTCGCCAACCTCAGCGCCGACGCGAACAACTTCGCCGACCGGGCCAGCCGGACGCAGGAACGTATCGACCTCAAGGCCCGCCAGGACGCGGAGAAGAAGAAAAAGGAGGACGCGGCCGCCGCCAAGGAGGCCGCGCGCCCCAAGTTCGTCCTGCCGGTGACGCAGAAGGGCCTCAGCGCGTACTACGGGCAGGCAGGCGTCAACTGGATGTCGGTGCACACCGGCATCGACTTCCCGGTCTCGTACGGCACTCCGGTGATGTCGGCGATCGACGGCACGGTCCGCACGCAGTGGAACAGCGCCTACGGAAACATGGCCATAGTGACCGCTGCCGACGGCACCGAGACCTGGTACTGCCACCTGTCCAGCACCAAGATCCGCTCGGGTCCGGTGAAGGCCGGCGACGTCATCGCGTACTCGGGGAACTCCGGCAACTCCACCGGGCCGCACCTCCACTTCGAGGTACGGCCGGGCGGCGGCTCGTCGATAGACCCCCTGCCGTGGCTGCGCAGCCACGGCCTGGACCCGACGACGTAACCAAAAGCCCGGTCGAGCAAAAGCCCGGTCAGAGCAAACTCGATCAGAGCTTCTCCACCGGCGCGTACCGCAACAGCAGCTTCTTCGGGCGTTCGTCGCCGAAGTCGATCGTGGCCTGGGCGTCCGAGCCCGAGCCGGTCACCGTCATCACGGTGCCCAGGCCGAACTGGTCGTGCGTGACGCGGTCGCCGACCGACAGGGCGATCACCGGCTTGTCGTTGCCGCGCCGCGTCGCGAAGCCCGAGGGGCCCGCCTTGGAGCGCGACGAGGACAGCGAGTTGCCGATTCCGCCGCCGAGCGACTTGCCCGACATCGGGCCGGCCGGCGCTGCCATCGGCCCTGTCCGCTTCCACTCCAGGTGCTGGACCGGGATCTCCTCCAGGAAGCGCGAGGCCGGGTTGTACGAGGGCTGGCCCCAGGCGCTGCGCATCGAGGAGCGGGTCAGGTACAGCCGCTCGCGGGCGCGCGTGATGCCGACGTAGGCGAGGCGGCGCTCCTCCTCCAGCTCCTTGACCTGGCCGAGCGCCCGCATGTGCGGGAAGACGCCGTCCTCCATGCCGGTGAGGAACACGACGGGGAATTCGAGGCCCTTGGCGGTGTGCAGGGTCATCAGGGTGATGACGCCCGAGCCGTCCTCGTCCTCGTCGGGGATCTGGTCGGAGTCGGCGACCAGGGCGACCCTCTCCAGGAACTCGGCGAGCGTGCCCGCGCCCGCCCCTTCCCCGCCGTCGGCCTCCCTGCGCTCCTGCTCGAACTCCAGGGCCACGGCGGCCAGTTCCTGGAGGTTCTCGATGCGGGTCTCGTCCTGCGGGTCGGTGGAGGCCTGCAACTCGGCGAGGTAGCCGGTCCGTTCGAGGACCGCTTCGAGGACGACCGCCGGTCCCGCGCCGGAGTCGACGATCGTGCGGAGCTCCTCCATCAGCGCGTTGAAGCGCTTGACGGCGTTGGCCGAGCGGGCGGCCATGCCGTACGCCTCGTCCACGCGGCGCAGCGCCTGCGGGAAGGTGATCTTCTCGCGCAGCGACAGGGCGTCGATCATCGCCTCGGCGCGCTCGCCGATGCCGCGCTTGGGCACGTTGAGGATGCGGCGCAGCGGGACGGTGTCCTCGGCGTTCGACAGGACGCGCAGATAGGCCAGGACGTCCCTGACCTCCTTGCGCTCGTAGAAGCGGACGCCGCCGACGACCTTGTAGGGCAGGCCGACCCGGATGAAGATCTCTTCGAAGACACGGGACTGGGCGTTGGTGCGGTAGAAGACGGCGACGTCGCCCGCCTTGGCCTCGCCCTTGTCGGTGAGCCGGTCGATCTCGTCGGCGACGAACTGCGCCTCGTCGTGCTCGGTGTCGGCGACGTAGCCGGTGATCTGCGCGCCCGGTCCGGCGTCCGTCCACAGGTTCTTCGGACGGCGGCTCTCGTTGCGCTCGATCACCGCGTTGGCGGCGGACAGGATCGTCTGCGTGGAGCGGTAGTTCTGCTCCAGGAGGATCGTCGTCGCGCTCGGGTAGTCCTCCTCGAACTGGAGGATGTTGCGGATCGTCGCGCCGCGGAAGGCGTAGATCGACTGGTCGGCGTCACCCACCACGCACAGCTCGGCGGGGGCCTGCGCCTCGCCGGAGGGGCCCACCAGTTCCCGTACCAGCGTGTACTGGGCGTGGTTGGTGTCCTGGTACTCGTCGACCAGGACGTGCCGGAAGCGCAGCCGGTAGTGCTCGGCCACGTCCGGGAAGGCCTGGAGGAGGTGGACGGTGGTCATGATGATGTCGTCGAAGTCGAGCGCGTTGGCCTCGCGCAGCCTCGCCTGGTACATCGCGTAGGCCTGGGCGAGCGTCTTCTCGAAGCCGTCCGCGGCCTGGCCGGCGAAGGTCTCCTCGTCGATCAGCTCGTTCTTCAGGTTGGACACCTTGGCGCTGAACGACTTCGGCGGGAACTTCTTCGGGTCCAGGTCGAGGTCGCGGCAGACCAGCGCCATCAGGCGCTTGGAGTCGGCCGCGTCGTAGATCGAGAACGATGAGGTGAAGCCGAGCCTCTTCGACTCGCGGCGCAGGATACGTACGCAGGCGCTGTGGAACGTCATGACCCACATCGCGTTGGCGCGCGGGCCGACCAGCTGCTCGACGCGCTCCTTCATCTCGCCCGCGGCCTTGTTGGTGAAAGTGATCGCGAGGATCTGGCCGGGGTGCACCCCGCGGGTCGCGAGGAGGTGGGCGATGCGGTGCGTGAGCACGCGGGTCTTGCCGGAGCCGGCGCCGGCCACGATGAGCAGCGGCGAACCCGCGTGCACCACGGCGGCGCGCTGCTGTTCGTTCAGCCCTTCCAGGAGGGCCGCCGCGGCGATCGCCGGGCGCGGGGCGCCGCCGCGGTAGTACGCGTCACGGTCCGCGGGCGCGTCGAATCGGCCGCCGAACAGGTCGTCCGGCACCGGCTCGGGTGCGTGCGACTCCTCGGGCGGCGGCGGGTGCTCCTCCTCGGAGGGCTGGAGGTCCGCCAGGAAGCTGTCGTCAAAGAGGCTGCTCATCGTCTCCCGAGTCTAGGCCGCCCCTCTGACAGTCCGCCGCCGCCTTCGGAGAGACCGGCCACGACTACGCACCGTGAAGGTCACGGGAATGTATCGGGCCTGTCGGACATCAACCTTCCCAGAGCCCACGGGAGTTGGCTAGCGTGCCGCAGCAGCCGGGGAACGCCCCCGTCCGGAACGATCCGGAAGGAGGTGTCGGCCTTGCCCTCACACCGCAAGCCGCGCACCCGAATAAGCACCACCGGTCCCGCCCTCGGCGTGACGACGGCCGCGCTCGCCTCGGTGTCCCTGCTCGCGCAGAGCGCGGACGCCGCGCCCGCCGCGCCGAAGCCGAGCATCGAAGAGGTACAGAAGAAGGTCGACGCCCTCTACCGGCAGGCGGATCTCGCCACGCAGAGGTACGACGCGGCCAAGGAGGCCACCACCACCCGGCGTGCCCAGGTCGACGCGCTGCTCGACCAGGTGGCGGCCGGCACGGCGAAGCTGAACGACACCCGGCGGGTGATCGGCAGCTATGCGGCGGCGCAGTACCGCGACGGCGGGGTCACCCCCACCATGACGCTGCTGTTCTCGGACGATCCGCAGGCCTTCTTCGACCAGAGCCAGCTGATGGGCCGGCTCTCCGACGAGCAGCAGAAGACTCTGAGTACGTTCGAGACGGAGCGGGCGGCGAACGCGAAGAAGCGGGCCGAGGCGAGCCGGAGCCTGGCCGCGCTGACCGCCTCGCAGCAGACGCTACGGGCGGGCAAGCAGGACGTGCAGACCAAGCTGGCGGCGGCGCGCACCCTGCTGTCGACGCTGACCGCCGAGGAGAAGGCGCGGCTCGCCGCGATCGAGAAGAAGAAGCAGGACGAGGCCAGGCGCAAGGCCGCCGAGCTGGCCGCGCAGCAGGCCGCGCAGCAGGCCGCCGCCAAGGAGAAGCCCGCCCAGCCCGCCGGCCAGGCGCCCTCGTCGCCTTCGGCGCCCGCCGCGACCAAGGCGGCCAAGGCGCTCGCCTTCGCCCGCGCCCAGATGGGCAAGCCGTACGTGTGGGGCGCGACCGGCCCCGCCTCGTACGACTGCTCGGGTCTTACGCAGGCCGCGTGGAAGGCGGCGGGGGTGGATCTGCCGCGCACCACCTGGGACCAGGTGAAGGTGGGCACCCGGGTCGCGACGGCCGATCTGCAACCCGGTGACCTGGTGTTCTTCTACGACGACATCAGCCATGTCGGCATGTACATCGGCAACGGCATGATGATCCACGCGCCGCACTCCGGGGCGTACGTGCGCGAGGAGTCGATCTACTACATGCCGATCTACGGCAGCGTGCGGCCCGCGTAGGCCGCGCGGCCCATGCGGCTCAGGTCCAGAGCAGCGCGATGAAGATGTTCGCGACGGTGAGGCCGCCGACCACGCCGAACGCGGCCTTCTCGACCTTCTCCTCGTCCCGCTTCACATAGACCAGGCCCAGGATCACGATCAGGAACGCGAGCTTCACGCCGAGTTTGACGGTGTTCAGGGTGTGGTCGTCGGCCTGGTTGAGGCCGACCAGGGCGACGCCGGTGACCAGCATGGTCAAGGCGCCGTGCAGCATCGCCGGGACGAAGCGGGCGGTGCCCGCGCTCATCGCCTTCATCTGCGTCAGGAATCCGCCGAGCAGCGAAGCGATGCCGATGATGTGCAGGCCGACGACGACCTTGATGAGTACGTCCATGGGCCGGAGCCTAATTCCCTCGTAGCAGGCGCCGTGCGGCGGGTGGGGCCCAACCGGCACTTCGGTCACAGCAGGCGCGCACCCTGCGGGCCATCGTCCGGACTTCGGTCGAAGTCGGTCGCGCGAACGCCGGAACAGGGCACTTGCCGTCATTACATCTCTCGGCCGTGTCGCCCAGGTTTAGCGTCCTCCCCCAGGTGGCCGACTCCCCACCGCCGCCGCTCCACCGGGCGGCTGTCGGTCACCACCGCCGAAAGATCCGGCGGCGGGCCGCTCCCCCTGTGCGGTCCGTCGTCGGAACGGCTCCCCTCCCCGGAGCCGCAGCGCGGAAGCACTGCCGTACGGAAGGACGTGAAGGCCCTCGTGGCTGCGCACCGAAAGCCCAAGCAGCATCCGCTCACCGGCCCCGCCGCCCGCACCGCCGCGACGCTCGCCCTGGCGTCGGCGGCCACCGCCACTCTCTTCGAGGGTTCCGGGCACGCCGAGCCGAAGCTCACCCCGGCGCAGGTCAAGGCCAAGGTCGACCAGCTGTACCACGACGCGGAGGTCGCGACGGAGGCGTACGACGGGACGAAGGAGAAGGCGGACGCGACCGAGCGTTCGCTGAACGAGCTGCGGGACGAGGCCGCCCGCAAGACCCAGCGGCTCAACACCGCCCGCAACGCGCTGGGTTCGCTGGCGGCCGCCCAGTACCGCAGTGGCTCGGTCGCCCCCGAGCTCCAGCTGATCCTCTCCTCCGACCCGAAGCGCTACCTGGACGACGCCGCGATGGCCGAGCGCGCCGGGGACCGGACGGCGACCGCCGTGTCCGGGGTGCAGAAGCAGCTCGCCGAGCTCGACCGGCTGCACACGGCCGCCGACGGGAAACTCACCGAGCTGCGCGGCCAGCAGTCCACGCTGCGGAAGCAGAAGAGCGACATCCAGTCGAAGATCACCTCGGCCGAGGCGCTGCTCGCCCAGCTCACCGCGCCGGAGCGGGCCGCCTACGACGAGCCCGCCGCGGCCCCCGCCGCCACCCGGGCCAGCCGCTCGGCCGACGCCCCGCGCGCGCCGATCGCGGCCCCCACCGAGCGCGCCGCGGCCGCCGTCTCCTTCGCCTACGGCGCGCTCGGCAAGCCGTACGTGTGGGGCGCGACCGGCCCTTCGTCCTTCGACTGCTCGGGCCTGACCCAGGCCGCGTGGAAGGCGGCGGGGGTGGGTCTGCCGCGTACCACGTATACCCAGATCAACGCGGGCAGCCGGGTGGCGCGTTCCCAACTGGCGCCCGGTGACCTGGTGTTCTTCTACTCCGGAATCAGCCACGTCGGGCTCTACATCGGCGGCGGCCAGATGATCCACGCGCCGCACCCGGGAGCGCCGGTGCGGATCGCGCCGATCGACGAGATGCCGTTCGCGGGGGCCGTCCGGCCCGCGTGACACGTGCGGGCGGTACGCCCACTGACACGTACACTGACGGTGCGTCAGACTCCTTGCCCGGGTTCGACCTTGGCGCCCGCGCCCATCTCCTTGGTGAGCCAGCGGAAGACGTCCGGGACCTGGGTCTTCCACACCGCGCTCGCGTGCCCGCCGCCGTTGAGCTTGACCACGTTCACCACGGTGGGCGCCTTCGCGGCCTTCTTGAGGGCGAGCCCGTCGTTGTAGCCGTCGGTCTGCTCACCGGAGACGAACAGCGAGACGTGCGGCGGGGTCTTGGCGTTCTTGAGGATCCACAGCGGGTTGGTCTCCTCGCGCAGCTTCGGGTTCTTCGCGGTGATGGAGTCCTTTTCGGCCGCCGGGTCGTTGTAGCCGGACAGGTCGACGCCGGCCCGGTAGCGGTCGGGGTGCTCGATGGCGAGCTTGGCGGCGCAGTGGGCGCCCGCCGAGTACCCGGCGACGGCCCAGCCGTCGGCGCCGGTGGCGGCGCGGAAGTTGTCGGCGACCATCTTGCGGACGTCCACGCTCAGCCACGTGTCCGCGTTCACGACGCCGGGCACGTTCGCGCAGCCGGTGTCCTTGCCGTCCAGGAGGGTGGTGCGCGGCGAGACCAGGATGAACGGCGCGACCTCGCCCTTCTCCATCATCGGCGTGAGCTGCTCCTGCGTCTTCAGGGTGCCGAACCAGGCGCCTATCGACCCCGGGTAGCCGGGCAGCAGCTCGACCACGGGGAACGTCTTGTCCTTGTACGCCGGGTCGTTGTACTGCGGCGGCAGCCACACCGCCACATCGCCTTCGACGCCGGAGACCTGCCCCTTGAGCGTGGTCTTCATGACGCCCTTGCCGACCTTGTTGGTGTACGGCTCGAACTTCTGCTTCACCTTGGGGCCGGTGGCCGCGTTCTTGCCGCCGGTGCCGTCGGGGCCGAGGTCGGGGGCGGCGTTCACGTGGTTGCCGCCGCCGAGCAGGTCGTCCCAGGTGTCGTACAGGCCGTTGGCGTTGTTGACGAGGAGGAAGACCACGAGGATCGCGGTGACCTGGGCGAAGCCCAGCATGAGGAGCCGCGAGATCCAGCGCACGAAGGCCGGCCCGCCGATTCTGGTCCACAGGACGAGCGGCAGCAGCAGGGCAGCCGCCGCCGCCAGGATCGCGATCACGAGGAAGGGGGTTCCGGTCAGGCTCATCACGCCCCGCTAGAGGGCCGGCCGCAAACACCAGTTGCCCGTTTTACCAGCGTTTTACCAAAGGGTGACGCCCTGTGCCCTTCACTTCTCACCCCGTACGCCACCGGCGCCGGTGGCCCGCACGGCCGTCCCGTCGCCGCCCCCGCCGACGGGCTTCGGGCCGCCCTTGGCGTCCCTCGTTTCCTTGATGTTCTGTACGCCGCTGACCTGGCCGGACAGCCACCGGAACACCTCCGGCAGGAGCGGCTTCCACACCACGTTCAGATGACCGCCGCCGGTCTTCTGCACCCACACCTCGGTGGGCGCCTTCGCGGCCCGGCGCAGCGCGAGCCCGTCCTCGTAGCCGTCGCCGGGCTGGCCGGTGAGGAAGAGCGAGGTCTTCGGCGGGTGCTTGGCGTGGGTCAGCATCCACAGAGGGTCGGTCTCGCGGCGCAGCACCGGGTCGCCCGCCGTGATCGAGTCGGACTCGGCGGCCGGGTCGTTGTAGCCGGACAGCGAGATGCCCGCCCGGTAGCGGTCGGGGTGCTCGATGGCGAGCTTGGCCGAGCAGTGGGCGCCGGCCGATATCCCGGCGACGGCCCAGCCGGCCCCACCGGTCTCGGCGCGGAAGTTGTCGGTGACCATCTTGCGGACGTCCACGCTCAGCCACGTGTCCGCGTTCACGACGCCCGGCACGTTCGCGCAGCCGGTGTCCCGCCCGGGGAGCAGCGAGGTGCGCGGGGCGACCAGGATGAACGGCTCGACCTCGCCGCCGACCATCAGCGGCCGCAACTGCCCGGTGACGTCGAGGTTGATGAACCAGTCCCTGGCGGAGCCGGGGTAGCCGGGCAGCAACTCGACCACGGGGAACGTCTTGTCCTTGTACGCCGGGTCGTCGTACTGCGGCGGCAGCCACACGTACACCTCGCCGTCCGCCCCCGAGACCCGGCCGGTCAGCTGCGTGACCTGGACGCCGGTGCCCATGTTCGCGTCGTCGACCGGGCTGAAGGCCTGCTTGACGCGCGGTTCCCTGGCGATGCTGCGGCCGCCGGTGCCGTCGGCGCCGAGGTTGGGCGCGGCAGCGACGTGGCTGTCGGTTCCGAGCAGGTCACCCCAGGTGTCGTAGAGGCCGTTCGCGTTGTTGACGGCGACGAACACGACGACGACCGCCGAGGCCTGGGCGACGAGCACCATGAAGAGCCGCACGGCCCCGCGCACCACGACCGGCCCGCCGACCTTGTGCCAGACAAGCATCGGCACCAGAACGGCGAGCGCGGCCACCACGATCGCGGTGACGAAGAAGGGGGTTCCCGTCAGGCTCATCACGTCCGGAAAGAGTGACACGCATGCGTCCGGGTTGCCGGGTTTGCCATGGTTTTACGCAGGTAAAACCGCCGGTCACCTCCGTACGGAGGTCGCCGCTACCCCCCGTACGGAGGGTGCCGGCCCTCGTACGGAGATTGCCGGTCGCCCCGTACGGAGGCTCAGACCAGTCGGCGGGCCGTGGCCCAGCGGGTCAGCTCGTGGCGGTTGGAGAGCTGGAGCTTGCGCAGCACCGCCGAGACGTGCGACTCGACCGTCTTGACGGAGATGAACAGCTGCTTGGCTATCTCCTTGTAGGCGTAGCCCCGGGCGATCAGGCGCAGCACCTCGCGCTCGCGCTGAGTGAGCCGGTCCATGTCCTCGTCGACCGGCGGCGCGTCCGTGGAGGCGAACGCGTCCAGGACGAAGCCCGCCAGGCGCGGCGAGAACACCGCGTCGCCGTCCTGCACCCGGAAGATCGAGTCGACCAGGTCGGTGCCGGTGATGGTCTTGGTGACGTAGCCGCGGGCACCCCCGCGGATCACGCCGATCACGTCCTCCGCCGCGTCCGAGACGGACAGCGCGAGGAAGCGGACCGGGTTCTCGGCGGCCGCCATCATGGCCGCCGAGCGGCGCAGCACCTCGACGCCGCCACCGCCGGGCAGATGGACGTCGAGCAGCACGACCTCCGGGCGGGTCGCGGTGATCACCGTGATCGCCTGGTCGACGTCGGCGGCCTCGCCGACCACCTCGACGCCCGTGGTCTCGGTCTGGCCGATCTCCGCCTGGACTCCGGTGCGGAACATCCGGTGGTCGTCGACGAGGACCACCCTGACGTGGCGGTCTGTCGTTTCCTCGGTCATTCCTCTGCCCTCTCCATCTCCAGCTCGACCTCCGTGCCCCCGCCGGGCACCGAACGCAGCCTGGCAGTACCGCCGTTGCGCTGCATCCGGCCGATGATTGATTCTCGTACGCCCATCCGGTCGGCGGGCACCGCGTCGGGATCGAATCCGGGGCCCCGGTCCCGTACGGAGACGAAGACCGTGCGGCCCTCGACCTCCGCGTACACCTGGACGGCGCCGCCCTCGCCACCGTACTTGGCCGCGTTCACCATCGCCTCGCGTGCGGCCTGCATCTGTGCGGTCAGGCCGTCGTCCAGCGGGCAGTCGCCCACGACGACCACCTCCAGGGGGACGCCGTGCTTGTCCTCGACCTCGGCCGCCGCCTTCTTCACGGCCTCGGCGAGCGTCGTGGGTTCCTCTTCCTTGTCCTTGCCGGTGCCCTCCGGCTTGTACAGCCAGGCGCGCAGTTCGCGCTCCTGCGCGCGGGCCAGGCGCCGCACCTCGCCGACGTTCTCCGCGTTGCGCTGGATCAGCGTCAGGGTGTGCAGCACCGAGTCGTGCACATGGGCCGCCACTTCGGCCCGCTCCTGGGCCCGGATGCGCATCAGGCGCTCCTCGGACAGGTCCTGCGTCATGCGCACCAGGTAGGGCCCGGCGAGCAGCGCGATGCCGGCGAGCACCGCGATCGCCGCCGTCAGTACGTTGCCGAGCTGGGCGGCCGAGCCGTTGACGACGACGAAGCCGGTGAGCCCGGTGCCGACCAGGGCGACCCCGGCGAGCCCTCGGGCGACCGGCAGCCACCGGCTGCGGCGGGCGCCCTCGGTCCAGCGGGCCCGGCGCGTGTTGTCGGCCTGACGCCACACCAGGATGACGCCGACGCCGATCAGGGCGCTGGGGAAGATGTACGGGTTGGCCCAGCCGCCCACGTCCACCTTGGACGCGAAGATCGCGGCGCCGAAGAGCAGCGCGATCAGCGCTACGACCTGCCCCTTGTCGGGTTTGCGCAGCCTGCGCCGGCCGTCCGGGCTGACCTCGAACGCGGAGCGCGGCCCGGCCGTCGTACCCCCGAGGCCCAGCGGCACCACGAACCAGAACACCGCGTAGAGCAGCGCGCCCAGGCCGTTGATCGAAAGCAGCCCGAGGAACACCACCCGCACCCACACCACCGGCAGCCCGAGGTGCCCGGCGAGCCCGCGCGCGACGCCGCCGAGCATCCGCCCCTCGGCGGAGCGGTACAGCTTGCGGACCGGCGCTTCGTCGGCCTCGGTCGGCGACAGGCGGGGGGTGGTGACTGGCATGCCCCGATCGTCACACGGCCACGGGCCCGCGGGCATCAGGGTTGGCCCCCAGGCTTCCCTGAGGGAAACCCCCTCGCACGGGGGAGGGCCACCTCCCCTGCGAGGGGCGCCTTCGAGGGTGCCGCTCTCTGCCCCTTCGGGGACGAAATCAGGGTGAGGCCAGGGTCGGGGCGGGTGCCGTGTGTCGCGCGGGCCCGTCACCATGTACGTATGAGCACGCCGACCGAGACGCCCCTCGCGCCGCCCGATCCGGCCCCCGAGGCCCCGCAGCTGCGCCGCAGCAGCCGCAACAAGGTCATCGGCGGAGTCTGCGGGGGCCTCGGCCGGTACTGCGACCTCGACCCGGTGATCTTCCGGATCGCGCTCGGCGTGCTGTCCGTGACCGGCGGCCTCGGCCTGGTCTTCTACGGGTTCGCCTGGCTGATCGTGCCGCTGGAGGGCGAGGACGAGAACGAGGCGCGGCGGCTGCTCACGGGCCGCGTCGAGGGCGCGGCGCTGGTGGCCGTGCTGATGGCCCTGGCGGGCTGCGGAATCTTCCTCACCATGCTGAAGAACGGCTCGGTGATGACGTTCGCCGTGCTGCTCGCGCTGCTCCTCGCGGGCGCCGCCGTCTGGTCGCAGCGCCGCTCCACGACGCCCGCCGACACCCCGCTCGACCCGGTCGCGGCCCAGGCCGTCGCGGACGCGCCGCCCGAGACGAAGGCGCCGCCCGCGCCGGCCCCGCCGTCCTGGTGGCGGGACCCGATCGTCAAGGACGGCACCACCGGGCCGGTCCCGGGCGGCTATCTGTGGGGCCCGCCGGGCGCGGACGCGCCCCCGGTCTCCAAGGCCACCCGCAAGGCCGCGAACGCGGCGGTACGGGCGAGCCGGGGGCCGCGTCCCATCGGCGGGCTGATCTTCCTCACGGCGCTGCTCGCCTTCGGCGCGGGGCTCGGCGGCTCGTGGGACCACCAGCCGCTCGGCACCGGCCTGCAGATCGGGTTCGCGGCCGCGCTCGGGGTGTTCGCGCTCGGCCTGATGCTCAGCTCGTTCCTGGGCCGTACGGGGTTCGGCACTGTGTTCCTCGCGGTGCTCACGGCGGGCCTGCTCGCCGGGTCCGCGGCGCTGCCCAAGTCGATCGACTCGCACTGGGCACGGACCGGCTGGACGCCCGCCGCGATCAGCGACGTACGGCCGGACTACCACCTCGGCAGCGGCGTCGGCACCCTCGACCTGAGCCGGATCGCCGTGCCGCCGGGGCAGACCCTGACGACCGGCGCGGAGGTCGGCGCGGGCAGGGCGAGGGTCGTCGTACCGAAGGACGTGACAGTGAAGGTGACCTTCGACATGGGACTCGGCGACATCCGGCTGCCCGGCGAGAAGCCGGACGACATCCAGGTCACACCGGGCCAGAAGCGGACCGCGACGCTTGCGCCGCCCGTCGGCGCCAAGCCGGCCGGGACGCTCGAACTCCATCTCAAGGTCGGCGTCGGCCAGGCGGAGGTGGACCGTGCTGCGTCATGAGTTCCGCCCCGGCCGGCTCGTCGCCGGGCTCGCGCTGGCCGCCACCGCCGTCCTGTTCGCGGGGGACGCGGCCGGGCAGTGGAACACCCCCTCACCGGTGGCGATCCCGCTGGTCTGCGGCGGTCTCGGGATCGCCTCGCTCGTGAGCTGGATCGACTACGGGGTGCGCAAGCGGCGCCGGTTGGCGAGGAGCGCGTCGGCGGACAGCAGGGGCGTCCCGGCCAGTACGAGCGGCAGCCAGGCCATCAAGTAGGCCAGGTCGTTGCCGTAGTAGTACGGGTTGGTCTGCCAGCTCACCGTGAGCCACAGGGAGAGCGAGATGAGCGCGCCGCCCAGTGCGGCGAGCCGTCCGAACAGGCCGATCAGGGTGCCGATGCCGACGGCCAGCTCGCCGAACGCGATGGCGTACCCGAACCCCGCGGGGCTCTTCAGGGCGAGGTCCACGAGGGCGGGGATCGCGGAGCTGTCCCGCACGCCGCGCATCAGCTCGCCGATGGATCCGGTGCCGGTCGCGTGGAAGAACGCGCTGTCCGTGAGCTTGTCGAGGCCGGCGTAGATGAAGGTCACGCCGAGGAAGATCCTCAGCGGCACCAGTGCGTACGTGCGGGCCGTGGCCTGCCAACCCCGAGCCTGGTCCACCCCGGTCCGCACCCTGGTCGCGTGTCCATGTGCCATGGCTGATCCCGCCTCCATCCCATTCGCCTGTCACCAGACGATACGGACGGGGGGAACGGGTGTCTCATTCCCGCCCCGGGCAATGGGCGGGTGGCGGGCGGGCCCCCTACTCGGACACCTCCACCAGCACCGCGTTCGTCTCCGCCCCCGCCGCCGTCACCACCCGAACCTCCACGAGACCCGCCTCCACGTCCACCGGCACCGGCACGGTGAGCACCCCGTCGGTCGGGTTCGCGAAGCCGCCGGGGACGGGGATGAGGGGGACGTGGACGTAGACGGCCCCGATGCGGACCACCATCCGCGCGAGCCGGTCCGGCGTGCCCGCGCCCGGCGGTACGAACCCCGCGCCGCGGATCTCGATGTCCTCCCCGGTGCGGATGGGCGCGTCCAGGTCGCCGGCCTCCCGGGCCCGTACGACGGAGAGCACCACCGGACGGCCCCCCTCCGCGTGCTTCCCCGCGAAGTACGTCACGGCGGAGATGATGACCAGGAGCGCCAACCCCCATGGCAGGTCCGGGAGTTGGTCCGGTCGGCGGGCCAGTCGTACCGCCGCGAACAGCACCGCGGCCAGCGTCACCACCACGTACTGGGTGTCCGGGAAACTGCCCCGCCCCGCGTCGTCGGCGAACAGGTCGACCCCGCGCGGCCGGTCGGCGCGTACCTTCTGCAGCCGCTGCCCGTACACACGTACCGTCACGACGCGGCTGACCACCACCGCGATCAGCGAGGTGAGGAACAGAGCCGTCAACAGCCCGCCGCAGCGGGCGAGTTCGAGACCGCGTATGACCTTCTCGCGGTCGGCCGGGTCGGACGCCGCGGCCAGGCGCAGCGCGAGGAGCAGAGCCGCGAAGACCGCGAACAGGATCCAGGCCGCCGCGACCGTCCGCGAGGTGGAGAGCCGGTTGTCCTCGCCGAGTACGGGTGCGAGGAGGCCGCCGCGTGCGCGGTGGAAGTACGCCGCCGCCGTCAGCAGGGCCGCCGCCACGAGCGCGGACAGGAGCCCGGCGGTGCGGACCGCCGTCCAGCCCGCGCCGATGGCCGTCGCCGACTCGGCGAGACAGAGGGCGAACACCGCGCCCCACACCGTCGCCAGCGTGCCGCGCCACACCCGCTCGGGCCAGGCCCGGCCCGCTTCCCGGCCGTGTTCGGCGACCACCCGCGCGGACTGGGTGAGCTCGTCCGAGACCCACTGGCGGGACGCCACGGCGGAGTGGGCGAGGGCGGCGGGCAGCCCCTCGCCCGCGGCGAGCCCGTCCCGCTTGGCGAGGAACTCCGCCACCGCACGCCGGTGCCCGTCCCGCGCGCCGTGCGCGCAGTCACCTCCGCATTGCCGAGCCTCCTGCACCGCCACCGGGAACTCCGTCCTCGCGTCAAACCCCTTGAACCGTCAGGGAATTGTCGCGCACCAAAACCGCCCGGCGGTCGGCTATGCCTGGCTGGGCGGGTGATTGACGCACCATCAAATTGACGTACTACGACAGGAGTTCGGGCTCGTCGCGGCTGATCTGGCGCCACAGCGGCTGGTAGTTGATCCACGCCACGAGATCACTGCCGAGCTGGTCCCGGGTCGCCACCGCGTCCCGCCGGTCGATGAGCACGGGCTTGCCGGCCGCCCGCGCCGCGAGCTGCACGCGCGCGCACCGCTCCATCGAGATGAACCACCAGGCCGCCGCGTCCACCGAGTCCCCGACGGTGAGCAGCCCGTGGTTGCGAAGGACGACCGCCTTGTACGAGGCGAGCGCCGCCGCGATCCGCCGGCCCTCCTCGGCGTCGACGATCACCCCGGTGTAGGCGTCGTACACCGCGTGGTCTTCGAAGAACGCGCAGGCTTCCTGCGTGTACGGCTCGACGAACTCGCCCAGGGCCGCGAGCGCCCGTCCGTGCGTCGAGTGGGTGTGGACGACGGCGACCGCGTCGGGGCGGGCCCGGTGCACCTCGGCGTGCACGGTGAACGCGGCCTGGTTGACGTGGTGGCTGCCCTGCACGACCTGCCCGTCCCCGTTGGCCAGGACCAGCTCGCCCGCGGTGACGTGCGCGAACGGCACGCCGAAGGGGTTGACCCAGTAGCAGTCCGCCCACTCCGGGTCCCGCGCGGTGACATGGCCCGACACGCCGTCCTCGTATCCGAACCGGGCGAAGAGTCTCAGCGCCCCCGCGAGCCGCTCCTTGCGGTGCTGCCGCTCCTCGGCGGGGCTCTCGTGCACGGGCGGCAGATCGAACCGCAGCTGGTCCACCGGTATCGGCTGGGGCATCTCAGTCATGGCCGGAAGCTACCTCGCGTTACCGCAGGTGAACAGAGTCCTGCGGGAGTCCGCCCACAACGACGACGGCGCCGCCCCTGGTGCGGGGCGGCGCCGTCGGTTTCGCTGAGCGAGTGGGGACTACTCCCACTCGATGGTGCCCGGCGGCTTGCTCGTCACGTCGAGGACGACGCGGTTGACGTCGGCGACCTCGTTGGTGATGCGGGTCGAGATCCTCGCGAGCACGTCGTACGGCATCCGCGTCCAGTCCGCCGTCATGGCGTCCTCGGAGGAGACCGGGCGCAGCACGATCGGGTGGCCGTAGGTGCGGCCGTCGCCCTGGACGCCCACCGAGCGCACGTCGGCGAGCAGCACGACCGGGCACTGCCAGATCTCGCGGTCGAGGCCGGCCGCGGTCAGCTCCTCGCGGGCGATGGCGTCGGCCTCGCGCAGCAGGTCGAGGCGGTCCTTGGTGACCTCGCCGACGATGCGGATGCCGAGGCCGGGGCCGGGGAACGGCTGGCGCTGGACGATCTCGTCCGGCAGGCCGAGCTCCTGGCCGACCATGCGGACCTCGTCCTTGAACAGCTTGCGCAGCGGCTCGACGAGCTCGAACTCGATGTCGTCGGGCAGGCCGCCCACGTTGTGGTGCGACTTGATGTTCGCGGTGCCGGTGCCGCCGCCGGACTCCACGACGTCCGGGTACAGCGTGCCCTGCACGAGGAAGGCGACCTCGGGACCGTCCTCCTGGAGGATCTCCAGCTGCGCCTGCTCGAAGACGCGGATGAACTCGCGGCCGATGATCTTCCGCTTGGTCTCCGGGTCGGAGACCCCGGCGAGCGCGGTGAGGAAGCGCTCCTGCGCGTCGACGACCTTCAGCTGGACGCCGGTGGCGGCCACGAAGTCCTTCTCGACCTGCTCGGTCTCGCCCTTGCGCATCAGGCCGTGGTCGACGTACACGCAGGTCAGCTGCGAGCCGATGGCCTTCTGTACGAGGGCCGCGGCGACCGCGGAGTCCACGCCGCCGGACAGGCCGCAGATCGCGCGCTTGGTGCCGACCTGCTCGCGGATGAGGGCGACCTGCTCCTCGACGACGTTGTGCGTCGTCCAGGTCGGCTCGATGCCCGCGCCGCGGTAGAGGAAGTGCTCCAGGATCTGCTGGCCGTGCGTGGAGTGCAGCACCTCGGGGTGGTACTGGACGCCGTACAGCTTCTTCTCGTCGTTCTCGAAGGCGGCCACCGGGACGACGTCCGTGGAGGCCGTCACCGTGAAGCCCTCGGGGGCGGCGGAGCAGGCGTCGCCGTGCGACATCCACACCGACTGCTCGGCCGGGGTGCCCTCGAAGAGGGTGGAGCCGAGCTTGGAGACGGTCAGCGGGGTGCGGCCGTACTCGCGGGCGCCGTTGTCGTCGACCGTGCCGCCCAGCGTCGTCGCCATCAGCTGGAAGCCGTAGCACATGCCGAAGACCGGCACCCCGGCCTCGAAGATCGCGCGGTCCAGGCGCGGGGCCCCCTCGGCGTACACGGAGGACGGGCCGCCGGAGAGGATGATCGCCTTCGGGTTCTTGGCCAGCATCTCGGCCACGGGCATGCTGCTCGGGACGATCTCGCTGTAGACCCGGGCCTCGCGGACGCGGCGGGCGATGAGCTGGGCGTACTGCGCGCCGAAGTCGACAACCAGGACGACGTCCGGGTTGCTGTCGGGCGCGGCTGCGGAGGGTGCTGCTGGCACGGGAGGCGGCCTTCCGGCGGTGGGAGGGGGTCGGTATTTGTCGATTCTACCGGGGCGCACGGGTCCGGGTTCGTCTCACCATCCGAACCCGGATTGCCCCGCGCTCGGGGCGTCGGTCCATACTGTGCGCATGCGCAAGCACCAGACCTTCGTCTTTACCTATGGCATCCGGCCCGCCGGACGCCATGGTCGTGCTGCTTGAGCAACTGACGAGCAACTTCCACTGAGCGCCCCGGGCCGACAAGGTCCGGGGCGCTCAGTTGGTTTCCGGTCCTTGCCGACCCGGGGCGCCGCACCGAATTCCGACCCCATCGAATTCCGAGGAGCCCTCATGAGCATGTCCGTCACCGAGAAGACCGGCGCCCGCACCGACGAGGCCGCGGCCGTGATCACCGGCGCGCGCGAGCGCATCGACGCGCTGGACGACCACATCATCGGCCTCATCCAGGAACGCATGGCCGTCTCGGCCGTCATCCAGGAGTCCCGCATCGCCTCCGGCGGCCGCCGGGTCAACCTGAACCGCGAGATGGAGGTCCTGGCCCGCTTCCGCGACGCCCTGGGCAAGCCCGGCACCGCCCTCGCGATGACGATGCTGGAGCTGTGCCGGGGCCGCATCTGAGTTCGGGCGCTCCTCACCCGTACGGCGCCGTGACCGCCCCCGGCCCGGCTTCGTTGGTGGGGTGTCCGTGCCAGCCAGGGGCGGGCCCGAAAAAACCACGCGTGGCTCCGCTGGGGCGTGTGACGCACCTGCAAGTGCGTCGTGGGACCTCGCCCCGGTGTGCGTGACCGGGCGGCAGGGGACAGCAGCCCGGTCACCCCATAAGGTCGGCCGGTTCCGGGGACGCCCGGGGCCGGCCGCATCCGGTCGAAACGGTTGCGCCGGGCGCGGCCCGTCCAGCACGATGCAATGACAAGTCCCGTAATCCGCACCCCCGTTGCCAATGGTCGACACCACTCGCGCGCCTCGCACGCGCCGGGTCGGCCACCCTGGCGCACACAGTCCAGCGGCGCACCCCCCGGCGCCGCCCCGCGGCACCGACGCAGCCCTGACGTCGGTGCTGACGGCCCAGGGCCCCGCCGGCCACCCGTACGCATCCGCTGTACGGGGTGGCTGCGGGGCCCTTCGCTCGGTCGGCCTTCGCTTGGTCGGCCTTCGTTGGATCAGCGGGACAGGACGTAGCAGGTCGCGGCGTGCTGCGAATCCCGCTTCCAGTTGTCCTCGCTGGGCCAGACGTACCAGAACGCCCCCTCGTGGACGTTCTCGTCGGCCCACGCGGAAGGCGCGTTGCGGAAGGCCGTCGTGCACTCCGCGTCCGCCTGCTTCTTCACCGCCGCGCTGCCGGGGTAGCCGCCGTCCTGAAGCCCGGGGCGGGCGAGGATGCGGCCGTCGTGCGCGTGCCCGCAGTCGGCCTTGACCACGAGGCTCCTGTCCGTCAGCCCCGTACCGAAGTCGACGCAGGCCCCGGCCTTGGCCCCCTGGAGGTGGACGATGGCATCGGCCGCCGGGACGACCTTGTCCGCGGCCGGCACGGCGCCGTACGCCGAGCTGCCGTAGCCCTCAAGCGTCAGCTTGATGCGCAGACCCTGCACCCCGGCGATCTCACTTTGCTCACCCTTGGCGACGGCCGCCGACACATCGGTCTCGGCGGAGGTGATCCGGCCGTCCCGGTCCACGGTCATGGTGAAGGGGTAGCGCGCTGTGGTGCCGGCCTCGGCGAGCCCGCCGTCGGGAACAACGCCCCTCAGGAGCACAGTGACCGAGCGTCCGACCAGCACGGTCCGGTAGCGGCGGCCGCCGTCCGGCAGCGCCTCCTCCTTGGCCTCGCCGGTGGCCGCGAGGATTTCCAGCAGCGTGCCGTTGAACGGTGCCTGGTTGCCGCGCCAGGCGTTGGCGGCAAGCGCCGCGTATCCGTACGGGTCGCCGGTCAGAGGGGTGGTTCCGGTGTAACGGAGCCAGTAATCCGCCGTCGCCGAGCGGTAGTTGACGTTCTGGCGGTCGATGACCAGCCGGGCCGCCTGGTCGGTCCTGCGGCGATGCCGGTCGACATTGCCCAGCGCCTTCGCCGCCCCTTCCGGGAACCCCTCCCCCACGGTCCAGCCCAGCGAGCCGTCCGCGCGGCCGCCCTCGAAGTCCAGCTTGCCGGTGGTTTTCAGGACCGCGTCGGCGCCCTTCGCCGAGAAGGTGACGGTCTGGGTGAACGTCGCGTTCTTCGCCGCCTTGGTCTGGCCGAGCGCCGCGTACGGGCGGGCGTCCAGGGGCCTGGAGAAGACCGGGTGGGTGGACGAGGCGCTGGGGGCCGCCGGTTTCGCGGCGGGGGCGGACGGGCCGCAGGCGGCAAGGAGCAGCGCTCCTGACGCCGCCGCGACACCGGCCAGTGCGGTACGGGTTCTCATGTCAACTCTCCATGTCTGCAAGGGAGTTAGGGAGAAATCGGCAGGGCTTACGTGCGGCTGACCAGGCCGCAGCCCTCCGGACGGTCCGGCTTCAGCTCCCTGCTGCGGTCGTACGGGTCGATGGGAGAGCCGCTCGGGCTGGGGCCCGAAGGGGTCTCGTCGGCGAAATCGGGGTACAGATAGCCGTCGTAGAGCGCGCACCGCGAGTTGGAGATGTCCACGTCGTACCTGACGATCCTGAGCTTCCCCGCGGTGGACGTCATGACGGCCGGGTCGGAGACCTGGACGTCGAGGAT
The DNA here is from genome assembly GCF_053597395.1 of Streptomyces sp. NPDC001415. NCBI lineage: Bacteria > Bacillati > Actinomycetota > Actinomycetes > Kitasatosporales > Streptomycetaceae > Streptomyces > Streptomyces sp. NPDC001415. The sequence goes on from NZ_JBSFIE010000010.1 coordinate 131,067, forward strand.
CCGGCGCACGATGGTGCGGGCCACCTCTTCCGAGCCCGGCGCCGCCTTCACCACCGGGTAGACGAAGGTGTAGTCGGCGTGCACGACGACCCCGCTCTTGGCGTCCTTGTCGAACGTCATCCGGCCGCGGGTCTTGACCACGTCCCCGACGAGCTTGATCTTCTCGGGGTCGAAGCGGCTGAAGAAGTTCAGCGGGTCGTGCTCCTTGTCCGGCTTGACCAGGGCGGTGGTGAGGTCGCCGAGGAGGTCCTTCTGCAGCGGGTCGATGAGACCCAGCGCCTTTTCGGGGCGGCCGCCGTGCAGCGTCGCCGGGTTCAGGTCGGCGTCGATCAGGAGGTCGCGGGTGCGGGTCAGGGCCGCGGCCACCTGCTCCTTGGAGAGTCCGCCCAGGGCGGTGGCCTCGGGCAGTTCGATACCGGCGGCGCCGTCCGCGTACCGCGCCGCGGGCGAGCCGCGGAACGGCTCCTTCAGGGTGGGGTGGTCGGGGTCGGAGAAGGAAGGGGCGGCCGTGGGCGCGGCGGTCTCCGGCGGGAGCTGGGCCGTCGCCGTGCCGCTGGAGCTGTCGTCGCCGGTGATCAGTGACAGCGCGCGGGACGGGTTCAGCGCGACCAGGAGGACGCCCGCGGCGGCGAGGACGCCGAGCACGCCCCGGACGCGGCGCCTGCGCCCGGCCCGCCCGTCCATCTCCTGCCAGGCGGGCCCGGTCCGCCAGCCCTCGGGCTGGGCCGGGCGCTTTCTGCCCTTGCGTCCGCGGGCGGCGGCCTCGGCGGCCTCCTGCTCCTTGCGCAGCCGCTCGGTCACCATCCGGGCCCGCGCCGAGGGCTCCTTCGGCGCGGACTTCCTGATGTCCCGCTCGGTGTCGCGGACGAACTGCTCCCAGATCTCGTCCGGCAGCGAGTCGTCGCCCGACGGCCCCTTCGAGATCGGCGGCTTCTCGCTCACTTCTGATGGCCCCTCTTGACATGTCCGGTGCGGCACACGCCGCGGCAGCGGTTCGACATGCGGAGCCGCGCGAAGGTTGCCGCGAGGGAGAGGTGGCGTGGATCACATAAGGATTTCGTGAAGGCAGGACAACCATTCACAGGAGCCACGGGTCATGCATGCGGAACCAACAGCCTCGCCCGTGTTCTGTTCACGTCGGCGGGGCTCCACCAGGTCTCCGCACACGCGAGAGGCGCTGCACTCGGAGGGGGGTGCAGCGCCTCTTGTCGTGTCCGGGCCGGGGTTACGCGTGCGGCTTCGGCGGCACCGCCGGCATCCCCAGGAACGGCAGCTTCAGGGCGCCGAACGCCTCCGCCGGGACCGCCGGGGACTTCGGCTCGATCGGGGCGAGCCGCACATAGGCCGCACCCTGTGCGGGACGCGGGTCCTCCTCGCCCTTGTTCGGCCACAGCGACATCGCGCGCTCGGCCTGTGCGGTGATCGTCAGGGACGGGTTCACGCCCAGGTTCGCCGAGATGGCCGCGCCGTCGACGACCGAGATGCCGGGGTGCCCGTACAGCCGGTGGTACGGGTCGATCACGCCGGTCTCGGGTGAGTCGCCGATCGGGCAGCCGCCCAGGAAGTGCGCGGTGAGCGGGGTGCCCATGAGCTCGCCGACGTTCGAACCGGCGAAGCCGTTGATCTCCGCGGCGATCGCCGTCGCCCCCTCGGTGGCCGCCCGGATCTGCTTGGGGTTGGGCGCGCCGTGGCCCTGCTCGGCGGTCAGCAGTCCCTTGCCGACGCCGTCCGGCTTGAGATGGGTGGTGAGCGAATTGTCGAGTGACTGCATGACCAGGCCGATGATCGTTCGCTCGGACCAGCGGTGGTTGCTGATCGAACGTGCGAGGAGCAGGGGGTGCTTCGCCGCGTTGCCGAGCCAGTTGCGCACCCGGTTGACCCCGTACGGCACCTGGAGGATCGACATGCTGCCCATCGCGTTCGAGCCCTTGCCGTAGCGGACCGGCTCGATGTGGGTGTTCTCGTCCGGGTGGATCGAGGAGGTGATGGCGACGCCCCGCGTGAAGTCGACCCTGGGCGCGCCGTGCTGTTTGCGGTAGCGGCGGCTTGTGGTCTGCGCGCCGACGAGCGCCTCGGAGTTGGTCCGGGTCAGCTCGCCCAACTTCTTGGAGATGTACGGGAGTTGGCGGCCCGCCTTCATGCGGTGCAGCAGGGTCTGGGTGCCGTAGGTGCCGGCGGCGATGACGACGTGGCGGGCGGTGAAGAGCCGGCCCGCGGAGTTCTTGCGGTCGGTCGGCAGGGTGGCGACGGCGTGGCCGCCGCGCGAGTCGCCGGTCACCGAGACGACGGTCGTCATGGGGTGGACGACCGCACCGGCCTTCTCGGCGAGGTACAGGTAGTTCTCGTTGAGGGTGTTCTTCGCGCCGTGCCGGCAGCCCGTCATGCACTCGCCGCACTCGGTGCACGCCTTGCGGGAAGGCCCGGCCCCGCCGAAGTACGGATCGTCAACTGCCGTCCCCGGCTTGACTTTTGACGTACCGTCGGCGTCCTGACCGTCGCCGAAGAAGACGCCGACCGGCGCCATGTGGAACGTGTCACCGACCCCCATGCGCTGTGCCGCCGCCTTGAGGTGGACGTCGGAGGGCGTCATCGTCGGGTTGAGCCGGACCCCGAGCATGCGCCGCGCCTGGTCGTAGTACGGCGCCAGCTCGTCCTGCCAGTCGGTGATGTCCTTCCACTGCGGGTCGTCGAAGAACTGCTTCGGCGGCACGTAGAGGGTGTTGGCGTAGTTGAGGGAGCCGCCGCCGACTCCGGCGCCGCCGAGCACCATCACGTTGCCCAGCAGGTGGATGCGCTGGATGCCGTACAGGCCGAGCTTCGGCGCCCACAGGTAGTTCTTGATGTCCCAGGAGTTCTTGGGGAGCGTGGCCGGGGTGAAGCGGCGGCCCGCCTCCAGGACGCCGACCCGGTAGCCCTTCTCGGTGAGCCTCAGCGCCGTCACCGAGCCGCCGAAGCCCGAGCCGACCACGACGACGTCGTAGTCGTAGTCGTCCCCGCCGTCCTTGTCCGGTTTCTGGGCTGGGGGTACCTGGGACATGGCTCTCCTCGTGCACAGGGGCGGACTGGTCTTCGATGGGAGCTAGCGCAGACGCAGGGCCTTCATCGCCTTCAGGCTGCGGCTCATGAAGGCCGCGTACTTCTCGTCGTCCATGCCGAAGGAAGGGGCAAGCGGCAGGATGCGCTGCTGGGCGATGGTCTGGGCCTCGGTGTACTTGAGGATGCCCTCGGAGCCGTGCCGGCGGCCGAGCCCGGAGTCCTTCATGCCGCCCATCGGCGACTGGACGCTGCCGTACGCGGGCGCGTACCCCTCGTTGATGTTGACCGTGCCGGTGCTCAGCCTGGCCGCCACGGCGTGGCCGCGGCGCGAATCCTTCGTCCACACCGAGGAGTTGAGGCCGTACGGCGTGCCGTTGGCCTGCTCGATGACCTCGTCCTCGTCCTTGAAGCGGTAGATCGAGACGACCGGGCCGAAGGTCTCCTCGGTGCACACCGCCATGGGAGCCTCGACGCCGTCCAGGATCGTGGGCTCGTAGAAGAGCGGGCCGATGTCGGGGCGGGCGACGCCGCCCGCGACGAGCTTGGCGCCCTTGGCGACGGCCTCCTCGACGTGCCGGGTGACGGTCTCCAGCTGGCGCTCGCCGACGAGGGAGCCCATGTCCGCTCCGTACGCGAGTGATCGACCGAGCCGCATCGCCTTCGTACGTGCGGCGAATCGATCGACGAAGGCGTCGGCGATCGATTCGTGAACGTACAGTCGCTCGATCGAGATGCAGAGCTGTCCGGCGGAGGAGAAGCAGGCGCGGACGGCGCCCGCGGCCGCCTTCTCCACATCGGCGTCGTGGAGGACGAGCATGGCGTTCTTGCCGCCCAACTCCAGGGACACGCCCACGAGTCGGGCCGCCGCGCCCTGGGCGACCTCGCGGCCGGTACGGGTCGAGCCGGTGAAGGAGACGTAGTCGGCGTGCTTGACGACCTCGGGGCCGACGACCGGCCCCTCCCCCAGGACGACCTGGAAGACCTCGGCCGGAAGGCCCGCCTCGATCAGCAGGTCGCGCGCCCACAGGGCGGTCAGCGCGGTCTCGGTGTCGGGCTTCATCACGACGGCGTTGCCGGAGACGAACGCGGGCAGCGCGTCGCCCACCGACAGTTCGAGCGGGTAGTTCCAGGGCGCGATCTGGCCGACGACCCCGCGCGGCTGGCGCAGCTCGGTGACCTTGGTCAGGGTGGGCACGACTCCCGTGTGCCGCTTGGGCTTGAGGTACGACGGGGCCTTACGGCCGTAGTGCCGGGCGGCGACCGCGACGGCCTGCACCTCTTCGTGCGCGTGCAGGCGCGCCTTGCCGGTCTCCAGCTGGATCAGGTCAAGCACCTCGGCCTGGCGGGCGAGGACCAGGTCGTGGAAGCGGAGCAGCACGGCGGCGCGGGCGCGGACCGGCGTCGCGGCCCAGGCGGGCTGCGCCTCGCGGGCGCGCGCGAAGGCCTCGGCGACGTCCTCGGGGGTGGACTCGGGCAGGTCGGCCAGCTTCTCCCCGGTGAACGGGGTGTGGTTGGCGGTCCGTCCGGAGCCGGCCACGCCCCGGGTGAGCTGGGCGACCAGCTGGCCCGTGACCACATCGGCCGCGGTGCGCGCGCCTGCTGGGGCCGGGGCGACCGGGTTGGTTCCGGCGGTCTTGAGCGTGGTCGTGGGCGAGGCCTGCGAGTCCGTCATGGGGCGAGCGTATGCCCGGCGGACCACTTTCGGTACCCGTCGGTAACGGGTTTTCGGACCCCCGGTAACCCCGCCAGCGATCGCTGGCTGCATAAGTGCTGATCAGCGACTTACGGCCACCGGAGGCCCGCAGGACTTACAGGTCGTGGATCTTCAGACCGTCCGCGACCTGAGCGAACAGCTTCTCGCCGTCCTTCTCCGCCTGGCCCGCGGCCGGCATCGACACCCGCAGCCGCCAGTAGACGGTGCCCTTCCCGGGGACGAGCAGCTCGTGGTAGCGGTAGCGGGTCGGATTGGCGTCGGAGGAGGCCGAGTTCGGGGTGTAGTCGGTGACGATGTCGTACGCCGTCCGGCCCTGGTGCCGGACGGTGGTGGTGGTCACCTTGCCGTTCGTGAACTCGGTGCCGTTCTTGCCGCCCTTCTCGTAGTACGTCTTCCACGCCCCGGGGTCGCCGGGCAGCGTGTTGTGGGTCTTGTCGGTGGCCGGGTCGAGCCGGTCGGCGTAGACCTGGAAGACGGCGCTCGGGTCCTTGTAGGTGACGTTGTCGCCGTCGGTGCCCTGGGTGCGCGCGTAGTCGTCGGGGACCGTGACGTCCGCGTGCAGCACCTCGTTCTCGGGCCTGACCTGCCACCCCTCGGGCAGGCCGCCCCCGCCGAACGGATTGACCAGGAGCAGCACGAGGGCGACCGCGGCCGCCAACACCCCGCCACCGAGGCCGAGTTGAGCCCCCCGGTTGCCGGCGAGGACCGGCGGCACCCAGCGGTTCCCGCCGGTGGGCGCCCCCTCGCCCGCGTACAGCCGGGTCGCCGCGAGCGGGGCCGGGGCCGGGTTCGCGGCCGGCTCAAGCGTCGCCCGGATCTCGGCGGCGCTCGGCCTGGCCGCCGGGTCCTTGCGCAGGAGCTGCATGACGAGGGTGCCGAACGCCCCGGAGCCCCGGGCGGGCATCTGCGGTTCGGCGGAGAGCACGGCCTGGAGGGTGGCCGGGGTGTTGCTGCGGCGGTAGGGGGACATGCCCTCGACGGCCGCGTACAGGACGACGCCGAGCGACCAGAGGTCCGACTCGGGTCCTGGCCGCCGGCCCAACACCCGTTCCGGGGCGATGAACTCGGGCGAGCCGACGAACGCGCCGGTCTCGGTCAGGCCCTGCTCGCCCTCGACCTGGGCTATGCCGAAGTCGGTGAGCACGACCCGGTCGCCGCGCCCGAGCAGCACGTTGTCCGGCTTCACGTCACGGTGCAGGACGCCCGCCTCGTGCGCCGCCGCGAGCGCGCCGAGCACCGCGAGGCCGATCCTGGCCGCCTCGCGGACGTCGAGGGTGCCCTCCTGGAGCCGGTCGGCGAGCGACTGGCCGCGCACCAGCTCCATGACGATCCAGGGCTTGCCGTCCTCCATGACGACGTCGTGCACGGTGACCACGCAGGGGTGGTCGATGCGGGCGGCGGCGCGGGCCTCGCGCTGCATGCGCAGATGGACGGTGGCCCGCTCGCGCTCGCCCAAGTGGTCGGGCACGCGGGGTTCCTTGACCGCGACGTCCCGGTCGACGACCTCGTCGCGGGCCCGCCAGACCGTGCCCATGCCGCCGTGTCCGAGCCGCGAGACGAGCCGGTAGCGGCCGCCGAGGAGCCGCCCTGTGCCGTCGGCCGGTTGCTGCCGCGTCGGTTCGTAAGTCGTCGGCTCGTACGCCGACTGCTGCGGTACCGGAGCGGGCTCCGGGGGCCGCAGGCCGTAGCTGGTGGGCTCGTTCGCCCGTCCCCCATCGTTGGTCATGTCCACATCCTGACGAACGACGGCGGACCGTGCCACATCGGGCCGTGTGCGGATGCACAGCCGTGACAGAAGCACGCGGGAGCGGGTGGCTCAGGGTCCGGGGAAGAAGGAGTCGAGCGCGGTGTCGAAGGCGCGCTTCGCCTCGTCGAGCCGGCCGACCGGCGCCGACACCCACACGTCGTACATCCGCCCGAAGTCGTCCCAGCACTCGTCGTAGGTGTGCCGGGCGCCCTCGGCCGTGGTGAAGCCGTTCCAGGTGAACTCCCACAGCGCCGCGTCGCGCCCGTGATGGGTGGTCGCGGTGACCTTGCCGTCGCGGTAACCGGGGTTGGTGGAGGGCCCGTTGGCGGCCGCGAGCTTCATGACGCCGAGCGGCCCGCCGGACACCGCGTTCTGCGTGCGGATGCCGATCCGGACGGCGCCGTCCGGGGACTTGTAGAACACGCGCTGCTCGTCGGTGGTACGGACGTAGCCCTCGGGCAGTACGAGCGTGAAGCCGTTCGGGTCGCGGACGGGGCGGAATCCGTCGGGCAGCGGCGGCGGGGCCTGCCGCGGGGGTGGCGGGGGAGGCGGGGGCGGTCGCCTGGAGTCGTCCGGCGGGGCCGCGCCGGTGCTCGGCGCGGACTGCTCCACCGAGGTGCGGCCGCCTCCCGCGTCGAGCGCGAGGACCGCGACGGCCGCGCCCGCCCCGGCGAGCACGATCACCAGGGCGGCTCCCACCAGCACGCTCCGCGCCTGCCAGGGCCGTGCGACGGGCGAGGGCGATGTGACGGGTGTGGCGGGGAGTTCGGGGGCCGGGGGCACCGGCTGGTCGACGTGCTCGGTCGGCACGTAGCGCGGTCTGGGGGTGCTGCCCGTCGCGGCGAACGTACGGAGCAGTGACTCCGCCTCCACCGCGCCGAGCCGGTGGGCGGGGTCGCGCTCCAGGAGGCCGTGGACGACGGGGAGCAGCGGGCCCGCGGCGCGGGGCGGGCGGATCTCGTCGAGGACGACGGCGTGCAGGACCCCGCCCAACGAGTCGCGATGGAAGGGGGATTCGCCGCTCAGGGCCGCGCAGAGCAGGGCGCCGAGGGACCACAGGTCCGACTCGGGCCCCGCGTTCGCGCCCTGCATCCGCTCGGGCGCGGTGTATTCGGGCGAGCCGACGAACGCGCCCTCCTCGCTGATCGTCGAGGTGCCCGGCACCTGCGCGATGCCGAAGTCGGTGAGCACGACGCGTCCGCTGTCCTCCTCGATGAGGACGTTGGCGGGCTTGAGGTCACGGTGCAGCACGCCCCGGGCGTGCGCCGTGGTGAGCGCGCCGAGGAGCGCGACCCCGATGCGCGCGGCCTCCTGGACCCCGACGGGCCCGGCGGAGGCGAGCCGGTCGGCGAGCGAGCCGCCGTCGACGAGCTCCATCACGATGTACGAACGGCCGCCCCCGCCTTCGGCGTCGGCCTCCTCGACGACGTCGTGGACGACGATGACGTGGGGGTGTTTGATCTGGGCGACCGCACGGGCCTCACGCAGCGCGGCGGTGGCGGGCGCGCCGCCCTCGGGGTGCAGTTCCTTGACGGCGACCTGGCGGCCGAGCAGTTCGTCCTGAGCACGCCAGACCGTGCCCATCCCGCCCCGGCCGAGCCGCCCCCCTAGGCGGTAACGCCCGGCTACCAGACGGGAGTTGGGGCGCTGGTCCTGGGGTTCTTTCGGATCCTGCTCCGCTGTGGGCACCCGGGTTCCCCCTCGATCTCCCCGCACAATGTGCAGTGCCCATCATGCCGCACCCCGGGCGGGCTCCGACGGCGTTCGCCGCAGGTGGGAGCAGCCCGGTCAGCCGCCGTTGGCGGAGGTGGGCTGCCAGCCCTGGAGCACCGTGTCGAACTGCTGGCGGGTGGTCGCCCAGTCCTCGTCGGGGCCCGACATGTAGATGGCGTACTCGGGCTTGCCCCCGTCGCCGTAATACATCTGGTCGATGGCGTGCCGCTTGCCGGGGAAGTCCTGCTTCTCGAAGTAGGTGAACTCCCAGAGGGACGACTTCACCTGGTCCCGGAAGGTGTTGCTGTGCAGGGTGAGCCGCTTGTACTGCAGCCGCTCCTTCAGCGTCTTCTCCAGGTTGAGCATGTGCATGTACGGGTTCTCGAAGTCGGGCACCTTGTCGATGCTGATCCGGATGCGGTGCTTGCCGTTGTCCGGTGTGTAGTCGATCTCGGTGCCGTCCATCTGCCGCTTCCAGCCGTTGGGCACGAGCAGGCTGAAGCCGGCCTGGTCCTTGACCCGCTGCCAGCCGGCGGGCACCGACTGGTCGCCGCCGCCCGGCTTGTTGCCGGCCTCGGGGGTGGTGGGTGCGCCGGAGGTCCCCGAGCTGCCGCCGCCCGAACTGTCCTTGTTCTCCTGGTACTTCAGGTACGCGAACCCGGTGCCCACACCGACGACCGCGGCCAGCGCGACCACCAGGGCCACGGTCCGCCAGCGCCGCCGGCGTGGCGCGGGCCGGGTGCCGGGCTGCGCGGCGGGCCGGTCCGGGGACGGGCGCGGGGTCCGGTCGAGTTGGGTGGGCCCGGTCCGGGAGGTGGCGGCCGAGCGCATTTCCCGCTCGGAGAGCCGGCGGGTCGGCGCATAGGCCTGGGCGGACTCGGAGGGACCTCCCTCCATCGCGTCGAGGAACATCCGCTCGGCCTCCTCGACCGAGGGGCGCTCCTCCGGCTGCTTGCGGAGCAGCGCGACGATCACGGGGGCCAGCGCTCCGGCCCGGTCGGGCGCCGGGGGTTCGTCCTCCACCACGGCCTGCATGGTGGAGATCGGCGAGTCCCGGCGGAACGGCGACTCGCCCTGGACGGCGGCGTACAGGGTGGCGCCGAGCGACCACAGGTCGGAGGCGGGGCCGGGGTGGGCGCCCTGGACCCGCTCGGGCGCCAGGTAGTCGATCGAGCCGACGAGTTCGCCGGTCCTGGTGATGGTGACATCGCCCTCGATGGCGGCGATCCCGAAGTCGGTGAGCAGCACCCGCCCGTCGCTGGCGAGCAGTACGTTGCCGGGCTTCACGTCCCGGTGCAGGACGCCGGCCGCGTGGGCCGCGCGCAGCGCGCCGAGGACGTGCAGCCCGATGCGGGCGGCCTCGCGGGCGTCGATGCGGTTGCCGTCGGCGGCCTTGACGGCGTCGGCGAGCGAGGGCCCGTCGACGTACTGCATGACGATCCAGGGCCGGTTGTCGTGGTCGAGGACGTCATGGACGGTGACCACGCCGGGGTGGGTGATGCGGGCGGCGGCGCGGGCTTCCTTCTGGGTGCGCGCGTGCAGGATCGCCCGGTCGGCCTCGGCCACGTAGAGAGCGGCGGTGAGTTCTTTGACGGCGACGGTGCGGTGCAGGACCTCGTCGTGGGCGCGCCAGACCTTGCCCATGCCGCCGCGGCCTATCGCGTCGCCGAGCCGATAGCGCCCGGCGAGCAGCAGCCCCGCGCCGGAGCCGTTCGTGCTGTGAGTGTTTTCCACGTCCCCCGCCCGACCAGACCTTTCCTACGAGGTCAGATTACGGAGCGGAATCCGGCCAGGGAACCTCGGGGCACCCAACCGTGACCATACGGAACGTTGGTCCCGCGGTGATCGGGTCTTTCGGCCTTGTTCCGGGACGCACAAAACCGCCGAATCCCGTGCGCGCGGGGCGATTTCGGAGACTGCGCAGCGTGACCAGATGTCAGCGGGTGGCCTTGTAGGCGCCGGTGGCCTGCCCGAAGATCTCCGTCACCTTGTCACGCTGCGCCTCCGGACCGATGACCTGAACCACGTGATATCGGCCATTGACGATCATGGCGAGATTGCGCACATAGACCTGGCGGCCGTTGCTGTCGCGCCAGGTGAACTGCCCCTCGGCCATGGACCGCTGTCCCACGTCGATGCGTCGCAGACCACTGGAGGTGGACCAGCTGGAGTCCCGGAAGGGCTGGAGTTCGTGCTCCTTGTCGGCCTGGTAGGCCAGCGGATCCGAGCCGTTGTCCTTCACGGAGTCCCGCCCCGGAACGACGATCAGCGTGAAGTCACCTCCGACATAACGGACTTGCCCGGCATCATTCACGGGCTGCCGCTGCCAGCTCTTGTCGACGCCGACCTGGAATCCTTCCGCGTCCTTGCGTACGGCGTAACCGGCGGCCGGGGTGGCGCTGGGCCCGCCCGGCCCGGTGGTCTGCGTCTGCTGCGAGGGCGGCGTGCCGCCGGGCACGGGCACCTGCGAGCCGCTGCCTGGCTGCGAACCGGAGCTCTGCTGCCCGCTCGCGCGGGGCGGCGTGTCGCTGCCCGTGTTCTGCGCGGAGCCCGACCGGGGCATGAACAGCACGGCGTACGCGATCGCTGCGGCAAGCAGCACCAGGATGAGCAGAAGCAGCAGCCGGCCGAGCGATCTCGGTCTCCTGCTCCGCGGCGGCGCGGCCTGGCGGTGACGGTGGCGGCCGTGTTCGGCGGGCGGCGCGACGGGCACGGGGGCGGCGCCGCGCCGTCTGCGCCGTACGAGTTCGCCCCGGCGGCGCAGGATGGGGAGCCGTTTGGCGTCGGGCACGATCAGCGGGGCGATCCGGGTGCCCGCGTCCGGCTCGGGTGCGGACCGCACCAGCGAGCGCAGCCAGCCGCGCAGCTCCTCGAACTCCGGCCGCTCGGTGGGGTCCTGGCGCAGCAGTGATTCGACGACGGGCCGCAGCGGCCCGCACTCCTCGGCGAAGGCGGGCGGCTCCCCGCACACCATCTGGACGAGCTCCGCCGCGCTCTCCTCCGGGTAGGGGGCATGGCCCTGCACCGCGCGGAACAGCAGGGCGCCGAGTGCCCAGAGGTCGGTGGCAGGGCCGATCGGCGGGGCGAGCCGCCAGTTCTCGTGCACGGACCCGGCCTGCTCGGGCGCCCACCGCTCGGTGACCGCCCCCACGACGGCCATCCGGGTGTGCCGGGCCCGCTCGGCGGCGAGCCGGTTGGCGGGGCCGCGGTAGGGGGCGTCGGCCGAAACGGGGCTCGGCAGGTGCGCTCGCTCCTTGACCGGGACGGGCAGGGGGGCGCTGGGATGCGGCCGGCGCTGCGAGTCGGCCCGGAAGGCATCGGCCCGGAACCCCGGGGGCAGGGCGGGGGTTCTGGGGGCTGGAGTGGCGGTGGGAGTGGAGACGGGGGCGGGGGTGACCGACGTGCGTGCCGTGGTGCCTGAACTGCCTTGTGCATTACGGGAGTTGGGATTCACGGCGTTCGGGCTCCGGCCACCTGGATTCAGGGCATCCGGGTTCCGGGCATCCGAGTTCTGGGCCTCGGCTGCCTGGCGCAGGGTGGGGCGGGGCACCCAGCGCCCGGTCACCGGGTCGTACTGGCGGCGGGTGCGGCCGGAGTCGGGGCCGTGGTCCTCGGCGTACGGGCTGGCGGGGGCGCTGCTCGGGACCCGCACACCGCGTACGGGGTCGTACATGCCCTGGTCGCCGGGGGCGTCCGGCGAGACCCAGCTCCCTTCGAGCCCGGCCTGGCGGGCCTGTTCGGAGGGGGGCGGGCCCTCCGGGGCGGGGCGCTGCACCGGAAGATCCGCCCCGGTGCGCGCCGCGGCCCGGGCGCCCGCACGGTACGCGGCGATCACCCCGGGGCGCGCGGGACGCGGCTCGGGCCCGCCCTCTGAAGTGCCGCTCGGCGCGCCCGCGTTGAGGCCGGCCGAAGGCTCGGGCGGTGGTGTCTCGCCGGAGCCGGAGCCGGAGCCGGGGCCATCGGATTGGGATGTCGTGGCCGGTGGTGCTTCGTCGTCAGCTCCATGGGACGTCATGGCCGGGGCCGCTTCGCCGAACCCGTCGCCGTCCGGCGGGAGCGGCACGGGGGCGTAGCCGCACAGCGCGTCCTCGGCGGCCCCGGCCGCGAGGCCGGTCAGCACGACCCTGCCGTCGTCGCATATCAGCACCGTACGGGCGGTGATGTTGCGGTGCGTCCAGCCGTGTGCGTGCAGCACCGCGAGCGCGGTCAGCACGTCGGAGGCGACCTCCGCCGCGCGGAAAGGGTTCAGCGGGCGCTCGGCGAGCAGCGTCGACAGCGGGCGCGCGGCGACCAGTTCGCTGACGATCCACAGCGAACCGTCCTGCGCGAACACGTCGAAGACCTGGTCGAGGCGGGGATGGTCGGGGATCTGCGCGGCCGCCTGGGCCGCCTCGACAGCCCGGCGCACGGCGGGATCGGCGGGCCGCCGGGTGGTCCGCCCATATCCGGGCGCGGCACCGTACCCGCTCCCGCTCCCGCGCATATACGCGTCGGGTGTCCCGTACGCGTCAGGGCTCCCGTATAGGTCGGGCGTGCCGTATCCGTCGTCGTCACCGTCGCCGTCGTCGAGCACTTCGGCGTCGACGACTTCGGGCAACGGGACCTGCCGGACCAGGACTTCCTGGCCGCTGTACGTGTCGAAGGCGCGCGTCTCGACGAGTTCGTAGGTGTCGTCGGGGGGCAGCGGCAGCCGATACCGGTCGGCGAGCACCCGACCCGCGTAGTCGTCCACGACGCCTCCCCACAGCGCGCTGTTCCCCCGGACCACGGACCTCACTCCCGCCGCAACCCGTCAATTCCGGTCGTTTACCGGCCCATTGTGGCTGCGTACGGTCCGCGAGCTCTCACGATACGTGGCCCCGCCGCATCACGTCCGGGGGATGGACGTTTCCCCGGGCGGCGCGACTGTGCCCCTCGGGCGGGGCCCGGGCGGCGCGGCCGTGTCCCTCGGGCGGGGTCAGGCGGGCTGGAAGGTGGCGAAGAACGCGGCCAGCGTCTGCTGGGTCTCGGGCTTCGACCAGTCCGCGTCCTTGGCCGAGAACATGATTCCGTAGCCCTGCCTGAGGCCGGTGACGAAACCCCGGTCCACCGTGTGGTACTTGGCTCCGCTGTCGTCGTCGTAGGTGAACTCCCAGTCGGCGGCGGGCCAGCCCCGATAGTTCACCGCGGCTATCTTCACCCGCTTGTAGCCGGCCCTCGTCATGCCCGACTCCTGGTCCGTCCAGTCCGCCACCGGATTCGCCTTGGGGCTGTCGGTCCAGCCGATGAGGAGGCGCTGCCCGTTGGGGCCGGCGAATCGGATGCCCGCGTCGTCGGTCTTGCTGTACGACCAACCCGCGGGCAGGCCTATGGAGAAGCCCTGACTCGACTTGTAGGGAGTGGTTGCCGGACCGCCCGTGCCACCGCCCTTGTTGTTGTCGCCGGTGCCGGTGCCTGTGCCGGTGCCTGTTCCAGTGCCGTCGCCCGTGCTGCCGTCGCCCTGTCCGGCCGTGGCCGTGGAGCCCTGGCCGGACGGGGTGCTTCCACCGGAGGGCTTCTGGCTGCCGGTCCCCTTCTTGCTGCTCGCCGGGGAGCCGTTGGCCGCGGGCCCGGTGGAGGCGGCCTTGTCGCCCTTGGGCTTGTTCGCGGAATCGTCGCCTCCGCTGAGCGACACGGCGAGCACTGTGCCGAGTATGACGAGCGCCGCGACCACCGCGATGATCACCAGGGTGCGGCGCGGCACGACATCGGTGAGCGGCGCGCGCGGCGGCGGAACCGGGCCGGACTTGGGCCGCGGCGCGGGCACCGCCTTGTTCCGGACGTCCCGCGCCTCCCGGGCGACCTGCGCCTTCTCCTTGGCCGACGCCTTTGCCTCGGCGGCCGCGTTCCGTACGGACTTGAGCGCGCCGCGCACCCGCTCGGCGGCCGCGTCGCTCTTCGGCTCACCGGGCAGCGGCGGCAGCGGAACCACCCGGGTCGCCTCGGGCGACACCGGCTCGGGCGCGGCCGCCGGGCGCTCCGGGGCGCTGAGTACACCGGTGAGCAGCTTGCGCGCGGCGGCGTTGTCGAGCCGCTGCGCCGGGTCCTTGGCGAGCAGCCCGTAGATGACCTGCTCAAGGAGCGGCCCCGCGTTCTTGGGCGGATCGACCGGCTCGGTCATCACCGCGGTCAGCGTCGCGATCGCCGAACCCTTGTCGTACGGGGGCACGCCTTCCACGCTCGCGTACAGCAGCCCGCCGAGCGACCACAGGTCGGCGGCCGGACCGGGCTTGTGACCGCGGGCCCGCTCGGGCGAGATGTACGAGGGCGCGCCGACGAGCATGCCGGTGGAGGTGATGGAGGGGTCCCCCTCCACCTGCGCGATGCCGAAGTCGGTCAGCACGACCCGGCCGTCCTCGGCGATCAGCACGTTGGACGGCTTGACGTCGCGGTGCAGGATGCCTTCCCGGTGGGCGGAACGCAGGACGTCGAGGATGGCGAGCCCCACCTCTGCGGCGCGGCGGGGCGTCAGCGTCCCGTCCTCGCGCACCACTTCGGCGAGCGACTTGCCCTCGACGAGCTCCATGACGATCCAGGGCCGGTCGTCCTCGTCCACTACGTCGTAGACGGTCACGGCGGCGGTGTTACGGATCCGCGCGATCGCCTTGGCCTCGCGCAGGGTACGCGTGATGAGCCGACGCTTCTCGTCCTCGTCGATGCTGGAGGGGAAGCGGAGTTCCTTGACGGCGACGGTCCGCCCGAGCGTCTCATCGACGGCCCGCCAGACGGTCCCCATCCCGCCCCGCCCGAGCACCCCACCGAGCCGATAACGCCCAGCAAGCAAACGCCCTTCACCGCCGCCCTTCTTGGGGGGTTCGGCGCCGGTTCCGGTTCCGGTGCCGGTGCCGGTGCCGGAGGGGGTCTGGGAGCCCGTGCCGGTGGCGGCAACTGGCTTGGTGTCAGCGGGGCGGGGGGCCTGCTTGGCGTCGGTGGAGGGGGTGGTGGACTTGGCGAGCGACTTGGCCTCCGCCGAAGGGGAGGTGGGCTTGGCGAGCGACTTGGCGTCCTCGGGCTCGGGGGCGGGCTTGGTGTCGTTGGACAGGGAACTCGGCTTGGCGCCCTCAGCCTTGGAGGTCGGCTTGGCACCAGAGCCCTGCGGGCCCGACTCGGCTGGCGACTTGGCATCCGAGACCGCGGGGCCCGACCCGGCTACCGGCTTGGCATCGGCGGGCTGCTGAGAGCCCGACTTGGCTTCCCCAGCCTTGGCGACCGGCTCGGCGCCAGAAGCATCGGAGCCGCCCGGCTTGACAGCCGACTTGGCATCAGCGGGCCGGGAACCCGACTTCGCTTCCCCAGCCTTCGCAACCGGCTCGGCCTCGGAGCCCTCGGCGTCGGCGGAGCCGTCCGCCGGGCTCGGCTCGGCCGCCCTAGCCGGGGAGACCCGCTTCGTACCCTCCGCCTTGGTGCCCGGCTTCGCGGCGGGCTTGGCGACCGACGTCCGGGGGTCCGGCTTGGCCTCCCGGGCAGCGGCACCCCGCTCGGCTTCCGACGCACCGGCACCGGGCTTCGCGTCGTCCGCCCGGGAACCCGGGTTGCCCTTCGGGGCAGCCGCGTCCCGCCCCGCGTCCGACGACTTACCCGCACCCGACTCCGCCACCGCGTCACCCGCATCCGCCGGGCGCCGCCCGGACTTCGTGCCCGCCTCGCCCGAGGCGGACTCTGCGGGCGCCGACGACGCCCCCGGCTCCTGCCGCTTGCCCCGCTGGGGTTCCCGCGACTGCTCCGCCTCCGACATGCGTCCCCTCTGCGATTCCTGATCTTCGCCCGCGCCGGCCTCGGCCCGCGGCCTGCCGCGACCTGCCCTCGTGGAGGCGGCCCGGCTCACCGCTCCGACCTGCTTGTCCTGCCGGGTGCCCGACCGCACCGGAGCCGTTCTCGAACTCGGCGTCCGCGCGAGGCCCGTAACCCGCCCTGGCAGAGCCCCCATTGTCCCTCACGCCAGGACCGGTGGTGGTCCCGGGTCCGCCGTCCGCCAAGATGGCTCCGGAGGAAGGGAAGCCCGCCATGCCAACGCTCCGGGCGCTGCTCGTCGCACCGCTGGCCACGACGCTGACCACGGCGCTGTGCGTGCTCGGCACGACGTCGCTGCCCGGCGAAGCGGCCCCTTCCGCAACCCACACCGCACTGGCCCGCCTGGTCACCGACGGCGGCGCCCCGGCCGCCGCACTGCTCACCGAGGACCCGTCCGGCACGCGGTACCGCACCGCGGGCACCCCCCTCGGCCGCGCCGACCACTTCCGCGCGGGCAGCATCACCAAGACGTTCGTGGCCACCGTCGTACTCCAGCTGGCCGCCGAGGGCAGGCTGGGACTCGACGACACCGTGGATCGGTATCTGCCCGGGCTTGTGCGCGGGCACGGCAACGACGGCCGCCACCTCACCCTGCGCTCCCTGCTCTCCCACACCAGCGGTCTCTTCAACTACACGGCGGACACCACCGTTCCGGTTCCACTCACCCCCGACCAAGCCGTCCGCACCGCGCTCGCCCACTCCCCCGGGCCCCTCGGCACGTATGCCTACTCGAACACCAACTTCGTACTGCTCGGCCTGATCATCCAGGCCGTCACCGGCCACCCCTACGCCACCGAAGCCGAACGCCGCATCATCACCCCCCTCCATCTCAGCGGCACCTCCTTCCCGGGCGCCCGCACCACGCTCCCCGCACCGCACAGCCGCGCCTACACCCCCGGCGGCCGCGACGTCACCGAACTCGACCCGCGCCAGGCGGGCGCCTCCGGCGAGCTGATCTCGACCCTCGCCGATCTCAGCCGTTTCTACGCGGCCCTCCTCGGCGGCACCCTGCTGCCCGCGGCCCAGCGACACGAACTGCTCAGCACCGACGCCACCCACGGCGTCTACGCCCTGGGCATCTACCCCCAACGGCTGTCCTGCGGCCTGACCGTGTGGGGCCACGCCGGCCACATATCCGGCAGCTACGTGCGCGCCGCCACGACCCCGGACGGCCGCCACACCGCCGTCTTCCGTATCAACACCGATGCCCTCACCGACCCCTCCCTCGAACTCGCTCTCCTCGACGCCGAGTTCTGCCCGGCGCCGACCCATGCGCCGACGGCACCCAGCACCCCGGCGCCGCCCCGCGCACCGCAGCCGTCCCGCACCCCGCCCGCACCCCCGGCGACGGCACCGGCCCCGCCTCCCGCGTCCTAGACCGGTGCGATGTCCGGCGCCCCGAGCCGGGCCGCGTCCGCCGTCAGGTCGTCCGGCTGGCGCTGCGACTCCCGTTCGGCCTCCACCCGCTTCTCGTAGTGCTCCACCTCCTTCTCGATCTGCTTGTTGTCCCAGCCGAGCACCGGCCCCATCAGCTCCGCGCACTCCCGGGCCGAGCGCGTGCCCCGGTCGAAGGTCTCGATGGAGATCCGGGTCCGCCGGGTCAGTACGTCGTCGAGGTGGCGGGCCCCCTCGTGCGAGGCGGCGTAGACGATCTCGGCGCGCAGATAGTCGTCCGCCGCGGAGAGCGGTTCGCCGAGCGAGGGATCGGCGGTGATCAGCTCCAGGAGGTCCTCGGCCATCGAGCCGTACCGGTTCAACAGGTGCTCCACGCGCACCACATGGAGCCCGGTCCTCGCCGCGATCCTGGCCCGGGCGTTCCACAGCGCCTTGTACCCCTCGGCACCGAGCAGCGGGATGTCCTCGGTGACGCAGGCCGCCACCCGCTGGTCGAGCGCGTGCACCGCCTCGTCGACGGCGTCCTTCGCCATCACCCGGTACGTCGTGTACTTGCCGCCCGCCACAACCACGAGCCCCGGCACCGGATGCGCGACGGTGTGTTCGCGCGAGAGCTTGCTGGTGGCGTCGGACTCCCCGGCGAGCAGCGGTCGCAGACCGGCGTACACGCCCTGGACGTCGTCCCGGGTCAAGGGCACCGCGAGCACCGAATTGACGTGTTCAAGCAGGTAGTCGATGTCGGCGCTCGATGCCGCGGGGTGCGCCTTGTCGAGGTCCCAGTCGGTGTCGGTGGTGCCGACGATCCAGTGCCGGCCCCAGGGGATGACGAAGAGGACGGACTTCTCGGTCCGCAGGATCAGCCCGGTATTCGAGTGGATCCGGTCCTTGGGCACCACCAGATGGATGCCCTTCGAAGCCCGTACATGGAACTGCCCCCTCTCCCCGATCAGTGCCTGGGTGTCGTCGGTCCACACCCCCGTCGCGTTCACGACCTGCTTGGCGCGGACCTCGTACTCCCCGCCCGCTTCTCCATCCTGCACCCTGGCACCGACAACGCGTTCGCCCTCGCGCAGGAAGCCCACCACCCGGGCCCGGTTGGCGACCTGTGCCCCGTACGAGGCGGCGGTGCGCACCAGGGTGGTCACATAGCGCGCGTCGTCCATCTGCGCGTCGTAGTACTGCAGGGCGCCGACCAGCGCGTCCTTCTTCAACGCGGGGGCGACGCGCAGTGCGTGGCGGCGGCTCAGGTGACGGTGCGTCGGCAGCCCCCTGCCGTGCCCCGACGACACGGACATCGCGTCGTACAGCGCCACGCCCGAGCCCGCGTACAGCCGCTCCCAGCCCTTGTGCTGCAAGGGGTAGAGGAACGGAACCGGTTTCACCAGGTGTGGCGCGAGCCGTTCAAGCAGCAGCCCCCGCTCTTTGAGCGCTTCGCGTACGAGGGCGAAGTCGAGCATCTCCAGGTAGCGCAGGCCGCCGTGGATCAGCTTGCTGGAGCGGCTGGAGGTGCCCGATGCCCAGTCCCGCGCCTCGACCAGGCCGGTGGCCAGGCCCCGGGTCGCCGCGTCGAGTGCCGTACCCGCTCCGACCACCCCCGCGCCTACGACCAGCACGTCCAGCTCGCGTTCGGCCATGGCGGCGAGCGCCTGTGCGCGCTGCTCGGGCCCCAGTGTCGCTGTCCTCACGGCTTGCCTCCCGTGGATCGGGGTGGTCGCGCGGACCGGGTGGTCCGGCTCACATCCTCGATTCTGAACGTGACCACCGACATCGGCCACCGCCTGTGGACAACACTCGGATTGCCGCGCCCTCACAATGCCGCAAATCAGTCATATTTGCTCTTAGTCTGACATTCCGCACGCCCGTTCTGTCCACAGGGCTTGCGCTCCATGTCCCCTCGGGCTAAGGGAAAGGACGGCCACATGCCCGCAGACCTCGCCGTCATCGGACTCGGCCACCTGGGCCTGCCCCTTGCCCAAACCGCCGTCGCCGCCGGCATCCAGACCGTCGGTTACGACACCGATCCACACGCCGTCGCCGAGCTCAACGCGGGACGAACCCCCCTCGACGGCTCTCTCGCCCCCGCCGGCCTGCGCCGGATGCTCGCGGGCGGCTTCCACACCGCGACCGACCCGGCCGAACTGGGCCGGGTCCGTACCGCCGTCATCTGCGCTCCCACCACGCTCGGCGCCGACGACACCCTCGACCTCCGGGCGGTCGCCGCGGCCGCCCGCGCGCTCGCCGGGCGGCTGCGGCCGCACACCACCGTCATCCTGGAATCGGCCGCGCGCCCCGGAACCACCGAGGAATTCCTGCGCCCGCTCCTCGAAGAGGGCTCCGGCCTGCGGGCCGGGCGCGACTTCCACCTCGCCTACTCGCCGAGCCGCATCGACCCCGGCAACCGCACCCACAGCTTCGCGGCGACCCCGAAGGTCATCGGCGGGCTCACCCCGGCCTGCACGGAGTCGGCCGCCACGTTCTACGGGCGCCTCACCGACAAGGTGGTCCGCGCCCGGGGCTTGCGCGAGGCCGAGATGTCCAAGCTCCTGGAAACCAACTTCCGGCACGTCAACATCGCCCTGGTCAATGAAATGGCCGTGCTCTGCCACGACATGGGCGTCGACTTCTGGGACGTCATCCGCTGCTCGGAGACCAAGCCCTTCGGCTTCCATGCCTTCCGGCCGGGACCGGGCGTCGGCGGCCACGGCATCCCGCTCGACCCGGCCCCGCTGCCGTACGCGGGACTGCGCATGGTCCGACTCGCCCGCGAGATCAACGCGCACATGCCGGGCTACATCATCCAGCGCTCCACCACCCTCCTGAACGAACACGGCAAATCCGCCCGCGGCGCCCGCGTCCTGCTGCTCGGCGTGTCCTACAAGCCGGACTCGGCCGACCAGGAGGGCTCCCCGGCCCAGGAGATCGCCGGACGCCTGATGGATCTGGGCGCGCAGATCACGTACCACGACCCTTATGTGCCGACGTGGCGCGTACACGACCAGCCGGTGCCGCGCGCGGACTCGCTGTACGAGGCCGCCGCCCACGCCGATCTGACGGTGCTGCTCCAGCACCACCGCACGTACGACCTTCAGGGCCTGACGGTCAAGGCCCAGCTCCTCCTGGACACCCGGGGCGCGACCCCGGCGGGGGCCGCCCACCGGCTGTGATCGGGCCCTTATTCATCGCTTACGCCCGCGCCGACACGGCTGCTACTCTTCGGGGCCGCTCAATCGCACAGTCGTGCGCTTGTCCATGTTTGTTTCCAGGGGGAACGCGAAGATGAGCCAGTCCTTTCCGCCACCGCAGCAGCCTC
Organism: Streptomyces sp. NPDC001415; assembly: GCF_053597395.1. NCBI lineage: Bacteria > Bacillati > Actinomycetota > Actinomycetes > Kitasatosporales > Streptomycetaceae > Streptomyces > Streptomyces sp. NPDC001415. The sequence continues at coordinate 151,791 of NZ_JBSFIE010000010.1, forward strand.
AGCAGCCGGGCCAGTTCGGCCAGCCCCAGCCGCCGCAGGGCGGTTTCGGCTACCCGGCGGCGCCGCCGGCCGCTCCGGTGCGGAACAACTTCGCGCTCGGCCTGATCTCCGCGGTCGTCGCCGCCGTCGTCACGGCGGGCATCTACGGCGCGATCATCGGCGCCACCAAGCACGAGATCGGCTACGCGGCCGTGGGCGTCGGCTTCCTCGTCGGCTTCGCCGCCGGCAAGGCGGGCGGCCGCAACCCCGCCCTCCCGGTCCTCGGCGCCGTACTCTCGCTGGTCGCCGTGTACTTCGGCCAGTTGCTCGGAGCGGCGATCATCGTGAGCAAGGAGCTGCCGGTGACCGTCTCCGAGCTGTTCTTCGACCACTTCAGCGTCCTGAACGACGCCTGGAAGGCCGACGCCGACCCGCTCACCTTCCTGTTCTTCGCAATCGCGGCCGTGGCCGCCTTCTCGGGCGCCAAGAAGGCCGCCTCTTAAGAAGGCTTCGGCAGGAGACCTCCTCAGGAGGTCTTCTTCGCGAGTGCGGGACGCGACGCGAAGGGGCCCGGATCACCTGGTGATCCGGGCCCCTTCGCGTTGCGAGGCGTCAGCGCTTGTGCTGCGCGTCCGCCACCGTGACCTCGACCCGCTGGAACTCCTTGAGCTCGCTGTAGCCGGTCGTCGCCATCGAGCGGCGCAGGGCGCCGAACAGGTTCATCGAACCGTCCGGGGTGTGCGAGGGACCGGTGAGGATCTCCTCGGTGGTGCCGACGATGCCCAGGTCGACGAGCTTGCCGCGCGGCACGTCCTCGTGGACGGCCTCCATGCCCCAGTGGTGTCCGCGGCCCGGCGCGTCGGTGGCGCGGGCCAGCGGGGAGCCCATCATCACCGAGTCGGCGCCGCAGGCGACGGCCTTCGGGATGTCGCCGGACCAGCCCACGCCGCCGTCCGCGATGACGTGGACGTACCGGCCGCCGGACTCGTCCATGTAGTCGCGGCGGGCCGCGGCGACATCGGCGACGGCGGTGGCCATCGGGACCTGGATGCCCAGGACGTTGCGGGTGGTGTGAGCGGCGCCGCCGCCGAAGCCCACCAGGACGCCGGCCGCACCGGTGCGCATCAGATGCAGGGCCGCGGTGTACGTGGCGCAGCCGCCGACGATGACCGGGACGTCCAGCTCGTAGATGAACTGCTTCAGGTTGAGCGGCTCGGCGGCGCCCGAGACGTGCTCGGCCGAGACGGTGGTGCCGCGGATGACGAAAATGTCGACACCCGCGTCCACGACGGCCTTGGAGAACTGGGCGGTGCGCTGCGGGGAGAGCGCGGCGGCGGTGACGACACCGGAGTCGCGCACCTCCTTGATGCGCTGGCCGATCAGCTCTTCCTTGATGGGCGCCGCGTAGATCTCCTGGAGGCGGCGGCTCGCGGTCGCCTCGTCCAGCTCGGCGATCTCGTCGAGCAGCGGCTGCGGGTCCTCGTACCGGGTCCACAGGCCTTCGAGGTTCAGCACGCCGAGGCCGCCGAGCTCACCGATGCGGATCGCCGTCTGCGGCGAGACCACGGAGTCCATGGGGGCGGCCAGGAAGGGCAGCTCAAAACGGTAGGCGTCGATCTGCCAGGCGATCGAGACCTCCTTCGGGTCCCGGGTACGCCGGCTCGGGACGATGGCGATGTCGTCGAACGCGTACGCCCTGCGGCCGCGCTTGCCGCGCCCGATCTCGATCTCAGTCACGTTGTGTGGGCCTTTCCCTCTACGTCTGCATGCCCCAGTATCCCCGACATACGGGCGAGGGGCGGCCCCGGGAACTCCCGGGCCGCCCCTCGTCGGGTGCTGCGGACTACTTCCTGCTGTAGTTCGGCGCCTCGACGGTCATCTGGATGTCGTGCGGGTGGCTCTCCTTGAGGCCCGCCGAGGTGATCCGGACGAACTTGCCGTTCTGCTGAAGCTCGGGGACGGTGCGGCCGCCGACGTAGAACATCGACTGGCGCAGGCCCCCGACGAGCTGGTGGACGACCGCGGAGAGCGGGCCGCGGTAGGGCACCTGGCCCTCGATGCCCTCGGGGATCAGCTTGTCGTCGGTGGACACGGCCTCCTGGAAGTACCGGTCCTTGGAGAACGAGCGCTGGTCGCCGCGGGACTGCATCGCGCCCAGCGAGCCCATGCCGCGGTACGACTTGAACTGCTTGCCGTTGATGAAGAGCAGCTCGCCCGGGGACTCCTCGCAGCCCGCGAGCAGCGACCCCAGCATCACCGTGTCGGCGCCCGCGACCAGGGCCTTCGCGATGTCGCCCGAGTACTGCAGGCCGCCGTCGCCGATGACGGGGACGCCCGCGGCCTTGGCGGCGAGCGAGGCCTCGTAGATCGCGGTGACCTGCGGGACGCCGATGCCGGCGACGACGCGAGTGGTGCAGATGGAGCCGGGGCCGACGCCGACCTTGATGCCGTCGACGCCCGAGTCGATGAGCGCCTGGGCGCCGTCGCGGGTGGCGATGTTGCCGCCGATGAGGTCGACGCCCGAGGAGTTCGACTTGATCTTGGCGACCATGTCGCCGACCAGGCGGGAGTGGCCGTGCGCGGTGTCCACGACGATGAAGTCGACACCGGCGGCGATCAGCGCCTGGGCACGCTCGTAGGCGTCGCCCGCGACACCGACGGCGGCGCCGACGAGCAGCCGGCCGTCCTTGTCCTTGGCGGCGTTGGGGTACTTCTCCGCCTTGACGAAGTCCTTGACCGTGATGAGGCCCTTGAGGATGCCCTGGTCATCGACGAGCGGCAGCTTCTCGATCTTGTGGCGGCGCAGCAGCTCCATGGCGTCCACGCCGGAGATGCCGACCTTGCCGGTGACCAGTGGCATCGGGGTCATGACCTCGCGCACCTGGCGGCTGCGGTCCGACTCGAAGGCCATGTCGCGGTTGGTGACGATGCCGAGCAGCCTGCCCGCCGAGTCGGTCACCGGGACGCCGCTGATGCGGAACTTGGCGCACAGCTCGTCGGCGTCGCGCAGCGTCGCGTCCGGGTGCACCGTGATCGGGTCGGTGACCATGCCGGACTCGGAGCGCTTCACCAGGTCGACCTGGTTGGCCTGGTCCTCGATGGAGAGGTTGCGGTGCAGCACACCGGCGCCGCCCTGCCGGGCCATGGCGATGGCCATGCGCGCTTCGGTGACCTTGTCCATCGCCGCCGAGAGCAGCGGGACGTTCACCTTGACGTTCTTCGAGAGGTACGAGGAGGTGTCGATCTGGTCGGGCGCCATGTCGGACGCGCCCGGCAGCAGCAGCACGTCGTCGTATGTCAGCCCGAGCGTCGCGAATTTCTCGGGCACTCCGTCGACGTTTGCAGTCATGACACCTTCCCCAATGGCCTTGATCGGTGCGGATGTCCATGCTAACGGGCTGTGCGGGTGTCTCATTCCACGAGCAAGATCATCGAGATTCTTTGTACGTTCGCACGTGATCGGCAGGGGTTGGCGCCCCTGTCACACGCCTACGGACCGCCTACTGCTCGGCGAGGGCCCGCAGCCTGCTCAGCGCGCGGTGCTGGGCGACCCGGACCGCACCCGGTGACATTCCGAGCATCTGGCCGGTCTCCTCGGCGGTGAGGCCGACGGCGACCCGCAGCACCAGGAGTTCGCGCTGGTTCTCCGGGAGGTTGGCAAGGAGCTTCTTGGCCCATTCCGCGTCGCTGCTGAGCAGCGCGCGCTCCTCGGGGCCGAGCGAGTCGTCCGGCCGCTCCGGCATCTCGTCGGACGGCACGGCCGTCGAACCGGGGTGGCGCATCGCCGCCCGCTGGAGGTCGGCGACCTTGTGCGAGGCGATGGCGAAGACGAAGGCCTCGAAGGGGCGCCCGGTGTCGCGGTAGCGCGGCAGCGCCATCAGGACGGCGACGCAGACTTCCTGGGCGAGGTCCTCGACGAAGTGGCGAGCATCACCCGGCAGCCGGTTGAGCCGGGTGCGGCAATAGCGCAGCGCGAGCGGGTGGACATGCGCGAGCAGATCGTGCGTCGCCTGCTCGTCGCCGTCGACCGCACGGCGAACGAGTGCACCGATGACCCCTTGGGCCGCAGCCTCGTCGTCGCGCATCGATCCATGGTGCCCCGGCGTCGTCCCCTCCGTGGCACCGCGTCCGTAGTTGTGCACTGAAGCGTTATGAGCGGGTGCGCCGGAACTCATCCCCTGCACCCCCCTCCCGCTCGACCGACCTGTCCCCGAGGAACTCCACACCTACAAGGATGCGGCATCGCGGCGGAAGCAACACCTACTGCTGCCGTTCGCGGGGCGACCGGGCCCGTCCGCCCGATGACGGACGGGGCTCCGACCGGCTGTCGCACCTGCCGTCAGCGCACCAGGCCCCAGCGGAAACCGAGCGCGACGGCGTGCGCCCGGTCCGAGGCGCCGAGCTTCTTGAACAGCCGTCGGGCATGCGTCTTGACCGTGTCCTCGGAGAGGAACAGCTCGCGGCCGATCTCGGCGTTGGAGCGGCCGTGGCTCATGCCTTCGAGCACCTGGATCTCCCGCGCGGTGAGCGTGGGCGCCGCACCCATTTCGGCCGACCGCAGTCTGCGCGGGGCGAGCCGCCAGGTCGGGTCGGCGAGCGCCTGGGTGACGGTCGCCCGCAGCTCGGCGCGCGAGGCGTCCTTGTGCAGGTAGCCGCGGGCCCCGGCGGCGACCGCGAGCGCGACCCCGTCGAGATCCTCGGCGACCGTGAGCATGATGATCCGGGCGCCCGGGTCCGCGGACAGCAGCCGGCGGACGGTCTCCACGCCGCCCAGACCGGGCATGCGTACGTCCATCAGAATCAGGTCCGAGCGGTCGGCACCCCAGCGGCGGAGGACTTCCTCGCCGTTGGCCGCCGTCGTCACACGCTCGACGCCGGGCACGGTCGCAACCGCGCGGCGGAGCGCCTCGCGGGCAAGCGGGGAGTCGTCGCAGACGAGGACTGATGTCATGGCCGCCCTCCGCAGCTGATGCGCGTCACCTTGAGCCTCCAGGCTGGGTACATGTGTCACCTGTGCGATTGACGCCCTCGGACACTTGCCCGAGCGCTTGTTCTTTCAATCGCCTCCGCACTCTCAACGACGGTCACTCGAAAGAGTTACGGGTCGGGCGGGCACGTTCGGCACTCTACGTGAGGAAGCGCACACACAGGAGAGCGTAGCAAGCCACCCAGCTAACTTTTGTAGCTATGCCCCATTTAGCGGCTTTTCTTCCCATTCACTGGTGTCTGCGGCTAGATTCCCAATGAGTCATATTTACATCTACTTACACAGGAGATGTACCTTCGTCGGTACCTACGTTTCGGATGAGCCCCTGTGCGCACCCGTCCCGTACCGGCCCGCCCATCCGCCTCAGCACGGTTTCAAGGGGACAAGAGCAATGGCAGATTTCTCCCGCCTTCCCGGACCGAACGCCGATCTGTGGGACTGGCAGCTCCTCGCGGCCTGCCGTGGGGTCGACAGCTCGCTCTTCTTCCACCCGGAAGGTGAGCGCGGCGCGGCACGGAGCGCGCGCGAGAGCTCGGCGAAAGAGGTGTGCATGCGCTGCCCGGTGCGTGCGCAGTGCGCGGCCCACGCCCTGGCGGTACGCGAGCCGTACGGGGTGTGGGGCGGGCTCACCGAGGACGAGCGCGAAGAGCTCATGGGCCGGGCGCGCAACCGCCTGGTGACGGCCGCCGCCCCGGCCGGCGGCGGCCCGGGCCCCTCCTGAGGGACTCCGGAGCGGACCGGATCAGAAGAAACGTTTCTGCATGGTTTGATCCAGCTTCGGCCGCAAAGCGGCGGCTTGGTGCCGCCCCCTATGGTCGCGCCTGGTCGCGCGAGGCGGCCCTGGTCAGCTGGTCCAGCGTGGCCGCGACGGCCGGCACCTGGGCCAGATCGGGGAGGGTGAGGGCGACGATCTCCCGCTCGACGGCGGGCTCGACCGCGACCGTGCGCGCGCCCTTGGGGCGTACGGATTCGATCGCGAGCTCCGGCATCACCGCGACGCCGAGCCCCGCTCCCACCAGGCCGATCACCGCCGGGTAGTCGTCGGTCGCGAAGTCGATGCGCGGGGTGAAGCCGGACTCCTCGCAGACCTCCACGAGTTGGCGCCGACAGCGTGGACAGCCCGCGATCCAGGGCTCGTCCGCCAGGTCCTTGATGGCGACGGTGCCCGCTTCGGCCAGCGCGTGCCCCTCGGGCACCAGGCCCACCAGGCGGTCGACGAGCAGCGGGCGCACCACCAGGTCGTCCCACTCCGTGGCGTTGGAGCCGTACCGGAAGGCCAGTGCGATGTCGCAGTCGCCCTCGCGGAGCATCTCCACCGAGCGCGGCGGCTCGGCCTCGACCAGCGAGACCCGGGTGCCCGGGTGGGCCGCGCGCAGGGCGGCCAGCGCGGTGGGCACCAAAGTGGAGGAGCCGCTCGGGAAGGAGACCAGGCGCACCCGGCCGGCCCGCAGCCCGGCGATGGCCGCGACCTCCTCCTCCGCCGCGGTCAGCCCGGCCAGGATGCCGGCGGCGTGCCGGACCAGCACCTCGCCGGCCTGCGTCAGGCGCATCTCGCGGCCGGTACGGATCAGGAGCGGGGTGCCCGCGGACGATTCCAGGGCCTTCATCTGCTGGCTGACGGCGGGCTGGGTGCAGCCCAGCTCCCGTGCCGCCGCCGAGAAGGAGCCGGTGGCGGCGACGGCGCGCAGGACGCGGAGATGACGGGCCTCGATCATTCTTCGAGCATAAGCGACTCTTGGAGAGTGCGGCGATAATTCGGTCGCTACTTTGAGTTTGGCTCGGCTAGCGTGCGCCTATGGAGCTTCTGTCTGTGAACCTGGGCCGCGCCAAGACCGTCAGCTACACCGATGCCAAGGGCGGCGTCACCGGCATCGACAAGCGGCCCGCGACCGGCCCGGTCCGCGTCTTCGCTCCGGGCCCCAGGGGCCTGGGCGCCAGCGGCGTCGAGGGGGACGACGTCTGCGACTTGCGCCATCACGGCGGCGACCACCAGGCGGTCTACGCCTACGCCCGCGAGGACCTGGACGTCTGGGCGAAGGAGCTGGGCCGCGAACTGCCCAACGGCTCGTTCGGCGAGAACCTCACGACGTACGGCGTCGATGTGAACGATGCCCGGATCGGCGAGCGCTGGCGGATAGGGCGGGACGTGATCCTCGAAGTCTCCGCCGGGCGCATCCCCTGCCGTACGTTCGGGGGCTGGCTCGACCAGAAGGGCTGGGTTCGGCGCTTCACCGAGGCGGCGGCTCCCGGCGCGTACTTCCGGGTGATCGAACCGGGTGGGATCCGCGCGGGCGACTCGATCGAGGTGATCGAGCGACCGGATCACGAAGTTTCGGTGTCTTTCTGGTTCCGGGCATTCACGACCGAGCGGAACCTGCTGCCGCGAACCCTGGCGGCGGGCGACGCCCTGGAGCCCGAGGCGGTCGAGACCGTACGGAAGTACCTGGCCAAGCACGGCTCATAGGACCGGGGCCCGACCCGCTTGCCTCAAGATCTCCACAAACCCCTCAAAGACTGTCGCCAATGGGACAGTTCATGGGGATCGCGACCGGTTGGGCGGTCGGGTGGGGGCGGTCACCGCACGCCCACCGGGGGCATTAACGTGCGCCTATGACGACTGCACTGATTACGGGAGCGACGGCGGGCATCGGCGCCGCGTTCGCGCGGCGCCTTGCGGCCGATGGGCACGATCTGGTGCTGGTGGCCCGGGACACCAAGCGGCTGAGCGAGCAGGCCACCGAGCTGCACGACCGGCACGGCATCGAGGCCGAGGTGCTGTCCGCCGACCTGTCCACGGAGGACGGGATCGCCGCGGTCGAGGCACGGCTCTCCCAGCCCAGGCAGCCGGTCGATCTCCTGGTCAACAACGCCGGGTTCGCCAACAAGGGCCGCTATCTCGAAGTGTCCATGGCGGACGAGCTGACCATGATCAAGGTGCACATCGAGGCGGTCCTCAGGCTGACCTCGGCGGCGACCGCCTCGATGCGCGAGCGCGGGCGCGGCGGGATCGTGAACGTGGCCTCCGTCGCGGCCTTCGTACCGCGCGGCACCTATGGCGCGTCCAAGGCGTGGGTCGTGCAGTTCACCCAGGGCGCGGCCCGGGACCTCGCCGGGTCCGGGGTGCGGTTGATGGCGCTGTGCCCCGGGTTCGTGCGGACCGAGTTCCACCAGCGGGCCGGCATGGGCACCGACAACATTCCGGGCTGGCTGTGGCTGGACGCCGACAAGCTGGTGGCGGCCGCGCTGACCGACCTCGCGCGCGGCAAGTCGCTCTCGATCCCCGACCCCCGCTACAAGGCGCTGATGGGTGCGGTGAAGCTGGCTCCGCGCGGCCTGCTCGGCGGGATCACCTCCAAGACGGGCCGCAAGTACGGCCCCAAGTGAGCTGGTTCGGATTCAGGCCCTGAGCCCGCGCCCGGCACAGGCGCCGATGCTGGGGGCGGAGGCCGGGTTGCCGAAGTGGTCCCTGCCTCCGTTGTCGGCGACGACGGCGCCCGACAGCGAGGCCGGGGAGCCCTGGGCGAGGGCCGCGGCGGCGTGGCGGGGTCTCACATGTCCTCCTCCGTATGGACGGTTGGGGAGGCTCCGGAGTCGAGCACGAGTCGGCAGGTCGTTCCGTTCTGCCAGGTCACCCGGACGGTGTGGCCGGTGACCTGGATGTCGGCGAGGGTGTGGACCGGGCTGGGGTCCGGTTCGGCGGTGAGGGAGGCGAGCGCGATGAACAGGGATGGTGCGCTGCCGGTCGTTCCGTGGAGCGCCCGAATATCCGAGACGGGCCCGAACAGGGTTGATCTTGCGGCCAGTTGGCGCACTTCCGCGGCGTAGCCGTATACGGGGTGCAGCTGGGCGGTGCGGCCTGGAGCGGCGGCCCAGCCGGTCTGGCGGACGGGGGTGCCGGGTTCAGCCCCGACGACCAGGTGGGCACGGAGTTCGGCGCGGCCGTGGGCGAGGGTGACCGAGACGATCCGCGCGCCGGGCGGGCCCGGCCGCGGCTCGGACAGCGATGCCGCCCAGCCGGGACCGCTGCCGAGCGGGACGGCGGGGCCACGGGTGGTGGACTCCCCCTTTGCCAGGAGCCCGAAGTGGTTGTCGGGCACTCCGTGGGAGGTGGGGCCGGTGCCGGTCGAGTAGGCGAAGCGGGAGTACCAGGGGTCCTCGTCCGGGCCGCCGTCCACGTGGTGGTTGCTGCCGTGGTTGTGCAGCCGGACCAGGCCGTCCGCGACCGTCGACTGGATCAGCAGGCCCGGCGGCCCGAGGGTCACGGTGGCGTCCTCGGTCTCGGCGGGCAGCGGCTCCTCGACGGTCGCCCATACGGGGTGCTCGGGCGGCATCAGCAGCCCGAGGTAGCCCTTGGACGCCCAGTACGGGGACGCGGGGCCCGAGTAGTGCTGGATCAGCGGCGGGTACGGGCCGTGCCAGCCCAGGGTGAGCAGCCCGTCGGCGTCGGTCGCGCTCTGCCCTTCGGGCCGGTCGAGGAAGTACTTCAGGGTGCCCGAGGCCAGCCGCCGGGTGGCTCCGGGGGTGAGCGGGGTGTGGCCGGTGAGCGCGCCGAGCCAGGGTGCGGCCGCAGCGGCGAACCGGTAGGTCAGCGAGCGTCCGTACGGCATCGGGGCGCCGTCGGCACCGAATAGGCGCGTGTGGGCGTCGAGTTGGGCGTGCAGTCGGGGGCCATATCGGTCCAGGAGTTCCTGATCGTCACTCAGATGGGCGTGCAGGACGGGATAGAAGTGGAGGGCCCAGCCGTTGTAGTGGTCGAAGGAGCGGTTCGGGCCGTCGCTGTACCAGCCGTCGCCGAGGTACCACTGGTCGATGCGTTCCAGGGCGCGCTCGATGGTGGTCTTGGCGCGGTCGGTCTCGATGCCGGCGTCCTGGAGGAATCCGGCGACGGTGAGCCCGAACAGCCACCAGTTGTTGTCGACCGGGGAGGGGCCGAGGGCGGGCAGCAGCCACTCGACGGCGCGCTGGCGGGTGCGGTCGTCGAGCTTGTCCCACAGCCAGGGGCGGGTGAGGCGGAGGCCAAGGGCGACGGAGGCCGACTCGACGATCGCCTGCCGTACGTGAGTGGTGAGCGGCCACGCGTCGGGAGACGCGGAACGCAACTCGCCCGTGGGAAGCGGGAGTTGGGTGCCCGAGGCGAGGCCGGCGGCGTACCGGTCGAGGTGGCCGTGCGGGTCGTCGCCCCGGGCCCCGGCCACGCGCAGGGCTGCGAGCAGCCAGGTACGTGCGTAGCCTTCGAGCCCGTCGGAGCGCGGCCCCGACCGGCTGGGGCGGGCGCCGGGCAGGTTGATCAGCCCTCGGCGGGGGGAGGCGTAGGGCCGTACGGCCAGGAGGAGTCGATCCGCCGACTGCTCCCAGTGCGCGCGGGTCCAGCCGGTGTAGGGACTGAGCTCGCGGTTCTCGGGCGGGGTAGGCATGACGCTCCCTCGGGGGACGGCGGTGCGTGGCGGCGGGGCCGACCGGATACGGGGCAGGATCCGCTGGGTTCGGGGCCCCAGCCAGCCGGGGCCAGCCGCCGGGTCGGGACCAGCCGGGTCGGGTCCCACTCCGCCCGCGGCCAGCCGGGCCGGGCCCCGGGCGGAGCCCTTCCAGGGTCGCCGCCCCGCCCCGCCCGGCCAGGGCAGGGCAGGGCAACGCCCAGTCGGGGCCCAAGCCAACCCAACCCAACCGTTGAATCTCTGGGGAACCTAGAACTCGATTTGATCGAACGTCAATGGATCGGACCGAATGATCGAAACTCCCATCGTTCGATCACGTTGCATTAGGGTCATGGCCCATTGGGGCCACCACACGCAAAGGGGATGCCGCCGTGCGCGAAAGTGCTGCTGAACGTCATGACCGACTGCTGGAGCTGGTGCGCGGGCGCGGCTCGGCGCGGGTGTCCGAGCTTGCCGCGCAGTTGGGGGTCTCGCCGGTGACCGTGCGGCGGGACGTGGAGTTCCTGGCCAACGAGGGTCGGCTCGACCGGGTGCACGGTTCGGTGTCCTGGCCGGGCGGCGGGGAGGGCGTCGGGCAGGCGACCCAAGCCCAAGCCCCGGGCCAGGGCTCGCGCGAGCTCGTCATCGGCATGCTGGCGCCCAACGCCACGTATTACTTCGCCGAGGTCATCCGGGGTGCGCACGAGGCGGCCGCCGCCGCGGGGGCGCGGCTGATCCTGCGGATCTCGGACTACCGGCCGCAGGAGGACGCGGGCCGGGCGGCCGGGCTGCTGGCGGCCGGGGCCGAGGGGCTGCTGATCGCGCCGGGCTGGAAGGAGCCGGACGACCCGGTCGAGCACGGCGCCTGGATCGCCGGGCTGCCGGTGCCGACGGTGCTCCTGGAGCGGCGCGGGGTGCCCGGCCGGGAGCTGGACGACCTGGACCGGGTCTGCTCCGACCACAGCCATGGCGTACTCCTCGCGGTGCGCCACCTGCTCGGGCTGGGGCACACCACGCCCCTGCTGGTGGCCCGGGCCGACAGCCCCACGGCGATCGCGGTGCGCGCCGGATACCGCTACGCGCTCGACGCGCTCGGCCTCAAGTCGCCGCTCCCGGTGATCGGTTCGGTGTCGGCCGAGGCGGACCCGGGCGGGTTCGAGCAGGCCGTGCAGGCACTGCGCACCGCGGTCCTGGCCGGGCAGGCCACGGCGGCGCTCGTGCACAACGACGTGGACGCGATCCGCATCGTGCAGCGCCTGGCCGAACTGGGCGTACGGGTACCGGAGGACCTGGCGCTCGTGGCGTACGACGACGAGGTGGCGGCGCTCGCGGACATCCCGCTCACCGCGGTCGCCCCGCCCAAGCACGAGGTCGGGCGGTACGCCGCCGAGTTGCTGATCGAGCGCCTGCGCGCCGCTTCCGCAGGCGGTTCGGGCGGGACCGAAGTAGCTCCGCGGCGCCATGTCGACCTGCTGCCGAGGCTGCGCGTGCGGGCCTCCTGCGGGGCGCCGTCCGACACTCTGCGGAGCGCGATGAGCGTTCAGCCCTGAGCTCCGACCGACGTACGGCCGACTCTGCGACCGGCCTCCGACCATCCCGCGACCGACCTACGACCGACCTACGACCGTTCAAACTTTCTCTGATCCTTTTTCGATCAATCGAACTTTCGCTCTTGACTTCGGTCAGAACTGGGCCAAGGATCGCGGCCATCGCCTCGTCCCCTCACGTTCAGGAGCCGTTCCGTGAGCCGCAGTTGGACCAGATCGACCTCCGCCCTCGTCGGCACCGCCACCGCTCTCGCCCTGCTCACGGCCTGCGGTGGCGGGGACGGCAAGTCGGGCGACGCGGGCAAGGGCACCGCCGACAAGCCCGTCACCATCACGTTCTGGGCCTGGCAGAAGGGGTCCAAGGACGTGGTGGACGCCTTCAACGCCTCCCACGACAACATCCGGGTGAAGTTCGAGGAGATCCCCTCCGGCAACGCCGGCGGCTACGCCAAGATCTCCAACGCGGTGAAGGCCGGCAACGCACCCGACCTCGTGACCGTCGAGTACCCGATGCTCCCGGAGTTCGTCAGCCAGGGCTCGTTCCAGGACATCAGCACGTACGTCACCGACGACGTGAAAAAGCAGTTCCTGCCGCAGTCGATCCAGCAGACCACGCTCGGCGGCAAGAACTGGGCGATCCCCTTCGACGCGGCACCCCAGGCGTACTTCTACCACAAGGACTTCTTCGAGAAGAACAAGATCGAAGTCCCCAGGACCTGGGACGAGTTCAAGGCAGCCGCCCAGAAGGCCAAGGCCGCCGACCCGCAGGCGCGCATCGGCACCTTCTTCCCGGACGACCCGACCACCTTCGAGGCGATGGCCTGGCAGGCCGGCGCCCAGTGGTTCAAGGCCGACGGCGACACCTGGAAGCTCAACACCAGCGACGCCGCCACCAACAAGGTCGCCGACTACTGGCAGGGCCTGATCGACGACAAGCTCGTACAGAACGCGGTCTCCTTCAGCCCCGAGTGGACGGCTTCGCTCAAGGACGGCTCCACCGTCGGCTACCTCGGCGCCTCGTGGGCAGCGGGCGTCCTCAAGGGCACCGTGCCCGACCAGAGCGGCAAGTGGGCGGTGGCCCCCGTGCCCACCTGGGACGGCAAGCCGGCCAGCGGCATGCTCGGCGGCTCCACCTGGGCCGTGACCAAGGGCAGCACGAAGACCGAGGCCGCCCTTGAGTTCGCCAAGTGGATGTCGACCACCGAGGCGGGCATCGACGCCCGCATCAAGTCCGGTACGTCGAGCGCCTTCCCGGCCGACATCGCACTGCGCCCGGCCGCCAAGAAGGCATTCGACACGAGCTTCTACACCGGCCAGGACATCTACCGGCTCTTCGACGCCGCGGGCAGCTCGATCAACGCCAACTGGGCCTGGGGCCCGAGCATGGGCACCACCAACACCACGCTGAAGGACCAGCTCGGCAAGGTCGCCGGCGGCTCCGTGAAGATCACGGACGCCATCAGGGCCGCCCATGACGCGACCGTCACCGAGTTGAAGAAGCGCGGCCTGAAGGTCGAGGGCTGACCACGATGAGGACGAAGGGACGTCCTGCGAGCCGGACCGGGGCGGGGCGCGGAACCCCGCGCGTGCCACCGCCGGGCGAAGGAGGCGGTCATGGCCCGGCCATCACGCAGGACGACGACGCGGCAGCCGTACGCACCGGGACACCCGAGCCCGCCCCGGCCCCCGGAAGGTCCGGCAGAACGCCCCGCAGCGCCCGGGCCCACAGCCGTACCAACACCGCCGCGGGCGTGCTACTCACCCCGTTCTTCGTCCTGTTCACCGCCGTGACGGTGGTGCCGATCGGGTACGCGGTCTGGCTGAGCCTGTTCACCGAGAAGCAGTCGGGGCTCGGCTTCGGCGGCGCGACCTCCGTGTTCAGCGGGCTCGACAACTACACGGCGGCGCTGGGCGACCGGGCCTTCCGCGAGGGCTTCTGGGTGCTCGCCGGCTACTGCGTCGTGTACATCCCGCTGATGGTGGGCGGCGCCCTCGCGCTCGCGCTGCTGCTCGACTCGACGCTGGCCCGCGCCCGCCGCTTCTTCCAGCTGGCGCTGTTCCTGCCGCACGCCGTGCCGGGCATCATCGCCGCGCTGGTGTGGGTGTACCTCTACACCCCGGGCCTCAGCCCCGTCGTGCGGGCCATGAACTCCGGTGGTGTCGGCTTCGATTTCTTCTCGTCCAGCGGCACGCTCCCCTCGGTCGTCAACATCGCGCTGTGGGAATGGCTCGGCTACAACATGGTCATCTTCTACGCGGCGCTCCAGGCCATCGACCGCTCCGTCCTGGAGGCGGCCACCATGGACGGCGCGGGCGAGTGGCGCACCGCGTTCGGCATCAAACTCCCGCTGATCCGCGCCTCGTTGGTGATGGTGTCGCTGTTCACCGTCATCGGCTCGCTCCAGCTCTTCACCGAGCCGCTGATCCTCAACCAGGGCGGCAGTTCCACGGTCACCTCCACCTGGACGCCCAATATGTACGCCTACACGGCCGCGTTCAGCCGCAACGACTACGGCCTCGCCGCCGCCTCGGCCGTGCTCCTCGCGCTCGCCGCGGCCCTGCTCTCCTTCGCCGTCACCCGCCTCACCAACCGGAAGGGGGCCAAAGCATGACCTCCCCCGCCACCGCCGTACCCCGGCGACCGAGCCGCTGGCTGTCCAGGACCGCGGTCAACGGGGCGCTGCTGCTCTCCGTGCTCTACACGCTGTTCCCGCTGGTGTGGCTGGTCACGGCCGCCACCAAGGACACCGGCGGTCTGCTGTCCGGCGAGGCCTTCTCCTTCAAGGGCTTCGACCTCGGCCACAACCTGTCGCAGCTCGCCTCGTACAACGACGGCGTCTACTTCCGCTGGTACCTCAACTCCCTTCTGTACGCGGGCGGCGGCGCCGCCGTGTGCGCGCTGGTCAGCGTCGCCGCGGGGTACGCCTTCGACAAGTACGCCTTCCGCGGCAAGGAGAAGCTGTTCGGAGTCGTGCTGCTCGGCGTGCTCGTGCCCACCACGGCGCTCGCCCTGCCCATGTATCTGCTGGCGAGCAAGGTCGGCCTGGTCAACACGTACTGGTCGGTGCTCATCCCCGTTCTGGTCAACCCGTTCGGGGTGTATCTGTCCCGGGTGTTCAGCGCGAGCTACATCCCCGACGAGGCCCTGGAGGCCGCCCGTATCGACGGGGCGGGCGAGCTGCGCACGTTCTGGTCGATCGGTCTGCGCATGGTGATGCCGGGCTTCGTGACCGTGTTCCTCTTCCAGTTCACCGCGATCTGGAACAACTTCTTCCTCCCCCTGGTCATGCTCAGCGACCAGAAGCTCTTCCCGCTGAGCCTCGGTCTGTACGCCTGGAACAGCAACACCCACGCCGAGCCGAGCTACTACCCTCTCGTCGTCACCGGCTCCCTCCTCGCCGTCGTCCCCCTGATCGTCGCCTTCGTCTCCCTCCAGCGGCACTGGAAGGCCGGGCTCGCCGCCGGCAGCGTCAAATGACCGGCCCGGACACCCAGTTACCCCTGGCCAGCGCCTCGTGAGGAGCCCGAGTCCCACCATGCACCACACCACTGACAATCGGCCCGCTCTGCTGCTCGCGATGGGTCCCGGCATCGCGGACCGCCTCCTCGCGGAGCGCCACCGCACCCGGCTCGCCGCCCTCACCCGCACCGATCCGCAGCTGGTCGCCCACGACCTCGCCGCGCCCACCGGACCGGTCGCCGCCGCCCTCGCCGAGGCCCGGATCCTGCTCACCTGCTGGGGCGCTCCCCCGCTCACCGGGGACGTCCTGGACGCCGCCCCGAATCTGCGCGCGGTGGTCCACGCGGCGGGCTCCGTCAAGCACCACATCACCGACGCCTGCTGGGAACGCGGCATCGCCGTGACATCGGCCGCCGCGGCCAACGCCCTGCCGGTCGCCGAGTACACGCTGGCCGCGATCCTCTTCGCGGGCAAGGAAGTGCTGCGCTCGGCCCAGCGCTACGCCGAGCTGCGCACCGCCCCCGAGTGGCTGAGCGAGACCGAAGGCACCGGCAACTACCGGCGCACGGTGGGCATCGTCGGCGCCTCCCGCATCGGAAGGCGCGTGATCGAGCTCCTGCGCCCCTTCGATTTCGAAGTCCTGCTGTACGACCCGTACGTGAGCGGAACCGAAGCGGTGTCGCTGGGCGTTGAACAGGTAGCTCTGGACGCGCTGTGCGCCCGCAGCAGCGTCGTCTCCGTCCACGCGCCCCAGCTCCCCGAGACCCACCGCATGATCGACGCCCGCCGACTGGCCCTGATGCCGACGGGCGCCACCCTGGTCAACACCGCGCGCGGCTCCCTGGTCGACGAGCCCGCCCTGCTCGCCGAGCTCCTCTCGGGCCGCCTCCACGCGGTCCTGGACGTGACGGATCCCGAACTCCCGCCCCGCGAGAGCCCGTTGTACGACCTGCCCAACGTTCTGCTGACCCCTCACATCGCGGGCTCACTCGGCAACGAGCTGCACCGCATGGCGGATCAGGCGCTGGACGAGGTGGAGCGGTTCGCGGCCGGGGTGCCGTTCGCGGACCCGATGCTTCCGGAAGCCCTGGACCACTCCGCGTAGGGCCGTCGAAGGCTGTCGGACCGCCGTCCGCAGGCCCGTGGATCACCCGGCCGCAGCCCTGTGGATCACCCGTCCACAGGCCCGTTGATCGCCCCGCCGCCCGGGACATACGGCCCTTAAACTGGACGTATCTCCACCTGGACCACCGCACCGGGAGGCGCCATGAGATTCGCACAGGTAATCGACTTCAAGACCGAGCGGTTCGAGGACATGGACCGGCTCATGGACCAGTGGGTCGAGGCGACCAAGGGCAAGCGGACCGCCACGCGCGGGCTCATCGGCAAGGACCGCGCCGACGGGGCCCACTTCGTCGAGATCATCGAATTTCCCTCGTACGACGAGGCCATGGCGAACTCCAAGCTCCCGGAGACCGACCGGATCTTCCAGGAGATGGTGGCGCTCTGCGACGGCATGCCCACCTTCACGGACCTCGATGTCGTCCGCGAAGAGCAGTTGAACGCCGCAACTTCCCGGCGGTTCTTCCACGAGATCGCGGTCGGCGGCAACCTCGACGCCATCGAGGAGGTGTTCGCGGCCGACTACGCCGACCACGACATCATCAAGGAGCAAGAAACCACCGTCGGCTCCGACGTCATCCGCGGCGACGTCACCGGATGGCGGGACGGCTTCGACTTCACCTTCTCGCTCGACCGGCAGATCTGCGAGGGCGACGACGTGGTGACGCTGTGGACGTGGACCGGCACCCACAAGGGCGACTTCATGGGCATCCCGCCCACCGGAAAGAAGGTGTCCATGACCGGCACCACGATCTTCCGGTTCAAGAACGACAAGATCCAGGAAGGCTGGTGGCACTACGACGCCCTCGGCCTGATGAAGCAGCTCGGCGTCTCGGGCTGACCCGCCCCGCCGCCCCGCGAAACGGAAGGCCCCCGCTCCCGCCAGTGGCGGAAACGGGGGCCTTCCCACGTCGTACGACCTCACGCGCCCAGGACGTACATCACGTTCCCTGGATGTACATCACGCCCTCAGGACGTCATGACACTCGGGTCAGTGGCTGTGGCCGTGACCGTGGCCGTGACCGGCCTCGGGCTCCTCCTCGGCCGGCTTCTCGACGACCAGGGTCTCGGTCGTGAGCAGCAGGGAGGCGATGGAGGCGGCGTTCTCCAGGGCGGAGCGGGTGACCTTGACCGGGTCGATGACGCCGGCCTTGACCAGGTCGCCGTACTCGCCGGTGGCGGCGTTGAAGCCGAAGCCCTTGTCGAGCTCGCCCACCTTGGAGGTGATGACGTAGCCCTCAAGGCCGGCGTTCTCGGCGATCCAGCGCAGCGGCTCGACGACGGCGCGGCGGACGACCGCGACACCGGTGGCCTCGTCGCCGGTCTTGTCGAGGTTGCCCTCCAGGACCTTGGCGGCGTGCACCAGGGCGGAGCCACCACCGGAGACGATGCCCTCCTCGACCGCGGCGCGGGTCGCGGAGATGGCGTCCTCCAGACGGTGCTTGCGCTCCTTGAGCTCGACCTCGGTGGCGGCACCGACCTTGATCACGCACACGCCGCCGGCCAGCTTCGCGAGGCGCTCCTGGAGCTTCTCGCGGTCCCAGTCGGAGTCCGTGGCCTCGATCTCGGCCTTGATCTGGTTGACGCGGCCCTCGACGTCGGCGCTGTTGCCGCCGCCGTCGACGATCGTGGTGTCGTCCTTGGTGATGGTGACGCGGCGCGCGGTGCCGAGCACCTCAAGACCGGCCTGGTCGAGCTTGAGGCCGACCTCTTCGGCGATGACGGTCGCACCGGTGAGGGTGGCGATGTCCTGCAGCATGGCCTTGCGGCGGTCGCCGAAGCCCGGGGCCTTGACGGCCACGGCGTTGAACGTGCCGCGGATCTTGTTGACGACCAGGGTGGAGAGCGCCTCGCCCTCGACGTCCTCGGCGATGATCAGGAGCGGCTTGGAGGCGCCGGCCTGGATGACCTTCTCCAGGAGCGGCAGCAGGTCCTGGATCGAGGAGATCTTGCCCTGGTTGATCAGGATGTACGGGTCGTCGAGGACGGCCTCCATACGCTCCTGGTCGGTGACCATGTAGTGCGAGAGGTAGCCCTTGTCGAAGGCCATGCCCTCGGTGAACTCAAGCTCCACACCGAAGGTGTTGGACTCCTCGACGGTGATGACACCGTCCTTGCCGACCTTGTCCATGGCCTCGGCGATGAGCTCGCCGATCTGCTTGTCCTGGGCGGACAGCGCGGCGACGGCGGCGATGTCGGTCTTGTCCTCGATCGGACGGGCGGTCGCGAGGAGCTCGTCGGAGACGGCCTTGACCGCGGCGTCGATGCCCTTCTTCAGGGCGGCCGGGGAGGCGCCGGCGGCGACGTTGCGCAGACCCTCGCGGACCAGCGCCTGGGCCAGCACGGTCGCGGTGGTGGTGCCGTCACCCGCGATGTCGTTGGTCTTGGTCGCCACCTCCTTGACGAGCTGGGCGCCCAGGTTCTCGTACGGGTCGTCGAGCTCGACCTCGCGCGCGATGGTGACACCGTCGTTGGTGATGGTGGGGGCGCCGAACTTCTTGTCGATGACGACGTTGCGGCCCTTGGGGCCGATCGTCACCTTGACGGTGTCGGCAAGCTTGTTGACGCCGCGCTCAAGGGCGCGACGGGCGTCCTCGTCGAACTTCAGGATCTTCGCCATGGGAGCGGTTCAGCCCTCTCGAAAACTCGGGTTAATGACACTGCGCCCCTCGCCGCCCGGCAATCAGCGGGGTGACCAGGGGCGCAGCTTTCAAAGCATTCGCTTCGAAGTCGAAGTACTCGCGTACTTCGGTGAATTACTTCTCGATGATCGCGAGCACGTCGCGGGCCGAGAGGACGAGGTACTCCTCGCCGTTGTACTTCACCTCGGTGCCGCCGTACTTGCTGTACAGCACGATGTCGCCGGTGCTGACGTCGAGCGGCAGACGCTCGCCGTTCTCGAAGCGGCCCGGACCCACGGCCAGGACGACGCCCTCCTGGGGCTTCTCCTTGGCGGTGTCCGGAATGACCAGGCCGGAGGCCGTGGTCTGCTCGGCGTCGAGCGGCTGGACCACAATGCGGTCCTCAAGCGGCTTGATGGCAACCTTGGAGCTGGCGGTCGTCACGATCCGGTCTCCCCCTTCGGAGATCTCACGGGGTTAACTGTCAGGGGTGGCGACCAGGTGGATCCGTCGTCGCGGGTGCCGGACCTGCCCGTCGCTACTTGGCACTCTCCGGTGGGGAGTGCCAGAAGCGAGACTAGGACGGTGATTAGCACTCGGTCAAGCGGAGTGCCAATCTGCCACCGCCGCGGCGGATGCTTCCCGGGCTTCTGACCACCTGTGTGACCCTGGACGGCATGCGCATTCTGGTCGTCGAGGACGAAACCGGGCTCGCCGACTCGCTGCGTCGGGGCATCTCCGCCGAGGGGCACTGGGTCGACCTCGCGCACGACGGCCACCGCGGGCTCGACCTCGCGCTCACCGGCGGGTACGACGCGATCGTGCTCGACCTGATGCTGCCGGGGCTCAGCGGCTACGAGATCTGCCGCCGGATGCGGCGGCTCGGCGACCTCACTCCTGTCCTGATGCTGACCGCCAAGGACGGCGAGTACGACGAGGCCGACGGGCTCGACTCGGGCGCCGACGACTATCTGACCAAGCCCTTCTCGTTCGTGGTGCTGCTCGCCCGGCTCCGCGCGCTCGGCCGCCGGGCCGGGGCCGCGCGCCCGGGCCCGCTCCAGGCCGGCGACCTCACTCTCGACCCGGCCGCCCGGCGCTGCCGGCGCGGCGAGTCCGAGATCGAGCTGACCGCCCGCGAACTGGCGGTCCTTGCCTGCCTGATGGCCGAGCCGGGCCGGGCCGTCTCCAAGCAGCACATCCTGGACGAGGTCTGGGACACCGCCGCGGGACCGGACGGCGGGATCGACCCGAACATCGTCGAGGTCTATGTCTCTTCGCTCAGGAAGAAGATCGATTCTCCGTTCGGTCGTCGATCGATCCTGACCGTGCACGGGGTGGGCTACCGGATGGCGCCCGATGGGGGCTGAGTCGCCGAGGACGCGACGGTTCCTGCCCAGGACCGTGCGGGGAAAGGTCGCCGGGGCCGCCGCCCTCGCGATGGCGCTGCTGCTCGCCGCGGGCGGGATCTGGCTCTACATCGTGCTGCGCTCCAACCTCCTGGACAACACCACAGGCCGCACCGAACTGGCCGCCCGCAAGGTCGCGGCCCAGGTCGACACCGGGACCGTACGCGCGCAGCTGCCGCCGCCGGACGACGGCGTCGACCTCGTCGTCGTGCTCGACGAGGCGGGCCGGGTCACCGCCGCGAGCCAGGAGACCGGCGCCGCCGAGGAGTTGGCCGGGCTGCGCCCGCCGGACGGCCAGGACTCGGCCTCCCGGCTCCTGAACGACGCGGGCCGCCACGAGGTCGCCGTCGTCGTACGCGCCCAGCTCCCCGGCGGCCCCGCGAGCTACGTGTACGGGATGACCGTACTCAGCGACGTCGACGACGCGACCGGCGCCATCGGGTGGGCGCTGCTCGCCAGCGCCCCGCCGCTGATCGCGCTCGCCGCCGCCATCGCCTGGGCCGGCACCGGGCTCGCCCTGCGCCCGGTGACCTCGATCCGCACCGAGCTGGCCGAGGTCAGCTCCAGCGAACTGGATCGGCGGGTCCCCGACCCCGGCGGCGCCGACGAGATCGCGCTGCTCGCCCGGACCGTGAACGCCACCCTGGACCGGCTCGAACAGGCCCACGTCCGCCAGCGCGAGTTCGTCGCCGATGCCTCGCACGAGCTGCGCAACCCGATCGCCGCGGTCCGGTCCCGGCTCGAAGTCGCCCTCGCCGCACCGGACTTGGCGTCGGTGCGGGCCGCCCTCGACGACACCGAGCGGCTTCAGCGGATCGCCGCCGACCTGCTCCTCCTGGCCCGCCTCGACGCCCACCCGCAGCCCCTGGCCGAGCCGGTCGACCTGACGCTGCTCGCGGCCGAGGACACCGCGCGCCGGCGGGCCGCCCGGGTCCCGGTCGAGCTGGCCGCGGACGCTCCCGTGCCGGTGCGCGGCGACCCGGCGCAGCTGGAGCGGATGCTGGCCAACCTCGTCGACAACGCGGTGCGGCACGCCCGTACCGCGGTACGGGTGCGGGCCGACCGGGACGGGAACGACGCCGTCCTCGAAGTCGCTGACGACGGGCCCGGCATCCCGGCCGCCGACCGGTCCCGGATCTTCGAGCGCTTCGTACGCCTCGACGCCGCCCGCGCCAGGGAGAGCGGCGGCACCGGGCTCGGGCTCGCGATCGCCCGCGCGATCGCCCGGGCGCACGGTGGAGAGCTGTCGGTGGGGGCGGGTCCGGGCGCGACGTTCACGGTGCGGCTGCCGGGGCGGTTCTGAAGCCGTGGGGAAGCCGGGGTGCTGAAGCCGTTGGGGGCCCGGCGGTTCTGAAGGCGTCTTCAGGACTCTCAGGTTTCCTTCAGCGCTGGTGCCGCAGCATCGGTCGGCGTGAGCCACCGTCGAATGAGCCGCAGTCGAACCAGCCGAATCAGTCACCCCGGTCGCACCAGTCACACCAGTCGCATCAACCGCCGCCGTAAGCGTTCCGGCCCGATGCGCCTGGTGCGTACGCTCGCCGTCGCCGCCGTCGTCCTGGTGCTGTGCGCGCTGGCCGGCGGCTGGTACCTCTACCGCGATCTGGCCGGCAGCGTCGGCACCTCGCACGCGCTCGGCGACAACGCGCCCAAGTCCGTCGGCGGGGACACCAACATCCTGCTGATGGGCCTGGACAGCCGCAAGGACCAGAACGGCGACGACCTGCCGCCCGAGGTACTCGACAAGTTGCACGCGGGCAGTTCCGACATCGGCGGCTACAACACCAACACCCTGATCCTGCTGCACGTGCCGGCCGACGGCAGCAGGGCGAAGGCGTTCTCGGTGCCCCGCGACGACCTGGTCGACATAGCGGGCCACGGCCAGGACAAGATCAAGAAGGCGTACGGCCTGGAGAAGGCCCGCACCGAGGAGAAGCTGGCCGCGCAGGGCGTGACCGACAAGGGGAAGCTGGAGACGGCGGGCCGCGAGGCGGGCCGCCGGGCCGAGATCGAGACCGTGCGCGGCTTCCTCGGGGTGCCCATCGACCACTTCGCCGAGGTGAATCTCGCCGGGTTCTACCACCTGGCCGACGCCCTGGACGGGGTGACGGTCTGCCTGAAGAAGCCCGTGAAGGACAAGTACTCGGGCGCCGACTTCCCGGCCGGGAAGCAGACCCTGAACGGGCAGCAGTCCCTCGCGTTCGTGCGGCAGCGGCACGGCCTCGACGGCGGCGACCTGGACCGTACGCGCCGCCAGCAGGCGTTCCTCGCCTCGGCGGCGCACAAGCTCGACTCGGTGGGCACCTTCACCGACCCGGTCCGGCTGCTGAACCTGCTGAATGTGGCCAAGCAGGACCTCGTCACCGACAAGGGCTGGGACCTGATGTCGTTCATCAAGCAGGCCAAGAACCTCTCGGGCGGCAACGTCGAGTTCACGACCCTGCCGATCGAGCGGTTCGCCAAGCACCGGGGCGAGGACGTCAACATCGTCGACCCGGCGAAGATCAAGCGGCTGGTCGCGGAGGGCATCAGCCCCGTGCGCTCGACCCCGCCCAGCGCGCCCGAGGGCTCCCCGGCGCCGGGTTCGAGCAAGGCGCCGACCGCGCCGACCGGTCCGGTCATCGACGGCGGCGGCATCCCGTGCGTCGACTGAGCCGGACCGTCGGGCCCGTCGCGGCTCGGCGCCGGCGCTCGGAGGCGCTGCTCCTGCTGCTCGTCGTCGCCGTGACCACGTTCGGCCACGCGGCGGCCGCGATGGCCATGACGGGTCAACTCCCGCGCGCCACCTATGAGTTCGCTGCCTGCATGACGCTGATCGCGCTCGCCGGGCATCTCACGGTGCGCCGGTACGCCGCGTACGCCGACCCTCTGATCCTGCCGCTCGCCCTGCTCCTGTCGGGCCTCGGCCTGGTGCTGCTGTACCGGCTCGATCCCACGTACGCGCACAAGTTCAAGGCGGAGGCGACCGCGTCGGGCCAGCTCGTCTGGACGGTCATCGGCTTCGCGGTCGCGCTCGCCGCCCTGGCCGTGCTGCGCGACCACCGCCGCCTCCAGCGCTACATCTACCTCTGCATGGCCACGGCGCTGGTGCTGCTCATGGCCCCGGCGTTCTTCCCCGGCGACACCTACGGCGCCAAGCGCTGGATCTTCGTCGGCTCGTTCTCGCTGCAGCCCGGCGAGTTCGTCAAGATCATGATCGCGGTGTTCTTCGCGGGCTATCTCGTCGTCCACAAGGACTCGCTCGCGCTCACCGGCCGCAAGGTGCTCGGGGTCCGGCTGCCGCCCGGCCGCCAGCTCGCGCCGATCCTGACCATCTGGGTGGTGAGCCTGCTCGTCCTGGTCTTCGAGCGCGACCTGGGCACCTCGCTGATCTTCTTCGGCCTGTTCGTGGTGATGCTGTACGTCGCCACCCAGCGCACCAGCTGGATTCTGACCGGCATCGTGATGGCGGCGGCCGGGGCGTTCGTCGTCGGCTCGACCGAGCCGCACGTCAAGGGCCGTATCGTCGCCTGGCTGCACCCCTTCGACATCTATCTGCCGCCCGCGCAGCGCCCGCCGGGCCTCATCTCCGACCAGGCGGCCCAGGCCCTGTTCAGCTTCGGCAGCGGCGGCATGACCGGCACCGGGCTCGGCCGGGGCCACCCCGAACTCGTGGGCTTCGCGGGCCGCAGCGACTTCATCCTGACCACGGTCGGCGAGGAACTGGGCCTGGCCGGGACGATGGCGGTCCTCGCCCTGTACGCGCTGCTCGTGCAGCGGGGGCTGCGCGCCGCGCTCGCCGCGCACGACGGCTTCGGCAAGCTGCTCGCCACCGGCCTCGCCGCGGCCCTCGCGCTCCAGGTGTTCGTGGTGGCGGGCGGAGTGACGGGCCTGATCCCGCTGACCGGCAAGGCGCTGCCGTTCCTCGCCAAGGGCGGCTCGTCGCTGGTCGCGAAC
Organism: Streptomyces sp. NPDC001415; assembly: GCF_053597395.1. Taxonomy (NCBI): domain Bacteria; kingdom Bacillati; phylum Actinomycetota; class Actinomycetes; order Kitasatosporales; family Streptomycetaceae; genus Streptomyces; species Streptomyces sp. NPDC001415. The sequence goes on from NZ_JBSFIE010000010.1 coordinate 176,260, forward strand.
TGGCTGATGATCGCGCTGCTCATCCGGATCAGCGACAGCGGCGAGCGCGGCCGGGAGGCCGAACGGTCCGCTCCCGAGGGGGAGTTGACGCAACCGTCGGCCTCCGCCCGGCCCCGTCACACATAGTCCTCCAGGCGGGCCACGGCGTACCCCTTGTCGGTGATCACCTTCATCACCTGCCGGATCATGTCGGGCATGGTGCCGTTCCAGTCCTGCGGCCCGCGGAAGTGGGTGAGAATGATGTCGCCGGGGTGAAGGTCGCGGTCCCACTCGCGCCATTCCATGTGGTCGGTGAAGGCCTCGGCGGCCCACAGCGGCGCGGCCTTGATGCCGCAGGACTGGGCGGCCCTGAGGGTCTCCTCGTTGTAGTTGCCGTACGGCGGCCGGAACAGCCGGGGCCGCACGCCCGCCCACTGGCCGATCTTGTCCTGCTGGTCGCAGATCTCGTGCCGCTGCTCGTCGTAGGAGAGCGCGGGCAGGTAGCGGTGGTTGAGGGTGTGGTTGTTGAGGGTGACCCCGAGTCCCTGCATCTTCCTGAAGTAGTCGTGGTCGTCCTTGACCAGGTAGTCGCTGAGGAACGCGCTGTAGGGGATGCGGAGTTCCTGCATCATCTTCAAAAAGGCGGGGTCCTTCTCGGCGCCGTCGTCGATCGTCAGGAAGACGATCCGGTCCTTGGTGGGGACGGTGGTGAAGACCGGCGGCAGCGAGTCGCCGCCGTCCGTCTCGAAGCCGGGGCGGTTGGTGATCCTCGGCTTGACGGCGGGCGGCGGGGGCGCGAGCAGCGGCGGCTTGGCGAGCCCCCACTTCTTGACGGCCGCGAGCCGGGCGGCCTCGGTGCTCCGGAGCTGATCGGAGGCGCTGACGGGGCCCTTCCTGGCGGCCTCGGCGCCCGGACGGCCGGTGCCGCCGTCCTCGGAGGAGCAGCCGGAGGCGAGCAGGAGGGCGCCGAGCCCGAGAGCGACACAGGCGACCTTCGTCCGGTATTTACCCTTTTGTCGTACTAGTTGCATGGCGCCGCATCCTGTCAGGCGCGGGCCCCGCGGCCCGTACGACACCGCCGTCACGGGCGCACCATCGCCCGCCTGGCCCACAGCGGCGCGGCGGCTGGACGACAATGGCGGGGTGAACGACCTCGACACCTTCTCCCTCCTGCTCACCGACGAGGGCCGCGCCCTGCTCGCATCACTGCGGGAGTACGACCCGTCCCAGGAGCTGGCGGTCGCCACACGGCTGCGCCGCGAGCACGACGCGGGCCTGGTGTCGGCGGCGCTCGGGCAGGCGCGGCTGCGGCAGCGGGCGGTGGCGAAGTTCGGCGCGGCCGACGCGCACCGGATGTTCTTCACGCCGAACGGCGTCGAGCAGTCGACCCGCACGTCGGTCGCCGCCCACCGCGCGGACGTCTTCGCATCCCGTGGCGTACGGAGCGTGGCGGACCTGTGCTGCGGCATCGGCGGCGACGGGCTCGCCCTCGCGCGGGCCGGGATCTCGGTCCTGGCGGTCGACCGCGACCCGCTGACGGCGGCGGTGGCCCGCGCCAACGCGGAGGCGCTGGGCCTCGCGGACCTGATCGAGGTGCGCTGCGCGGATGTGACGGAGATCGATACGACGCCGTACGACGCGGTCTTCGTCGACCCGGCGCGTCGCGGCGGCCGGGGCCGCATTTTCGACCCGGAGGCGTACTCGCCACCCCTGTCGTGGGCGATTTCAGCGGCGCTCAAGGCGCCCTTCGCCGCGCTGAAGATCGCCCCCGGCATCCCGCACGAGGCGATCCCGCCGCAGGCCGAGGCGGAGTGGATCTCGGACGCCGGCGACGTGAAGGAAGCGGTGCTGTGGTTCGGCACCGGCGTGACCCCGGGCGCCTTCCGCGCCACCGTGCTGCCCGCGGCCGCCGCGCTGTGGACCGCGGCCCCGCTCCCGGCGCCGCCGGTGGGCCCGGTCGGCCGCTACCTGTACGAGCCGGACGGCGCGGTCATCCGCGCGCACCTGGTCGCCGAGATCGTCGAGCGGTGCGGGGGCCGTCTGATCGACGAGACGATCGCGTACGTGACGAGCGACGAGCCGTACGCGTCCCCGTACACCTCGGCGTACGAGATCACCGACCAACTCCCGTTCAACATGAAGAAGTTGAAGGCGTTGTTGCGGGAGCGGGGGGTGGGCGTCCTGACGGTGAAGAAGCGCGGCTCGGCGGTGGAGCCGGAGGAGGTGCGGCGCAAGGTGAAGCCCCAGGGGCCCCATGCGGCGACGGTGTTCCTGACGCGGGTGTCGGGTGCCCCGACGATGCTGATCGGCAAGCCTGTACCGCGCCCCGCCCCGCCCCTTCCCTAAACCCTCCGGGGGTGGTGGGGGCAAAGGTTGTTCATTGGGGCTCCGCCCCAAACCCCGTTCGCGCCTGAAGGGCGCTCGTCCTTAAACGCCGGACAGGCTGGGAATGCTCGGCCCCAGGATCAACCCTGCTAGGGGCGCGGGGAACTGCGCGACCAGCCCCGAGCCGGCCCGCGCTCAAACATCCGCACCCCCGGCGGAGCGCCTAGCCGAGGTCGGTCAGTTCGTCCGCGTAGACCTGGGACAGGGGCTGGGGCCCCACATACTGCTGGCAGTTGCACTGGGCCGATTCGAACCGCAGCGGCTTCTTGCTCTCGTCCCAGGCGACCGGAACTTCGACCCGCTCATGGCACTTACCGGCCTTGTCGTGCTTGGCCAAGTGGTGCGTGCACCCGCACACCGGCTCCGGTGGCTTGTGCGCGGCCTCCACGGCGAGACGTTCCTGCTTGGCCGCCTCAAGCCGCTCCATCTTGCGCTCGTGCCGGGTGCGCAACGCGGTCCGGGCATTGTCGATCGCCCAGCCGAACCCGCCCATCCAGAAAACGATCAGAATCCACCAGTACCAGGCCATTGCGACCGTCCTTCCCCCGGGATGTGTCACCGCATCGCGCTGCGGCACCCCAAGGATAGGCCCGGGTTCAGCGCCCTGTTCCTGGGGCCAGGGACCGCAGCACCCAGCGCCGGTGAGCGGACGCCTTCACGACGCCGACCAGCCCGGTCAGCCAGCAGATGAGGCCGAGCCCCATGCCGTAGACGACGAGGGCGTACGTGTCGTGGCCCGGGTCGGCGGTCGCGGGCAGCACCAGGCAGAGGGCGAGGCCGCCCGCACACAGCAGCACCGAGGGAACCAGCCAGGCGAGGCTCAGGCCGGGCCTGCGCAGGTTCCGGTCGAGTACGGGGTCGCGGTCCAACTCGCCCCATTGGCGCAGGAGTTCATGGATCCGGCGGTCCTTGCGCAGCCCGAACCCGACGGCGAGCCCGGTCGGGATCATCACGCCGAGGCCGAGCAGCAGGAACACCCCGCCGACGATCGCGGTGAGGACGTCGGTCAGCGAGGTGAGCGCGGTGCCGACCAGCGACCAGCCGAGCGCGAAGAGCGCCGCCCACAGCCAGTGCAGCCCGAGCCGCCCGACCCCCAGATACCCCTTGACCAGCGTCTCCAGGACCCGCGCCCGGTCGGCGAGCAGCGCGTTGCGGTCGGGCCAGGCGCGTATCTCGGCCGGGGGCGGCGAGGGCGGAAGCGGCGAACGGGGCGACATGCGCCAGAGATTAGCGGGGGCGCCCTCCGGGCCGGACCCCACCCCGCCTCATGTGTCCAACAGTTGGCCGGTACGCAGTCCACCGATCAGCCTTTGGACGCAGGCTCTCACCCGCGTTCGAGCGGGTTCGCCGCGACGCGAGCCGGCCAGTCGCCGGCCACCAGAGCGGCCGCCGCGCAGGCCGGCTTGCGCGCCGCCTGGTCCCGGAACAGCCCGACGAAGGCCTCGCCGAAACCCGCCCTCGGGTGGCTGCGCAGCAGACCGGCCCTGAACTCCGGGCCGAACGCGTCCAGGGTGCCGCCCGACACGTCGGCGGTCGTGCCGATCTGGAGGAGGTGGCTTTCCACGTCCTGCTCGGCGGACACGTCGTCCCGCATGTGCAGCACGATGATCTCGGCCGCCCGGTCCCGCCGCGCCACGTCCCAGCCGAGCCCGGCCGTGAACACCCGGGCGAGGTGCCCGCCGGCCTCCTCGAAGGGCAGGGTGTGACTGTCGAAGGGCGAGGTCAGCGCGAGGTCGTGCAGCAGCGCGGAGACGTACAACAGCTCGGCGTCGAACGAGAGTTGACGCTCGCGCGCGTACGCGGCACCGAAGACGTAGGACCGTACGGAATGGTGGTACAGCGCCTCGTCGGCATACTCGGCACACACCGTCCGCGCGGCCTCGCAGGCCCGCCCCCCGGGCATGACCACCCCGGCGATCCGCGTGCTGAGCCCGTTCATGATCCCCTCCCTGCACGGGCCCCGCACCCGCGCCGCCCTCAGCGTAAACCGCGGGTGAAGCAGGTCCGGCCGGGGGTCTCGGCCGGCAGGACGCCCCTCCAGGCCGTACGAACGAGTGGTGCGTGAGATCGCGTCACGCGTCCCGCAGCGCCTGGAGGTCGAGCTTCTTCATGCCCATGACGGCTCCCATGACCCGGTCGGACTTCTCCGCGTCCCGGCCGAGCAGCTCGGGGAGTTCGGCGGGGACGATCTGCCAGGACAGGCCGTACTTGTCCTTCAGCCAGCCGCAGGGTCCTTCTTCGCCGCCGTCGCTGAGCCGCGTCCAGAACCGGTCGATCTCCTCCTGGTTCTCGCAGGCCACCGAGAGCGAGATCGCCTCCGTGAAGGAGAACTGCGGGCCGCCGTTGAGGGCGGTGAACCTCTGCCCCGCGAGCTGGAAGTCGACCGTCATGACCGAGCCCGGCTCGCCCGGCGCCGACGCGGTGTAGTGGGTGATCCCCACGATCTTCGAGTCGCCGCCGAAGATCGAGACGTAGTGGTTGGCGGCTTCCTCGGCCTGGTTGTCGAACCAGAGGAAGGTGATGATCTTCTGCGTGATCTTCGCGGACATCCTTGGCCTCCTTGGCGTTGCCTGGCCCCCTACGGGCGGCATCAACAGGTAGACCGGCCCCGCGCGCGAAACTCATCGCCGTACGGCCCGGAGAATCGCCGTCTTCTCACGCCGTACGGCCCGGGAAGCCGCCGCCTCCTCGCGGCCCGGCCGTACCAGCAGATCACTGCGGCCATCGGGCGGCAACATTTCCCGGAACACCTCCCGAGGGGGCCGGGGCCGAAGCCCCGGCCGCAGGGGAGCGAGGAGGCCTAACCCTCGGCGATCTCCCGCACCTCCGAGGTGACGTCCCACTCCTTCTCGTGGATCCGCAGGAAACGCTTGGTCCACTCGATCGCCTCCGCCCTGTCCTTGGCCTGGATGATCGCGTAACCGCCCACGACCTCCTTGGACTCGGTGAACGGGCCGTCGGTGACGGTCAGTTGGCCGCCGTTCCAGCGGACCCGGGTGCCCTCGGCCGAGGGGGTGAGCCCGGCGGTGTCGAGCAGGACCCCGGCCTTGGTCATCTCGCCGATCAGGTCGCCCATCCGCTCCATGAGCTCGGGGCTGGGGCCGCCCGCGGGGGTGTTGTTCTCGTCGAGGCGGACGATCGTCAGGTAGCGCGGCATGGCCGTCTCCGTTTCTACGGATTCCGTGCGGGGCGGGGAGGGATTCCCCGCCTCTCACTCATACGTCGAACGGGAGGCGGCGCGATCGACACCGCCCCGGAAATCCGCCGGGATTTTTTTGACGACCTCAGGGCCTCGGGAGCCAGGACCTCAGGGGCTGGTCGGCCTCAGGAGCTGGTCGGCCTCAGCGGCTGGTCAGGATGACGAGCTGCTGCGTCGCCCGGGTCATCGCCACATAGCGGTCGACCGCCCCCTCGATGCCCTCGCCGAACCCCTCCGGGTCGACGAGCACGACCAGGTCGAACTCAAGCCCCTTCGACAGCTCCGGCGTCAACGACCGGACCCGGGACGTGGTTCGGGGCGTGGCCCGGAAGTCCGGGGCCCCGATGACGCAGGCGATCCCGTCGGCGTGCTCGGTGAGCCAGTCGTCCAGGACCGAGTCGAGCCGCGTGACGGATCCGTGGACCACCGGGATGCCGCTGCTGCGGATGGACGTCGGCACGTTGGCGTCCGGGAGCGCGGCCCGGATGACCGGCTCGGCCTCCGTCATGACCTCTTGTGGCGTGCGGTAGTTGATGCTGAGGGAAGCCACGTCGCTGCGGTCGAGCCCGATCCGCTCAAGGCGTTCCTGCCACGACTCGGTGAAGCCGTGCCGGGCCTGCGCGCGGTCGCCGACGATGGTGAAGCTGCGGGAGGGGCAGCGCAGGAGCAGCATCTGCCATTCCGCGTCCGTCAGTTCCTGGGCCTCGTCCACCACGATGTGCGCGAACGGTCCGGCAAGGAGGTCGGGTTCGGCGGTGGGCAGGGCGCTCTCGTCGATCAGGGCGTTCTGGAGGTCCTTGCCGCGCAGCATGCGCAGCGCGCCTTCGGCCTCGTCGCCGGCCGAGTTGAAGTTGGAGGCCGAGATGATCTCGTCGATGACGCCGGCCATGCGCTCGCGTTCGGCGGCGACCACGGCGTCGTGCTGCCGCTTGCGCCGTTCCGCCTCCCGGTCGCCGAGCCGCAGCCGTGCCGCGTCCAGGAGCGGCAGGTCGGACACCGTCCAGGCATGGGCGTCCGCGCGCCGCAGCTTGCGTACGTCGTCGGGGGTGAGCCAGGGCGCGCACATCCGCAGGTAGGCGGGGACCGACCACAGGTCGCCGACGAGGTCGGCCGCGTCAAGCAGCGGCCACGCGCTGTTGAGGGTCTCGGCCAACTCCCGGTCCTGGAGCAGCACTTCGCGGAACTCCTCGGGCGTGACATCGTCGCCGTCGTGCTTGTCGAGCAGGATCGAGACGAGCGCGTCCCAAACCAGCTCGCGCCCTTCGTTGTGCGGGGTGCTCGGTCCCGGCGCGTCGAACGCCTCGGCCCAGTCGTCGGCGGTCAGCCGGACGTCGGACCAGGGGGTCGTGACCGTCATGTCCCGGGTGGGCGGGTCCTCGTAGAACCGGACGGCCGTCTCGATCGCCTTCACCATGTCGGCGGACGACTTCAGGCGGGCCACGTCCGGGTCGCTCTCGTCCTTGGCCGCGGCCCCTTCGGTGACGAGGTCCCGCAGGATGCAGGTCTGCACGCCCTCCTCGCCGAGGCTGGGCAGGACGTCGGCGACGTAGTCCAGGTAGGGCCGGTGCGGGCCGACGAACAGGACTCCGCCGCGGCGGTGGCCGAGGCGCGGGTCGGAGTAGAGCAGATAGGCGGAGCGGTGCAGGGCGACGACGGTCTTGCCCGTACCGGGGCCGCCGTCGACGACGAGGGCTCCGCGCGATCCCGCCCGGATGATGGCGTCCTGGTCGGACTGGATGGTGGACAGGACGTCGCGCATCCGGGCCGAGCGGTTGGTGCCGAGGCTCGCGATGAAGGCGGACTGGTCGTCGAGGGCGGCGTGCCCTTCGAGCCCGTCGGCGCTGAACACCTCGTCCCAGTAGTCGCTGATCCGGCCGCGGGTCCAGCGGTAGCGGCGGCGGCTCGCCAGGCCCATCGGCTCGGCGTGGGTGGCCGCGAAGAACGGCTCGGCCGCGGGGGAACGCCAGTCGAGCAGCAGCCGGCGGCCCTCGCTGTCGGTGAGGCCGAGCCGTCCGATGTAGAGGGGCTCGGAGCCCTCGGCGCCGACGATGCGGCCGAGGCACAGGTCAAGCCCGAAGCGGCGCAGCGTGCGCAGGCGGGCGGTCACGTGGTGGACCTCGACGTCCCGGTCCATCACGGCCCGGCCGACGCCGCCGGGCGCCTTGCGCAGGGTGTCGAGGCGGTCGGACAGCTCGGCGATCGTCTGCTCAAGGCTTTCCGCGATGGCGGCGAAGTGCCGCTCGTCGTCGCCGATCAGCGTCGGATCGGCCTTGAGGGAAAGGCGGTCGGGAAGGTCGAAGGCGCTCGTGGTCAGGTGGTCCATGCCATCAGCTCCGTACAGCACACGCACTGAGTGAATCTCCCGTTTCCGCAGGTAGGGGACCTAGGCGAGAGATTGTGCGGCACGATGGGGGCCTTGCCGCAAGCCCCCCGGTGCGCTATATCTTGAGAGTGGCAGGGAGAGTGATTACTCCTTGCCTTCTTCTTTTTGTGCCGTCCGCACGAGAAGCGGCCGCCCGCCCCCGTCGCCCGCCCTAGAGGTAGTCCTCCAGGCGGGCCACCGTGAAGCCCTGCTCCTGGATGTGGCGGAGCATGTTCGCGGTCATCTCCGTCATGGACGCGCCCTTGAGCTCCTTCGGGCCGCGGAAGTGCGCCAGGATGATGTCGCCGGGGTGCAGCTTCTTGTCACCGCGCTGGTACTGCATGTTCGTGATCTGCATCGACTCGCGCCACAGCACGATCGCCTGGAGGTCGCAGGACTTGGCGGCGGTCCGTGTGTTCTCGTTCCAGTTGCCGTACGGGGGCCGGAAGAGCCGGGGCGCCTTGCCGTACTCCTTGCCCAGCTTCTGCTGCTGAGTGCATATCTCGTTCTTCTGCGCGGCTTCGCCCAGTGTGCGCAGGTTGGGGTGCGAGAGGGTGTGGTTCTCGATGGAGTTGCCGAGTTCCTGCAGCGGTTTGAAGTACCCGTAGTCGCCGCGGATGATGTCGTCGGTCAGGAACATCGTGAAGGGGACCTTCAGGTCCTTCATCATCTCGACGAACTTGGGGTCCTTCTCGGCCCCGTCGTCGAACGTCACGAAGACGATCTTGTCCTTGGTGGGGATGTCGCTCACCACCGGCACCTCGCCCGGCTTCGCCTTCACCGGCTTCTCGGCCGGGGGTGCGGGCGGCGCGGCGAACGGCTTGAGCCCCCACTTGCGGTACGCGGCCTCGGTCGCGGCCGCGCCTCCGCCCGGGGACGCCGACGCCGTACCGCTGCCCTTGGCGGACGGCGCGGACGCGGAGGGCGTGCTGCCCGATCCGCCGCCCGACGAGCAGCCCGCGACCATCAGAAGTCCGAAGACGGCCGCGCCGACCGCCTTCTTGCGCACGAGCCAGCCCATGTTCAATTACCCGTCCGTTTCAGCCGTCACCTGCTCTTAGGTGGATGCCGAAAACGGTTGCGAGGTTGCCTTGAACGATCAGAAGGCGACACATGCCGCCTCGGGCGGACGGCTCAGCCGACCGACTCGAAGCGCCAGCGGTGCACCGGCCTGGCCACCAACTCCCCGTCGGGCTCCGGGAGTTCGGGCAGCTCGGCGTCGTAGGGCGCATCCCACCAGGTGATCACGAGGACCCGGTCGCCGGGGGCTCGCAGGACCTCGCGGCGCAGCGGCGAACCGGCCACGGGCTGCTCCCGCACCCAGGCGAGCAGCTCGGCACCGCGGCCCTCGGCGGCCCGGGCCTCCCACATCAGCGCGACGGTCATGAGTACAGGTTCTTCTTGCTGACCTCGTGCACATGGTCGTGATCATGGGAGTGGGCGTGGTCATGCCCGTGGGAATGCGCCTCGCCCCGTTCCCGCGCCTCGCCCGGTACGTGCGGTTCGGTCACCGGCAGCGAGGAGTCCGCCGAGAGCTCCAGGTCGGAGGCGGGCCGGTTGCGGGCCACCATCTCCGCGCCGAGCGCGGCGACCATCGCGCCGTTGTCCGTGCACAGCCCGGGCCGCGGCACCCGCAGCCGGATCCCGGCCCGCTCGCAGCGCTCCTGGGCGAGCGCGCGGAGCCGGGAGTTGGCGGCGACCCCGCCGCCGATCATCAGGTGGTCGACGCCCTCGTCCTTGCAGGCCCGTACGGCCTTGCGGGTCAGCACGTCCACCACGGCCTCCTGGAAGGACGCGGCGACGTCGCGGACCGGGACCTCCTCGCCCGCGTTGCGCTTGGCCTCGATCCAGCGGGCCACGGCGGTCTTGAGGCCGGAGAAGGAGAAGTCGTACAGCGGATCGCGCGAGCCGGTCAGGCCGCGCGGGAACGCGATCGCCTTCGGGTCGCCCTCCTTGGCGAGCCGGTCGATGACCGGGCCGCCGGGGAAGCCGAGGTTCAGCACCCGGGCGATCTTGTCGAAGGCCTCGCCCGCCGCGTCGTCGATGGTGGCGCCCATGGGGCGGACATCGGCGGTGATGTCGGGGGCGAGCAGCAGCGAGGAGTGGCCGCCGGAGACGAGCAGCGCCATCGTCGGCTCGGGCAGCGGCCCGTGCTCCAGCTGGTCGACGCAGATGTGCGAGGCGAGGTGGTTGACCCCGTACAGCGGCTTGTTGAGGGCGTACGCGTACGCCTTGGCGGCCGAGACGCCGACAAGGAGCGCGCCCGCGAGGCCGGGGCCCGCGGTGACCGCGATGCCGTCGAGGTCCCGCGCGGAGACGCCGGCGGTCTTCAGGGCTCGCTCGATGGTCGGCACCATCGCTTCGAGGTGGGCCCGGGACGCGATCTCGGGGACCACGCCGCCGAACCGGGCGTGCGTGTCCACGCTGGAGGCGATGGCATCGGCGAGCAGCGTCGTACCGCGCACGATGCCGACGCCGGTCTCGTCGCAGGAGGTCTCGATGCCCAGTACGAGCGGTTCGTCAGCCATCAGTCAGTCTCTTCTGTTCCTTGGACGTGTTCCTGGACGGTCAGTCGCATCACGAGCGCGTCGACGTTGCCCGGCTGGTAGTAGCCGCGCCGGAACCCGATGGGCTCGAAGCCGAAGCGCTCGTAGAGCTTCTGGGCCCGGGTGTTGTCCACGCGCACTTCGAGCAGGACCTCGTCGCACTCGAAGGCGGTGGCGTGCTTGAGCAGATCGGTCAGGAGGCGGGCGCCGAGCCCGGTGCCCCACTGGTCGCGGGCGGCGGCGATGGTCTGCACGTCGGCGAGCCCGCCCGCCGCGGCGAGGCCGGCGTAGCCCACGAGCCGCCCTTCCCCGTTCTCGAAGGACTCGGCGACGACGTAGTGGCGCGTGGCGCCCGGCCCGCGCGCGTGCGCGAGCTCGGACCAGAACATCCCCGCCGACCAGGCGTCCTCGGGGAACAGCTCGTGTTCGAGTTCGAGCACGGGCGCGATGTCCCACCAGCGCATCTCGCGCAGTACGGCCCCGGTCGTCACTTCGGGGTGACCACCTTGTAGTTCTTGGGCACCTGTGCGTCCGGGCGGCGCAGGTACAGGGGTGTCGGCGGCAGGAACTCCGAGCCCGCGGCGAGCTTCTCCGCGGCGAGCGCCGCGAGCGCGCCCGCCGACTGGTGCTCGGGGCCGCGCGCCTCGGGGAACGCCTCCGGGTAGAGGAGGGCGCCCGCGCCGACGACGGGCAGGCCGCTCAGCTCGTCCGCGATGTCGGCGGGCCGGTCGACGCCGGGCTCGCCGGACCGCGTGCGGCAGTCGTCGTACCTGGCCCAGTAGACCTCCTTGCGGCGCGCGTCCGTGGCGACCGCGAAGGGGCCTTCGATGCCGGAGGCGTAGGCGAGTCCGTCCAGGGTGCACAGGCCGTGGACGGGGACGCCGAGCACCGAGCCGAACGTCGCGGCGGTGACCAGGCCGACCCGCAGGCCGGTGTAGGGGCCGGGGCCGACGCCGACGACCAGGTCCGTCACGGCGTCGAGTTTCAGGCCCGCCTCGGCGAGCACCCGGTCGACGGCGGGCAGCAGGAGCTCCCCGTGCCTGCGGGCGTCGACCTGACGGGACTCGGCGACGACGGCGGTGCCGTCGTGCAAGGCGACGGTGACGGCGGGGGTGGCGGTATCAACGGCGAGCAAGAGCACGCGAACAGCCTACGACCAAGGCGGCGGAGGCACGGCGTCCCGCCCTGAGCGTCACGTGCTGCTACCGTCAGCCGCAGGTATGACCGTAGACATGCACGTACGTACGAAAGGGGAAGCCCAGGTGGCAAGGAGCAGCACGGGATTCGTGGCCGGGCTCACCGCGGCCGCTCTCGCGGTGGTCGGCTTCCTCGCCTACCAGGCCTCGGCGAGCGCGCCCCCGCGGGCCCAGCTCGCGGCGCCCGGCGCCAGCGCCTCCCCGTCCGTGCAGCCGTCGAACATGCCGCCCGCCGGGTCCCCCGCCGACAAGCCCGACCTCGCGGTGCCCGCGAACTCCGGCACGGGCGTCCGTGTCGTGTACGCGCTCGGCGCGAAGCGGGTGTGGCTGGTGGGCGTCACGAAGACGCCCAGGACGTTCGCGGTCGTACCGTCCACCATCAGCCCGAAACCCGGCACGTACGTCGTGCTCTCGCGCACCGGGGGCAAGATCACCGGCTCGGACGGGGTGGTCGTCGACCACGTCGTGCGGTTCGCCAGCAACGAGAACGTGGCGATCGGCTTCAGCTCGGCGGTGGACGGCTCGATGACGAGCCCCAAGACGGACAAGAAGGCCGGCGGGATCCGCATGACGCGGGCGGACGGCGACGCGATGTGGACGTTCGCGACCCGCAACTCGAAGGTCGTCGTCGTCCCGTAACGCCCGGGCCAAGCCCGACGAACACCTGAGCCGCATATCCGAGAACACTCGATAGGACTACGCGGCGTCCTTGCGCGCGTCATCCTCGTCGCCCGCCGGGGCGCTCTCGCGCGGCGGGGTCGACACGGCGGTGGCCGCGGCGCACGAGGCGAGCAGATCGTGTATCGACACCCCGAGCGGCACCGGGACGCCCCGCGGGGCCTGTGGCTTCGCTTCGCGTTCCGGCACGGTCATGGCGGCCTCCTGAGGCTGCGGAAGAAGGCGCGGTTAGGTAGACCTAACCAGGTCTCTTCCTCCATGTGACCATGCCCGGTACGGCCCGCGCAACACTTTGCCGACGGCTTGTCGGAATGTACTGCTCCCTCCAGCCGTACCCGGCCGCGGCCTCAGAGGTTCTCGACCCCGGCGCCGGTCCAGCGGGGCCCGATCCCGGTGACCGTGACGACCCTGCGGTCGTCGTCGGTCTCGCCCACCACGCGGTCGATCAGGACCTGGAGCCGGTCGTCGGACAGTTCCTCGACCTTGCCCTCGCCCCACTCGACGACCACCACGGACTCGGGCAGCGACACGTCGAGGTCGAGGTCCTCCATCTCGTCGAGGCCGCCGCCGAGCCGGTACGCGTCCACGTGCACCAGGGCGGGCCCGCCGACCAGCGAGGGGTGGACGCGGGCGATGACGAAGGTCGGGGACGTCACGGCGCCGCGCACGCCGAGGCCCTCGCCGAGGCCGCGGGTGAGGGTCGTCTTGCCGGCGCCGAGCTCTCCGGTGAGCATCACGAGGTCGCCGGGGCGGAGCAGTTTGGCGATGCGGTGGCCCAACTCCTGCATTTCGGAAGGGGAGTTGAGGGTCAGGCGAGTGCCGGCGTCAGCCGCCGGGCTGCTGTGCGGTGCTTCCATACGTCCCAACGTTAGCGGCCTGCGGCACCGCACCGACCCGGGCCAGGAGGTCGGCGAGGCGGTCGGTGACCGTCTCGGGGTGCTCCAGCATCACCAGGTGCCCTCCGTCCGGCACGATGACCAGCTCGGCGTCGGGCAGCAGATCGGCGATGGCCTCGCTGTGCGAGCTGGGCGTGACCAGGTCGCGGTCACCGGCCAGGACCAGGACGGGAACCTCCGCGAAGATCGCCAGGGCCGCTGTCTTGTCGTGCTCGGAGAAGGCCGGGTAGAACTCCGCGACCACGTCGATCGGGGTGCCCTCGATCATCCGCTCGGCGAACCGGGCCACCGCAGGGTCGACGTCCTTGGAGGAGAACGAGTAGCGCTTGATCATGCCCGCAAACAGGTCGGCCGTCGCCCGCCGCCCCCGCTCCACCAGCTCGGCCTGCGAGCCCAGCGCCTTCAGCACGCCGGGCAGCACCCGCCGCACCGCGTTGACCCCGGCCACCGGAAGCCCGTAGTTGACCTCGCCGAGCTTGCCCGAGGACGTACCGACGAAGGCGACGCCGACCACGCGGTCCCGGATCAGTTCGGGGTACTGGTCGGCCAGGGCCATGATCGTCATGCCGCCCATGGAGTGGCCGACCAGGACGAGCGGGCCCTCGGGCGCGGCCGCGTCGATGACGGCCTTCAGGTCGCGGCCGAGCTGGTCGATGTCGACGGGGACGCCGTCGCGCTGCGCCTTGCCGCGGTCCGAGCGGCCGTGGCTGCGCTGGTCCCAGTGCACCGTGCGCAGCACTCCGCGCAGGGCGGCCCGCTGGAAGTGCCAGGAGTCCTGGCCGAGGCAGTAGCCGTGCGAGAACACCACGGTGACCGGGGCCGGGACCTTGCGCCCGAACAGCCGGCGCTTGCGCGAGCCGTTGGCGCCCGCCTCCGGCTCGACCTCGTCGGTCTCGTAGTAGAGGACGGTGCCGTCGTCGGCGACCGCCTTGCCGGGCATGCCCCGCAGAGACCCGTAGGGCCCGGACGCGTCAAGGGCGAGCCGCGCCTTCCTGCGCATCCCGCGCCCGACGGTGAGCCGCTCTATGGCGACCCCCGCCGCGGCGCCCGCCGCGACCACGCCGATCGCGGCGCCCGCGAACCCGGCCAGCCGCCAGTTCCCCACCGCCGACTGGGCATCCTGGACCGCGGATACGACGGCGTCCCCCGTGCTGCTCTCGCTCACCGTGCCGCTCCGCTCTTACTCGTCGTCGTCGGAACACTCATTCACGTAGACGCGGGGCACCCGTGAACCGATGCGCGTCACGATCTCGTAGCCGATGGTGTCGGCCGCCCGCGCCCAGTCCTCGACCGTCGGTTCCCCGTGGTCGCCCGGCCCGAAAAGGACGGCCCGGTCGCCCGGCTCGACCCTGTCCCCCTCAAGGTCGACCACGAACTGGTCCATGGCAATGCGGCCCGCCGCAGTACGCACTTTCCCGCCCACCAGAACCGGACCGCGCCCGGAGGCGTGCCGCGGAATGCCGTCGGCGTAGCCGAGCGGGACGAGGCCGAGGGTGGTCTCGCCCTTCGTGACGTAGTGATGCCCGTAACTGACGCCGTGACCCGCCGGAACCTGCTTGGCGAGGGCCACCGAGGCCGACAGCGTCATGACCGGGCGGAGCCCGAGCTCCCGCGCGGTGCCGAGCTCCGGCGCCGGCGAGATGCCGTACATGGCGATGCCGGTGCGTACGAGGTCGAAGTGGGACTCGGGGAGGGTGAGCGTGGCCGGGGAGTTGGCGATGTGCCGCACCTCGGGGGTGACGCCCGCCTTCTCCGCGTACGCCGTCATCTCCTGGAACACCGAGAGCTGGGCCGCGATCGAGGAGTGGCCGGGCTCGTCGGCGCAGGCCAGGTGCGACCACAGGCCGGTGACCGTCACCTCGGGGGCGGCGAGCGCCGCGTGCACGAGTTCCGGCCAGTCGGCGGGCTGGCAGCCGTTGCGGCCGAGCCCGGTGTCGGCCTTGAGCTGGATCCTGGCGGTGAGTCCGGCGCCGCGAGCGGCCTCGACGACCTCCCGCAGCGCCCACATGCCACTGACCGAGACGTCGATGTCCGCCTCGATGGCCTCGCGCCAGGGGCCGCCCGGCGTCCACAGCCAGCACATCATCGGGCCCTCGATGCCGGCCGCGCGCAGCGCCAGCGCCTCGTCCGGCGTCGCGGTGCCGATCCACGCGGCGCCCGCCTCCCGCGCAGCCCTGGCGCACGGCACCGCGCCGTGCCCGTACGCGTCCGCCTTCACCACGGCCATGAGCTGCGCGCCGGGCGAACAGGCGCGCAGCCTGCGCACGTTGGCACGCAGCGCACCGAGGTCGATCTCGGCGCGGGCGCGCCCGGCGGGGTACTGAGTCATCGCGGTCATCGCGCCAAGTCTCTCAGAGCGCGCGGGGACTCGGATTGTGCCGCAGGACACACCGGCGGAAGCGCTTGGTCAGGTGCCGTCCCGGTGCCCCCACACGTCGGCGGGATCGGGACAGGCTCAGGTACCGTCCCGATGCCCCCACACATAGACGCCGTCGCCCTGGCGCAGGGCGTCCCACAGTTTGCGCGCATCACCGAGGCTGAGGTTCACACAGCCCTGGCTGCCGACCGAGGTGTAGACGCTGTGGTAGATGGCGTGGAAGGCCTGCCCGCCGTCGAAGAACTGGGCGTAGGGCATGGACTGGTGGTAGATCGTCGACCAGTGGTTCTTGTGCCGCCAGTAGACCTTGTGCCACCCGGCCCGGGTCGGAAGCGAAGCCCGCCCGCTGCGGATGGGCACCGGCCCGAAGGTCACCTTCTGGCCGTCCTGCACCCACATCAACTGCCGCGTCAGATCCACGCACGCGACCCGCTTCGCCTTGACGGGGCACTTGCGCGCGGCGTTGGGGTTCTTGCGCGCGGACAGGAACTGCATCCGGGACCAGGTCACCGGCCCCGCGAACCCGATGGTCGGCGAAATGCCCTGCGCCTGCTGGAAGTTACGGATCGCGGCACAGTCGGCGGATGACTGCCGCCCGTCCGCCTTGAGCCCGAGCCACCGCTCGACCTGCCGCTGATAGGGCCCGGACTTGGCGGTACAGCTACCCGGCTTGGCGGCGACCTCGCTCCGCGGTACGTACTCGACGAGCCGGTACGCCCCCTCGGGCGCGGCAACCGGCTCAAGCCGGTCCTCGGCGGCGCTGGGCTGGTAGACGAGCGGGGGCAGCGCCTGGTCGGGGGTGTCGAGCGGCCCTGCCTGAGGATCGAGAACCTCGCCGCGAACGAGGGCCTCGGCGGGGGCGGTGCCGGAGGCGGGCGGGCCGGGGGGCGCGGGGGCGGTGCCGCCCGGCGCGGGAGGCACGGGCGCGGCGGGCCGACCGGGCGGCGGGGGCTGGGGGCCACCGGTGTCGGGCGCGGCGGCCCCGAGCGCGAGAGCGGCCGCGAGCACCAGCCCGCAAGCCCACCATTTCTGACGTTTCTGCCGCTTTTTACGGGTTTGTCCTTGGCTCATGCGCCCAGAGAACCCCCCACTCCGGGCGTGTCGCGGAAGCCGCGCGGCAGATGTCACCCGGCGGCGGGGGCGCCGATGCGGGCCCCCGGACGAGCGGGTGATCACGGGCATCAGCCCGCCGCGCACCTCCAGCCCGTCAGACAACCATGGGCATCCGCCCACTCCTGGCCCGTCCGGCGTTTGAGGACGAGCGCCCTCAAGGCGCAAACGGGGTCTGGGGCAGAGCCCCAGGAGACGACCGCCGGGCCGCAGCCGATCCACCCACCCCCGGCGGGTCCAGGGAAGGGGCGGGGCGGGGCCAACGGGGTCTGGGGCGGAGCCCCAGCACCACAGGGCACAGGTACGCCCATCACGGCGGGCACCACGCCGACCCGCCTCCCGCGATACGCGCCCCCTCCTCACCCGGCCGACGCGGCAACGTCCCGCCAAACCCCCGGCACCGCCTCAGCAACCGCGTACGCAGTCGCAGGCGCCCCCTGCGCGGCATGGCGCCCGGCCAAGCCGTGAAGGTAGGCCGCCACCGACGCGGCGTCCCTCGCGCGCAGCCCCGTCGCGAGCAGCGAGCCCGCCAGGCCCGACAGCACGTCCCCGCTGCCCGCCGTGGCCAGCCACGGGGTGCCGGTCGGGTTGACCCGCACGGGCCCGTCCGCGTCAGCGACCAGCGTGGTCGAGCCCTTGAGGAGCACGGTCGCGCCGTACCGCACGGCCAGTTCGCGCGCCGAGGCCAGCCGCTCGGCCTCGACCTTCTCGCGCGGGACGCAGAGCAGCGCGGCCGCCTCGCCCGCGTGCGGGGTGAGCAGGGTGGCCGCCGAGCGGGCCTGTACCGCGTCGGGGTCGAGACCGCGCAGCCCGTCCGCGTCCACCAGGACCGGCACGTCCGAGCCGAGCACCTCATCAACGCCCGGACCGTCCCCCAGCCCGGGGCCGACCACCCACGCCTGCACCCGCCCGGCCTTCGCGGGGGAGCCGTCCGACACCAGGGTCTCGGGGAAGCGCGCGATGACCGCGTCGCCGCCGGGCCCGACGTAGCGCACGGCACCGGCCCCGCCCCTCAGCGCGCCCGCGACGGCGAGGACCGCCGCGCCGGGATAGCGGGCCGAACCGGCGACGACCCCGACGACACCCCGCCGGTACTTGTCGCTCTCGGCGGCCGGAGTGGGCAACAGGTCGGCGACGTCGGCGTGTTGGAGGGCCTCGACGCCGGGGACGGACGGCAGGTCGAGCCCGATCGGGACGAGGCGTACGGCTCCCGCGTACTCGCGCGCCGGGTCGATGAGCAGTCCCGGCTTGTACGCCCCGAACGTGACGGTCGCGTCCGCCCGCAGCGCCTCGCCGGGCACCTCGCCGGTGCCCGCGTCCACACCGCTGGGGAGGTCGACGGCGACGACCACGGCGTTGGACCCCCGGGCCGCCCGGGCGAGCGGGATCGCGTCGGGGCGGAGCCCCCCACGGCCTCCGATGCCGGTGATGCCGTCCAGTACGAGGTCGGCGGCGGCCAGTACCTCGAAGGGGTCGTCGGCGATGCGGCCGCCGGCCCGGGTCAGGGCGGCGAGGCCTTCGGGGTGGGCGCGGTCGGGGGCGAGCAGCACCGCGCTGACGCCCGCGCCCCGGCGGGCCAGGCGGGCCCCCGCGTACAGGGCGTCGCCGCCGTTGTCCCCGCTGCCGACGAGCAGCACGACCCTGGCGCCGTACACCCGGCCCAGCATGTCCGCGCAGGCCGCGGCGAGGCCGGCGGCGGCGCGCTGCATGAGCGTGCCGGGCGGGAGGAGGGCCATGAGCTCGCTCTCGGCGGCCCGAACGGTGTCGACGTCGTAGGCAGTACGCATGCCTCCAACTCTCCCCCACCCCGGCCCGCCCCGCTGTGACATTCGCGGCTCCTCCGCGTGGCCCGCGGGGCGGGTCGGGGAAACTCACCCCTCCGCGATCACCACCGCGGACGCGACGCCCGCGTCATGACTGAGCGAGACATGCCAGTGCCGGACCCCCAGCTCCGCCGCCCGCGCGGCGACGGACCCCCGCACCCGGAGCCGCGGCTGCCCGCTCCCCTCCACGTACACCTCCGCGTCCGTCCACAGCAGCCCCGCCGGCGCGCCCAGCGCCTTCGCGAGCGCCTCCTTCGCCGCGAAGCGGGCCGCCAGCGAGGCGATCCCGCGCCGCTCGCCGTCCGGCAGTATCAACTCGCTGTCGACGAACAGCCGTTGGGCCATGGCGGGCGTCCGCCGCAGAGCGGCGTCGAACCGCTCGATCTCGGCCACATCGATCCCAACCCCGATGATCACGCGCTCACTCCACCGTGACGGACTTGGCCAGGTTGCGAGGCTGGTCGACCTCGTTGCCCCGGGCCGTGGCCAGCTCGCACGCGAAGACCTGGAGCGGCACGGTCGCCACCAGCGGCTGGAGCAGCGTGGGCGTGACCGGGATGCGGATCAGATGGTCGGCGTACGGCACGACCGCCTCGTCACCCTCCTCCGCGATCACGATCGTGCGCGCCCCCCGCGCCCGGATCTCCTGGATATTGGAAACGATCTTGTCGTGCAGAACAGAACGCCCGCGAGGCGAGGGAACGACGACCACAACCGGCAGATCTTCCTCGATCAGCGCGATCGGCCCGTGCTTCAGCTCCCCCGCCGCGAACCCCTCGGCATGCATGTACGCCAGCTCCTTGAGCTTGAGCGCACCTTCGAGGGCGACCGGGTAGCCGACGTGCCGGCCGAGGAACAGCACCGTGTTCTTGTCGGCGAGCGAGCGCGCCAACTCCCGTACGGGCTCCATGGTTTCGAGGACCTTGTCGACCTCGGAGGCGATCTCGGCGAGGTCGTGGACGACGGCCCGGATCTCGTCGCCCCACTTGGTCCCGCGCACCTGGCCGAGATACAGAGCCACCAGATAGCAGGCGACCAACTGGGTGAGGAAGGCCTTCGTCGAGGCGACGGCGACCTCGGGACCCGCGTGCGTGTACAGGACCGCGTCCGACTCGCGCGGGATCGTCGACCCGTTGGTGTTGCAGATCGCGAGCACCTTCGCACCCTGCTCGCGGGCGTGCCGCAGCGCCATCAGCGTGTCCATGGTCTCGCCGGACTGCGAGATGGCGATGACGAGCGTGCGCTGGTCGAGGATCGGGTCCCGGTAGCGGAACTCGCTGGCCAGCTCCGTCTCGCACGGGATCCGCGTCCAGTGCTCGATCGCCAGCTTCGCGATCATGCCCGCGTGGTAGGCCGTCCCGCACGCCACGATGACGACCTTGTCGACCTCGCGCAGTACGGAGTCGGGGATGCGCAGTTCGTCCAGGGTGAGCGAGCCCACCGCGTCGATCCGGCCGAGCAGCGTGTCGGCGACGGCCTTGGGCTGCTCGGCGATCTCCTTGAGCATGAAGTAGTCGTAGCCGCCCTTCTCGGCGGCGGAGGCGTCCCAGTCGACGTGGTACGCCCGGGTTTCGGCCGGCGCCCCGTCGAAGTCGGTGACGGTGACCCCGTCCCGGCGCAGCTCGACGACCTGGTCCTGGCCGAGTTCGATCGCGGAGCGGGTGTGCGCGATGAACGCGGCGACGTCGGAGGCGAGGAACGCCTCCCCCTCGCCGACCCCGACCACCAGGGGCGAGTTGCGCCGCGCGCCCACGACGACGTCCGGCTCGTCCGCGTGCACCGCGACCAGCGTGAACGCGCCCTCAAGGCGTCGGCACACCTGCCGCATCGCTTCCGCCAGGTCCTCGGCGGAGGAGTAGCACTCGGCGAGGAGGTGCGCCACGACCTCGGTGTCCGTCTCGGAGGCCAGCTGGTGGCCGCGCTCGGCGAGCTCGGCCCGCAGCGCGGCGAAGTTCTCGATGATCCCGTTGTGCACGACGGCGACCCGCCCGGCGTTGTCCAGGTGCGGGTGCGCGTTCGCGTCGGTCGGCCCGCCGTGCGTGGCCCACCGGGTGTGCCCGATGCCGGTCGCCCCGGTGGGCAGCGGCGCCTCCAGGAGCGCCTTCTCCAGATTGACCAGCTTGCCGGCCTTCTTCGCCCCGGCGAGCCCGCCGTCGGCGAGGACCGCGACGCCCGCCGAGTCGTATCCGCGGTACTCAAGCCGCTTGAGCCCCGCCACGACGACGTCCAGCGCCGACTGCCCGCCTACGTAACCCACGATTCCGCACATAGAAACCCCTCCATGGCCGCCTGACCAGCGACTTAAGGTGTCACTTACCACCCCTGACACCCTCTGGGGAGCCGGTGTGGAGCCCAACTCCCCATCGACCCACGCATCGAGCGCTTCGAGGCCACGACTGCCCGAGTCCGGCATCACGTGCGGTTACGTTCGCGTACGTTCGCGGCATGAAGGCCGGGTCCTCATGACCGAGCCACCTTGCCACGAGAACCGGCGACTCCCCCGCTTACGGCAGTGTCGCGGCGCGGGTGTGGCGCAGAACATGCAGCCCGCCACGCGCCGCCGCGCGGCACTGCCCTGACGGCCCGTCGCCCAGGCTCCCCAGCGGGCCCGCCACCCGTCAGGCCTCCATACCCTCCGTTCCGTCCGGATTCAGGACGGAGGGGTGGGAGCCAAGTGACCCACCCCACCCCCCACACACGTCATACAGCCGCAACAATGGACCCGTGATCACTTCGCCGCCACGGAGCGCCCACCGCAAGCCGGAGGCGACTCCCTATGTGGACCTGACCCGCGCAGAGTGGAGCGCCCTGCGCGACAAGACGCCGTTGCCGCTGACCGCCGAGGAGGTCGAGCGGCTGCGCGGGCTCGGTGACGTCATCGACCTCGACGAAGTGCGCGACATCTATCTGCCGCTGTCCCGGCTGCTCAACCTGTACGTGGAGGCCACCGCCCATCTGCGCGGCACCCTCAACACGTTCCTGGGCGACGCGGGCAACGGGCACGGCACCCAGCACGGCACCCCGTTCGTCATAGGGGTCGCCGGTTCCGTGGCGGTCGGCAAGTCGACCGTGGCGCGGCTCCTCCAGGCGCTGCTCGCCCGCTGGCCCGAGCACCCCCGCGTCGAGCTGGTCACCACCGACGGCTTCCTGTACCCGATGGCCGAGCTCCAGCGCCGCGGCCTGATGTCGCGCAAGGGCTTCCCCGAGTCGTACGACCGCCGGGCCCTGACCCGGTTCGTCGCCGACATCAAGGCGGGCAAGGACGAGGTCACCGCGCCCGTCTACTCGCACCTGATCTACGACATCGTGCCGGACGAGCGGCTCGTCGTGCGCCGCCCCGACATCCTGATCGTGGAGGGCCTCAACGTCCTGCAGCCCGCCCTGCCCGGCCAGGACGGCCGCACCCGGGTCGGCCTCGCGGACTACTTCGACTTCAGCGTGTACGTGGACGCGCGCACCGAGGACATCGAGACCTGGTACCTCAACCGCTTCCGCAAGCTGCGGGAGACGGCCTTCCAGAACCCGTTCTCGTACTTCCGCAAGTACACCCAGGTCTCCGAGGAGGAGGCCCTCGACTACGCCCGGACGACCTGGCGCACCATCAACCGGCCCAACCTGGTGGAGAACGTGGCACCCACCCGCGGCCGGGCCACGCTCGTCGTACGCAAGGGCCCCGACCACAAGATCCAGAAGATCTCCCTGCGCAAGCTCTGACCGCGCACTCCGGCCGCAAGCTCCAGGCTCGCATTCCGACCGCAACCTCTCACTCCCGGCGAGGAAACGTGCTGCACCTGCGACTGATCGTGCCCGCCGACCGCACCGACGAGGTCGTGCGCACCGTGGAGTCGACGGTCGGCACCGCGCATCTGGCGGTGCTCCCGGGGGCGGCCCGCAATCCGGTCGGCGATCTCGTGCTGTGCGACGTGGCGCGCGAGGCCGGGGACTCCCTGATCGCCGAACTGAGGGCCATCGGGCTCGACCGGGACGGTTCGATCGCCGTCGACCACATCGAGCTCTCGATCTCCAAGCGTGCCGACAAGGCCGAGGCGGAGGCGCCGGGCGAGGGCGCGGACGCGGTGCTGTGGGAGTCGCTGACCGACGCCACGCACGAGGAGTCGACGCTGTCGGTCACGTATGTGGCGTTCCTCGCCGTCGCGACGATGCTCGCGGCGTGCGGGGTGATGCTCGACAACGCGATCCTGATCGTGGGCGCGATGGCGGTCGGCCCCGAGTTCGGGCCGCTGGCCGGGATCTCCACGGCGCTGGTGCGGCGCGCCCCGCGCCTGGTGTGGCGCTCGCTGATCGCGCTGGTGGTGGGCTTCGCCTCGGCGATGCTGCTCACGGCGGGCTTCGGCTGGCTGATGGAGGTGTGCGGGCTCTTCGACAAGTCGATGATCGAGGCGGCCCGCCCGAACACGGCGTTCATCTACCGGCCCGACTGGATGTCGTTCGTCGTGGCGTTCCTGGCGGGCATCGCGGGAACGCTCTCGCTCACCTCGGCGAAGTCAGGCGCCCTGATCGGTGTGGCGATCTCAGTGACGACGGTCCCGGCGGCGGCCAACGCCGCGATGGCGTTCAGCTACCAGGACTACGGCCAGACCTGGGGCTCCAGCTGGCAACTGCTCGCCAACCTGGGCGGCATCGTCCTGTCCGGCACGCTCACGCTGCTCGCCCAGAAGTTCCTCTGGGCGAGCCAGCGCAAACGTCAACTGCCTTAGCCCAAGGCCGACTTGACCACATCGGCGAGGCGCCCCGCGACCGAGCGGGCCTGCTCGATGTCGGCGGCCTCGACCATGACGCGGACCAGCGGCTCGGTGCCCGACGGGCGAAGCAGCACCCGGCCGGTGGCGCCCAGCTCCCGCTCGGCCTCGGCCACGGCCGTGCCCAGCTCGGCGGAGGTGGAGACGCGGGACTTGTCGACGTCGGGGACGTTGATCAGGACCTGCGGCAGGCGCTCCATGACCCCGGCGAGGTCGGCGAGCGTGCGGCGGGTCGCGGCGACGCGGGCGGCCAGCATCAGGCCGGTCAGCGTGCCGTCACCGGTGGTCGCGTGGTCCAGGATGATCACGTGGCCGGACTGCTCGCCGCCGAGCGCGTACCCGTGCTCCTTCATGGACTCCAGGACATAGCGGTCGCCGACCGCGGTCTGGACGAGCTGGATGCCCTCGCGCTCCATGGCGATCTTGAAGCCCAGGTTGGACATGACGGTGCCGACGACGGTGTTGCCACGCAGCGTGCCCGCCTCGCGCATGCCGAGGGCGAGGACCGCGAGGATCTGGTCGCCGTCGACCTCGTTGCCCGCGCCGTCCACGGCCAGGCAGCGGTCGGCGTCGCCGTCGTGCGCGATGCCGAGGTCGGCGCCGTGCTCGACGACGGCCGCCTTGAGGAGGTCGAGGTGGGTGGAGCCGCACCCGTCGTTGATGTTGAGCCCGTCCGGCTCGGCCCCGATCGTGACGACCTCGGCGCCGGCCCGCGTGAACGCCTCGGGCGAGACCCAGGCGGCCGCGCCGTGCGCCTCGTCCAGGACGACCTTCAGCCCGTCGAGGCGGTTGGGCAGCACCCCGATGAGGTGCGCGACGTACCGGTCGAAGCCCTCGTCGTACGAGCGGACGCGGCCCACGCCGGAGCCGGTCGGGCGCTCCCACGGCGCGCCCGTGCGGTGCTGCTCGTAGATCGACTCGATGCGGTCCTCCAGCTCGTCGGCGAGCTTGTGGCCGCCGCGCGCGAAGAACTTGACACCGTTGTCCGGCATGGCGTTGTGGCTGGCCGAGAGCATCACGCCGAGGTCGGCACCCAGCACGCCGGTGAGGTACGCCACCGCGGGGGTGGGCAGCACACCGACCCGCAGGACGTCCACGCCCGCGCTCGCGAGGCCCGCGACGACCGCGGCCTCCAGGAACTCGCCCGAGGCCCGGGGGTCACGCCCGACCACGGCGGTCGGCCGATGCCCCTCGAAGGTCCCCGCCTCGGCGAGCACGTGCGCCGCCGCGACCGACAGGCCGAGCGCGAGCTCAGCCGTCAGATCCGAGTTGGCGACACCGCGCACGCCGTCCGTGCCGAAGAGTCGTCCCACGTCTGTCCTCCGAAAACCTGAAAGTGCGGGGTAATAACTGCGGGGGTGGATAGACGAACGCCCCGGCAGCACGGAAGGTGCTGCCGGGGCGAACGAAAGCCGTAGTGGCAGGCGCGGATTTAGCGCTTGCTGTACTGCGGGGCCTTACGGGCCTTCTTGAGACCGGCCTTCTTGCGCTCGACCGCACGGTCGTCACGCGAGAGGAAGCCGGCCTTCTTGAGGGCGCCGCGGTTGTTGTCCACGTCCGCCTCGTTCAGCGCACGGGCCACGCCGAGGCGCAGGGCGCCGGCCTGACCGGACACGCCGCCACCCGAGATGCGGGCGATGACGTCGTAGCGGTTGTCGAGTTCGAGCACCTTGAAGGGCTCGTTGACTTCCTGCTGGTGGACCTTGTTCGGGAAGTAGTCCTCAAGCGTACGCCCGTTGATCTTCCACTTGCCGGTGCCCGGAACGATCCGGACGCGGGCGATGGCGTTCTTGCGGCGACCCAGGCCGGCGGCCGGCTGCGGGTCCCCGAAGCGGGAAGCCATCGACTCGGAGGTGTACTCGCCCTCGACGGGCACCTCGGACTCGAAGGTGGTCACTTCGGCGTAGGTCTCGTCGCCCTCAAGCGGGGTCTCGACGGTGGTCTCGGCCACGATTCTCCTCAGATTTCTTTACGTCTTAGGGGGTGGCCGGAACTACTGCGCGACCTGGGTGATCTCGAACGGCACCGGCTGCTGGGCAGCGTGGGGGTGCTGGTCGCCCGAGTAGACCTTCAGCTTCGAGAGCATCTGACGGCCCAGGGTGTTCTTGGGGATCATGCCCTTGATGGCCTTCTCGACGGCCTTCTCCGGGTTGTTCGCCAGGAGGTCGTCGTAGCGCACCGAGCGGAGGCCGCCCGGGTAGCCGGAGTGGCGGTAGGCCATCTTCTGGGTCTTCTTGTTGCCGGACAGGTGAACCTTGTCGGCGTTGATGATGATGACGAAGTCACCCATGTCCATGTGGGGCGCATAGACGGGCTTGTGCTTGCCCCGGAGGAGGTTCGCAGCGGTGGTCGCCAGACGACCCAGGACGACGTCCCGGGCATCAATGACGTGCCACTGGCGAGTGATGTCGCCGGGCTTGGGGCTGTACGTACGCACTTCGTAGCCTTCGCTTCTTAGTGGATGGGGTACCAGACACATTGCACCCTGAAGCGATCATGCAGCTGGGGCTCACAATGCCGGGGACGCTGCCCGTATGCGAGCCACTGGTAACTGCTCCAGGAAACTTGCGTAAGGGCCTCTCGCGTGAGAACGACGGAGCCAATACGCATAACAAACCAGAAGACTACCCGGGCGCCCCCGGGCGGGTCAAAACCGCCCGGGCCCGACCTGGCCCGATTCGACCGGACCAGGCCCTGGCCTGCATAAACGCCCTACCTGGCCCGCTCCACCCGGCGCTCGTCCCACACCGGCTCCGACGTCTCACGCACCACGCCGTCCGAGCCGAAGACCAGATAACGGTCGAACGTCTTGGAGAACCAGCGGTCGTGGGTGACGGCGAGCACCGTGCCGTCGTACGACTCCAGCCCGTCCTGCAGCGCCTCCGCCGATTCCAGGTCGAGGTTGTCCGTCGGCTCGTCGAGCAGCAGAGCGGTCGTGCCGGCCAGCTCCAGGAGAAGGATCTGGAAGCGGGCCTGCTGGCCACCCGAGAGCTTCTCGAAGGGCTGGT
Organism: Streptomyces sp. NPDC001415; assembly: GCF_053597395.1. Lineage (NCBI taxonomy): Bacteria > Bacillati > Actinomycetota > Actinomycetes > Kitasatosporales > Streptomycetaceae > Streptomyces > Streptomyces sp. NPDC001415. The sequence continues at coordinate 202,579 of NZ_JBSFIE010000010.1, forward strand.
CCCCCTGCCGCTCCAGCTCGTAGCGGCGAAGGACCGACATCGCGGCCCCGCGGTCCTTGGCGTGCTCGCTCCACAGGATGTCGACGAGGGTGCGCCCGAGCAGCTCGGGGTGTGCGTGGGTCTGCGCGAAGTGCCCGGGCACGACCCGCGCGCCCAGCTTCCAGTTCCCGCTGTACGCCACCGACGGATCCCCCGCGAGCAGCCGCAGGAAGTGCGACTTCCCGGAGCCGTTGGAGCCGAGGACCGCGACCCGCTCGCCGTAGAAGACTTCGAGCGAGAACGGCTTCATCAGCCCCGTCAGCTCAAGGTTCTCGCAGGTCAGGGCGCGTACACCGGTACGGCCGCCGCGCAGCCGCATGGTGATCGCCTGCTCGCGCGGCGGCTCCGGGGGCGGGCCCACCTCCTCGAACTTCTTGAAGCGGGTCTGCATCGCGTGGTAGCGCGACGCCATGTCCGGGCTGATCGCGGCCTGGTTGCGCAGCCGCAGGACCAGCGCCTTCAGACGGGCGTGCTCCTCGTCCCAGCGCCGCTTGAGCTCCTCGAAGCGCGCGAACCGCTCCCGGCGGGCCTCGTGGTAGGTGCCGAACCCGGCGCCGTGCACCCACACGTCCGTCCCCGCGGGGCTCGGCTCCAGGCTCACGATCCGCTCGGCGGCCCGCGAGAGCAGCTCCCGGTCGTGCGAGACGAACAGGACGGTCTTACGGGTCTCCCGCAGCCGCTCCTCCAGCCAGCGCTTGCCGGGGACGTCCAGATAGTTGTCCGGCTCGTCCAGGAGCAGCACCTCGTCGGGCCCGCGGAGCAGCGCTTCGAGCACGAGCCGCTTCTGCTCGCCACCGCTGAGCGTGCGCACCTCACGGAACTGGGCCTTGTCGTACGGCATCCCCAGCGCGGCCATGGTGCACATGTCCCAGACCGTCTCGGCCTCGTACCCGTGCACCTCCGCCCAGTCGCTGAGCGCCTGCGCGTACTTCATCTGCGCGGCCTCGTCGTCGACCGTCATGATCAGGTGCTCGGCCGCGTCCACCTCGGCCGCGGCCTTCCGGATCCGCGGCTGCGCGACGGAAACCAGCAGGTCACGCACCGTACGCTCGTCGCGCACCGAGCCCACGAACTGCGGCATCACGCCGAGCCCGCCGCTCACCGACACCGAGCCGCCGTGCGGCTGGAGCTCGCCGGAGATCATGCGGAGCAGCGTCGTCTTGCCGGCCCCGTTGGCACCGACCAGAGCCACCACCGAACCCTCAGCCACCCGGAACGAGGCGTCGCCGAGCAGCACCCGCCCGTCCGGGAGGTAGTACTCCAGATGTGCAGCCTCAAGATGTCCCATGGGCGGATTGTCGCGCAGGCCCTGGCCCTGTGGACAATCGAATTAAGATGCGCGGCATGAGCTTTGGGCAAGGGGGACCCGCGTGGGGCCCGGGGGATCAGCAGACACCGGACTGGGCGGCGCTCGCCGATGCGTCGGCCGCGCGCAGCCGGCGCAAGAAGTGGCTGTTCATAGGCGGCGGCGCACTGGCGACGGCGGCGGTCGTCGCGGTCGTGGCCACCGTGATCGTCAACGCGGGCAACAAGGACGACGGCAAGTCGGCCAGTGAACTGCCCTCTCCCCCGGCGCTGCCCAGCAACAGCGCGCAGCCGGGCCCCTCGTTCTCCCAGGTGGCCCCGCCGCCCCCGCCCAACCCGTACGACTACATCTCCAGTGCGAAGAAGGACACGGCGCCGCTGAGCGCCGACACCCTCTTCCCGGGCAAGAGCCTGACGCTGGGCAGCGGCGTCTACGCCAAGGGCCCCACCGACCAGGTCACCGACTGCGCCTCGGTCACCCAGGGTTCGCTCGGCTCGGCTCTCAACAACAACGGCTGCCGCCAGGTCATCCGGGCCACGTTCACGAAGGACGGCGTCGCGGTCACGGTCGGGGTCGCCGTGTTCGACACGGACACCGCGGCGACGAAGGCCAAGGAGCAGGCGAACGGCGGCATCGCGTCGCTCTCCGGCTCGGGCGTGAACACGTTCTGCCGGGGCGGTTCGGTGTGCCGGTCGACCACCAACTCCTACGGCCGCTATGCCTACTTCACGACCGGCGGCTTCGCCAACGGCAAGAGCGTGACGAAGGGCGACCAAGCCGTGTTCGCGGCGGGCGACGACCTCGCGAAGTCCACCTTCGACCAGATCGTCGCCCGCGGCCGCAACCAGGCCTCAGCAGCAGCCGCCAGGCCCGCCGCCTGAACTCCCGGGCAGCGTACGCACGTTGCGCGCCTCCTTGCTGCGCGCGGCGAGCAACTCGTCGGCGGGGTAGCCGACTTCCTCCAGGGTGAGGCCGTGCGGCTTGACCACGTGCACGGAGGAGTCGCGCACCGCGGCCGCGAGGACCTTGCCGGGCCACTCGGGGCCCCGGTGGCCGTCGCCGACGTACAACAGCGCGCCCACGAGGGAGCGCACCATGTTGTGGCAGAAGGCGTCGGCGCGCACGGTCGCGGTGACGATCCCGTCGTCGGCGCGCACCCAGGACAGCTCCTGGAGCGTGCGGATGGTGGTGGCGCCTTCCCTCTTCTTGCAGTACGCCGCGAAGTCGTGCTCGCCGAGCAGCGCGGCGGAGGCCGCGTTCATGGCCTCGACGTCCAACTCCCAGTCGTGCCACAGGACATGACCGCGCAACAGGGGGTCGACACCGCCGACGTTGTCGGTCACCCGGTACGCGTACCGCCGCCAGATGGCCGAGAACCGCGCGTTGAAACCACTCGGCGCCTCGGCGATCCGCCAGATCCGCACGTCGTGCGGCAGCCGCCCGGCCATGCGCCGCAGCAGCTTCTCGCGGTGCTCGGCCCACACGTCCTCGGGCAGGTCGACGTGCGCGACCTGCCCGCGCGCGTGCACCCCGGCGTCGGTGCGCCCGGCAACCGTCAGGTCGTACGTCACGTCGGAGCGCGTCACCGTGCGCAGCGCGTCCTCGATCTCGCCCTGCACGGTCCTGCGTCCGAGCGGCTGCCGGGCCCAGCCGGAGAAGTCCTTGCCGTCGTACGACAGATCGAGCCGCACCCGGACGAGGCCGGGCTCCACCTCATCACTCACGTAACAGATCCTCTCAATGCATCCACACAGCAGAACGGGCCCGCCCCCCGAAGGGAACGGGCCCGTTCACCAGCCTTCAGAACGCTTACGCGTCCTTCGCCTCGTCGGCCGGCTTGGCGTCCTCGACGACCTCGGCCTCAGCGGCCTTGGCGTCGGACTCCTTGACGGCGCGCACGGTGGCGGCCTCGGCCTCGGCAACGGTCGCCTTCTTGGCGATCTCGCCCTCGACCAGCTCGATCACGGCCATCGGCGCGTTGTCACCACGACGGTTGCCGATCTTGGTGATACGGGTGTAACCACCCGGACGCTCCTCGTAGCGGGGCGCGATCTCGGTGAAGAGGGTGTGGACGATGCCCTTGTCGGTGATCGTCTGCAGCACCAGGCGACGGTTGTGGATGTCGCCCTTCTTCGCCTTGGTGATCAGGCGCTCGGCGACCGGACGCAGGCGGCGGGCCTTGGCCTCGGTCGTCGTGATGCGGCCGTGCTCGAAGAGCGACTTCGCCAGGTTGGCAAGGAGCAGCTTCTCGTGCGCGGCGGAGCCGCCGAGACGGGCACCCTTTGCGGGACGCGGCATGGTGTTTCTCCTAGTGATCTGCACCGGCCGTACGAGGTACCGATGTCAGTGTCCGAGCAGGCGGTTACCTGTCGGAGACCCGCGCCCCAAAGGGGCGCGGGGAAGAGTCGATTATGCGACTCCGTCGCGTGTGCGCGACCAGCCGAGACCGGTCCGCAGACGAAGACCGATCAGTACTGCTCGGTCTCCACGAACCCGGCATCCGCGTCGTCGTCCGCGCCGAAGGCGTCGGCCGCGGCGGTCGGGTCGAAGCCGGGAGGCGAGTCCTTCAGCGCGAGGCCCATACCGGCCAGCTTCGCCTTGACCTCGTCGATCGACTTCGCACCGAAGTTGCGGATGTCGAGCAGGTCCGCCTCGGAGCGCGCCACGAGCTCACCCACGGAGTGGATGCCCTCACGCTTGAGGCAGTTGTACGACCGAACGGTGAGCTCCAGCTCCTCGATCGGCAGGGCGAGATCGGCGGCGAGGGCGGCGTCCGTGGGGGACGGGCCCATGTCGATGCCCTCGGCGTCGATGTTGAGCTCGCGCGCCAGACCGAACAGCTCGACCAGGGTCTTACCGGCCGACGCCATGGCGTCACGGGGACGCATGGCCTGCTTGGTCTCGACGTCGACGATCAGCTTGTCGAAGTCGGTGCGCTGCTCGACACGGGTCGCCTCGACCTTGTACGTGACCTTGAGCACCGGGGAGTAGATGGAGTCGACCGGAATGCGGCCGATCTCCTGGCCCAGCTGCTTGTTCTGCACGGCGGAGACGTAGCCGCGACCGCGCTCGACGGTCAGCTCCATCTCCAGCTTGCCCTTGCCGTTGAGCGTGGCGAGTACCAGGTCGGGGTTGTGCACCTCGACACCGGCCGGCGGGGCGATGTCAGCAGCGGTGACCAGGCCGGGACCCTGCTTGCGCAGGTACATCACGACCGGCTCGTCGTGCTCCGAGGAGACGACCAGCTGCTTGATGTTCAGGATGAGGTCGGTGACGTCCTCCTTGACGCCCGGCACGGTGGTGAACTCGTGCAGGACACCGTCGATCCGGATGCTGGTGACAGCGGCACCGGGGATCGAGGAGAGGAGCGTACGACGCAGGGAGTTGCCGAGCGTGTAGCCGAAGCCCGGCTCCAGGGGCTCGATGACGAACCGCGAGCGGTACTCGTCAACAACCTCTTCGGTCAGCGAAGGGCGCTGAGCGATAAGCATGTGGAGATCCTTCAGTCATGGGCACCCACTATTTGATGCCCTGCTGGGTTACTGCGTACTGCAAGGGTACGGGCGGCACGCCTCAAAGGAGCCGTACCGCCCAGACCTGCAAGCCGAAAACCGGCGCCAACCACAGATGCGTAACGCACCTGAGGTCAGACGCGCCTCCGCTTGGGCGGACGGCAGCCGTTGTGCGGCGTCGGGGTGACGTCCTGGATCGAGCCGACCTCAAGGCCGGTGGCCTGGAGGGAGCGGATCGCGGTCTCGCGACCGGAGCCCGGGCCCTTGACGAAGACGTCAACCTTGCGCATGCCGTGCTCCTGCGCGCGGCGGGCGGCCGACTCGGCGGCCATCTGCGCGGCGAACGGAGTCGACTTGCGGGAGCCCTTGAAGCCGACGTGGCCGGCGGACGCCCAGGAGATCACGTTGCCCGAGGGGTCCGTGATCGAGACGATGGTGTTGTTGAACGTGCTCTTGATGTGCGCGTGGCCGTGAGCGACGTTCTTCTTTTCCTTGCGGCGCACCTTCTTGGCAGCGCCCTGACGACCCTTGGGGGGCATGTCTTACTCCAGCTGGAGAGGGGAGGTGATCGGTCCTACAGCGAAGACCGCTGAAAAGCGTCCGCTGTGGACTACTTCTTGCCCGGCTTCTTCTTACCGGCGATGGCGCGACGCGGGCCCTTGCGGGTACGAGCGTTCGTGCTGGTGCGCTGACCGTGGACCGGCAGACCACGACGGTGGCGCAGACCCTGGTAGCAGCCGATCTCGACCTTGCGGCGGATGTCGGCGGCAACCTCACGGCGAAGGTCACCTTCGGTACGCAGGTTGGCGTCCACGTACTCGCGGATCTTGACCAGGTCCTCTTCGGCCAGGTCACGAACGCGGGTGTTCGGGTTCACGCCGGTCGAGGCGAGGATCTCCTTGGACCGGGTGCGCCCGATACCGAAGACGTAGGTGAGTGCGATCTCCACACGCTTTTCGCGCGGGATGTCAACACCGGAAACGCGTGCCATTTACTGGCTCCAGTTGTTTTCGGGGGTCTTCCGCAGCACCGCTCCCGACCGCCGTACTAGGTACGTTTCGGGTCCCCGGCCCCCGCCGGAGGTGTCACCAGCCGGGGAAACCGGCCAGGTGGATGCTGCGTATGTACGTTTTGCTCGCGTCGCGGGAAGAACTGCGAAATGCAGGTCGGTCGGCGTGCGTCAGCCCTGGCGCTGCTTGTGGCGCAGGTTGTCGCAGATGACCATGACCCGGCCGTGACGGCGGATCACCTTGCACTTGTCGCAGATCTTCTTGACGCTCGGCTTGACCTTCATGGGATGTCAGGTTCTCCGGGTCAGTGCCACCGCCGCTGGAACAGCGACGTGGGCAAGATCTACTTGTACCGGTAGACGATCCGGCCACGCGTCAGGTCGTAGGGAGAAAGCTCCACCACAACCCGGTCATCCGGGAGGATGCGGATGTAGTGCATCCGCATCTTGCCGCTGATGTGCGCGAGGACCTTGTGACCGTTCTGGAGTTCCACCTTGAACATGGCGTTCGGGAGGGACTCGATCACGGTGCCCTCGATTTCGATGGCACCTTGCTTCTTGGCCACGCTTCGCCTTTCGAATCGGCTACCTTGATCGACTCCCGCAGCCGTGTGTGGACACACGGGTACACGAGAGCCGACGCATCAGTCTACGTCAGGGCACTCGAAAAGACGAATCAGATGAGTTTGCCCCAACGTGGAGATCGTTACGCCAGGCAGCGGGGGTGCTCACGGCCCTGCGCCCGCCCGGCTCAGGCCGACGTCAGGCCAGCGGGTCCCAATCCCCCACGCCGCTCTCGCGGGCTCGGCGCCAGGGCGCCTCACAAGCTTCGAGCGGCTGCGCCGGCCTCCGACCGGCGGCCGCAGCTCAGGCCGACGTCAGGCCAGCGGGTCCGGCGCGGTCGTCACGCCGTACTCCGCCAGCTTCGCCTTGCCGCCGTCCGGCATCGTCAGGACCAGGGGGCCGTTCTCCGTCAGGGCGATGGAGTGCTCCCAGTGCGAGGACCAGGAGCCGTCGGTCGTGACGACCGTCCAGTCGTCCTCCAGGACCTCGGTGCGGGGCGTGCCGAGCGAGACCATCGGCTCGATCGCCAGGCAGAAGCCCGGGACGAGCTTCGGGTTGTGGCGGCCCAGCATGCGGCGCTTGTCGACGTAGTTCAGGAGGTGCGGGTCCATGTGCATCTCGGACCCGATGCCGTGGCCCCCGTAGTCCTCGACGATCCCGTACTTACCGGTCGAGGGGCGCGGCTGGCGGCGGATGTACGACTCGATCGCGCGCGAGACGTCGATGAGCTTGTTGCCCTTCTTCACCGCGGCGAGACCGGCCCACATGGACTCCTCGGTCACCCGGGACAGCTCGACCAGCTCGGGCGCGTGCCCGGTGCCGACGAACGCCGTGTACGCGGCGTCGCCGTGCCAGCCGTCGATGATCGCGCCGGCGTCGATGGAGATGATGTCGCCGTCCTTCAGGACGGTCTTGTCGTCCGGGATCCCGTGCACGACGACCTCGTTGACCGAGGTGCAGATCGTGGCGGGGAAACCGCCGTACCCCAGGAAGTTGGACTTGGCACCGTGTTCGGCGATCACCTTGCGGGCGACCTCGTCCAGGTCCTTCGTCGTGGACCCGGGCACCGCGGCCTCGCGGGTGGCGGCGTGGATCGCGGCGACGACCAGCCCCGCCTCGCGCATCTTCGCGATCTGCTCGGGGGTCTTGATCTCCACCATGTGCGGCTCACGCCTTTCTGGACAGGTACGGGTCACCAACAACGATAAGGCTTCCGTGTCCGGTGCCGAATACGGGCAGCCCAGCCCGTCCGCGCCATGGGGTTCGGCCTTCGAGTGCGGGCCGTGGTTGCCTCTCGCGCAGTTCCCCGCGCCCCTGACAGGGTTGTTCTTGGCAGGGTGCCCATGCAGGCATCCCCAGCCGGTCCGGCGCTTGAGGACGAGCGCCCTTCAGGCGCGAACGGGGTCTGGGGCAGAGCCCCAGGGAGCGACCACCGGCCCGCACACGCGAAACGGCCGCGGCACCCCCGTGAGGGGGCACCGCGGCCGTGGGCAGCGTTGGGTGCGAGGACTACGCCGCTTCGCGGCGCAACGCGTCCATCGCCTTCGTCGTGACCTCGTCGACCTTGCCGAGCGCGGAGATGGTGATGACCAGCCCCTGCGCGCGGTAGTAGTCGATGATCGGCTCGGTCTCGCTGTGGTAGACCTCAAGACGCTTGCGGACGGTGTCCTCGGTGTCGTCACCGCGCTGGTACAGCTCGCCGCCGCACTTGTCGCAGACGCCGTCCTGCTTCGGGGCGTTGTACGCCACGTGGAAGACGTGCGCGCTGTCGTTGCGGCAGATGCGCCGGCCGGCGATGCGCTTGACGACCTCGTCCTCGGGGACTTCCAGGTCGAGCACGGCGTCCAGCTTCACGCCGTCCGCCTTCAGCACCTCGTCCAGCGCCTCGGCCTGCACCACGTTGCGCGGGAAGCCGTCGAGCAGGAAGCCGTTCACGGCGTCCGGCGCTTCCATGCGGTCCTTGGCCATCCCGATGGTGACCTCGTCCGGTACCAGGTTGCCGGCGTCCATGTACGCCTTGGCCTGCTTGCCGAGGTCCGTGCCCTGGCTGATGTTGGCACGGAAGAGGTCGCCCGTGGAGATGTGCGGGATCGCCAGGTTCTGGGCAAGGAACGCGGCCTGCGTTCCCTTGCCTGCACCGGGCGGTCCGACGAGGACGATTCGCATCAGCGGAGGAACCCTTCGTAATTGCGCTGCTGAAGCTGGCTCTCGATCTGCTTAACGGTTTCCAGACCCACACCCACGATGATGAGGATGCTCGTCCCGCCGAGCGGGAAGCTCTGGACGCCGCCGAAGATGATCAACGCCATTGTCGGTACGAGCGCGATCAGCCCCAGATACAGCGACCCCGGCCAGGTGATCCGGTTGAGTACGTAGCTCAGGTACTCAGCGGTCGGTCGGCCAGCCCGGATGCCCGGGATGAAGCCACCATACTTCTTCATGTTGTCGGCGACTTCCTCGGGGTTGAACGAGATCGCCACATAGAAGAAGGCGAAGAACACGATCAACAGGAAGTAGCTGACGATGTAGTAAGGATGGTCGCCCTTGGTCAAGTTGTCCTTGATCCAGGTCGCCCAGCCTGCCGTCGAGTTCGAGAACTGGACGATCAGCGCCGGAATGTAGAGCAGCGACGAAGCGAAGATGACCGGGATCACACCCGCCTGATTGACCTTCAGCGGGATGTAGGTCGAGGTTCCGCCGTACGACCTGCGGCCGATCATGCGCTTCGCGTACTGCACCGGGATGCGCCGCTGGGCCTGCTCGACGAAGACCACGAGCCCGACCATGACGAGGCCGACCAGCACCACGGTGCCGAACTCGATCCAGCCACCGGCGAGGTGGCCCTGCTTCTTGATGGCCCACAGGGAGCTCGGGAAGCTGGAGGCGATCGAGATGAACATCAGGATGGACATGCCGTTGCCGATGCCGCGGTCGGTGATGATCTCACCGAGCCACATGACGCAGGCGGTGCCGGCGGTCATCGTGATGACCATCGTGATGGTGGTGAAGATCGAGCGGTTCGGGATGATCTCGGTGGCGACCTGGCAGCCGTTGAAGAGCGCGCCGCTGCGGGCGGTGGCCACCAGGCCGGTGCCCTGCAGGATCGCCAGCGCGACGGTCAGGTAACGCGTGTACTGCGTGATCTTCGCCGTACCCGCCTGACCCTCCTTCTTGAGGGCTTCCAGACGTGGGATCACCACGGTCAGCAGCTGCAGGATGATGCTCGCCGTGATGTACGGCATGATGCCGAGCGCGAAGATCGTGATCTGCAGCAGCGCACCGCCGCTGAACATGTTGACCAGGCTGAACAGACCGCTGTTCTGCTGGGCCTGGTCCACACAGGTCTGTACGTTCTTGTAGCTCACCCCGGGCATGGGCACATGCGTACCGAGCCGGTAGATCACGATGATGCCGAGTGTGAAGAGCAGCTTCTTGCGCAGGTCAGGCGTCTTGAACGCCTGGGCGAACGCGGTGAGCACGGTGCCTCCTGCGACCCCCGCGCAAGTGCGTCAGGGTGACGGTCTTGAGGATCGACGAATAAGGACTGAAGTCTTGATCTGCCAAAAATCCGTACTGTAGCCGTCCAGGCACACAGCACGGAACTTAGACAGTGCACGCCACCTTACCGGCGACTATGCCCCCCTAGGAACGACCAACCGGGGATGCCCCATTTGAGAGGCATCCCCGGTCGGATGTTCAAGCCATCAAGCTGTCTCAGACGAGCTCGGTGACGGTGCCGCCGGCGGCGGCAATCTTCTCCTTGGCGGAGCCGGAAACGGCGTCAACCGAAACCTGCAGCGCCACGGAGATCTCGCCCTGGCCCAGGACCTTGACGAGGCTGTTCTTGCGCACCGCGCCCTTGGCGACCAGGTCGGCCACCGTGACCTCTCCACCCTCGGGGTAGAGAGCGCCGAGCTTGTCCAGGTTCACGACCTGGAACTCGGTGCGGAACGGGTTCTTGAAGCCCTTGAGCTTCGGAAGACGCATGTGGAGGGGCATCTGGCCACCCTCGAAGCGCTCCGGAACCTGGTAACGGGCCTTCGTACCCTTGGTACCACGACCTGCGGTCTTACCCTTGGACGCCTCACCACGACCCACACGGGTCTTGGCGGTCTTGGCGCCCGGGGCAGGACGGAGGTTATGGGCCTTCAGCGGGCTGTTCTCACCCATGTCAGTCAACCTCCTCAACCGTCACGAGGTGGCGGACGGTCTGCACCATGCCGCGGAACTCGGGGCGGTCCTCCTTGACAACCACGTCGTTCAGGCGCTTGAGCCCGAGCGAACGCAGGGTGTCGCGGTGGTTCTGCTTGCTGCCGATGTACGACTTCGTCTGCGTGATCTTGAGACGGGCCATTACGCACCCGCTCCCGCACGCGCACGAAGCAGAGCCGCGGGGGCAACGGCCTCAAGGGGCAGACCACGGCGAGCCGCGATCTCCTCGGGACGCTGCAGGCCCTTGAGGGCCTCCACGGTCGCGTGCACGATGTTGATCGCGTTGTCGGAGCCCAGGGACTTCGACAGGATGTCGTGAACGCCGGCGCACTCCAGAACGGCGCGCACCGGGCCACCGGCGATAACACCGGTACCGGGGGAAGCAGGCTTCAGCAGGACAACGCCGGCCGCCTTCTCGCCCTGGATCGGGTGCGGGATGGTGCCCTGGATGCGCGGAACCTTGAAGAAGTTCTTCTTGGCTTCCTCGACACCCTTGGCGATGGCCGCGGGAACTTCCTTGGCCTTGCCGTAACCGACACCTACGGTGCCGTCACCGTCGCCCACCACGACCAGCGCGGTGAAGCTGAAGCGGCGACCACCCTTGACAACCTTGGCAACGCGGTTGATCGCGACAACGCGCTCAACGTAAGCGGTCTTCTCGGCGGCAGCGCCACCGTCGCGACCCTTCCGGTCCCGCCGCTCGCCGCCACCGGCACCGCTTCCGCGGCGCTGGGGTCCAGCCATTGGATTTACCTCTCTCTGTTACGTCCGTTAGTCCCGGAACCGGGGCTTAGAACTTCAGCCCGGCTTCGCGGGCGGCGTCAGCCAGAGCGGCAATGCGCCCGGCGTACCTGTTGCCACCACGGTCGAACACGACGGTCTCGACGCCGGCGGCCTTGGCGCGCTCAGCGACCAGGGCACCGACCTGCTTGGCCTGCGCGGACTTGTCGCCCTCGCCACCACGGATCGAAGCGTCCAGGGTCGACGCCGACGCCAGGGTGTGACCCTTGAGGTCGTCGATGACCTGAGCGGTGATACCGCGGTTGGAACGCGTCACGACGAGGCGCGGACGCTCCGCCGTACCCGACACGTGCTTGCGGATGCGGACGTGGCGACGTGCCTTGGCGGCACGCTTGTAAGCGTCGCCCTTGGCGATCTTCACACCGTATGCCATGGCTTACTTACCAGCCTTTCCGACCTTGCGGCGGATGACCTCGCCGGCGTACTTGACACCCTTGGCCTTGTACGGGTCGGGCTTCCGCAGCTTGCGGATGTTGGCGGCGACCTCGCCGACCTTCTGCTTGTCGATGCCCTCGACCGAGAACTTCGTGGGCGACTCGACCTTGAAGGTGATGCCCTCGGGGGCCTCGACGGTGATCGAGTGGCTGTATCCCAGCGCGAACTCCAGGTTGGAGCCCTTCGCCTGGACGCGGTAACCGACACCGCTGATCTCGAGCGCCTTGGTGTATCCCTGGGTCACACCGGTGATCATGTTGGCCACCAGCGTGCGGGACAGGCCGTGCAGGGCCTTGTTCTGACGCTCGTCGTTGGGGCGGGTGACGTTCAGAACGCCGTCCTCACCCTTCACGATCTCGATGGGAGCCGCAACAGCGTGCGTGAGGGAACCCTTGGGGCCCTTCACGTGCACCGTACGGCCATCGATGGTGACGTCCACACCGGCGGGAACCTGGATGGGGAGCTTGCCGATTCGCGACATTAGCTTTTCCTCCGTTCCCGACTACCAGACGTAGGCGAGGACTTCCCCACCTACGCCCTTCTTGCCTGCCTGCTGACCGGTGAGCAGACCGTGCGACGTGGAGATGATCGCCACGCCCAGGCCGCCGAGCACCTTCGGCAGGTTGGTGGACTTCGCGTACACACGCAGACCGGGCTTCGAGATCCGCTTGATGCCCGCGATGGAGCGCTCACGGTTCGGCCCGAACTTCAGCTCAAGGACGAGGTTCTTGCCGACCTCGGCGTCCTCGACCTTCCAGCCGGTGATGAAGCCCTCCTGCTGGAGGATCTCCGCGATGTGCGACTTGATCTTGCTGTGCGGCATCACGACGGAGTCGTGGTACGCCGAGTTTGCGTTACGCAGACGAGTGAGCATGTCTGCGATCGGGTCAGTCATGGTCATGAATCGGCCTTCGGCCTCTCTCGCCGCGGTTTCCTGTATGCGCCATCCCTCTCCCCACTCAGTGGCGGGACGGGTGCGGTGCGGGGACCTACGGCGTAGTAAGTCGTTATGGGCGGCGGACGCCCAACCCCAGAAGCCTACGGCATATGGAGCAGGGCATCCGCCGACCAGATACTTACCGAGAGCGTCCGGAAATTCCCAAGTCCCTAAGGACAGAGGGGAATTACCAGGAGCTCTTGGTCACGCCCGGCAGCTCGCCACGGTGAGCCATCTCACGAAGGCACACGCGGCACAGGCCGAACTTGCGGTACACGGAGTGAGGGCGACCGCAGCGCTGGCAGCGGGTGTACGCACGCACACCGAACTTGGGCTTGCGGGCAGCCTTCGCGATGAGAGCCTTCTTCGCCATCTCGCTTACGCCTCCTTGAAGGGGAAGCCGAGGTGACGAAGGAGCGCGCGGCCCTCGTCGTCGTTGGTCGCCGTGGTGACCACGGTGATGTCCATACCCCGGGTACGGTCGATCTTGTCCTGGTCGATCTCGTGGAACATGACCTGCTCGGTGAGACCGAAGGTGTAGTTGCCACGGCCGTCGAACTGCTTCGGCGACAGACCACGGAAGTCACGGATACGCGGCAGCGCGAGCGACAGCGTACGGTCCAGGAACTCCCACATGCGGTCACCACGGAGGGTGACGTGGCAGCCGATCGGCTGACCCTCGCGCAGCTTGAACTGCGCGATGGACTTGCGGGCCTTGGTGACGGCCGGCTTCTGGCCGGTGATCGTGGTGAGGTCGCGAACCGCGCCGTCCATCAGCTTGGAGTCGCGGGCGGCGTCGCCCACACCCATGTTGACCACGATCTTCACGAGGCCGGGAACCTGCATGACGTTCTCGTACGAGAACTCCTCACGCAGCTTGCCCGCGATCTCCTCGCGGTACTTCGTCTTGAGACGCGGAGTGGTGGTGGTAGCCATCAGATGTCCTCACCCGTCCGCTTGGCAACGCGGATCTTGTTGCCCTCGTCGTCGAAGCGGAAACCGACGCGGGTAACGACCTTGTTGCCGTCCTTCTCCACGACGAGCTGAACGTTGCTCACGTGGATCGGGGCCTCGGTCGTCACAATGCCACCGGTCTGCGAACCGCGAGCGGTCTGGCCGGCCTTGGTGTGCTTCTTGACCCGGTTGACACCCTCGACCAGGACGCGGTCCTCGCGGGGGAAGGCCGCGATGACCTTGCCCTGCTTGCCCTTGTCCTTACCGGTGATGACCTGAACCAGGTCGCCCTTCTTGATCTTCATGCTTACAGCACCTCCGGCGCGAGCGAGATGATCTTCATGAACTTCTTCTCGCGCAGCTCCCGGCCCACCGGGCCGAAGATGCGGGTGCCGCGGGGGTCGCCATCGTTCTTGAGGATGACGGCCGCGTTCTCGTCGAAGCGGATGTACGAGCCGTCCTGACGACGACGCTCCTTGACGGTGCGCACGACGACAGCCTTGACGACGTCGCCCTTCTTCACGTTGCCACCGGGGATCGCGTCCTTGACGGTGGCGACGATGACGTCACCGATACCCGCGTAGCGGCGACCGGAGCCACCGAGCACACGGATGCAAAGGATTTCCTTCGCACCAGTGTTGTCGGCGACGCGCAGTCGCGACTCCTGCTGGATCACGTCTATCTCCTGATCGTCTGCCGGTTCCCGGCGGGGGCCACGGACCTCTTACGAGGTGCGGCCCCCACCGAGCCTGGCGGAACCACTCTGAGGGAAACCCCCCAGAGATTTGCTTACTTGGCCTTCTCGAGGATCTCGACGATGCGCCAGCGCTTGCTCGCCGACAGCGGACGCGTCTCCATGATGAGGACGCGGTCGCCGACACCGGCAGCGTTCTGCTCGTCGTGCGCCTTGAGCTTGTTCGTACGGCGGATGACCTTGCCGTACAGCGCGTGCTTCACACGGTCCTCGACAGCGACGACGACGGTCTTGTCCATCTTGTCGCTGACGACCAGACCCTCACGGGTCTTGCGGAAACCGCGCTGCTCAGTCGTCTCAGTCACATTCTTCTCGCTCATCAGGCGCTCTCCACCGTCTCGATGCCCAGCTCGCGCTCGCGCATCAGGGTGTAGATCCGGGCGATGTCCTTACGGACGGACTTGAGCCGCCCGTGGTTCTCGAGCTGACCCGTCGCCGCCTGGAAGCGGAGGTTGAACAGCTCTTCCTTGGCTTCGCGGAGCTTGTTGAGAAGCTCCTCGTCGCCCAGCTCGCGCAGTTCGGACGCCTTGGTTCCGGCCGACATCACGCCTCACCTGCCTCGCGCCGGACGATGCGGCACTTCATCGGGAGCTTGTGAGCAGCTCGGGTGAGCGCCTCACGAGCAATCTTCTCGTTCGGGTAGGACAGCTCGAACATCACCCGGCCCGGGTGAACGTTCGCGACCCACCACTCCGGAGAACCCTTACCGGAACCCATGCGGGTCTCGGCAGGCTTCTTCGTCAGGGGGCGGTCCGGGTAGATGTTGATCCAGACCTTGCCGCCACGCTTGATGTGGCGGGTCATCGCGATACGAGCCGCCTCGATCTGGCGGTTGGTCACGTACGCCGGCGTGAGGGCCTGAATGCCGTACTCGCCGAACGCAACCGTCGTACCACCCTTGGCCATACCGCGGCGCTTGGGGTGGTGCTGCTTGCGGTGCTTGACCCTACGGGGGATCAGCATTTCGGTCAGGCCTCCGTTCCGGTGCTCTCAGCCGGAGCGGCAGCGGCGGGAGCCTCGGCCTTGGGGGCCTCGGCAGCCGGCGCAGCCTGCTGCGGCTTGCGGCCGCGACCGCCACGCTCGCCGCCACGGCCACCGCGGCCACCGGCCGGACGGTCGTTGGCGCCACCACGGGCCGGGCGGTTACCCGCACGGGCCGCTGCGTTCTCGGCGCGAACCTCGGCGATGTTCTTGACGTCGCCCTTGTAGATCCAGACCTTCACGCCGATACGGCCGAAGGTCGTCTTGGCCTCGAAGAAGCCGTAGTCGATGTTCGCGCGCAGGGTGTGCAGCGGCACACGGCCTTCGCGGTAGAACTCCGAGCGGGACATCTCGGCGCCGCCGAGACGGCCACCACACTGGATCTTGATGCCCTTGGCGCCGGCCTTCATCGTGCCCTGCATGCTCTTACGCATGGCGCGACGGAAGGAGACGCGGGAGGAGAGCTGCTCGGCAACGGCCTGAGCAACCAGCTGAGCGTCCATCTCGGGGTTCTTGACCTCAAGGATGTTCAGCTGGACCTGCTTGCCCGTGAGCTTTTCGAGGTCGCCGCGGATGCGGTCGGCCTCGGCGCCACGGCGGCCGATGACGATGCCGGGACGCGCGGTGTGGATGTCCACCCGCACGCGGTCACGGGTGCGCTCGATCTCAACCTTCGAGATGCCGGCGCGCTCCATGCCGGACGTCATCATCCGACGGATGGCGACGTCTTCCTTGACGTAGTCCTTGTACAGCTTGTCGGCGTACCAACGGGACTTGAAGTCCGTGGTGATGCCGAGCCGGAACCCGTGCGGGTTTACCTTCTGGCCCATTACCGGGTTCCTTCCTTGCTGCTGACGACCACGGTGATGTGGCTGGTCCGCTTACGGATCCGGTAGGCACGGCCCTGGGCACGCGGACGGAACCGCTTCAGGGTCGGGCCCTCGTCCACGTACGCCTCGCTGATGACCAGCGAAGAGGCGTCGGTGTGGTCGTAGTTGTGCGCGGCGTTGGCAATGGCGCTGTCCAGCACCTTGCCGACCGGCACGCTCGCGGCCTGCGGGGCGAAACGCAGGACCGCCTGAGCCTCCGTGGCATCCATGCCACGGATAAGGTCCACCACGCGGCGGGCCTTCATGGGCGTGACGCGGATGTACCGCGCCTGGGCCCTGGCTTCCATGGTTGTCCCTTCGGTGTAAGTCATAGTCGTTACCCACCCCGCGTTAGCGGCGCTTCGACTTCCGGTCGTCCTTGACGTGGCCGCGGAAGGTGCGAGTCGGCGAGAACTCGCCGAGCTTGTGGCCGACCATCGACTCGGAGACAAACACCGGGACGTGGGTCTTGCCGTTGTGCACCGCGATCGTGTGGCCGAGCATGGCCGGGATGATCATCGAGCGACGGGACCAGGTCTTGATGACGTTCTTGGTACCGGCTTCGTTCTGAGCGTCCACCTTCTTTACGAGGTGGCCGTCAACGAAGGGTCCCTTCTTGAGACTGCGCGGCATCTAAACCCGCTCCTAGCGCTTCTTGTTCGTCTTGCGGCGGCGGACGATGTACTTGCTCGATGCCTTCTTCGGCGAGCGAGTACGACCCTCCTTCTGACCCCACGGGCTGACCGGGTGGCGACCACCACTGGTCTTGCCCTCACCACCACCGTGCGGGTGGTCGACCGGGTTCATGGCGACACCGCGGACGGTCGGGCGAACGCCCTTCCAGCGCATGCGGCCGGCCTTGCCCCAGTTGATGTTCGACTGCTCGGCGTTGCCGACCTCGCCGATGGTGGCGCGGCAGCGGGCGTCGACCAGGCGAATTTCACCGGACGGCATACGAAGGTGGGCCATCGTGCCCTCCTTCGCCAGCAGCTGCACCGAAGCACCCGCGGAGCGGGCGAACTTCGCACCGCCGCCGGGACGCAGCTCGATGGCGTGGATGGTCGTACCGACCGGGATGTTGCGCAGCGCCAGGTTGTTGCCCGGCTTGATGTCGGCCCCGGGGCCGTTCTCAACGCGGTCACCCTGGCTGAGGCCACGGGGCGCGATGATGTAACGCTTCTCGCCGTCTGCATAGTGCAGGAGCGCGATGCGCGCGGTGCGGTTCGGGTCGTACTCGATGTGAGCGACCTTGGCCGGCACGCCGTCCTTGTCGTGACGACGGAAGTCGATCACGCGGTAGGCGCGCTTGTGGCCACCGCCCTGGTGACGGACGGTCACACGACCGGTGTTGTTACGGCCGCCCTTGCTGTGCAGGGGGCGGACCAGCGACTTCTCCGGCGTGGACCGCGTGATCTCGACGAAGTCGGCGACGCTGGAGCCACGACGGCCCGGAGTCGTCGGCTTGTACTTGCGGATACCCATTTCTCAGTCCTCGTCCGATATTCGGACCAGGGCGCTCCGTTAGGAGGCCTGGCCGAAGATGTCGATACGGTCGCCCTCAGCAAGGGTCACGATGGCGCGCTTGGTGTCGGCACGCTTGCCGAAACCGGTCTTCGTGCGCTTGCGCTTGCCCTGGCGGTTGATCGTGTTGACCCCGGTGACCTTGACCGAGAAGACCGCTTCCACGGCCTGCTTGATCTGGGTCTTGTTGGAGCCCGGCTTGACGATGAACGTGTACTTGTTCTCGTCGAGCAGCGCGTAGCTCTTCTCGGAAACAACCGGCTTGACAAGAATGTCGCGCGGGTCCGTGAAGGTCTTGCTGGTGATCTCGGCCATCAGGCCTCGCTCCCCTCGTTGTCATCGGCCTTGGGGCCAGACACGAAGGACTCGAAAGCGGCCTGGGTGAAGACCACGTCGTCGGAGACGATCACGTCGTACGTGTTCAGCTGGCCCGGCTCCAGGATGTGGACCTGGGGCAGGTTGCGGGCGGACAGCCACGCGGCCTCTTCGGCGCGGTCGACGACCAGGAGCAGGTTGGGGCGCTCCGAGATCTTGCCGAACAGCGTCTTGGCGGCCTTGGTGGAAGCCGTGCCCTCGACCACGCCGGTGACGACGTGGATGCGGGAGTGGCGCGCCCGGTCGGAGAGGGCACCGCGCAGGGCGGCGGCCTTCATCTTCTTCGGGGTCCGCTGCGAGTAGTCACGCGGCTGCGGGCCGTGGACGACGCCACCGCCGGCGAACTGCGGCGCACGGGTCGAACCCTGGCGCGCGCGGCCGGTGCCCTTCTGGCGGTAAGGCTTCTTGCCACCACCGCGGACTTCGCCACGGGTCTTGGTCTTGTGCGTGCCCTGACGGGCAGCTGCCAGCTGAGCGACGACGACCTGGTGGATCAGCGGAACGCTGGTCTTCGCGTCGAAGATCTCCGCGGGGAGCTCGACGGTACCGGCCTTGTCGCCTGCCGGCGAAAGGATGTCAATGGTGCTCATTACCTCAAGCCCCCTTGGCCGCGGTACGGACCAGGACGAGGCCGCCGTTCGGACCGGGGACCGCGCCCTTGATGAGCAGCAGACCCTTCTCCGCGTCAACCGCGTGGATGGTCAGGTTCTGGGTGGTGACTCGCTCGTTGCCCATGCGGCCCGCCATGCGGGTGCCCTTGAACACACGGCCAGGGGTGGCGCAGCCACCGATGGAACCGGGCGAGCGGTGCTTGCGCTGCACACCGTGACCGGCGCCCAGGCCCTTGAAGTTGTGACGCTTCATGCCACCGGCGAAGCCCTTGCCCTTGCTCTTGCCCGTGACGTCAACCTTGACGCCGGACTCGAACACCTCGGCAGTGATCTCCTGGCCCAGCGTGTACTCGCTGGCGTCAGGGGTGCGGAGCTCCACCAGGTGGCGGCGCGGGGTCACGTCGGCCTTGGCGAAGTGGCCCTTGAGGGGCTTGTTCACCTTGCGCGGGTCGATCTCGCCGAAGGCGATCTGTACCGACTCGTAGCCGTCGACGTCGTTGGTGCGAACCTGCGTCACGACACACGGCCCGGCCTTGATGACGGTGACCGGGACGACCCGGTTGTTCTCGTCCCAGACCTGGGTCATGCCGAGCTTCTCGCCCAGGACGCCCTTGATGTTCTTGCTCATCTCGGCCCGTCCCTTCAGAGCTTGATCTCGATGTCGACGCCGGCCGGCAGGTCGAGACGCATCAGCGAGTCAACCGTCTTCGGCGTGGGGTCGAGGATGTCGATGAGGCGCTTGTGCGTGCGCATCTCGAAGTGCTCGCGAGAGTCCTTGTACTTGTGCGGCGACTTGATGACGCAGTACACGTTCTTCTCAGTGGGCAGCGGCACCGGGCCTGCGACCGACGCACCAGTGCGGGTCACCGTCTCGACGATCTTCTTCGCCGAGGAGTCGATGACCTCGTGGTCGTAGGCCTTGAGCCGGATGCGGATCTTCTGTCCCGCCATGGCTACCTAGTAGTCCTTTGTCTCGTAACGCTCTGGAACCCGGGGGCTCTACCAACTCTGTCTCCGACCCACGCGGTCGGGCGTGTCGCACTCCCTCTACGCAGAAATCCCATACGGGATTTCCCAACCAAGGGGATGCGGGCCACAGGACCTCGCAGACGGGGGCAGAACACCCACCGGACGCCTGGCCGGAGCCCCGCTGACACTTCCCGGAAGATTCCCGTACGTCCGCCCCTGAGCAGGGACGACGAGTACTGTGGGACTCGCTTCCGGTCCTCCCGGCGGGAGGCGCGCAGCATCGGCACTCAACCGAGCAACCCCGACAGTCTGCCATACGGGGCCGGGGCCTGGCCAATCGCAGCGGGGAAGCGTACCCCACGTCACACGCGCTCACGCATCGGGCACGCGGACGCACAGCGCGGGCCGGTCCCGCCCCGCCGCTCAGCCACGCGCAGCCAGGATCAACCCGGGCTCCAGCACCGAAGCCCCCGGGCCGGATAGGTGGACCTTCGCGGCGTGAGGCGGATCGAAGAAATCCACGCTCCGGCCGTAACGATCAATGGCGGTCAACGTGACGCCATGCTCGACATCGCCGTGCTCGGACGCCACCTCCATGACGAAATTCTGCCCGGTTCGCACGACTCCGCCCACACATCTGGCAATGCAGACAGCAGAGCGTCCGCCTGCCTGTTCCACGGAATAGATGTGGAGTTTGCCTTCCACCATGAACCCGATACCCCCTCAGCTCATTGCGTCGGGCGTGATCTCGACATGTGCCAAATGTCGAATCATCAGTTCCAGGCCGCCGGGCAGAGCCGCCCCACGGCGCCTTCACTCAGACTCGCCGAGCCACTCAACGATCCACGCCCCCTCGGTGAAGAATCCCTCAAGCGACTCGAAGTCCTCCACCCAATAGTCTCCGCACCCGCTCTTGAACTCTCGGTCATGAGCGAGCAAGACGAGATAGCTGGGCGGCGAATCCGGGAGCTCATTCACTTTCACAAATTTACCCGCGTCATCCCCGGTACGGATCCACCCAACCTTACCGATTTCAATCATTCACCCCTCCAAAGTTAGACCAGGCGCGCGGCAACCCGACTGAACCTCTTTCATCCTGTGTCGCAGGGGTGAAATGGGCTGGTCAGCGGGCGTGGTGACGAGGCAGGGCCCCTCGTCGTTGGCGTGGTGATTCCACTCATCACACCGGCGACACGAGGGGCCCTGTTGGTTCCGCATCCTGCCACGATCGACGTGTCGCACGAGCTCGTCGAACACGTGGCCTGGCTTCTGTATGACCGCCGCCGAGAGATCAACTCCCGCTGGCGCAAGCTCGGTTGCTTCAAGCAAGCGCTGCCGGCTCTCGCGCGTCTACGGAAGAATGAGACACTCGCGCAGGTCGGCGCGGGCTTCGGTGTCTCCGAGGCAACCGCTTGGCGCTACGTCGACGAGACCCTGGACGTGCTTGCCTCATGGGCACCCGGCCTGCACGAAGCACTCACCGGTCTCGGCGAAGGCGACCACGTCATCGTTGACGGCACACTCATTCCGGCCGACCGCGTCCGGGCCGACGAGCCGTACTACTCCCAAAAACACAAGAAGCACGGCATGAACGTCCAGGTCATTGCCCGCCCGGACGGCACCCCGCTCTGGTTCTCACGGGCCACCCCCGGACGGACCCACGACCTGACCGCGGCCCGAGCCCACGGCATCGTCCAAGCGTGCCTGGCACGGCAGATCCTCGTACTCGCGGACAGGGCCTACCAGGGAGCCGGCGCCACCGTCCGCACCCCCTACTACCACCACCGCGAACAACCGCAGCACTGCCAGGAGTTCAACCGTGATCACGCCCGGCTTCGGGCTCCTGGAGAACGTGCCTCCGCGCAGCTGAAGGCCTGGCGACTACTCCGGCGGGCCCGATGTTCCACCCGGCGTATCGGCACCATCGTCCAGGCCGTCCACGCTCTCATGACCTGCACATATTCAGGATGAAAGAGGTTCACTGGACCAATGGGACGTGATTGTTAACCGAGGCCTTTTTGTCGCCAGGGTGTTCAAATATTTCGAAGTGCACATGAGGAATGTCTGGCCAGTGACCTCCCGCCAAGGAATCCGGATCCATGCGAAATTGCCTGAGTCCATCCGCACTACGGAACACCCCTCTATTCACCCCC
Organism: Streptomyces sp. NPDC001415; assembly: GCF_053597395.1. Taxonomy (NCBI): domain Bacteria; kingdom Bacillati; phylum Actinomycetota; class Actinomycetes; order Kitasatosporales; family Streptomycetaceae; genus Streptomyces; species Streptomyces sp. NPDC001415. Next base: position 224,581 of record NZ_JBSFIE010000010.1, read on the forward strand.
TTCTCCGTGTACCCCTCCCCCAAGAGCCTCTGAGCGGCATCGAGAGCTTCATCAGGAGTGATCGGGTACTGGCTTATGATGCTCCCATCGCCCATTCTGTCGTGCGTCTCTGTGATTGCCGGATGCTCCGGGCATGGGGAGAGCCCCAGAGGATCGGTCCACAAAAATGGGTTCGGGACATAGGCGGACGGGTTTGGAGCAGGCGCCAGTCCCAGCGGATCCACCGAAAGATAGCGCGCGCCCTCCGGGTCATAATGCCGGAAATAGTTGTAATGCAGCCCCGTCTCAGGGCCGAAGTACTGACCCGGGAAGCGGAGTGGGGTGTAGGCGCGGGCGTCCGTGTTCCACGTCGTTGTGCCCCACAGGGTTGAGCGGGTGCGCCAGGCTATTTCGCCCCGTTCGTCGATCAGTTCGCTCGGGGTGCCGATCAGGTCGGTGACTATTGCGAAGAAGCGTTCGTCGATCGAGTCCTGTGGCGCGGGCGCCGTCGATATTCGTTCGGTCTGGGCGATGGGGCGCAGGCCCGCGTGGTCCCAGGTGAGGGAGACCGCCACGGCGGATGCGGACGACGACGTCGTCTGTTCGCACAGCGTCGTGCCGTCCCATGTGAACGACACCCGCTCCGCGACCGCCTCCCCCGCCATCCGCTCCTTGGCGATGCGGCGGCCCAGCGGGTCGTAGCGGTAGCGCCAGACCGTGCCGTCGGGGGGTGACGACGGAGGTCAGGCGGTCTTCCGGGTCCCAGGTGTAGCGCCAGGTGTCCGGCTTGCGCGAGAGGCGCTGTTTCTGGCGCAGGGTGACGCGGCCCTGGGCGTCGTGTTCGTAGCGGACCGAGCCCGCCCGGGTTATTCGGGTGCCCGTGTAGGCGCGGGGGCCCAGCGCTTCCTGGCCGGGGTGGGCCGCGGGCCAGGACGCCTCGGTCTGGTTGCCCGCCGTGTCGTAGGCGTACCGCTCCGACCAGTCCCCCGCCCGGACCGCCGTCACCCGGCCCGCCGCGTCCAGGTCGAAGCGGCGGGAGCCGGAGAGCTGGTCGTCCACGCCGGTCAGGTTGCCGTCGGCGCGGTAGTGGTAGGCGCGGCGCTGGATGGATTCGCCCTGCGCGCCGGTCACTGCCAGGTCCGTGAGGCGGCCCAGTGGGTCGAAGGCGTGGGCCAGGGTGATCGTTTCCCCGAACCGGCGGGTCAGCTCCCGCCCGGCCGCGTCGTGCGCGAAGGCGACCGTGCGGCCGGATGTGGTCAGTTCGGTGCGGTTGCCCGCCGCGTCGTACCTCCAGGCGCTGGCCGAGCCGCCCGGGGTCGTACGCCCGTTGCGGCGCCCCAACTCGTCGTAGGAGTACGACAGTTCGCGGCCGTTGACCGTCTCCGAGCGCACCCGTCCGTGCCGGTCGCGGAGCAGCATCAGCGTCGCGTCGGGGCCGCTGGCCTGGGCGAGCTGGTCGAAGATGTCGTACGCGAAGGTGGTGACCGCGCCCTCGACGTCCTTGCGGACCGCCTGGCCGAGCTCGTTGCGCTCGAACCGGATCGTTTCGCCCAGCCCGTTGGTGCGGGCGGCGAGGCGGCCCGCCGCGTCGTAGGCGTAGCCCAGCGTGCGGCCGTCGAAGTCGGTCTCCGTGATCAGGCGCCCGGCCGGGTCGTAGGCGTAACTCCACTCCAGGCCCTGGGGGTTGACGACCTTGGTCAGGCGCAGATCGGCGTCGTGCTCGAAGGTGTAGCGCACGCCGTCGGGGCCGGTTCGGGCCGTCAGGAGGTCGAAGTCCGTGTACTCGAAGCGGGAGACGGCGCCCAGCGGGTCGGTGTGGCTGGTGCAGTTGCCCTCGCCGTCGTACGTCCAGGACTCCTCGCTGCCGTCGGGGGCGGTGCGACGGGCGAGCCTGCCTTCCACCGTCCAGGCCAGACGCGTGGTCGCGCCCAGCGGGTCGGTGATCGTGACCGGCCGACCGAAGGCGTCCCGTGCGTAGCGGGTGACCGCGCCCATGGGGTCGGTGATGCCGAGCGGCAGCCCGGCCCGGTCGCACCGTATGCGGGTGGTGTGCCCGAGGCCGTCCGTCACCGCGGCGAGGTGGCCTGCCTCGTCGTACGTGAACTCGGTGCGCGCGCCGGACGGGTCGGTGACCGATGTGCGGTTGCCGCGCTCGTCGAAGCTCTGGCGCACGGTCAGGCCGTCGGCGCCGGTCACCCGGACCGGCAGTCCCGCCTCGTCGTAGACGATCGTCATCCGGCGCCCGTTGGGTCGTACGACCTCCGTCGGCCGGCCCGCCTCGTCATATGCGGAGCGGACGGTGCGGCCCAGCGGGTCGGTGCGGGACAGCGGGCGGTTGGTCAAGGCGGCGCCGCCGACCGCGCATCAGCCAAGGGGATCCTTCGCCGCGTCGACCGCATCCGTAGGGACAGGAAGCCCGAGCGCCATCGGCGACGGCCGGTAGTCGGGATTGTGGCTGAACTCCCCGGGCTCGCCCCGCTGGTCGACCGGCCATGCCCCGATGACCGCGTACGGCGGCACCGTCCCTCGCGGGTCGTACGCCGGGTCGATCGAATAGAGCCAGGTGCCCTCTTCGCCTGGGCTCTCATTGCCTCGGTGAGGAACCCATCCTGACGGAACCGCCCCACACGACCCTGGGCGCCCCCCTCGGCCGGCATCCCTCCGACCCGGGACGGCCCCCGCTACGCGACCCGCAAGAAACCCCCTCCACGGCAAGGACGTCACGCCCGGCCAGGGGGCGAACCTACAGCCGACCTGCCGCGCTACGCGTAGCGCTACGCCCACCTCCAGGCGTCACGCCCGCACCCGCTGGATAGCATCGCCGGTATCCCCTCGGCACCCAGCGGACGGAACGTACGTGTACGACGCAAGCGGTCGCGCGCAGCGCAGCGGTACCAGCAGGCCCACCCGTCGCGCGGCGCTCGGAGCCGCGGCCGCCGCCGGCCTCGCCGTCACCGTCGCGGGATGTTCCGTCCCCCCGACCGGGCGCACAGCGCCCCGCGCCGCCAAGGACACCCCCCTCACCGCACCCCCCAAGCCCCTCCTCCTCCAGATCCTCGCCCACCCGGACGACGACCTGTACTTCATGAATCCTGACACCCAGCACACCCTCGACTCCGGCGTTCCGCTGGTCAGCGTGTACGTCACCGGCGGGGAGGCCAACGGGGACAACCGGGTGGTGAGTGACACCGGGCCGCACGTCTACGACAAGGCCGCCTATTCGTCCGCCCGGCACCAGGGGCTGCGGCAGGCCTACGCCACCCTGCTCGGGCTCGACAAGTACGCACCCTGGCAGAAGTCCGTCGCCGAACTGCGCGGCGGGCACCGCGCCGAGGTCAACCGGCTCCAACACCGGGGCCGCAGCGTCGAGTTGGTGTTCCTCAACACCGCCATGCACACCCCCCTCGGGGGCCGGATGGGGCTGCCCAGCCTCTGGGAGGACCACCACCTCCAGCTGCCCGTCGTCATCGCGGAAGGGTCACCCCTCACCCGGGCCAAGGCCTACACCTACGACGACATGGTCGACGTGCTCGCCGGGATCCTCGACGACTACGCGCCCACCCTCGTCCAGACCCTCGACCCCGACCCCGACATCCAGCACAGCTCCACCGCCGACCGCCAGCACGACTCCGAGCAGCCGGGGTACGCCGACCACGCCGACCACACCGCCGCCGCCTCCTTCGCCTGGGCCGCGATGATCCGGCACGCCGAGCGGGGCAACGCCTTCCTCGCCACCGCCTACCGCGCCTACTACAACCGCCACTGGCCCAAGAACCTCCCCCCGAAGGTGCTCGCCGAGAAGGCCGCGCACCTCGTTCCGTACGGCGGGGACAAGGCATGGGCATGCGGGAACCCGGGCGGCTGCGGGGACTACAACGTCGGAGGGAACCGGCCGCTCACCAACTGGAAGGGGTGGGTGCGTTCCACCCACTACCGCCACCCCGGCACCCGGCTCGTCCTGTCCGCCGATGGCGCGTACGCCTATGGGGTCGTCGGGCTTCGCGCCGTCCGGTGGGCCCGGAACGGCGATGACAGCTGGGGCGACCCCGAGGACCTCGGCGGCTCGCCCCTCGCTCCCGTCCTCGGTGGCGCCACCCTCCCCGACGGCCGCCAGCTCCTCTTCGGGCTGCGGTTCTCCTCCCTCCAGGGACGTGCCGGCGCCAATACCCGGGAGATCGTCGCGCTCGAACAGGCCGTTCCCCACGGCAAGTTCGGGGCCTGGAAGGGACTCGGCAATCCCGAGCGCGGAGACGACCGCGGGCGGCGGATCGGGCCCCCGCTCGCCCTCGCCGCGCCGGACGGCCGCGTCCACCTCTTCGTGCGCAACGCCGACCGCGGCATCAGCTCCCGCATCCGGGAAGCGGACGGCGCCTGGTCGGCCTGGCGCGATCTCGGCGGGGAGTCCGTGCAGGAGGGGCTGAGCGGCACCGTCGACCGAAGCGGGCGCGTGCACGTCTTCGCGGCCGGCGCCGACACCGTGCACCACTGGACCCAGGCCGCCCCCGGCAAGCCCCTCGCCCCCGCCCCGTCCCGGCTTCCGCTCGCCGTCGACGCGGTGGCCCCGGTCCCGCTCGGCGACGGCGTACAGCTCCTGTACCGCACGTCCACCGACCCCAAGAAGGCCCTCCAGGACCCCGGCTCCCCGGCCTCCCCGCACCTCACCTCCGTAGGCCTCGACGGCAGCCCCACGGCACCCGTCAAGCTCGACGGGTACGGGCCGGTCGGCGCCGAAGCCGGATTCGTGCTGGGTACGGACGAGAAGGGGATTCTTCAACTGGCCGACAGGCAAAGGGTGTTGAGGCGCACCCAGGGCGTCGTGCCCGTCGGATCGCCCACCCTGTACGTACGCGACGGGCGGGCGCTCGCCGTCGGGCTCGGGGTCGACGCCCGGCCCTGGTCCTGGCGGCCGTAAGAGCCCGCGTCCAAACCTCCGGACAACGCGAAGAGCCCCGCACCTCGAAAGGTGCGGGGCTCTTCTGACAGCTCAGCGAGCTACCAGGTCAGACGGTCAAGTAATTACTTGACGATCTTGACGACCTGGCCGGCGCCCACGGTCCGGCCACCCTCACGGATGGCGAACTTCAGGCCCTCCTCCATGGCGACCGGCTGGATCAGCGCGACCGTCATGGCGGTGTTGTCGCCCGGCATGACCATCTCGGTGCCCTCGGGGAGGGTAACGACGCCGGTCACGTCCGTGGTACGGAAGTAGAACTGCGGGCGGTAGTTGTTGAAGAACGGCGTGTGACGGCCACCCTCGTCCTTGGACAGGATGTACGCCTGGGCCTCAAACTCGGTGTGCGGCGTGACCGAACCGGGCTTGATGATGACCTGGCCGCGCTCGACGTCCTCGCGCTTGATGCCACGAAGCAGCAGACCGACGTTCTCACCGGCCTGGCCCTCGTCGAGCAGCTTGCGGAACATCTCGATGCCGGTGACCGTGGTGGTGGTCTTCTCGGTCTTGATACCGACGATGTCGACGGTCTCGTTGACCTTCAGGACACCACGCTCGATACGACCGGTGACGACGGTGCCACGACCGGTGATCGTGAAGACGTCCTCGATCGGCATCAGGAACGGCTTGTCGACGTCACGCTCGGGCTGCGGGATCGCCTCGTCGACGGCGGCCATCAGGTTCAGGACCGACTGGCCCCACTCCTTGTCGCCCTCAAGCGCCTTGAGCGCCGAGACCTTGACGACCGGCAGGTCGTCGCCCGGGAACTCGTACTCGGAGAGGAGCTCACGGACCTCAAGCTCGACGAGCTCCAGGATCTCCTCGTCGTCCACCATGTCGGCCTTGTTCAGGGCGACGACGATGTACGGAACGCCGACCTGGCGGGCCAGGAGCACGTGCTCCTTGGTCTGCGGCATCGGGCCGTCGGTGGCGGCAACCACGAGGATCGCGCCGTCCATCTGCGCGGCACCCGTGATCATGTTCTTGATGTAGTCCGCGTGACCGGGGCAGTCGACGTGGGCGTAGTGACGCGACTCGGTCTGGTACTCGACGTGCGCGATCGAGATCGTGATACCGCGCTGGCGCTCCTCAGGAGCCTTGTCGATCTGGTCGAAGGCCGAGGCCTCGTTCAGGTCCGGGTACGCGTCGTGCAGCACCTTGGTAATGGCGGCCGTGAGGGTCGTCTTACCGTGGTCAATGTGACCGATGGTGCCGATGTTGACGTGCGGCTTAGTCCGCTCGAACTTCGCCTTCGCCACTGGGTCCTCCTGTGGAGTGGTTCTGTACGCCTTGCTTCATCGGCGCCAGGTGATCTTTGCTGGGATGCCGGGGCCCGGGGCATTCACCGCAAACCTGATGGTCTACGCCGAATGCCCCAGTGGCTCCGGTGACAAGCCTAAAGCGTGAACTCGGGAGAGTTACTCGCCCTTGGCCTTCGCGATGATCTCCTCGGCGACGTTCCGCGGAACCTCGGCGTAGGAGTCGAACTGCATCGAGTAGCTTGCGCGACCCGAGGTCTTGCTGCGGAGGTCGCCGACGTAGCCGAACATCTCCGAGAGGGGCACGAGGCCCTTCACGACGCGGGCGCCGCTGCGCTCCTCCATGGCCTGGATCTGGCCACGGCGGGAGTTGATGTCACCGATGACTTCACCCATGTAGTCCTCGGGCGTGACGACCTCGACGGCCATCATCGGCTCAAGGAGCACGGGAGAAGCCTTGCGCGCGGCCTCCTTGAAGGCCTGCGAACCGGCGATCTTGAACGCGAGCTCGGAGGAGTCGACCTCGTGGTAGCCACCGTCGAGAAGGATGACGCGGACGCCAGTCATCTCGTAGCCGGCCAGGATGCCGAACTGCATGGCCTCCTGCGCACCCGCGTCCACCGACGGGATGTACTCCCGGGGGATGCGGCCACCGGTGACCTTGTTCACGAACTCGTACGACGCCTCGCCGCCCTCGATGGGCTCGATCGCGATCTGCACCTTGGCGAACTGACCGGTACCACCGGTCTGCTTCTTGTGGGTGTAGTCCACGCGCTCGACGGTCTTGCGGATCGTCTCGCGGTACGCGACCTGCGGCTTGCCGACGTTCGCCTCGACCTTGAACTCGCGACGCATACGGTCGACGAGGACGTCGAGGTGGAGCTCGCCCATACCACCGATGATGGTCTGGCCGGTCTCCTCGTCCGAGTGCACCTGGAAGGAGGGGTCCTCCTCCGCGAGACGCTGGATGGCGACACCCAGCTTCTCCTGGTCACCCTTGGACTTGGGCTCGATGGCGACCTGGATCACCGGCGCCGGGAAGTCCATGGACTCCAGGATCACCGGGGACTTGTCGTCGCACAGCGTCTCACCGGTGGTGGTCTGCTTCAGGCCCATGACGGCGACGATGTCACCGGCGCCCACCGACTCGATCTCCTCACGCTTGTTCGCGTGCATGCGGTAGATCTTGCCGATGCGCTCCTTCTTGCCCTTGACGGAGTTCAGCACCGAGGTGCCGGCCTCCAGGCGACCGGAGTAGATCCGGATGAAGGTGAGCTTGCCCAGGTGCGGGTCGCTCGCGATCTTGAACGCCAGCGCCGAGAGGGGCTCCTCGTCGGACGGCTTGCGCTTGACCACGACCTCCGGGTCCTTGACGTCGTGGCCCTCGATGGCCTCGACGTCCAGAGGGGAAGGCAGGTAACGGACGACGGCGTCGAGCAGGGGCTGAACGCCCTTGTTCTTGAACGCGGTGCCACAGAACACGGGGGTGACGGTGGTGTCGCCGCCCTTGCCGGACGCGATGGTGATGCGACGCACCGCGGCGTACAGCTGCTCCTCGGTGGGCTCGACGCCCTCAAGGAAGAGCTCCATGATCTCTTCGTCGTTCTCCGCGACGGTCTCGACCAGCTTGCCGCGCCACTCTTCAGCAGCCTCGGTGTGCGTGGCCGGGATGTCGACGACGTCGTACATCTCGCCCTTGGTCGCTTCCGCGGACCACACGAGGGCCTTCATGCGGACCAGGTCCACAACGCCCTCGAAGTTGGCCTCGGAACCGATCGGCAGCTGCATCACGATCGGGGTCGCGCCGAGGCGGTCCACGATCATGTCCACGCAGCGGTGGAACTCAGCGCCGGTGCGGTCGAGCTTGTTGACGAAGCAGATACGCGGAACGCCGTAACGGTCGGCCTGACGCCAGACCGTCTCGGACTGCGGCTCCACACCGGCGACACCGTCGAACACGGTGACCGCACCGTCGAGGACGCGGAGCGAACGCTCCACCTCGACCGTGAAGTCCACGTGGCCCGGGGTGTCGATGATGTTGATGGTGTGGTCGACGTCCTCAAGCGGCCAGTGGCAGGTCGTCGCGGCGGACGTGATGGTGATGCCGCGCTCCTGCTCCTGCTCCATCCAGTCCATCGTGGCAGCGCCGTCGTGGACCTCACCGATCTTGTACGAGACACCGGTGTAGAACAGGATCCGCTCGGTGGTGGTCGTCTTGCCCGCGTCGATGTGAGCCATGATCCCGATGTTGCGGACCTTGGCCAGGTCAAGTGAAGTGGTAGCCATATCGGCTCAGTCTTCTCTCGGTCTCGATGTGGGTTGCGACTACCAGCGGTAGTGCGCGAAGGCCTTGTTGGACTCGGCCATCTTGTGGGTGTCCTCACGCTTCTTGACCGCAGCGCCGAGGCCGTTGGAGGCGTCGAGCAGCTCGTTCATGAGGCGTTCGGTCATGGTCTTCTCACGGCGGGCGCGGGAGTAGCCCACGAGCCAGCGCAGCGCGAGGGTGGACTGACGGCCGGGCTTGACCTCAACCGGAACCTGGTAGGTCGCGCCACCGACACGGCGGGACTTGACCTCAAGGGACGGCTTGACGTTCTCCAGCGCGCGCTTCAGCGTGATGACCGGGTCGTTGCCGGTCTTCTCGCGGAGACCCTCCATGGCGCCGTACACAATGCGCTCGGCGGTGGAGCGCTTGCCGTCCAGGAGGATCTTGTTGATCAGCGAGGTGACAAGAGGAGAGCTGTAGACCGGGTCGATGATGACCGGGCGCTTCGGGGCGGGGCCCTTACGAGGCATTCTTACTTCTCCTTCTTGGCGCCGTAGCGGCTGCGGGCCTGCTTGCGGTTCTTGACACCCTGGGTGTCGAGCGAGCCGCGGATGATCTTGTAACGAACACCCGGCAGGTCCTTCACACGGCCACCACGCACGAGCACGATGGAGTGCTCCTGCAGGTTGTGCCCCTCACCCGGGATGTAGGCCGTGACCTCGATGCCGGAGGTCAGACGCACACGCGCGACCTTACGGAGGGCCGAGTTCGGCTTCTTCGGGGTGGTCGTGAACACACGCGTGCAGACGCCACGGCGCTGGGGCGAACCCTCAAGCGCGGGCGTCTTGTTCTTCTCGACCTTGTCCTGCCGGCCCTTCCGGACCAGCTGCTGGATCGTAGGCACTACTTCTCCGGTTTCTGTGTGCCGTAGTAAAACTAACCTGGAACACGTCTCCGACCCACGCGGTCGGGTGTGTCGAATACTGCATGCTCCCGCCCGAGGGCAGGAGAAGCGCAGATTGCGGCGGCCGGTCTAGGAGCTCGCGCTGCGGACGTAGGCACGCAGCGGAGCCCAGGCACACCCCAGGCACAAGGTCTGAGCGTACCTACCTCATCGACTTGGGTCAAAACAAATGCCCACGCGCGGGCCTCCGCACCCCGTGGGACATGTCACCCCATACCCCTCCCGCTCCGGCCATGAGACGAACCGTCTCAGCAGATGGCCGTTCGGGAGCACTCCGGGGGGCCGGATCCGCTCCCCGGCCGGCCCCGAAAACCCCGAAGGGCGCCCACCCCGCACAAACGCGGGGTGGGCGCCCTTCGGCAGACGTACGCCTTACTGGTTGTACGGACCGTAGTCGTAGTCCTCCAGCGGAACGGCCTGGCCGGAGCCCGTGCCGAACGGCGAGTAGTCGATGTCGTCGTAGCCGACGGCCGAGTACATCGCGGCCTTGGCCTCTTCGGTGGGCTCGACCCGGATGTTGCGGTAGCGGGACAGACCCGTACCGGCCGGGATGAGCTTACCGATGATGACGTTCTCCTTGAGGCCGATGAGGCTGTCGGACTTGGCGTTGATCGCCGCATCCGTCAGGACTCGGGTCGTCTCCTGGAAGGAGGCGGCCGACAGCCAGGATTCCGTCGCCAGCGAGGCCTTGGTGATACCCATCAGCTGCGGACGGCCGGAGGCGGGGTGACCGCCCTCGGTGACCACACGACGGTTCTCGGTCTCGAACTTCGAGCGCTCGACGAGCTCGCCCGGCAGCAGCTCCGCGTCGCCGGACTCGATGATCGTCACGCGGCGCAGCATCTGCCGGATGATGATCTCGATGTGCTTGTCGTGGATCGACACGCCCTGCGAGTTGTAGACCTTCTGGACTTCGCCGACCAGGTGGACCTGGACCGCACGCTGACCGAGGATCCGCAGCACGTCGTGCGGGTTGGTGGCACCGACGGTGAGCTTCTGGCCCACCTCGACCGCGTCGCCCTCGCCGACCAGCAGACGGGCACGCTTGGAGATCGGGAACGCCGTCTCCTCGCTGCCGTCGTCCGGGGTGACGACGATCTTCTTGGTCTTCTCGGTCTCCTCGATCCGGACGCGGCCCTTGGCCTCCGAGATCGGCGCGACACCCTTGGGCGTACGGGCCTCGAAGAGCTCGACGACACGCGGCAGACCCTGCGTGATGTCGTCACCGGCCACACCACCGGTGTGGAAGGTACGCATCGTCAGCTGGGTGCCGGGCTCACCGATGGACTGGGCGGCGATGATGCCGACCGCCTCACCGATGTCGACCAGCTTGCCGGTGGCGAGCGAGCGTCCGTAGCAGAAGGCACAGGTGCCGACCGCGGACTCACAGGTCAGGACCGAGCGGGTCTTGACCTCCTCGACACCCGCACCCACGAGGGCGTCGATGAGCACGTCACCGAGGTCCACGTTGGCCGGCGCGATGACCTTGCCGTCGACGACGACGTCCTCGGCGAGCATGCGGGCGTAGACGGAGGTCTCGACGTCCTCGGTCTTGCGCAGCACGCCGTCGGCGCCCCGCTCCGCGATCTTGAGCTTGAGGCCGCGGTCGGTGCCGCAGTCCTCCTCGCGGATGATGACGTCCTGCGAGACGTCCACCAGACGACGGGTCAGGTAACCCGAGTCGGCGGTACGCAGGGCGGTGTCCGCCAGACCCTTACGGGCACCGTGCGTGGAGATGAAGTACTCCAGAACGGTGAGGCCCTCACGGAAGGACGCCTTGATCGGACGCGGGATGGTCTCGTTCTTCGCGTTCGACACCAGACCACGCATACCGGCGATCTGACGCATCTGCATCATGTTTCCTCGGGCACCCGAGTCAACCATCATGAAGATGGGGTTCGTCTTGGGGAAGTTCGCGTTCATCGCCTCGGCAACCTCGTTGGTCGCCTTGGTCCAGATCGCGATGAGCTCCTGCGTGCGCTCGTCCTTGGTGATCAGACCGCGCTCGTACTGCTTCTGGACCTTCTCGTCCTGCGCCTCGTAGCCCGCGACGATCGCCTTCTTGGCCTCGGGGACCACGACGTCGGAGATGGCCACGGTGACACCGGAACGGGTCGCCCAGAAGAAGCCGGCCGCCTTCAGGTTGTCGAGCGTCGCCGCCACGATGACCTTGGGGTAGCGCTCGGCGAGGTCGTTGACGATCTCGGAGAGCTGCTTCTTGCCCACCGAGTAGTCGACGAACGGGTAGTCCTCGGGCAGCAGCTCGTTGAAGAGCGCGCGGCCCAGGGACGTACGCAGCCGGAACGAGTCGCCCTGCTGCCAGGTCGTCTCGCCCTCCTCGTCGAGCGGCGGGGTCCAGCCGCGCGGCGGGACGGTGCCGATCGGGAAGCGGATGTCGACCTTCGCCTGGAGCGAGAGCTCCCGGGCGTCGAACGCCATGATCGCCTCGGCGGTCGAGTTGAAGGAACGACCGGCGCCCTTCACCTCGCGCTCCTCTTCGTCCGTGGTGAGGAAGAAGAGGCCGAGCACCATGTCCTGGGTCGGCATGGTGACGGGACGACCGTCGGCCGGCTTCAGGATGTTGTTCGAGGACAGCATCAGGATGCGGGCCTCGGCCTGCGCCTCCGCGGAGAGCGGCAGGTGGACGGCCATCTGGTCACCGTCGAAGTCCGCGTTGAACGCGGTGCAGACGAGCGGGTGGATCTGGATGGCCTTGCCCTCGACCAGCTGGGGCTCGAAGGCCTGGATGCCGAGGCGGTGCAGCGTGGGCGCACGGTTCAGCAGAACCGGGTGCTCGGCGATGACCTCTTCGAGGACGTCGTACACGACCGTGCGGCCGCGCTCGACCATCCGCTTGGCGCTCTTGATGTTCTGCGCGTGGTTCAGGTCGACCAGGCGCTTCATCACGAACGGCTTGAAGAGCTCCAGGGCCATGGCCTTGGGCAGACCGCACTGGTGCAGCTTCAGCTGCGGACCGACGACGATCACGGAACGCGCGGAGTAGTCCACACGCTTGCCGAGCAGGTTCTGACGGAATCGACCCTGCTTGCCCTTGAGCATGTCGGACAGCGACTTCAGCGGACGGTTGCCGGGGCCCGTGACCGGGCGACCACGACGACCGTTGTCGAAGAGCGCGTCGACGGCCTCCTGAAGCATGCGCTTCTCGTTGTTCACGATGATCTCGGGGGCACCGAGGTCAAGGAGACGCTTCAGGCGGTTGTTGCGGTTGATCACACGGCGGTACAGGTCGTTCAGGTCGGAGGTCGCGAAGCGGCCACCGTCCAGCTGCACCATCGGACGCAGGTCCGGCGGGATCACCGGGACGCAGTCGAGGACCATGCCCTTGGGGCTGTTGGAGGTCTGCAGGAACGCGGACACCACCTTCAGCCGCTTCAGCGCACGGGTCTTCTTCTGGCCCTTGCCGGTGCGGATGATCTCGCGGAGGCGCTCGGCCTCCTCATCGAGGTCGAAGGTCTCCAGGCGCTTCTGCAGAGCAGCGGCACCCATCGAGCCGTCGAAGTACGTGCCGAAACGGTCACGCAGCTCGCGGTAGAGCAGCTCGTCGCCCTCAAGGTCCTGGACCTTGAGGTTCTTGAAGCGGCTCCACACCTCGTCGAGACGGTCGATCTCGCGCTGCGAACGGTCGCGCAGCTGCTTCATCTCGCGCTCGGCACCCTCGCGCACCTTGCGGCGCACGTCGGCCTTGGCGCCCTCGGCCTCAAGCTCGGCGAGGTCCGTTTCGAGCTTCTTGGCGCGGGCTTCGAGGTCCGAGTCGCGACGGTTCTCGATCTGCTGACGCTCGACGGAGACATGCGCCTCCAGCGACGGCAGGTCGCGCGTACGGCGCTCCTCGTCCACGAACGTGATCATGTACGCGGCGAAGTAGATGACCTTTTCGAGGTCCTTCGGCGCGAGGTCGAGCAGGTAGCCAAGACGCGACGGAACGCCCTTGAAGTACCAGATGTGGGTCACGGGAGCGGCAAGCTCGATGTGGCCCATCCGCTCGCGGCGCACCTTGGCACGCGTGACCTCTACGCCACAGCGCTCACAGATGATGCCCTTGAAGCGGACGCGCTTGTACTTGCCGCAGTAGCACTCCCAGTCCCGGGTCGGACCGAAGATCTTCTCGCAGAAGAGTCCGTCCTTTTCGGGCTTGAGGGTGCGGTAGTTGATGGTCTCCGGCTTCTTGACCTCACCGTGGGACCACTGACGAATGTCGTCAGCAGTGGCGAGGCCGATCCGCAGCTCGTCGAAGAAGTTGACGTCGAGCACTTGTCGTCAATCCCTCTTTCGGGGTCGATTCTTCAAGATGGTCTGAGGGGGGTCCGGGGACGGCGGGGGCTCTAGCGAGCCCCCGCCAGACCCGTCAGACCTCTTCGACGCTGCTCGGCTCGCGCCGGGACAGGTCGATACCGAGCTCCTCCGCAGCGCGGAAGACGTCCTCGTCCGTGTCGCGCATCTCGATGGACATGCCGTCCGAGGACAGCACCTCCACGTTGAGGCAGAGCGACTGCATTTCCTTGATGAGCACCTTGAAGGACTCGGGAATGCCGGGCTCAGGGATGTTCTCGCCCTTGACGATCGCCTCGTAGACCTTCACGCGGCCGGTGACGTCGTCGGACTTGATGGTCAGCAGCTCCTGGAGGGCGTACGCGGCGCCGTATGCCTCCAGCGCCCACACCTCCATCTCACCGAAGCGCTGGCCACCGAACTGGGCCTTACCACCCAGCGGCTGCTGGGTGATCATCGAGTACGGACCGGTCGAGCGGGCGTGCAGCTTGTCGTCGACCAGGTGGTGCAGCTTCAGGATGTACATGTACCCGACCGAGATCGGGTCCGGGAACGGCTCGCCGGAGCGGCCGTCGAACAGGTTGGCCTTGCCGGAGGGCTGGACCAGCCGGTCGCCGTCGCGGTTCGGGATCGTGGCCTCGAAGAGACCCGTGATCTCGTCCTCGCGGGCACCGTCGAAGACCGGGGTCGCGACGTTGGTACCGGCGGCGACCTGGTCGGCGCCGATGGCCTGCAGACGCTGGGCCCAGTCGTCGGCCAGACCGGAGACGTCCCAGCCGCGGCTCGCGAGCCAGCCGAGGTGGATCTCCAGGACCTGTCCCGGGTTCATTCGGGACGGGACACCGAGCGGGTTGAGGATGATGTCGACCGGAGTTCCGTCCTCAAGGAACGGCATGTCCTCGATCGGAAGGATCTTCGAGATGACACCCTTGTTGCCGTGACGGCCGGCGAGCTTGTCACCGTCCGTGATCTTGCGCTTCTGCGCCACGTAGACGCGAACCAGCTGGTTCACGCCCGGCGGCAGCTCGTCGCCCTCTTCACGGTCGAAGACGCGGACGCCGATGACCTTGCCGGTCTCGCCGTGCGGCACCTTCAGCGAGGTGTCACGGACCTCGCGGGCCTTCTCACCGAAGATCGCGCGCAGCAGGCGCTCCTCCGGCGTCAGCTCGGTCTCACCCTTGGGCGTGACCTTGCCGACGAGGATGTCGCCGGCGACGACCTCGGCACCGATACGGATGATGCCGCGCTCGTCGAGGTCGGCGAGGACCTCCTCGGAGACGTTCGGGATGTCCCGGGTGATCTCCTCCGGGCCGAGCTTGGTGTCACGGGCGTCGACCTCGTGCTCCTCGATGTGGATCGAGGAGAGGACGTCGTCCTGCACGAGGCGCTGCGACAGGATGATCGCGTCCTCGTAGTTGTGACCCTCCCACGGCATGAACGCCACGAGCAGGTTCTTGCCCAGCGCCATCTCACCCTGCTGGGTGGCGGGACCGTCGGCCAGGACCTGGCCCTCGATCACGCGGGCGCCCTCGTCGACGACAACCTTCTGGTTGACCGAGGTGCCCTGGTTGGAGCGGGAGAACTTGGCGATCCGGTACGTGGTGTACGTGCCGTCGTCGTTGGCGACGGTGATGTAGTCCGCGGAGACCTCCTGGACGACACCCGCCTTCTCCGCCTTGATGACGTCACCGGCGTCGACCGCGCAGCGGTACTCCATGCCGGTGCCGACGAGCGGCGCCTCGGACGTGATCAGCGGCACGGCCTGACGCATCATGTTCGCGCCCATGAGGGCACGGTTGGCGTCGTCGTGCTCAAGGAACGGGATCATGGCGGTCGCGACCGACACCATCTGGCGCGGCGAGACGTCCATGTAGTCGACCTCGGTGCCGGGCACGTAGTCGACCTCGCCACCACGGCGGCGGACCAGCACGCGCGGCTCGGTGAACCGCATCTCGTCGTTGAGCGCGGCGTTGGCCTGCGCGATGACGAAGCGGTCCTCCTCGTCGGCGGTGACGTAGTCGACCTCGTCGGTGACCTGGCCGTCGACGACCTTGCGGTACGGCGTCTCGATGAAGCCGAACGCGTTAACGCGGCCGTACGAGGCGAGCGAACCGATCAGACCGATGTTCGGGCCTTCGGGCGTCTCGATCGGGCACATGCGGCCGTAGTGAGACGGGTGCACGTCACGGACCTCGAAGCCGGCCCGCTCACGGGAGAGACCACCCGGGCCGAGCGCCGACAGACGGCGCTTGTGGGTGAGACCCGACAGCGGGTTGTTCTGGTCCATGAACTGCGACAGCTGGCTGGTGCCGAAGAACTCCTTGATGGAGGCGACGACCGGCCGGATGTTGATCAGGGTCTGCGGCGTGATCGCCTCGACGTCCTGGGTCGTCATGCGCTCACGCACGACGCGCTCCATACGAGCCAGACCCGTACGGACCTGGTTCTGGATGAGCTCGCCGACGTTGCGCAGACGACGGTTGCCGAAGTGGTCGATGTCGTCGGTCTCGACGACGATGTTCCGACCCGACTCACCGACGGTCTCGGTCTCACCGGCGTGCAGCTTGACCAGGTACTTGATGGTCGCGATGACGTCGTCGGTGGTGAGCACGCCCGCGTCGAGGGGCTCATCCGCGCCGAGCTTCTTGTTCACCTTGTAGCGGCCGACCTTGGCGAGGTCGTAGCGCTTCGGGTTGAAGTAGAGGTTCTCCAGCAGCGTCTGAGCGGCCTCGCGCGTCGGCGGCTCGCCCGGGCGCAGCTTGCGGTAGATGTCGAGCAGTGCGTCGTCCTGGCCCTGGGTGTGGTCCTTCTCCAGGGTGGCGCGCATGGACTCGTACTCGCCGAACTCCTCAAGGATCTGCTCGGTGGTCCAACCGAGAGCCTTCAGGAGAACGGTGACGGACTGCTTGCGCTTGCGGTCGATGCGGACACCGACCATGTCGCGCTTGTCGATCTCCATCTCAAGCCAGGCACCCCGGGACGGGATGATCTTGGCCGTGAAGATGTCCTTGTCGGACGTCTTGTCGATGTTGGAGTCGAAGTAGACACCCGGCGAGCGGACCAGCTGCGACACGACGACACGCTCGGTGCCGTTGATGACGAAGGTGCCCTTGTTGGTCATGAGCGGGAAGTCGCCCATGAAGACCGTCTGGGACTTGATCTCGCCGGTCTCGTTGTTGGTGAACTCGGCGGTGACGAAGAGCGGGGCCGCGAACGTGAAGTCGCGCTCCTTGCACTCGTCGATCGAGTTCTTCGGCGGCTCGAAGCGGTGGTCGCGGAAGGTCAGGGACATCGACCCGGAGAAGTCCTCGATCGGGGAGATCTCTTCGAAGATCTCCTCCAGACCGGACTTGGTGGGGACGTCCTGTCCACTCTCGAGAGCGGCCTCGACCCGAGACTTCCAAGCGGCATTGCCGAGCAGCCAGTCAAAGCTCTCGGTCTGCAGCGCAAGAAGGTTCGGAACCTCGAGGGGCTCCTTGATCTTTGCAAAGGAGATGCGCAGCGGGGCGGTGCTGGCGCCGTTGTTCGTATTGGCGGTCGAGGCGTTGCGCGAGGCGGCCAAGAGGGGGTCCTTCCGAGGGCTCGGACTCACTACGCGCGTACCGGTCCCACGTGGGCACAGAGAGAGACGTTTCCCGACGCGGCCGAAGACGGCCAGGTCAGGCAGTTCAATCAAAGATGCTCAAGCGAGGGCATGCCCCTGGTGACGGGCAGGGGACAGCTAACAGGCAGCGCAAAGGGACAGTGTAGCCACTCGGCACACTGATGTCCAGGGCGGATTTTTCGAGACCCGCATTTCTCTTCTCAAGTACCTCGGTACCTCGGTCAGCCGTGCGCCGCGCAGACGCAGATTAGTACTGCCCTCTTCGCCGTCGATCCATGCCTCGGATCCGGATCGTTGTGACGACGCGTCCTGAGAATTGCGCGCTGCGTGCGGTTCGTCAAGACCCCTCCGCTCCCCGGAGATCGCCGCGGGAGCCGTGCGGGGCGTACGCCTGCGTCCTCGCCGAGCAGACGGCGAAGATCACCATACTCCCCGACGGGCCCCGTGCAAGGCTGACGTCACGGGTACGCCGAAGGGCGATCACCCGGATGGGTGATCGCCCTTGGCGGTGTCCAGCGGCGCGCGAGCGCGCCTGCGAGACGGGTGCGGGTCCAGCTGGACCCGCGAGGTGTTACTTGACCTCGACGGAGGCGCCAGCGGCCTTGAGGGACTCGGCAGCCTTCTCGGCGGCCTCCTTGGCGACCTTCTCAAGGACCGGCTTCGGGGTGCCGTCGACGAGGTCCTTGGCCTCCTTCAGACCCAGGGAGGTCAGCTCGCGCACGACCTTGATGACCTGGATCTTCTTCTCGCCGGCGCCGGTGAGGATGACGTCGAACTCGTCCTGCTCCTCGGCGGCCTCAACGGCGGCCGGGCCGGCGGGGCCGGCAACGGCGACGGCCGCGGCGGCGGTGACGTCGAACTTCTCCTCGAAGGCCTTCACGAACTCGGAGAGCTCGATGAGGGTCATCTCCTCGAACTGGGCGAGCAGGTCTTCCTGGCTGAGCTTCGCCATGATGGGCGATCCTTCCACTAATTCGGCGGGTGCCGGATGTACATGTAGGCGGGCGTACTTTCGGCCCGCTGCGACCGTCGCCCTAGCGGGCGACGATCAATGCGCGAGCCGAATTACTCGGCACCGCCCTGCTCGGCGAGCTTGACGCGAAGCGCTTCCGCGGTGCGGACGAACTTCGACGGCAGCGCCTGGAAGAGCGAGGCAGTCTGGGACTGCTTGCCCTTGAACGCGCCGGCCAGCTTGCTGAGCAGAACCTCGCGGGACTCAAGGTCCGCAAGCTTCTTGATCTCATCGGCGGACAGCGCCTTGCCATCAAGGACACCGCCCTTGATGATCAGGTTCGGGTTCTCCTTGGCGAAGTCACGAAGACCCTTCGCCGACTCCACCGGGTCACCGGTGATGAAGGCAACCGCCGTCGGACCATTGAACTGGTCGTCGAGCGAAGTGATCCCGGCCTCGTTGGCCGCAATCTTGGTCAGCGTGTTCTTCACCACGGCGTACTGGGCGTTCTCACCGAGCGAACGACGCAGCGTCTTGAGCTGCGCCACGGTGAGACCCCGGTACTCGGTCAGCACGGCGGCGTTCGAGCTGCGGAACTGGTCCGCGAGCTCGGCTACCGCGGCAGCCTTGTCGGGCCTTGCCATAGAGCGTCGGCCTCCTTCCGGGTGATGAGGACCGCTCAGAAGGGGCTGAACAATACGAAACGCCCCGGCGCAGGCGCACGGGGCGTAGCTCAACCAGCTGCACTCAGAAGAGGAACATCCGGGAACTTTCCACGGTCACCTGCGCGGGTCGTCCGCATCCAGCGGATCCTTCGGCCACCGCCCCTTCGAATGAAGGCACGGCAACGACCAGCGGTCTTTGGCTTCTGGGGAAGCGTACGTTACGTGGTCCGTGTCAAGCAAATCCGCCCATACGGACCCCGCGACTCAGGCGGCGTCGCCCATGTCCAGGCCCTTCTTGTCCAGGCCCTTCAGCATGTCGGCGAAGTCGTACGTGTCGCCCGCCGACGGCGCCTGCACCGTGTTCTTGGTGCCGTAGTCCGAGTAGTGCGCGCTCATCGCGATCTTGCCCTGGGGGGTGTCGACGCCGACGTTCATCTGGACCGGGTAGCCCGCCTTGTTGAGCCAGAGCTCGGTGTCGTAGCCCTTGATCCCGGCCGTCTTCATCCCGTCGATGAGCTTCTGGCGCTCCTGCGCGGACAGGCCGTCCAGGCCCTGGTTGCCGGCGACCATCTCCTCCAGCGTCAGGGTGCCCTTGTAGTGCTCCGCCGGGGCGCCGTCGATCTGCTCGCTGCCGAGGTGCTTCACGTTCGGCGAGTCCGTCAGGAGGGCGAGCTGCTGGGCCGGGTCCTGGTTCTGCGCGCCGCCGGTCAGCTGCTGGGCCATCGCGTCGCCGCCGGCGTCCTTGGCGAGGGCGCCGAGGTCCATCTTCATCCAGCGCTTGCCGTCATGCCCCTGAGCCGCCTCGGGACCCAGGTCCATGTACATGACGTTGTTCACCATGACCGTACGGAACTTGTCCGGGGCACCGGGCCTGCCCTTGAGGGCGGCCGCGCTCGTGGTGAAGTCCATCGCCGCCGGGTTCCACGACTGGACGCCGGACATCTCCATGTCACCGGCACCCGCGCCCGCCGTGGACGGCATCGACATCTTCATGGTGACCTTCGCGGACTTGGCCGCAGAGGTCTTCTTGTACGCCGCCTGGAGCGCCGTGCGCGCCGCGTTGGAGCTCGACTGCCCGGCGGTCTTCCCCGGTGCGTCCCCGGCCTTCTTGGAGTCCCCGCTCTGGCACGCGGCGGCCCCCGCCACCAGCACCGCGACCGCCGTCAGGGAGATTCCGGCGCGCTTGACGGACCTGCTCATCTTGTCCCACCCCATTGATCAAAACCGACGAAAACTGTCACAACCGTAACGCGGCGCACTGACAGCACAAACAGAAAAAACCGGCCCCCGCGCCTCTGACGAGGTGCGGGGGCCGGTCTCAGTACGCGACGCACGCGACGTACGTGTCAGTAAGTCTCAGTACGCCTCAGTGCGCGAACCCGCGACTGCCGGTGATCCGAGGGATCAGACGGCGGCCGGGTCCTCCTCGACGAGGAGGTTGCGGGTGCGGTTCGAGTCGAGGGAGATACCCGGGCCCATCGTGGTGGTGATGGTCGCCTTCTTGATGTACCGGCCCTTGGCGGCGGACGGCTTCAGACGGAGGATCTCCTCCAGAGCCGCACCGTAGTTCTCCACCAGCTTGGCGTCGTCGAAGGACACCTTGCCGATGATGAAGTGCAGGTTCGAGTGCTTGTCGACGCGGAACTCGATCTTGCCGCCCTTGATCTCCTCGACCGCCTTGGCGACGTCGGGGGTGACCGTGCCGGTCTTCGGGTTCGGCATCAGACCACGGGGACCGAGCACGCGGCCGAGGCGGCCGACCTTGCCCATGAGGTCCGGGGTGGCGACGACGGCGTCGAAGTCCAGGCGGCCCTTCGAAACCTCGTCGATGAGCTCGTCGGAGCCGACGATGTCGGCGCCCGCGGCAAGCGCGGCCTCGGCACGGTCGCCGGTCGCGAAGACCAGGACCCGGGCGGTCTTACCGGTGCCGTGCGGGAGGTTCACGGTGCCACGGACCATCTGGTCGGCCTTGCGCGGGTCGACACCCAGGCGGAAGGCGACCTCGACGGTGCCGTCGAACTTGGTCGTGGAGGTCTCCTTGGCGAGACGGACCGCTTCGAGCGGCGCGTACAGCTTGTCCGCGTCGATCTTGGCGTCCGCAGCGCGGAGAGTCTTGCTGCGCTTCACTTCAGCTCCTGTGTTGGTTCAGGCATGGAGTCGTGGTGCGGGCCAGCGCTTGGCCCTACCACTGGAGGTCAAACGGGGTGAGCTGAGATCAGCCCTCGACCGTGATGCCCATGGAACGGGCGGTGCCGGCGATGATCTTCGACGCGGCGTCCAGGTCGTTGGCGTTCAGGTCGGCGAGCTTCGTCGTGGCGATCTCGCGGACCTGGGCCTCGGTGATCTTGGCGACCTTGGTCTTGTGCGGCTCGCCGGAGCCCTTCTCGACACCAGCGGCCTTGAGGATCATCTTCGCGGCCGGCGGAGTCTTGGTGATGAAGGTGAAGGAGCGGTCTTCGTAGACCGTGATCTCCACCGGGATCACCCAGCCACGCTGCGACTCGGTCGCGGCGTTGTAGGCCTTGCAGAACTCCATGATGTTGACGCCGTGCTGGCCGAGCGCGGGGCCGACCGGCGGGGCCGGGTTCGCCGCACCGGCGTTGATCTGGAGCTTGATAAGCCCCGTGACCTTCTTCTTCTTGGGAGGCATTGCTCTCTCCGGGTCCTAGTGAGAGTGAACCGCCTGCATCCGATCAACCGGATGGAGGCATACCGCACAACGATAGCGGGTATAGCTGTGCGGCTAAAAACCGAGCAGGTCAGAGGGGCTGCGAGAGCCTCTCTGACCTGCTCGGAAGTGCTGGTTCCAGAAAGCGCCGGTTGGCTACGGCTGCTAGTTCTTCTGGATCTGGTCGAAGCTCAGCTCGACCGGGGTCTCGCGGCCGAAGATCTCGACAAGGCCCTTGACCTTCTTCGAGTCGGCGTTGATCTCGTTGATGGTCGCCTGCAGCGTCGCGAACGGGCCGTCCGTGACGGTGACCGAGTCGCCCACCTCGAAGTCCAGGACCTGGACCTCGACCTTGCGCTGCGGAGCCGGCTTGCCCTCGGCCTCGGCGGCCTCGCGGGCGGCCTTCTCCTCGGCCTCCGGGGCGAGCATCTTCACGATCTCGTCGAGGGTCAACGGGTACGGGTCGTAGGCGTTGCCCACGAAGCCGGTGACACCGGGGGTGTTGCGGACGACGCCCCAGGACTCGTTCGTCAGATCCATGCGGACGAGAACGTAACCGGGCAGCTTGTTCTGCCGGACGTTCTTGCGCTCGCCGTTCTTGATCTGGACGATCTCCTCTTCGGGGACCTCGGCCTGGTAGATGAACTCCTCGACGTTCAGCGAGACGGCACGCTGTTCGAGGTTGGCCTTCACACGCTTCTCGTAACCGGCGTACGTGTGGATGACGTACCACTCGCCGGGCAGGAAGCGGAGCTCCTGGCGCAGGGCCTCGACCGGGTCGACGGGGGCGGCGGGCTCCGCCGGCTCCTCGTCCTCGTCGGCTTCGGCGGAGGCCTCGGCGGACTCCTCGGACGCGTCCTCGTCCTCGTCCTCGACGGATTCGACGGAGGCCTCGGCCTCGTCGGAAGCCTCGACGGCTTCGGCCTCGGGCTCGGCGTCGTCGGACTCGACGTGCAGGGCAGCCTCTTCGGCCGCTTCGCCCGCAGCGGCGTCGGCAGCCTCGGCCTCGTCCTCGTCGGCCGCCTCGATGATTTCGAGCTCGTCCTCGACGGACTCGACCGACTCGATGGCGTCGTTCAGGTTCGGGTCAGACACGGTGGCTGCTTCTTCCTGGCTACAGATGGGGTGGAACATGCGAAAGGGGCGCCGATTGAGGGGCGCCCTTCGCGGATCAGCCGAAGACGTACTTGACTACCTGCGAGAAGCCGGAGTCAATCAACGTCACGATGCCAATCATGATGACAACGAACACGATCACCACGGAGGTGTACGTCGTCAGCTGGCTGCGTGTCGGCCAGACAACTTTACGGAGTTCGGCAACAACCTGCCGGTAGAAGAGCGCGAGACGGCCCAGAGGGCCCTTCTTGCCGCGCTTGCCGCCCTTGCGGGCCTTCTTCTTCGAATCCTTGGACTCCGCTGCCTCGTCCTGGGCATCAGGCATGTCGATGGAGCCCACGGCGTCCGTCACGCTTCTCACCTGATTCCGGGTCATGGCCGTGCCGCGCCCGGTGGAGCCGCACGGCGGTGCATTGAAGTACGTACATGCGCACACATCCTGGCGAAGGTGTGTGTAGCAGGGCCGGAGGGACTTGAACCCCCAACCGCTGGTTTTGGAGACCAGTGCTCTACCAATTGAGCTACGACCCTTTGTGGTTCCCCCAACCTACCGCATGTGGTGGTGTGGTCGGTGAGGGCCAACAGGCAGTGAGTGTACGTGGTCAGGGGCCCGGCGTCGAACAGCTTGCTCCCGAACACCTTCCGACCGCGCCCTCATCACCTACGTCTCCCCTTCGTAGGGCCTCTTCGCACGGCTTCTTTAAGAGGGCCGCTCGGACGCCTGTCCACATGCTGACCGGTCCGTGAAACGCGGGTGCTCCCCTCATGAGAGGTCTGGGACCATGACCCGCATGAGCGCTGCAACTCCCCCGCCTTCCTCCCCCACCGAGCGCCGGGTATCCGCGCGCATCGGCGCCATCTCCGAGTCCGCGACCCTCGCCGTCGACGCCAAGGCCAAGGCCCTCAAGGCCGCCGGGCGTCCGGTCATCGGCTTCGGCGCGGGCGAGCCCGACTTCCCGACGCCCGACTACATCGTCGAGGCCGCGGTCGAGGCCTGCCGCAACCCGAAGTACCACCGCTACACCCCGGCGGGGGGCCTGCCCGAGCTGAAGGCCGCGATCGCCGCCAAGACGCTGCGCGACTCCGGCTACGAGGTCGACGCCTCGCAGGTCCTGGTGACCAACGGCGGCAAGCAGGCGATCTACGAGGCCTTCGCGGCGATCCTCGACCCGGGCGACGAGGTCATCGTCCCGGCGCCGTACTGGACCACCTACCCCGAGTCGATCCGGCTCGCGGGCGGTGTTCCGGTGGACGTCGTGGCCGACGAGACCACCGGTTACCGCGTGTCGGTGGAGCAGTTGGAGGCGGCCCGTACGGAGCGTACGAAGGTCGTCCTGTTCGTCTCCCCGTCCAACCCCACCGGCGCCGTCTACAGCGAGGCCGACGCCGAGGCGATCGGGCGCTGGGCCGTCGAGCACGGCCTGTGGGTCATGACCGACGAGATCTACGAGCACCTGGTGTACGGCAGCGCCACGTTCACCTCGCTGCCCGCGATCGTGCCCGAGCTTCGCGACAAGTGCATCGTCGTCAACGGCGTCGCCAAGACCTTCGCGATGACCGGCTGGCGGGTCGGGTGGATCATCGGCCCGAAGGACGTCGTGAAGGCCGCGACCAACCTCCAGTCGCACGCCACGTCCAACGTGTCCAACGTGGCCCAGGTCGCTGCGCTGGCCGCCGTCTCCGGGAACCTCGACGCGGTCGCGAAGATGCGGGAGTCCTTCGACAGGCGCCGCACCACCATGGTGCGCATGCTGAGCGAGATCGAGGGCGTGGTCTGCCCCACGCCCGAGGGCGCGTTCTACGCCTACCCCTCGGTCAAGGGCCTGCTCGGCAAGGAGATCCGGGGCAAGCGCCCGCAGACCTCGGCCGAGCTCGCCGCGCTGATCCTGGACGAGACCGAGGTCGCGGTCGTCCCCGGCGAGGCCTTCGGCACGCCGGGCTACCTGCGCCTCTCCTACGCCCTGGGCGACGAGGACCTCGTCGAGGGCGTCTCCCGGCTCCAGAAGCTGCTGGCCGAGGCTCGGGACTAGGTTCCGGTTCCGGGTCCGGGCCGGGGGCAGTACCTCACATGAGGTACTGCCCCCGTTTCTGCGTTCGGAGGCGGTCCCGATCGGGGAAAGGGGCTGTCGGATGTCAGCGGGGTGCGGCAAGATCCGTGGATGGAGCACGTTCGCGACGTACGAGACCTGCCGAAGGCTCATCTGCATCTGCACTTCACCGGGTCCATGCGGCCCTCGACCCTGCTCGAACTCGCCGACAAGTACGGCGTACGGCTGCCCGACGCGCTGACCAGCGCCGAGCCGCCGAAGCTGCGGGCCACCGACGAGCGCGGCTGGTTCCGCTTCCAGCGCCTCTACGATGCGGCGCGGTCCTGTCTGCGCGCCCCCGAGGACATCCGGCGCCTGGTGCGCGAGGCCGCCGAGGAGGACGTCCGGGACGGTTCCGGGTGGCTGGAGATCCAGGTCGACCCGACCTCGTACGCGCCGCTGCTCGGCGGGCTGATCCCGGCGCTGGAGATCATCCTGGACGCGGTCGACTCCGCGTCGCGCGAGACCGGGCTCGGCATGCGCGTCGTCGTCGCGGCGAACCGGATGAAGCACCCCCTGGACGCGCGCACCCTGGCCCGGCTCGCGGTCCGCTACGCCGATCGCGGCGTGGTCGGCTTCGGGCTCTCCAACGACGAACGCCGGGGCATGGCAAGGGACTTCGACCGCGCCTTCGCGATCGCCCGCGAGGGCGGCCTGCTCGCGGCCCCGCACGGCGGCGAGCTCTCCGGCCCGGCCTCCGTACGCGACTGCCTCGACGATCTGCACGCGCGGCGCGTCGGCCACGGGGTGCGGGCGGCCGAGGACCCCCGCCTCCTGCGCCGCCTCGCCGACAAGGGCGTCACCTGCGAGGTCTGCCCCGCGTCCAACGTCGCCCTCGGCGTCTACGAGAAGCCGGAGGACGTGCCGCTGCGGGCCCTGTACGACGCGGGCGTCCCCATGGCGCTGGGCGCGGACGACCCCCTGCTCTTCGGGTCCCGTCTGGCCGCCCAGTACGAAATCGCCCGCCACCACCATGCGTTCACCGACGAGGAACTGGCGGAATTGGCCCGCCAGTCGATCCGGGGCTCGGCCGCGCCACCCGAGGTCCAGGGGAAGCTGCTTGCGGGGGTGGAGGGGTGGCTGGCCGGTTGATGCCGGCGCTGTCCAGCGCCCTTCGGGGGCGCGGGGAACGGCGCGTCCGGCCACGCACTGTCCACGGACGACACGCCTAGCCGATGCCCCGCAAAAGGGTCCGCGCCACCCCCCGCGCAAACTCCTCCCGCGTCTGAGGGGGCTCCCCGGACGGCGTCATGTCGTAGGCGAACGCCCGCTGCGCGCACGCGCCGAGCAGCAGCGACGCGGCCGCATAGGTGTCGGCGTCCTGACGGATCCGGCCCGCCGAACGCTCCGCCCGGAGGTACCCGTCCACCCACTCGATCGGCATGTGCGGACCGGAGCCGAGCTCCCGCAGAGCCTCGTCGTGCCGCCGCTTGAGCTGCGGATCCGCGTACAGCGATGCCGCGATCGGAAAGCTCTCCGCGTAGAACAGCGCGGCCTGGCGGGCGATCTCCGTCAGGTTCTCCTCCACCGACCGCTCCCCCGGCGACTCGGCGAGCCGCTCCACCAGCGGGCCCAGTTTCGGCAGCCGCTCCTTCAGGACCGTCACGAACAGGTCCTCCTTGCTCGCGAAGTGCTTGTAGAGCGCCGCCTCCGAGCACCCCGCCGCCTTCGCGATCTCCTTCGTCGTGGCGCGGGCGAGGCCGATGGTGAGCATGAGCTCGTGCGCGGCGTCGACGATGCGGGCGCGGGCCGGCGGCGACTGCATGTGTGCTCCAACGGGGCTTGACTAGTGGGTGAGTACTTACTCACTCTAGTGGTGGACGGAGTGAGTGAATACTTACCCACCCTAGGAGGGTGAAGCGATGAGGCTCACGGTTTTCGGTGCCACAGGAGGCATCGGCCAGGAAATCGTCAAGCAGGCGCTGGCTTCGGGGCACGAGGTCACGGCGGTGGTGCGCGATCCGGCCAGGTTCGCCGTGACCGGCGCGGGCCTCGATGTCGTCAAGGCCGATCTGACCGACCCCGAGTCGCTGCGCGGAGCGGTGGCCGGGCGGCACGCGGTCCTGTCCGGTCTCGGCGCCCGCAAACGCTCCGACGCCGGGATCACGACCCGCCTCACGCGGTCCGTACTGGCCGCGATGGAGTCCGAGGGGACGCGGCGGCTGATCGTCGTGAGCGCGGCGCCGGTCGGGCCGGAGGCACCCGGCGACGGGCTCCTCGACCGCGGTATGCGGTCCATGATCAGCGCGATCCTGAAGGACGTGTACACCGATCTCCGCGCCATGGAGGCCGAGTTGGCGGCCAGCGCCACGGACTGGACGTCCGTACGCCCGCCCAAACTCACCGACAAGCCGCTCACCGGGACCTACCGCCGGGTCATCGGCGGCAATCCCAAGGCGGGCCGCACCATCGCCCGCCCGGACGTGGCGCACGCGATGCTGGCCTGCGTGAACGACCCGGCGACGGTGAAGCAGGGGGTGGGAGTGGCGTACTGAGGCCTCTGAGGCTATTGAGGCGTGGCGTACTGAGGGGTTGCGGGCCGAGCGGCACGGGGCGCTCGGCTCTCGGATCTCTACGCCCTACGCCGCTCCACACCCCTGCCTAAAGCTCTACGCCGACCGCCACCGGCTCGTTCACCAGGGTCACACCGAAGGCCAGCTCCACCCCTGCGACCACTTCGCGGGCCAGCGCCAGCAGGTCCTCGGTCCTGGCGCCTCCGCGGTTCGTCAACGCGAGCGTGTGCTTCGTGGAGATCCGGGCGGGGCCGGTTCCGTAGCCCTTCGTGAAGCCCGCCTTGTCGATCAGCCAGGCGGCGGAGGTCTTGGTGCGGTCGGCGCCGACGGGCCAGGCCGGGGGCGTCACCTCGGCGCCGAGGCGCTCCTGGGCGCGGGCGACGAAGGCCGCGTACGCCTCGTTGGGGAGGATCGGGTTGGTGAAGAACGAGCCCGCCGACCACGTGTCGTGGTCCTCCGGGTCGAGCACCATGCCCTTGCCGGCGCGCAGCTTCAGCACGGTCTCGCGGGCGGTGGCGGCGGGGACGCGGTCGCCGGCCTCCACGCCGAGCGTCCGGGCGGTCTCGGCGTACTTGACCGGCGCGGAGAGCCCCCCGGCGTCCTCCAGCTCGAAGACGACGCGGAGTACGACATAGCGGTCCGGGTGCTGCTTGAAGCGGCTGTTTCGGTACGAGAAGTCGCACTCGGCGTTGCGGATGGTGACGGTGGTGCGGTCGAGGCGGTCGTAGGCGACCACGTGCGTGATGGTGCTGGACACTTCCTGGCCGTACGCCCCGACGTTCTGGATCGGGGTCGCGCCGGCCGAGCCCGGGATACCGGCGAGGCACTCGATACCGGCGAGCCCGGCCTCGACGCTCCTGGCGACGGCGTCGCTCCACACTTCACCGGCGGCGAGTTCGAGGCGGGTGCCGTCGAGCTCGAAGCCGCGGGTGGCGATGCGCAGGGCGGTTCCGGCGAAGCCCTTGTCCCCGATGAGCAGGTTGCTGCCCCCGCCGATGACCAGCAGCGGGGTGCCACTGTCGTCGGCCTCGCGTACGGCGTCGATGACCTCGGCGTCGGTGGTGGCCGTGACCAGCCGATCCGCCGGGCCGCCGAGGCGGAGGGTGGTCAGGGGGGCGAGGGGAGCGTCGTGAAGTTCCTGCACGGGGTCCAGCGTACGGGGGCGGGCCGACGGGGCCGCGCCGCCCTGCGGTCGGCCCCACCGGTGCCGCGCCTCCCTGGAGTACGCAAACGGGCTTCCGGGCGGTGCCGCGCCTCCCGGGAGTGCGCAAACGGGCGGGCGGGCGGGAAAACACACCCCAGCCCGCCCAGCGCCGCACGGCAACCCGCAACCGTCAGCCGACCAACTCCCGCACCTCCTCAGGCGCCTCCGGCGCCGGCTCCACCCGGGCCTGCGCGGTGCGCCCGGGGAGCAGCAGGGCCGATGCCGCCGCCACCGCGACCACTCCCGCCCCCACCCAGAGCGCCGGGCCGAGGCCGTCCACGAAGGCCCGCGCCGACCCGTACCCGCCCTGCGCGGAGAACACCGACGCCAGCACCGCGATGCCGAGCGCACCTCCGACCTCCCGCAGCGCGTTGTTCGCCCCGGAGGCGATGCCCTGCTCCGAGGGCCGCACGCTGGACATCACCAGATTGGCGGCCGGTGCGAAGTACAGCCCCATCCCGATGCCGCTGATGATCAACGCCGGCAGCTGCGCCCCGTACGACACGTCCGGCGAGATGATCGCGGCGAACCACCCGAGCCCGATGGCCTGGAGCGCGAGGCCGGTGGCGACGACCGGCCGCCCTCCGATCCGGTCGGAGAGGAACCCGGCTATCGGCGCGGCGATCATCGGCATCCCGGTCCAGGGCAGCATCCGCAGCCCCGCCTCGGTCGGCGAATAGCCGATGACGTTCTGCAGGAACTGGCTGAGCAGGAAGATCGAGCCGAACATCCCGACGAACATCAGCAGGCTCGCCGCGTTGATCGCGGAGAACGCCCGGCTGCGGAACAGCCGCATCGGCAGCATCGGGTTCGCGCTGCGGGTGCCGTGGGCCACGAAGCCCACGAGGAGCGCCGAACCGGCGATCAGGCCGGTCAGTACGGTCGCGCTGGTCCACCCGTCGGGGTTGCCGCGGATCAGCGCGTACACAATCCCGAAGAGCCCGCCGCTGGCCAGGAGCGTGCCCACGATGTCGAGGCGGGCGCCCGTGCCGTACGACTCGTTCAGGCGCAGCCGGGCCAGGGGAAGCGTGAGCAGGCCGAGCGGAACGTTCAGCCAGAAGATCCACTGCCAGGACACGTGCTCGGTCAGGCTGCCGCCGATCAGCGGCCCCGAGGCCACCGCGAGGCCGTTCACCGCGCCCCAGATCCCGTACATCATCCCGCGCTTGGCGGCGGGCACGGCCGCGGTCAGCAGCGTGAGGGTCAGCGGCATCATGATCGCGGCGCCGACCCCCTGTATCGCGCGGGCCGCGATCAGCCCGTTGATCCCGGGAGCCAGCGCGGCCCCCGCCGAGGCGCCGGTGAAGATCGTCAGCCCGGTGATGAAGAGCTTGCGGCGGCCGAACCGGTCACCCAGCGCCGCCCCGAACATCAGCAGCACCGCGAAGGTGAGGGTGTACGCGCTCACCGTCCATTCGAGGTCGTCCAGCGCTCCCCCGAGGTCCTCGCGGATCGACGGAAGCGCGGTGGTGACGACGAGGTTGTCCAGCGCCGCCATGAACCCGGCGACGCTGGTGATCACCAGCGCCCACCCCGCACCCCCGCGCCGACTCGTTCCGTTGCGCAGCCTTTCCGGCTTCTTCTCCGACATGACTCCCCCTTGGCGGGTTAGTTATCAATGACTAACTTCAGTACCCATGAAAGAGGCTGGGGCCCAAGAAGAACCCCGCCCCGATGATCTGGTTCGGGTTCGGTCCGGTCCGGTCACTCCGCGGCAGCGGCCCCGCCACTACCCGGCCTCGGCTGGGCCGATTCGTAGAAGCCCTTCCAGACTCGGTCCTCGGGCGGAAACCCCAGCGCCACAAGGGTGTTGATGAGCATCCCGTACGCCAGGAACGTCGTCGTCTCGGCCGGGTCCGCGCCCAGCGCCAGGTGGACCGTGTCGTACAGCTCCGTCCAGCCGGCCCGCACCGCCTTGCCGAACTCCAGGTCGCCGGCCGCCTCCGCGGAGGCCGCGGCCACATAGGTCTGCATCTGGAGGAGCAGCTTGTCCCGGTCCTCGGCGATGAGCGCCTGGTACGCCGCGGCCATGGCATGCAGCGCCGCCTCGCCTTCGAGCCCTTCGGCCGCGCCCCGGAAGACCGCGACGGTCTCCTCGATGCACCGGTCGGACGCCGCGAGGAAGATGGCCTGCTTGTTCGGGAACAGGCGGAAGAGGTACGGCTGCGAGACGCCCACCCGCTTGGCGATCGTCTCGGTGGACGTGCCGTGGTAGCCGCCGCGGGCGAACTCCACCATCGCCGCACGAATGACGCTCTCGCGCCTCTCTTCTGCGCTCATCCTGACCATGAAGCTAAGTTAGTGGCTGATTACTAACTTCGTCAAGCGATACGTCGGCGGGACTCCGGGGAGCGGCCCGGAGTCCCGCTCACGCGCCTCAGGCCAGGCGTACGACCGCTCGCGACATCCCGAGCACCTTCTGGCCCGCGCTCATCGCGGTGAGGTCCACGCGTACCGTCCGCGCCTCGTCGTCCAGCTTCGCCGCCACCTTGGCGCTGACCTCGATCAGCGCGCCGGTCTCGTCGTTCGGGACCACGACCGGCTTGGTGAAACGCACGCCGTACTCAGCCACCGCACCCGGGTCGCCGACCCAGTCCGTGACCACCCGCACCGCCTCCGCCATCGTGAACATGCCGTGCGCGATGACGTCGGGCAGCCCGACCTCCTTCGCGAACTTCTCGTTCCAGTGGATCGGATTGAAGTCCCCGGAAGCGCCCGCGTATTGGACGAGCGTGGCGCGGCTCACAGGGAAGGACGCGGACGGCAGTTCGGTGCCGGGCTGCACGTCCTCGTAACGGATCTTCGCGGTCATGTCAGGCCCCCTCGGGCGCTCGGGACACGAGCTTGGTCCACGCGGTCACGACGTGTTCGCCTACCTCGTCGTGGACCTCGCCCCGGATGTCCATGATGTCGTTGCCCGCGAGCGACTTGATCGCCTCGATGGTGGACGTGACGGTCAGGCGGTCGCCCGCGCGGACCGGGCGGCTGTACGCGAACTTCTGGTCGCCGTGCACCACGCGGCTGTAATCCAGGCCCAGCTGCGGGTCCTCGATGACCTGCCCCGCCGCCTTGAACGTGAGGGCAAACACAAAAGTCGGCGGCGCGATCACATCGGTGTGGCCGAGCGACTTGGCCGCCTCCGGGTCGGTGTAGGCCGGGTTCTCGTCCCCGATCGCCACAGCGAACTCGCGGATCTTCTCGCGGCCGACCTCGTACGGGGCGGTGGGCGGATAGGTCCGCCCCACGAAAGACTGGTCGAGCGCCATCTGCTGGCTACCTCCTGCGAATGAGGGTTCGGATCTCGTACGGAGAATCTAGTCTCGTGCGCCGGGCTCGGGTGGGAAACGCCGAGAGACCGCCCCCCGCTGTGGGGAACGGCCTCTCGAACGAGCCTGAATGCCAGACGCCGTGATTAACGGGTCTCGCGGTGCGCGGTGTGCGAGTTGCAGCGCGGGCAGTGCTTCTTCATCTCAAGACGGTCCGGGTTGTTACGCCGGTTCTTCTTGGTGATGTAGTTCCGCTCCTTGCACTCCACGCAGGCCAGCGTGATCTTCGGGCGGACGTCGGTGGCAGCCACGTGAGTGCTCCTTGACGGACGGATTGACGGATGAACGCATGAAAGAGTAGCCGATCGAAGGACCGACCCCACAATCGGCTACTGTGTGTAGCGGTGACCGGACTTGAACCGGTGACACAGCGATTATGAGCCGCTTGCTCTACCGACTGAGCTACACCGCTTTGACACGGAGTCCCTCACCCGAAGGTGAGGGCTTCCGCACCAGAGCCCCAATACGGAATCGAACCGTAGACCTTCTCCTTACCATGGAGACGCTCTACCGACTGAGCTATTGGGGCGAGCGATGAAGACATTACACGCTCCCTCGCCGATCGCCCAAATCCGTTTCGTGCCGCCCAGCGGGCGGCCTCCCGAGGCCCCGCCCCACCGGTCTCGTAGGCCACTCAGGGCCACACCGGTACGACTATTGCGCTCCTCCTCGATGCGCGGGTTGACCGCCCCTAGGCTCGCCTCACGCTGCGTGATCATGCCCGCCCGAGCCCGATCACCCGAGCCCGATCAGGAGCGCGATGTCCGACAGCCACCAGCAGCCGGCCCACTCCCCCGGCACCGGCGAAGGCCCCGAACCCATCTCCTCCGGCTCCCTGCTGCTGTGCGGCGCCCGGCTCGCCGACGGGCGCACCGTGGACGTGCGGCTCTGCGGCGGCCGCATCGAGGCGGTGGGCACCGCGGGCAGCCTCACCGCGCACGGCTCCTCCCGCGTCGACCTGAACGGCTTCCTGCTGCTGCCCGCCCCCGCCGAGCCGCACGCCCACAGCGACACCGCCCTGACCGCCTTCAGCACGGAGGGACCGGTCTCGTACGCCGTCGAGGAGGTCCAGCGCCGGGCCACCGAGGCCGCCCTGCTCCAGCTCGGGCACGGCGCCACCGCGCTGCGTTCGCACGTACGCATCGACGAGGTCAGCGGGCTCGACCCGCTGGAGGCGGTGCTCCAGACCCGCCGCTCGCTGCGCGGCCTCACCGAGCTCACGGTGGTCGCCGTGCCGCGGCTGCTCACCGGGGTGGCCGGCGCGGACGGGCTCGCCATGCTGCGCGACGCGGTGAAGATGGGTGCCTCGGTGGTGGGCGGCTGCCCCGATCTGGACGCCGACCCGGCCGGGTACGCGGAGGCCGTCCTGGAGCTCGCCGCCGAGCACGGCTGCGCGGTCGACCTGCACACCGACGGCACCGACCCGGCCCGCCTGGCCCGGCTCGCGGCCATGTCCGGCGGCCTGCGCCCCGGCGTCGCGATCGGCCCCTGCGGTGGCCTCTCCCGCCTGCCCCGCGACACCGCGGCGCGCGCCGCCGACCAACTCGCCTCCGCGGGAGTCGCGGTGACCTGCCTTCCCCAGGGAGGCTGCGGCATGACGGACCGTCAAGGGGCCGCTCCCGTACGCCTGTTGAGGGCCGCCGGGGTCCGACTGGCCGCCGGGAGCGGCGCGTTGCGCGATGTATCCAACCCGGTCGGCCGGGGCGACCCCCTGGAGGCCGCCTACCTCCTCGCCTCCCAGGCCGGCATGCGCCCCGAGGACGCGTACGCGGCGGTCAGCACGGTGGCCCGGCAGACGATGGGCCTTCCGGAGGTACGGGTCGAGGCCGGCTTCCCGGCCGAACTGCTCGCCGTACGCGGCGAACGCATCGCGGGCATCCTCTCGCTCGCCTACAGCCGCATCGTCATCCACCGCGGCCGGGTGGTCGCCCGCACGAGCGCGGTACGCGAGTACTGCGACTCCGCCGCCGCGGTCGCCCTCGGCCTCCCCCGCCAGGGCAGGCCGGACCCCGGACGCGGCGAGCCCGGGTGACGAGGTCGCCGCTCCACCAGCGGGCCGCCGCATCTCCGGCTACCGTCGTCAGCATGCGCATTGTCATTGCTGGAGGTCACGGTCAGATCGCGCTGCGGCTCGAACGCCTGCTGGCGGCGCGCGGCGAAGAGGTCGCGGGAATCATCCGCAAGCCGGAACAGGCGGACGACCTGCGACAAGCCGGCGCCGAGCCGGTGGTCCTCGACCTGGAGTCGGCTTCGGTGGACGCCGTGGCCGAGGCGCTCCGGGGCGCGGACGCGGTGGTGTTCGCGGCGGGCGCGGGCCCGGGCAGCGACGCCGCCCGCAAGGAGACGGTGGACCGGGCGGCGGCCGTCCTGTGCGCCGACGCGGCCGAACGCGCGGGCGTACGCCGGTACGTCATCGTCTCGTCGATGGGCGCGGACGCGGCCCACCGCGGCGACGGCGTCTTCGACGCCTACCTGCGCGCGAAGGGCGCCGCCGACGACGCCGTACGCTCCCGCACGACCCTGGACTGGACGGTCCTGCGCCCCGGAAGCCTCACCAACGACGCGGGCAAGGGCCTGGTCTCCCTGGCCGCCTCGACGGGCCACGGCGCGATCCCCCGGGACGACGTGGCCGCGGTCCTGGCCGAACTCCTGGACACCCCGGCGACAGCGGGCCTGACCCTGGAACTGGTCTCGGGCTCGACGCCGGTGACGGTCGCGGTCAAGGGCGTGGCGGGGAACTGACGTCCGCCGGGGGCGCGATCGCCCGCGCTCCCGCAAAGGCGCTCGCGGAGTGAGACAGCTCACCCGTCTTCGCTCCGGGAAAATCACCGCCTGCCAACGAAGAAACCCCCGCCCTCTGCGTTTCCGCAGGAGGACGGGGGTCTCACCCAGTGTGGCGGCGCCAGGATTCGAACCTGGGTAGGCAGAGCCGACGGATTTACAGTCCGTTCCCATTGGCCACTCGGGCACACCGCCATGGGATGTCGCCGCCGGATTCCCGCTTTCGGCGGTGCTCCGTGGCAACGACGTAAACGATACCCGATGCCCAGGGGTGCTTCGCCACCCCATTGATCAGCGCTTTGCCGGGCACGGGGTGGCTAGGCTTTGGGGCGGTGGTTCGGCAGTGGGGCCGGGTCGCCGCGCGCTCGGCCGCAGGGGTCGTGCGCACCCGACACGCACCCGATCCAAGGAGCCACAGGACATGGCCGACTCCAGTTTCGACATCGTCTCGAAGGTCGAGCGGCAGGAGGTCGACAACGCCCTCAACCAGGCCGCGAAGGAGATCTCGCAGCGCTACGACTTCAAGGGCACGGACGCCTCGATCTCGTGGTCCGGCGAGAAGATCCTGATGCAGGCGAACGGCGAGGAGCGGGTCAAGGCGATCCTCGACATCTTCGAGACCAAGCTGATCAAGCGGGGCATCTCCCTGAAGTCGCTGGACGCGGGCGAGCCGC
The DNA here is from genome assembly GCF_053597395.1 of Streptomyces sp. NPDC001415. Lineage (NCBI taxonomy): Bacteria > Bacillati > Actinomycetota > Actinomycetes > Kitasatosporales > Streptomycetaceae > Streptomyces > Streptomyces sp. NPDC001415. The sequence continues at coordinate 259,880 of NZ_JBSFIE010000010.1, forward strand.
AGCTGTCCGGCAAGGAGTACAAGATCTTCGCCTCCATCGAGGAGGGCATCTCCCAGGACAACGCCAAGAAGGTCGCGAAGGTCATCCGCGACGAGGGCCCCAAGGGTGTCAAGGCGCAGGTCCAGGGCGACGAGCTCCGTGTCTCCTCGAAGAGCCGCGACGACCTCCAGGCCGTCCAGGCGCTGCTCAAGGGCAAGGACTTCGACTTCGCCATCCAGTTCGTGAACTACCGCTGACCAAGCTCGCGCCGTTCGCCGAGCGGGCCTGGGGCGGCCGGACGTGATGTCCGATTTCCGCCAGCACGCGGTGGGCGGGGGTCGCAGACTCGGTGTCGTACGCAAGGGAAGGAACGTGCGATGACTGTCTATGCGACCCTCGACAGCCCTCTGGGTGAGCTGTTGCTCGTCGGGGTGGAGTCGGCTACCGCGCCGGGCGGGACCGCGCTGGTTTCGCTTTCCGTGCCGGGGCAGAAGGGCGGCGCCGCCGTCCAGGACGGGTGGCGGCTCGCGCCCGAGGCCTTCGCCGGCATCGCCGCGCAGCTGGGCGCGTACTTCGCCGGGGAGCTGACCCGTTTCGACATCGAGTACGCGGCCGAGGCGCCCGGCACCGATTTCCAGCGCCGGGTCTGGGCCCAGCTGGACGCCATCGAGTACGGGACGACGGCTTCGTACGGGGAGATCGCCCGGCGGATCGGGGCCTCCTCCGTGCAGGTGCGGGCGGTCGGCACCGCCATCGGGCGGAACCCGCTGCTCGTGGTGCGGCCCTGCCATCGCGTGATCGGCTCCGACGGGTCCCTCAAGGGGTACGCCGGCGGGCTTGAGCGGAAGCAGGCGCTGCTCGGGCTTGAGGGCGCCCTCAGGCCGGCTCCGGCGCCGTGAGTGAGGGGCTGTTCCGGCTGCCTCTGCCCGCGCGGGCAGAGGTCGCGCCCGGGGCCGTCCACGTGCCGGGCTGGCTCTCGCCCGACCGGCAGCGCGAGCTCGTCGCCGCCTGTCGGGACTGGGCGCGCGGCCCGGTGCCGATCCGCCACACCGTACTGCCCAACGGCGGTGTCATGTCCGTGCGGACGGTGTGCGTCGGGTGGCACTGGCAGCCCTACCGGTACACCCGTACCGCGACGGATGTGAACGGGCTCCCTGTCGCCCCATTCCCGGACTGGCTGGGCGAGTTGGGGCGATCCGCGGTCGCCGCGGCGTACGACGATCCGGGCGCGGCCGAGCGCTACTCCCCCGACACCGCGCTCATCAACTTCTACGACGGCTCCGCCAAGATGGGGCTCCACCAGGACAAGGACGAGAGGTCCGGGGCGCCCGTGGTCTCGCTCAGTATCGGAGACAGTTGCGTCTTCCGGTTCGGCAACAGTGAGAACCGCGGGCGCCCTTATACGGATGTGGAGTTGGGCTCCGGCGACCTGTTCGTCTTCGGCGGGCCCGCCCGGTTCGCGTACCACGGCGTGCCCAAGGTGCTGCCGGGGACGGGCGATCCGGCGACCGGTCTGAACAGTGGCCGGCTCAACATCACCCTTCGCGAGACCGGGCTCGCGTAGTCCCCCAATCGCTGGTCAGCGGCTTCGCGAGTTTCCGAACAGGATGCGGTAGATGATCAGCAGGACGAGCGAGCCGCCGATCGCCGCCGCCCAAGTGGCGCCGTCGTAGAAGTGGTTGGCGATCGGGCGGTCGAGCCAGCGGGCCGATATCCAGCCGCCGACGAACGCTCCCGCGACGCCTATGAGGGTCGTGCCGATCAGGCCGCCCGGGTCGCGGCCGGGGAGCAGGATCTTGGCGATCGCCCCGGCGAGCAGGCCGAGAACGATCCAGCTGACGATGCCCATGCCGGGAACCTGCCTTTCGTACGTATGTGATTCGCGGGGCATCTGCCGTATTGCGTAACCCCGCAACCATTCGGTTCGCCCGGGAAGACGCCCCCAGGGCGCCCACGGTTGCACGCGCTGTCAGGGTGCGGCGCAGGCCACGGGCCCCGCCACTCGCCTCACCTGGCGGCGAACGGCTGGTCCGTGGGGACGATCTCCTTGCCCAGGGGCAGCAACGACACGGGAATCAGCTTGAAGTTGGCGATGCCCAGCGGGATGCCGATGATCGTGATGCACAGCGCTATGCCGGTGAAGATGTGGCCGAGCGCCAGCCACCAGCCGGCCAGGATCAGCCACAGGACGTTGCCGACGCAGGACGGCGCGCCCGCGCCCCGCCGGTCCACGACCGTGTAGCCGAACGGCCAGAGGGCGTAGAGGCCGATTCGGAAGGCCGCTATCCCGAAGGGGATGCCGATGATCGTGACGCAGAGCAGCAGGCCCGCGAGCATGTAGCCGAGGAACATCCAGAAGCCGCACAGGATCAGCCAGATGACGTTCAGGATTGTCTTCATGAGCGGCGACCTGCCATCTGTTCGAGTCGGGCGATGCGTTCCGCCATCGGCGGGTGGGTGGAGAACAGTTTGGACACTCCCTGACCGGGGCGGAAGGGGTTCGCGATCATCATGTGGCTCGCCGTCTCGATGCGGGGCTCGGGCGGCAGCGGGAGCTGCTGGGTGCCCGCTTCCAGCTTGCGCAGGGCGCTGGCCAGAGCCAGCGGGTCGCCGGTGAGCTGGGCGCCGGACGCGTCGGCCTCGTACTCGCGGGAACGGCTGATCGCGAGCTGGATCACCGAGGCCGCGAGCGGGCCCAGGATCATGATCAGCAGCATGCCCACGATGCCGGGGCCCTCGTCGTCGTTGGAGCGGCCGACCGGGATCAGCCACGCGAAGTTGACCAGGAACATGATCACCGAGGCGAGTGCGCCGGCGACCGACGAGATCAGGATGTCGCGGTTGTAGACGTGGCTCAGCTCGTGGCCGATCACTCCGCGCAGCTCCCGCTCGTCGAGGATCTGCAGGATCCCCTCCGTGCAGCACACGGCCGCGTTGCGCGGATTGCGGCCCGTCGCGAAGGCGTTGGGCGCCTGCGTCGGCGAGATGTACAGCCGGGGCATCGGCTGGCGCGCCTGCGTCGAGAGGTCACGGACCATGCGATACAGCGCCGGGGCCTCGAACTCGCTGACCGGGCGCGCCCGCATGGCCCGCAGCGCCAGCTTGTCGCTGTTCCAGTACGCGTAGGCATTGGTGCCAAGCGCCACCAGAAGCGCGATGATCAGCCCTCCGCGGCCGAAGAAGCTGCCGATGACGATGATGAGCGCGGACAGTCCTCCGAGGAGGACAGCTGTCCTCAGCCCGTTGTGCCGGCGGTGCACGGTACGCCCTCCAAGTGGTGCGGCGGGGAGTCCTTCGCTGGTCGTCCTTCCACGTTCCAGTGGACTCTCCCGTACTGGTCAACGCCAGGCGGGGGACGCTAGTTCCCTTGTGCGCGCTGGAGGGCGCGTTACGCCGTACGGGTCGGATCAGCGCGGTGAGAGCAGCCCGGCCAGCTCCAGGGCCTTCGCGTCGGGCTCGACCTCGCTGGTGCAGTGCGAGCAGCGGGTCGCGATGCCGGGGATCTGGGAGTAGCAGCGGGGGCAGTCGCGCAGGGCGGCCTTGATGTCCACCGGCTTGTCCCGGTCGAGGCGGGCCTGGACCTTCATCATGGGCACGACGACGAGGAAGTAGAGCACGGCGGCGGTGATCACGAAGGCGATGGCCGCGCCGATGAACTTCCCGTAGGGGAAGGTCACGCCCTCCGCGGTGAAGGTCGCCGTACTGAAGTCGCCGGTCGAGCTGGTGGCCAGGCCGATCAGCGGGGTGATGAACGCGGTGCTGAAGCCCGTGACCACCGCCGTGAAGGCGGATCCGACGGCCAGACCGACGGCCATCGTCACTATGTTCCCGCGCAGGATGAAGTCCTTGAACCCGCTCAGCACCGCTCTGCTCCCTGTTGTGTGTCGTCTTGGTTCTGCGTCGTCGTACGTGTGTCCGTACTGGGGTGTGCGCGTACGACAGTGCCTTCTCATGGGCGCCCGAACCAAACCGTGCCCTTGCGCCGGGCTTGCCAAAACGGAATCGCGGCCGCAATAGGGGCGCGCCGAGGGCAGATCCGTTGCGTTCCGTTTCGATTGCCTGCCGCGCGCCCAAGGGCGAGCGCGAGCCCTCAGAAGAGGGTGACCGAGGCGAAGTGCAGCGCCAGTTGCGGGACGCCGGACAGGACGACGCCGACGACCGCGGTCAGGGCGATGGCGACGGTGAGCGGGGCCGGGACGCGCGGCCGTGCGGACCGGCCCGTCTCCGACGGCTCATCGGCGGCCTCGGGTGCCCGGAACAGGATCGCGGTCCAGCGCAGGTAGTAGTAGAGGGCGACGACCACGTTGATCGCCATGACGACCGCGAGCCAGCCGAGCCCCGCGTCGACGGCCGCCGAGAAGACGGTGACCTTGGCGAACAGGCCGATGATGCCCGGCGGAAGACCGGCCAGGCACAGCAGGAAGAAGGCCAGCGCAAGGGCGGCCAGGGGGCGCTCGGCGTACAGGCCCCGGTAGTCGGTGAGGCGGTTCAGCGGCTTGCCGCGGGCCACCAGGGCGGCGACCGCGAACGCGCCCAGGTTCACCACGGCGTACATCAGGGCGTACGCCACGGTCGCGCCGACCTGGTTGCCGCTGGAGTACGCGGCGGCCGCGATCGGCACCAGCAGGTAGCCGGCCTGTCCCACCGAGGACCAGGCGAGCAGCCGGACCGCGCTGTAGGCGCGCGTGGCGGACTGGCGCAGGGCGGCCGCGTTGCCGATGGTCATGGTCAGCGCGGCGAGGACGGCGAGCGCGGGGCCCCATACGTCGGCGTACGCGGGGAAGGCGACGACGGTCACCAGGATGAGCCCGGAGAAGCCGACCGCCTTGCCGACGACGGAGAGGTAGGCGGCGACGGGCAGCGGGGCGCCCACATAGGTGTCGGGCACCCAGAAGTGGAAGGGCGCGGCGGCCGTCTTGAAGGCGAAGCCCACCAGGGTCAGGACGACGCCTGTCTTGGCGACGGTGTCCAACTGGCCCGGAACGGTGGCCAGTTTGGTGGCGATCTCGGTGAGGTGCAGGGTGCCGGTCGCCGCGTACACGAAGCTGGCGCCGAGCAGCATCACGGCGGTCGCGGTGACCGACGACAGGAAGAACTTCAGGGCCGCCTCGGAGGACAGCCGGTCGCCGCGCTTGAGGCCGACGAGCGCGAAGGCGGGCAGCGAGGCGACTTCCAGGGCGACGACGAGGGTGGCCAGGTCGCGGGCGGCGGGCAGCAGTGCCGCGCCGGCCGCGGAGGACAGCAGCAGGAACCAGAACTCGCCCGCGGGCAGCTTCTCCTTGGTGTCCCGCACCGCGAGCAGCGCGGTCAGCAGGGCGCCGCCGAGGACCAGGGCCTGGATGACGAAGGCGAACTGGTCGACGGTGTAGCTGCACGCGTCCGGGTTCGCGGTGAGGCAGAACGTCGAGCGGCTGCCGGTGCGCAGCGGCGCGAGCGAGGCGAGGGCCGCTACCAGGCCCGCGATGGTGATCCAGCCGAGCAGCGGCTTGCGCGACTGCGGCAGGAACAGGTCGGCGAGCAGCACGACCAGGGCGACGGCCGCGGCGATCAGGGGCGGCGCGATCGCCACCCAGTCGACGGACTGGACCAGGCTTGCGGTGCCGGCCGCCGCGGTGGTGACGTCGGGGGTCACGACTTGCCTCCTGCGAGGAGCTTCTGGACGGCCGGGTCGGTGAGGCCGAGGAGGACCGCGGGCCAGAGCCCGGCGAGGACGGTGAGCGCGACGAGCGGGCTCCAGGCGGCGAACTCGTAGCCCTGGATGTCGGCGAGCTTCGGCCCCTCGGCCGGCTTGCCGCCCATGCAGACCCGGCGCACGACGACCAGCAGGTACGCGGCGGTGAGCAGGGTGCCGAAGGCGGCGATCGCCACGAAGGTGAGGTACGCGGAGCGGCTGAGCCCCGGGGCCGGGTCGAAGGCGCCGAACATGGCGAGCATCTCGCCCCAGAATCCGGCGAGTCCGGGCAGTCCGAGCGAGGCGACGGCGGCGAAGGCGAGCAGTCCGCCCAGGCGCGGCGCCCTGCCGTACAGGGCGGCTCCGGTGGCGCCGGCCAGGGTGTCGAGATCGGCGGTGCCGTAGCGGTCCTTGAGGGCGCCGACCAGGAAGAACAGCAGGCCGGTGATGAGGCCGTGGGCGATGTTGGCGAAGAGCGCGCCGTTCACGCCGGTGGGGGTCATCGAGGAGATGCCGAGCAGCACGAACCCCATGTGGCCGACGGAGGAGTACGCGATGAGTCGCTTCAGGTCGCCCTTGTTGCCCTGCTTGGCGAGCGCGAGGCAGGCAAGCGATCCGTAGATGATCCCGGCGACGGCGAAGGCGGCCAGATACGGCGCGAAGGTGTGCATGCCGTGCGGCGCGATCGGCAGGACGATGCGGACGAACCCGTAGGTGCCCATCTTCAGGAGCACGCCGGCCAGGAGCACCGAGCCGACGGTCGGGGCGGCGGTGTGGGCGTCCGGGAGCCAGCTGTGCAGCGGGAACATCGGGGTCTTGACCGCGAGCCCGATCCCGATCGCCAGAACGGCGATGACCTGCACGGATGTGGTCAGCCCACGGCCGTTGTCAGTGGCGAGTGCCACCATGTCGAATGTGCCCGACTTGAGCCCGACGAGGAGCAGGCCGAGCAGCATGACGACCGAGCCGAGCAGTGTGTAGAGGATGAACTTCCAGGCGGCGCCCTGCCGTTGGTCCCCGCCCCAGCGGGCGATCAGGAAGTACATCGGGATGAGGACCATCTCGAACGCGAGGAAGAACAGCACGAGGTCGAGGACGGCGAACGTGGCGAGGGTGCCGGACTCCAGGACGAGGAGGAGCGCGACGAACGCCTTCGGGGACGGGCCCGCGGGCATCTTGAAGTAGGAGTACAGCGCGCAGAGGAAGGTCAGCAGCGCGGTCAGGACGAGGAGGGGGAGTGAGATGCCGTCGGTGCCCAGGTGGATGTGGACGTTCAGGGCCGGGATCCACTGGATGTCCGTCGTGGCCTGCATCTTCGACGGGTGGCCGTGGTCGAAGCCGAGCGCGAGGACGATCGCGGCGATGAGGATCACGCCGGTCACGGTCACGCCGTGGCGCAGCACGGCCTGGTCTGGGCTCTTGCCCTTCAGTCCGGGCGGGGCGGGGAGCAGGGCCGCGACGGCGCCGAGGAGCGGGGCGGCGACGATGAACGCCAGAAGGAACTGCATCACGGACTCGCTGATATCGATCACGGCTCACGACCCCGCGGTGACGTTGGCAAGGACGACCACGGCGGCCGCCAGGACGAGTGAGCCGGCGAGCAGTGCGCTGAGGTAGCTCTGCACATTGCCGTTCTGCGCACGGCGGACGGCCCAGCCGAGCCAGCGCGGCGCGGCGCTCGCACCGCGTACGTACGTCTCGACGACCTCGCGGTCCAGGAAGCGGACCAGGGCGGCCGCGGCCAGGACGGGGCGGACGAACAGGGCGGAGTAGACGGCGTCCAGGTGGAATCCGGTGGCCGCGTGGCGGTGCAGCGGGCCGAGCAGGAGACGGCCGGGGTCGGCGGGGTCCGGGGCGGACGCGATGGAGCCGTAGACCTCGGTGTGGCTGGCGATGGCTTCCTCCTCGACCAGGCTGCCGTCGCCCTCGGGATGGGCGGCGACGGCGCCCATCGGGGTGCGGGCGGCAAGGGACGAGGTGTGGCGCCAGGCGGCGTAGGTGACCAGGCCGCCGACCAGGGCGACGCCCGTGGACAGGACGGAGGTGGTGACCGCCGGGGTGAGGGCGCGCCCGTCGAACCAGTCGCCGAGGTGGCCGGTGGTGAGTCCGAAGGCGAGGGAGGGGATGGCGAGCACCCAGAGCACGGCGTTCATGACGACCGGCTGACGACCGTGGTCCGGGGCTTCGGCTCCCCTGCCGCGGAAGGCGAGCAGCCACAGGCGGGTGGCGTACGCGGCGGTGAGGAGGGCGGTGAGCAGTCCGGCGATCAGCACGGTCCAGCCGGCGCCGGACGGGGCGACCTGGCTCTCGCCGAGCGCGGTGTGCTCGGCGGCGGACAGGACGGCCTCCTTGGAGAAGAAGCCGGCGAAGGGAGGGATCGCGGCGAGCGCGAGCAGGGCGACGGTCATCGTCCAGTACGCGTCGGGGATGCGCTTGGCCAGGCCGCCCATGCGGGACATGGCGGTCAGGGAGTTGGTGCCGGCGGCGTGGATGATCACGCCGGCGGCGAGGAAGAGGAGCGCCTTGAAGGCGCCGTGCGACAGGAGGTGGAAGACGGCGGCCCCGCGGTCGCCGACAGCCAGGGCGCCCGACATGTAGCCGAGCTGTCCGATGGTCGAGTAGGCGAGGACGCGCTTGATGTCGTCCTGGGCGAGCGCGGCAAGCGCCGAGCCGACCATGGTGACCGCGGCCATCACGGCGAGCACGGTCATCGCGGCCGCCGACGCGGCGAAGACGGGGAGCAGCCGGGCCACGAAGTAGATACCGGCGGCGACCATCGTCGCGGCGTGGATCAGCGCGGAGACCGGCGTCGGGCCGGCCATCGCGTCGGGCAGCCAGGTGTGCAGCGGGAACTGGGCGGACTTGCCGGCCACTCCGGCGAGCAGCAGCAGCGCGATCAGGGTGGGGTGGCCGATGCCGCCGGTCAGGGCGGCCTGGACGACGCCGGTGATCCGGAACGTACCGGCGTCGGTGGCGAGCGCGAACAGGCCGATCAGGAAGGGGACGTCGCCGAGCTTGGTGACCAGGAAGGCCTTCAGCGAGGCGGCGCGGGCCTCGGGGGTCTCCCAGTAGTGGCCGACCAGGAAGTACGAGCAGATGCCCATGATCTCCCAGCCGACCAGGAGCACCATCAGGTCGCCGGAGTAGACGACGAGCAGCATCGCGGAGGTGAACAGGGAGACGAGCGCGGCGTACGAGGTGTAGCGGGGGTCGTCGCGCAGGTAGCCCGTCGAGTAGAGCTGTACGCAGGTGGCGACCAGGCCGACCAGGACGGCGACGAGGACCGCGAACCCGTCCAGGTGGAGGGCGAGTTCGATCGGTACGGAGCCGGTCGGGGTGAGCCGGGTGGCCGCGTCGATGGCCTTGCCGCCGCCCTGGTCGACGGCGACGACCACGGCGAGGACGAACGCGGCGAACGTCGGGAGGACCGCGAGCGGCCGGACGAAGCCGGGGGCGCGGCGGCCGAGCAGCAGGCCGGCCGCGGCGCCCAGGAACGGAAGGAGGGGGACGAGGACGGCGAGGGTCGTGGTGGTCACGCGGCGGCCTCAGCCTTCTGTGCCGGGGCGGCGGGGTCTTCGGGGTCCGCCGGGTCGGGGTCGGGGCCGGTGCCCTCGGCGGTGTCGCGGAGCCTGTCGATGTCGGCGGTGCCGCGGTTGCGGTACACCGCGAGCACGATGGCCAGACCGATGCCGATCTCGGCGGCGGCGATGGCGATCGTGAACAGGGTGAGCGCCTGGCCCGCGTGGAGGGTGTCGCGCAGCCAGACGTCGAAGGCGACGAGATTGAGGTTGACGGCGTTGAGCATCAGCTCGACGGACATCAGGACCAGGATCGCGTTGCGCCGCGCGAGCACACCGTAGAGACCGGTGCAGAACAGGAGGACGGCGAGCACGGCGGGATAGGCGAGGTGCATCAGCGCGACTCCGTCTCACGGGGGGCGGCAGCGGTGGTGCGGAGGGCGTCACCGGGGGCGCTCTTGCGGGACAGCACGATCGCGCCGACCAGGGCGGCCAGGAGCAGTACGGACAGGGCCTCGAAGGGCAGCACCCAGTGCCGGAAGAGGATCTCTCCGGACACCTTGGTGGAGCCCTGGGCCGGGCCGTCCAGGTCGATCCAGCTCGTGCGGAAGGCGTCCACGACGACCCAGACGAGGGTTCCCGCCGCGGCGACGGCCACCGTGAGGGCCGCCCAGCGGTTGCCCGAATCGGCGTCCGGGGAGCGGCCGATGGGGGCCTTGGTGAGCATCAGTCCGAACAGGAGGAGCACCACGATCGAACCGACGTAGATGAGCACCTGCACCCAGGCGATGAACTCGGCGGTGAGCAGGAGGTATTCGACGGCCAGGCCGCCGAGCGCCACGACCAGCCACAGGGCGGCGTGCACCAGCTGCTGGGTGGTGACGGTCATGACGGCCGCGGCGAGGGTGGCGATGCCGACGAGGACGAAGGCGATCTCCACGCCGGTCGGCGACAGGAAGCCGTGCGGCGCGGTGAGGGCCGCCTGGGCGAGGATCCCGCTCATGCCTGCCCTCCCTCGGGGCCGGCCTGGCCGGTCTGGCCGGTCTGCCCGGTCTGCCCGGTCTCCGCGGCCTGGCCGGCCTCGGCCGCCGCGGCGGCTTCGGCGGCCTGCGCGGCGGCCAGTTTGTCGGCGGCCTTGCGGGCGGCGGCCACTTCCTTCGGCTCCTCGGCGCCGGGGTCGAGCGCGGGCGGCGCCGGGACCGTCCACATCCACTCGCGCAGCTTGTCGCGCTCGTGGGTGAGTTCGTGGATGTCCGTCTCCGCGTACTCGAACTCCGGGGACCAGAACAGCGCGTCGAAAGGACACACCTCGATGCAGATACCGCAGTACATGCAGAGGGAGAAGTCGATGGCGAAGCGGTCGAGGACGTTGCGGCTGCGTTCGCGGCCGCCCTCGACCGCGGCCGGGACCGTCTCCTTGTGGGAGTCGATGTAGATGCACCAGTCGGGGCACTCGCGGGCGCACAGCATGCACACCGTGCAGTTCTCCTCGAACAGGCCGATCACGCCCCGGCTGCGGGGCGGGAGTTCGGGCTGGACGTCGGGGTACTGCGCGGTGACGGTCTTCTTCGTCATCGTGCGGAGCGTGACGGCGAGGCCCTTGGCGAGGCCGGATCCGGGGATAGCCATTAGCTGATCGCCACCTTCACGATGCCGGTGAGCGCGATCTGCGCGAGCGCGAGCGGGATGAGCGTGGTCCAGGCGAGCTTCTGCAGCTGGTCCTCGCGGAGCCGGGGGTAGCTGACCCGGAGCCAGATCACGACGAAGGCCAGGACGGCCGTCTTGAGCAGGGTCCAGACCCAGCCGAGCCCGTCGGCGCCGAACGGGCCGTGCCAGCCGCCCAGGAACAGGACGGTGGTGAGGCCGCACAGGACGACGATGCCGGCGTACTCGGCGAGCAGGAACAGCGCGAAGCGCAGGCCCGTGTACTCGGTGTACGCACCGAAGATGATCTCGGAGTCGGCGACGGGCATGTCGAAGGGAGGGCGCTGGAGTTCGGCGAGGCCGGCGATGAAGAAGACCAGGGCGCCGACGATCTGCCAGGGCAGCCACCACCAGTGGAAGGCGTTGAGGATGCCGGGCAGCGAGACCGTGCCGGCCGCCATCGCCACGGAGGCGGCGGCGAGCAGCATCGGCAGCTCGTACGCGAGGAGCTGGGCGGCGGTGCGCAATCCGCCGAGCAGCGAGAACTTGTTGGCCGATGCCCAGCCCGCCATGAGGGAGCCGAGCACGCCCACGCCCATCACGGCGAGCACGAAGAAGATGCCCGCGTCGACGACCTGGCCGACCGCGCCCTCGCTCGGGCCGATCGGCACCGCCACGAGGACGAGGAGGTAGGGCAACAGCGCTACGGCGGGGGCGAGTTGGAAGATGCGGCGGTCGGCGGCGGCCGGTACGACGTCTTCCTTCTGCGCGAACTTCACGCCGTCCGCGACGAGTTGGGCCCAGCCGTGGAAGCCGCCCGCGTACATCGGGCCTAGCCGGCCCTGCATGTGCGCCATCACCTTGTGCTCGGTCTGCCCGATGACGAGCGGGAGGACCAGGAACACGACGAAGACGACGACCAGCCGGATGGCGACGTCGAGTGCGTCATTCACGCGGGTCGCCTCCGGCGGGGTCGGTTGGTTCGGCGGGGTCGTTCGGTCCGGCTTCACCGGTTCCGGCGCCCGGGGCGGGTTCCGCCTCGGGGCCCTCTTCGGCGAAGGCGGGTTTGGGGTTGTGCCAGGGGGCGTCCGAGCTACGGGTGCGCGGCGGCGCGGCGGGCTGCCGCCCCTCGGCTGCGCCCGGTCCGGACTCCTCCGCCGCACCCGGGGCCTTCGGTACCTCCGGGGTTTCCGGCCCCTTCGGAGACGTCTGCGACACCGAGCCCTCGCCGGCACTGCGACTACGGCGCGGGCGGGCGGCCGGTGCGGTCGGGTCGGCCGAGGCCCCCTGGGCATCCGGGGCAGCTGGGGTTTCCGGGGCCGCCGAAACCCCCGAAGCCCCCGAGGTTCCGCGGGTTTCAGGGGTGGCTGCAGGCGCCGGGGTGCCGGACGTCTCCGAAGCCGCCGGAGCCGCAGACGTACCGGATGCCGCCGGGCTCGCCTGCGAAGCCGAGCCCTCCGACACGCTCCGGGTGCGCCGGGCCGGACGGTCTCCCGCGGCCCGCACCGGGCGTTCGCCGGAGCCGGCACCAGCGCCCGCTCCGGCACCGGCTGCCGCACGCGGCGTTCGGGCCGGGCGGGCCGGGGCGGGGGGGAGTTGGCCCTTCAGGGGGCCCCAGTCGTTCGGGTCGGGGACGCCGGGCGGGAGCATCTGGCGGCGCTTGGGACCGCCGTGTTCCGATTCGCCCGGCTCCTTCGCGCCCGGCCACGCCTTCGCGACGCGGGCGGCCAGCACGAAGTCCTTGCGCAGGGGGTGGCCCTCGAAGTTCTCGGGGAGGAGCAGCGGGACCAGGTGCGGATGGTTCGAGAAGTCGATGCCGAACATCTCGTGGGTCTCGCGCTCGTGCCAGGCCGCGCCCGCGTAGACGTCGATCGCGGACGGCAGTACCGCGGCCGCGTGCGGGACCGTCGTGCGCAGGAGCAGGCGGCGGACCCGGCCGTCGCCCAGGGCCACGACATGGGCGCAGACCCGGAAGCCCGTGCCGGGTTCGTCGACCGCGCTCAGCCAGTCGAAGTAGGTGCAGCCCAGCGAGTCGCGGGCGATCAGGAGGGCGGCGATCCAGGAGTCGGCGGGCACGTCGACCGTGAGCAGCCCGTAGGCCTCCTCCGCCGTGGCCTGCGCGCCGAAGATCTCGGTGACGCCCTCGGGCAGGCTGTCGTACGCGGTCACGCCCGGCCCTCCCCAGGGGTCGGCGGGGCGGTCACGAGCCCGCTGGTCAGCTGGGCCGGGGTGGGCGCGTTGGCGTACCGCTCGCCGAGCGACTCGCGGGCGATCTTCTCCTGGAGCTTGAGGATGCCCTGGAGCAGTGCCTCGGGCCGGGGCGGGCAGCCGGGCACGTACACGTCGACCGGGATGATCTGGTCGACGCCCTTGGTCACCGAGTACGAGTCCCAGTACGGGCCGCCGCAGTTGGAGCAGGCGCCGAAGGAGATGACGTACTTGGGCTCGGGCATCTGCTCGTACAGCCGCTTGACCGCGGGCGCCATCTTGTCCGTCACCGTGCCGGAGACGATCATGAGGTCGGCCTGGCGCGGTCCCGGCGCGAAGGGGATCACGCCGAGCCGGATGAAGTCGTGGCGGGCCATGGAGGCCGCGATGAACTCGATGGCGCAGCAGGCGAGGCCGAAGTTGAAGACCCACAGGCTGTAGCGGCGGCCCCAGTTGAGGACCACCTTCATCGGCTCGGGGGCCAGGCGCGAGAGCACGCCCAGCTTCTTCGGCTCGGGCAGCAGCACGGGCTGCGACTCGGGTCCGGGAGTCGTCACGTCCATTCCAGGACGCCCTTCTTCCATGCGTAGAGCAGTCCCACGGCCAGGAAGCCGAGGAAGATGAACATCTCGACGAGGGTGGTCGCGCCGTAGCCCGGGGCCGCGAAGACGGTCGCCCAGGGGAAGAGGAAGATCGAGTCGACGGCGAAGATCACGTACAGGAAGGCGTAGACGTAGTAGCGGACCTGGGTGTGGGCCCAGCCCTCGCCCACCGGGTCCACTCCGCATTCGTACGTGAGGAGTTTCTCCGGCGTCGGCACGACCGGCCGCAGCAGCCGCCCGGCCCCGAAGGCCACGGCCACGAACAGCACGCCGATCACGGCGAGCAGGCCGACGACCGAATAGCTGTGGAAGTAGTCGGCAGCCAACACCGGCATCTGGCGCACGGTCGGTTCCGGCACGTCGCGCCCCTCGCTCCCTGGCCTCGATGATCTCGTCGCGCCCTGTTCGACGCTGTGTACGGACGGGAGTCTAGGCCCTGCTAAGGGAGCCCTTGGCAGGCGCGTCTCACCTGCTGGGCCGCCGGGGTGGGGTTTTCCCCCGTACAAGACGGTGCGGCACCCCATGGCGCCGCCGATCGCGGCCCGGCAGTCTTGGCACCATGACCAGGACCCTCCGCGACCAGCAGCGGTACCCAACACAGCAAGCCGGCCGCGATGAGAGCGCCGCTCCGCCCGCGGTGCGGTTCGCCTACGACCGGCACACCTGGAAGGAGGTCGTCCATCTCCTCGCCAATCTGCCGATGGCGCTGATCGGCTGGGTCTACGTCGTCGTGATGGTCGTGCTGGGCCTCGGTCTGTCGATCACCGTGGTCGGTCTTCCGCTGCTCGCGGCGGGCCTGCTCGGGGTGCGCCAGCTGGGCAAGCTGGAGCGGGCCCGGGCGCGCGCCCTGCTCGGGGTGCGGATCGAGGAGCCGACGCCGATCCCGACGAGCCCGAGCAAGCACGGCGGTTTCTTCTCCTGGCTGTGGACGAGCCTGAAGGACCCGGTGGCCTGGCGCAATGTGCTGTACGAGTTCGTGCGGCTGCCCTGGGGGATCCTGACCTTCACGGTCACGCTGGTCTCGCTGCTCGTGGCGTGGCCGGTGCTCGGGTTCATCGTGCGGGGGCTCGGCAACGTCGACCGGATGATGGCGCGCGCGCTGCTCTCGCCCTCGGACGAGCTGGAGCGGCGGATCGCCGAGCTGGAGTCCGACCGGGGCGTGGTCGTCGACACGGCCGCGGCCGACCTGCGCCGGATCGAGCGGGATCTGCACGACGGGGCGCAGGCCCGCCTCGTGGCCCTGGCCATGGGGCTCGGCCTCGCCAAGGAGAAGGTGCTCGAAGACCCGGAGGCGGCCGCCGCGATGGTCGACGAGGCGCACGGCGAGGTGAAGCTGGCCCTCCAGGAGCTGCGCGACCTGGCCCGCGGCATCCACCCGGCCGTCCTCACCGACCGCGGCCTGGACGCGGCCCTCTCCTCCGTCGCCTCCCGCTGCACGGTCCCGGTCAAGGTCGCCGTCGACCTGCCCGCGCGGCCCGCCCCCGCCATCGAGGGCATCGCGTACTTCACCGTCTCCGAACTGCTCCAGAACGTCAGCAAGCACAGCCGGGCACGCAGCGCCTCGGTCGAGGTGTGGCGCGCCGCGGATCGGCTGCTCATCCAGGTCGAGGACAACGGGGTGGGCGGCGCGCGCCTCGACGGCGGCAGCGGCATGGCGGGTCTCGCCGAGCGGCTCGGCGCGGTGGACGGGCTGCTCGTCCTCGAATCGCCGGTCGGCGGGCCGACCGTCGTCACGGCCGAACTGCCGTGGCGCGACCGGGGTCCCAGGGACTGACCGTTGGGCCGGGGGTAGGGAAAACCCCCGGCCGAAGAGGGTGACCGGCTGCATGGTCCGGGCCCGCCCCAACGGCCAAGCTGGTGGGTAGGTAAGAGGGGCGGCGCGTGGCCGCGCATCACAAGGAATGGACGGACGGGACCGATGACCATGGACACGGAGTACGGATACGGCGTGGCACGGTCCCCCGAGCCGCGGCGGCACCTCCTTCCGCCGGTACTGCGAGCGCCGTTCGAGGCTCGGACCTTCCGCGAGTTCGGCTACCTGCTGCTCAGCCTGCCGATCAGCATCGTGCTGTTCGTCTGGGCCGTCACCGCGGTGTCGGTCAGCGCCGGGCTCCTGGTCACCTTCATCGGCATCCCGCTCATGGCGGTGGCGCTGATGGGCTGCCGCGCCTTCGGCGTGATGGAGCGGGCCCGGGCGCGGCTGCTGCTCGGGGTCGAGATCGCCGAGCCGCAGCCGGTCCGCTCGCGCGGCGGCCTCATGTCGTGGATCGGCGGGGTGCTCAAGAGCGGCGTCTCCTGGCGCCACCTGCTGTACTCGGTCCTCCACTTCCCCTGGGCGCTCTTCGCCTTCTGCACCACCCTGCCGATCTGGCTGACCGGCTGGGCGCTGTTCACGTACCCGGTGTGGCAGTGGGTGTTCCCGATGTACGGGGGCCAGGCCGGCCTCCAGCTCTACGGGGACGGCCACCACAACGTCTACCTGGACTCGCCGGGCAGGATCGCCCTGACCTCGCTGGTCGGGCTGCTCATCACGCTGGCCGTGCCGTGGCTGATCCGCGGGTTCGCCATGATGGACCGGGTGATGGTCATCGGCCTGCTCGGCCCCTCGCGCCTTGAGGAGCGGGTCACCGAGCTGGAGTCGGACCGCGGGGTCGTCGTCGACACATCGGCGGCCGACCTGCGGCGCATCGAGCGGGATCTGCACGACGGGGCGCAGGCCCGCCTCGTGGCGCTCGCCATGGACCTGGGCCTCGCGAAGGAGAAGCTGACCGAGGACCCGAAGACGGCGGCGAAGATGGTCGACGAGGCGCACGGCGAGGTGAAGGTCGCCCTCCAGGAGCTGCGCGACCTCGCGCGCGGCATCCACCCGGCCGTCCTCACCGACCGCGGCCTGGACGCGGCCCTCTCCTCCGTCGCCTCCCGCTGCACCGTGCCGGTGCAGGTCGAGGTGGACCTGCCGGCCCGGCCGGTCCCGGCGATCGAGGGCATCGCGTACTACACGGTCTCCGAACTGCTCCAGAACGTCAGCAAGCACAGTGGCGCGAGCCGGGCCTCCGTCGACGTGTGGCGGGCCGGCGACCGGCTGATGCTCCAGGTCGGCGACAACGGGCGCGGCGGCGCGGACGCCACGGCGGGCTCCGGTCTCGCGGGCCTCGCGGAGCGGCTCGACGCGGTGGACGGAATCCTGGTCGTCGACTCCCCGCGCGGCGGCCCGACGACGATCACGGCGGAGCTGCCGTGGCGCGCGTAGCCCCCGAAATTCCCTAGCGCCCCCGCCCGCACCTCCCGGCCCTCAAACACAGGGTCGGGGGGTTTTTGCCTGGCGCGGGCCGATTCTTGCCCGGATGCTGGGATGCTGGATGGGCACAACGCCATGGCTTGCACAGAGCTGTGGGGCGCGCGCCCCTGCGACGCGCGCCTGCGAGCCAACGGAGCCGGGGGGCTGCAGAGTCGTGGAGGACAGGGTGCGGGTGGTCATCGCCGAGGATTCGGTACTGCTTCGGGAGGGCCTGACTCGCCTGCTGACCGACCGGGGGCATGACGTCGTCGCGGGAGTGGGCGACGGGGATGCGCTGGTCAAGACCGTGGGAGAGTTCGCCGACCAGGGCGCGCTGCCCGATGTCGTCGTCGCGGATGTGCGGATGCCGCCCACCCACACCGACGAGGGCGTGCGCGCGGCGGTGCTGCTGCGCAAGCTGTACCCCGGGATCGGGGTGCTCGTGCTCAGCCAGTACGTCGAGGAGCAGTACGCGACCGAGCTGCTCGCCGGGTCGAGCCGGGGCGTCGGCTATCTGCTGAAGGACCGGGTCGCCGACGTCAGGGAGTTCGTCGAGGCCGTCGTACGGGTCGCCCAGGGCGGCACCGCGCTCGACCCGGAAGTCGTGGCGCAGCTGCTCGGCCGCAGCCGCAAGCAGGACGTGCTGGCGGGCCTCACCCCGCGCGAGCGGGAGGTCCTAGGACTAATGGCGGAGGGGCGGACGAATTCCGCTATCGCCAAGCAGCTCGTCGTGAGCGACGGCGCCGTGGAGAAGCACGTCAGCAATATCTTCCTGAAGCTGGGGCTCTCGCCGAGTGACGGGGATCACCGGCGCGTACTCGCGGTATTGACCTACATCAATTCATGACCACCTGCCACCCTGTCGAGGATCGAGCGGGACTCGGTCGACAGGGCCGAAAGTCGGTCACCGGGCCGGATTGAGTCAGCGCTCGCGGGGCTCCCGACACGGTGAGACCTAGAACCGAAGAAGGATTGCTGGGCGTCTTAGCAGAAGGGGCCGGGGGGCGAGTAAATCGTGGCAATTCAGGGCAGTAAGGCGTCTCAAAAGAGCGTCCAACATATGAGCGGTCCAGGGAAGGCGACCCTTACCGACGTAGGGTGGGCCTTGGCGCTACCGGTCGGCCGGATGCGCCCGAGCAGCCCGCCCGAGGGAGGTCCAGTTCAGTGACCAGCCAGGTCAGTAGCCCAGCCGAGCAGGCCGATGGAGCCGATGAGGCCGTCGTCGGGGAGCAGCGCAGGCCCACCGGGGAGAAGGAAATCCGGCGTCTCGACCGCGTGATCATCCGTTTCGCGGGTGACTCGGGCGACGGCATGCAGCTCACGGGGGACCGGTTCACGTCGGAGACGGCTTCGTTCGGCAACGACTTGTCGACGCTGCCGAACTTCCCCGCCGAGATCCGGGCGCCTGCCGGAACGCTGCCGGGCGTGTCGAGCTTCCAGCTGCACTTCGCCGACCACGACATCCTCACGCCGGGCGACGCCCCGAACGTGCTGGTGGCGATGAACCCGGCGGCGCTGAAGGCCAACCTGGCGGACGTGCCGCGCGGCGCCGAGATCATCGTGAACACGGACGAGTTCGCCAAGCGCGCGATGGCCAAGGTCGGCTACGACACCTCCCCCCTTGAGGACGGGACGCTGTCCGCGTACAACGTGCACCCGGTGCCGTTGACGACTCTGACGATCGAGGCACTCAAGGAGTTCGGGCTCTCCCGCAAGGAGGCCGAGCGGTCCAAGAACATGTTCGCGCTCGGCCTGCTGTCGTGGATGTACCACCGGCCGACCGAGGGCACGGAGAAGTTCCTGCGGACCAAGTTCGCGAAGAAGCCGGCCATCGCCGAGGCGAACGTGGCGGCTTTCCGTGCGGGCTGGAACTTCGGCGAGACCACTGAGGACTTCGCGGTCTCCTACGAGGTCGCGCCGGCCACCAAGGCATTCCCGGCCGGTACGTACCGCAACATCTCGGGGAACCTGGCGCTGTCCTACGGCCTGATCGCCGCGTCCCGCCAGGCGGACCTGCCGCTCTACCTGGGCTCGTACCCGATCACGCCCGCCTCGGACATCCTGCACGAGCTGTCGCGGCACAAGAACTTCGGCGTGCGCACCTTCCAGGCGGAGGACGAGATCGCCGGAATCGGCGCGGCCCTGGGTGCGGCGTTCGGCGGATCGCTCGCCGTGACGACCACCTCGGGTCCGGGCGTGGCGCTGAAGTCGGAGGCGATCGGCCTCGCGGTCTCGTTGGAGCTGCCGCTTCTGATCGTGGACATCCAGCGCGGCGGCCCCTCGACGGGCCTGCCGACCAAGACCGAGCAGGCCGACCTGCTGCAGGCGATGTACGGCCGCAACGGCGAGGCGCCGGTGCCGGTCGTCGCGCCGAAGACCCCGGCGGACTGCTTCGACGCGGCCATCGACGCGGCGCGCATCGCGCTGGCCTACCGCACCCCGGTCTTCCTGCTCTCGGACGGCTACCTGGCCAACGGCTCCGAGCCGTGGCGGGTTCCCGAGATCGACGAACTCCCGGACCTGCGCGTCCAGTTCGCGACCGGCCCCAACCACACGCTGGCCGACGGCACCGAGGTGTTCTGGCCCTACAAGCGCGACCCGCAAACCCTGGCCCGGCCGTGGGCGGTGCCCGGCACGCCGGGGCTTGAGCACCGTATCGGCGGCATCGAGAAGCAGGACGGCACGGGCAACATCTCCTACGACCCGGCCAACCACGACTTCATGGTCCGCACCCGCCAGGCCAAGATCGCCGGCATCGAGGTGCCCGACGTGCGCGTGGACGACCCGGACGGCGCCCGCACCCTGGTGCTCGGCTGGGGCTCCACCTACGGCCCCATCACCGCCGCCGTACGCAGACTGCGCGCCCTGGGCGAGCCCATCGCCCAGGCCCACCTGCGCCACATCAACCCGTTCCCGAAGAATCTCGGCGAGGTCCTGAAGAGCTACGACAAGGTCGTCGTGCCGGAGATGAACCTCGGCCAGCTCGCCACCCTGATCCGCGCCAAGTACCTGGTGGACGCGCACTCCTACAACCAGGTCAACGGCATGCCGTTCAAGGCCGAGCAGCTCGCCACCGCTCTCAAGGAGGCCATCCATGCCTAATGCGAACGAGCTCCTGCAGCTGGTCCCCAAGGCCGAGGGCAAGCAGTCCATGAAGGACTTCAAGTCCGACCAGGAAGTCCGCTGGTGCCCGGGCTGCGGCGACTACGCGATCCTGGCCGCCGTGCAGGGCTTCATGCCCGAACTCGGCCTGGCCAAGGAGAACATCGTCTTCGTCTCCGGCATCGGCTGCTCCTCTCGCTTCCCGTACTACATGAACACCTACGGGATGCACTCCATCCACGGCCGCGCCCCGGCGATCGCGACCGGACTCGCTTCCTCGCGGCGGGATTTGAGCGTGTGGGTGGTCACCGGCGACGGCGACGCCCTGTCCATCGGCGGCAACCACCTCATCCACGCGCTGCGCCGCAACGTCAACCTCAAGATCCTGCTGTTCAACAACCGGATCTACGGTCTGACCAAGGGCCAGTACTCCCCCACCAGCGAACTCGGCAAGATCACCAAGTCGACGCCGATGGGCTCCCTGGACGCGCCGTTCAACCCGGTGTCCCTGGCGATCGGCGCCGAGGCCTCGTTCGTGGCCCGCACTGTCGACTCCGACCGCAAGCACCTCACCGAGGTCCTGCGCCAGGCCGCCGAGCACCCGGGCACCGCGCTGGTGGAGATCTACCAGAACTGCAACATCTTCAACGACGGCGCCTTCGAAGCCCTCAAGGACAAGGACCAGGCCGAAGAGGCCGTCATCCGCCTCGAACACGGCGCCCCGATCCGCTTCGGCCCCGACCAGTCCAAGGGCGTGATCCGGGACGCGGCGACCGGTGACCTCAAGGTCGTCCCGGTCACCGCGGACAACGAGTCGCAGATCCTGGTCCACGACGCGCACAGCTCCTCGCCGACCACTGCGTTCGCGCTGTCCCGCCTCGCCGATCCGGACACCCTGCACCACACCCCCATCGGCGTCTTCCGCTCCGTCGACCGCCCGGTCTACGACACGCTGATGTCCGACCAGCTCGACACCGCCATCGAGCAGAACGGCAAGGGCGACCTGGCCACCCTCCTCGCCGGCAAGGACACCTGGACCGTCGTCGGCTGATCCAGCGGCATGAAGAGCCGGGTGCCCGGCCGGGGAGTCTGCATGGACCCCGGGCCGGGCACCCGCTCTCATAGGGGGATGGACCGTCTCGCGTACCGCGTCAAGCGACGCCTGCTCGGCAAGCCCCTCACGACCGAGCGCGCCGGCGAGGAGAAACTGAACAACCGCACGGCGCTCGGCGTGCTCGCCTCGGACTGCATCAGCTCGTCGGCGTACGGCTCCGAGGAGATGCTCCGGGTGCTCGTCCCGGTGGCGGGGGCGGCCGCGTTCTCGCTGCTCATGCCGGTGACCGGTGCGATCCTGCTGGTTCTGCTCCTGCTGACGCTCTGCTACAGCGACGTCGTCATGATCTACACCCGGGCCGGCGGCTCCTATGTCGTGGCCCGCGAGAACTTCGGCCCGACCGTCGCGCAGATCGCCGCGGTCGCGCTGCTCGTGGACTACATCGTCACCGTCGCCGTCCAGGTCTCGGCCGGCACCAACGCGATCATCTCCCTCGCCCATCTCGTCGGCGGCGGCCCGACCGCCATGGACCACCTCCAACTCCCCATCTCCGCCGGGGTGATCCTCTTCCTCGCGTACGGCAACCTGCGCGGGGTGCGCGAGGCGGGGCGGCTTTTCGCGCTGCCCGCGTATCTGTTCATGGCGGCCGTCGGGCTCGTGCTCGCGGTCTCCGCCGTACGCGGCCTGACCGGCGGGCTGCCCCGGGCCGATCTGCACGCGGCGGGCGTGATCCCCGTCGGCGCCCCCGGCGATGGCTGGCTGTACGGGGCCTCGCTGTTCATCGTGCTGCGCGCCTTCGCCAACGGCGGCTCCTCGCTGACCGGTCTGGAGGCGATCTCCAACGGCATCTCGGCGTTCCGCGAACCTCAGGGCCGCAACGCACGGCGCACCCTCATCACGATGAGCTGCGTCCTGGGCACCCTGGTCCTCGGCGTCTCGACGCTCGCCCACTTCACGCACGCGGTCCCCTACCGCGACGGCACCCCCACCGTGATCGCCCAGGAGGCCCATTTCGCCTTCGGCGGCTCGGTGTTGGGGACGGCGGGCCTGGTCTTCGTCCAGCTGGCCACGGCACTGGTCCTCTACACGGGCGCCAACACCCCCTTCACGGGCTTCCCGTTCCTGGCCAGTTTCGTGGCCGAAGACCGTTTCCTGCCACGGCAGTTGACCCGCCGGGGCCATCGGCTGGCCTTCTCCAACGGAATCATCTCGCTCACCGTCGTGGCGATGGCCCTGCTGCTGGTGACGCGCGCGAGTGTGGACAAGCTGGTGGCGCTGTACGCGATCGGGGTGTTCAC
Source organism: Streptomyces sp. NPDC001415 (assembly GCF_053597395.1). NCBI lineage: Bacteria > Bacillati > Actinomycetota > Actinomycetes > Kitasatosporales > Streptomycetaceae > Streptomyces > Streptomyces sp. NPDC001415. The sequence goes on from NZ_JBSFIE010000010.1 coordinate 282,233, forward strand.
GGCGTTCACGATGGCCGGGTCCGGGCTCACCGCGTACCACTGGCGGCGCCGCGAGCGGCACCGCCGACTGAAGATCGGCATCAACGCACTGGCCGCCGTGGTCTCCGCGACCGTGGTCCTGATTTTCGCCGTCACCAAGTTCACCGAGGGCGCCTGGCTGGTGGTCGTCGTGTTCCCGCTCGGGGTGTGGGCGCTGACCCGGATCAACCGCGAGTACCGGCGCGAGGCCGCGGCGCTCACCACCATTCAGGCGCCCGGCGCGGATCGTCCGCACGCCAGGCGGCACTTGGTGTTCGTCCTGGTCGAAACCCTCGACCTCGCGACCATCAAGGCCCTGCGGTACGCGCACGAGGTGCGGCCCGACGAGATCAGGGCCGTCCACTTCGCGATCGACGAGCCGCACGCGCGCAGGCTGGCGGCGTCCTGGGAGGCGACGGCCGCGACCTCGGTGCCGTTGGAGCTGGTCGAGTGCCCCGACCGGCGGCTGCGGCACGCCATGGTGGAACTGGCCGACCGCACCACCGAGGACGGCGCGACCTCCTTGACGGTCCTGGTCCCCCGGCGCCTCTACACGAACGCGCTGGGCAAGCTGCTGCACCGGGGCACGGCCGAGGAGATGGCGAAGGCCCTGGAACACCTGCCGTCGGTGGCGGTGACGATCCTGCCTTTCGACGTGTCGCGCGCCCTGCACTCCCTGGAGGAGGGCCGCGACCCCCAACCCGACTGACCCACGACCCAACTCGCCTTAATCACAAGTCAGTTGACTCCCGCGCCGCGTCATAGGCGGCCCGCGCCCGCTGCACGTCACCCATGCGTACGTCCGTCCAGCGGGCCAGCGCCCGCACCTGCTCGGCGGCCTCGCGGCCGAGCGGGGTGATCGAATAGTCGACGCGGGGCGGGATCACCGGCTTGGCGTCCCGGTGCACGAAACCGTCGCGCTCCAGCGTCTGGAGGGTCTGGGCGAGCATCTTCTCGCTGACCCGGCTCACCTTGCCGATCTCGCGCCGCAGCTCGCTGAAGCGGTACGAGCGGTCGAGCAGCGCATCAAGGACGAGCACACCCCAGCGACTGGTGACGTGCTCCAGAACGAGCCGGTGCGGACACATGGCCTCGCGCCGAGCCCAGGCCTCACTCCCGCTCTCACTCCCGCTCGCACCCATGCCCTGACTCACTCTCCTACTGCAGTACTTACTTCTGTAGCAGTACCTTACTTCAAAGTGGGTACTTACGAATGGTTAGCGCTCTCCGTAGGGTGGATGCCGGGCGAGGAAACCGCCCCGACCAACCCAAGAACACCCAGAACCGCCACAAAGGAGCTTCCCCATGAGCATCGTCGTCACTGGAGCCACCGGAGCGCTGGGCCGTCTCGTCGTGGACGAGCTGCTCGCGCGGGTCCCGGCGAGCGAGGTCGTCGCCGTCGTACGCGACAAGGAGAAGGCCGCCGATCTCGCCGCGCGGGGCGTGGAGCTGCGCATGGCCGACTACAGCGAGCCCGCCACCCTGGCCGGGGCCTTCCGGGCCGGCGACCGGGTGCTGCTGATCTCCGGCAGCGAGGTCGGGCAGCGGGTGCCGCAGCACACCGCGGTGATCGAGGCCGCGAAGGCCGCGGGCGTGGCCCAGCTCGCCTACACCGGCATCCTCGGCGGCCCCGACGCCGACTTCGCGCTCGCCGACGAGCACAAGGCCACCGAGCAGCTGATCCTGGACTCGGGGCTGCCGTACACCTTCCTGCGCAACGGCTGGTACACCGAGAACTACACGGCCAACCTCGCCCCGGTCCTGGAGCACGGGGCGGTCGTCTCCAACGCGGGCGAGGGGCGCATCGCCTCGGCGACCCGCGCGGACTACGCGGCGGCCGCGGCAGCGGTGCTGACCGGTGACAGCCACCTGGGCAAGGCGTACGAGCTGAGCGGCGACGTGGCGTGGTCGCTGGCGGACTACGCGGCCGAGGTCGCGGCGGCCGCCGGCAAGCCGGTGGTCCACACCCCCGTCACCCCGGAGGCGCACCTCGCCATCCTGACCGGCGCGGGCGTCCCGGCCGGCATCGCGGAGATCCTGGTCGACGTCGACCACGCCATCGAACGGGGTCGCCTGGCCGGCACCTCGGGCGACCTGTCCCGTCTGATCGGCCGCCCGACGACGCCGCTGGCGGCGACGGTGAGGGCGGCGATCACGGCGTGAGCCCCCGCGAGCGGTGGTGACGGTGAGAGCCGCCGTTGCCGCGTGAGCCCCCGCGATCCGTGGCGACGGGGAAGGCCGCCTTCGCCACGGAAGTCTCCGCGGTTCGTGGTGCCCGTGAGGGCGGCCGTCCCCGCGCAAGTCCCCGCGATGCGCACCGTCAGGACCGTATCGCGGTACGGACATGACACCGGGGCCCGTTCGGCGCTACCTTCTGCCTTCTGTGGGTTGAGCGCGCGCAAGGAGGGCCAGTGGCCAAGGAGTCGGCGGGACAACAGCGGACTGGACTGCTGTACGGAATCGGCGCGTACGGGATGTGGGGCCTCGTCCCCCTGTTCTGGCCGCTCCTCAAGCCCGCCGACGCCATCGAGATCCTGGCCCACCGCATGGTGTGGTCCCTCGTCCTGGTCGGCGTCGTACTGCTGGTGATGCGGCGCTGGGCGTGGATCGGCGAGCTGGTGCGGCAGCCGCGCAGGCTCGGCCTGATAGCCGTGGCCGCCGTCGTGATCACGGTCAACTGGGGCGTCTACATCTGGTCGGTCAACTCCGGCCACGTGGTGGAGGCGTCGCTCGGTTACTTCATCAACCCGCTGGTCACCATCGCGATGGGCGTACTGATCCTGAAGGAGCGGCTGCGGCGGGCCCAGTGGATCGCGGTCGGGATCGGGGCCGCGGCCGTGGTCGTCCTGACGGTGGGCTACGGGCGGCCGCCGTGGATCTCGCTGACGCTGGCGTTCTCGTTCGCGACGTACGGCCTGGTCAAGAAGAAGGTGAACCTCGGCGGGCTCGAATCCCTTGCCGCCGAGACCGCGGTGCAGTTCCTGCCCGCGCTGGTGTACCTGCTGTGGCTGAGCGGCCAGGGCCGGGCCACGTTCGGGTCCGAGGGCCCGGGCCATGCGGCACTGCTCGCCGCGACCGGCGTGGTGACCGCCATCCCGCTGATCTGCTTCGGCGGGGCGGCGATCCGGGTGCCGCTCTCGACGCTCGGCCTGCTTCAGTACCTGGCGCCGGTGTTCCAGTTCCTGCTCGGCATCGTGTACTTCCACGAGGAGATGCCGCCGGAGCGCTGGGCGGGCTTCGCGCTGGTGTGGCTGGCCCTGACGATCCTGACGTGGGACGCCCTGCGCACGGCCCGCCTCGCCCGCAAGGCACTGGCCTCGGCGATCACGAACGTGCCGGGTACGCCGAGGGCGCACGGGCTGATCCCGCAGGCGCAGAGGGAGCCGAGGACGCCGGAGGCGCAGGGGTCCTAGGCGGCGGGCTTGGTCGCGAATCTGCGGCGGTACGCGGAGGGGCTGAGCCCCGTCTCCCGGCGGATCCGGGTGCGGAGGTTGGCCGTCGGGTATGCGATACGACCCCGGATTGCACCCGGGCCGCTTGGACCCCCTCGATCAGCTGCGGACCGTGCGTGGTTGCTCGCTCCCCCAAGTTCTCGGCTTCGCTCGAACAGGGGGGACCCCCATCGCGGCGGAGCCGCACATGTCACAGCCCCGCGCCCCCAGGGGGTTGCGATGCAGGTATTCCCAGCTCGCCCCCCGCTTGGCGAGCCGCCATCGTAGGCATCCCCAGCCTGTGCGGCGATTGAGGACGAGCGCCCTTGAGGCGCGACACGGGGGTCCGGGGGCGGAGCCCCCGAAAGGGGCGCAGGGGGCGGAGCCCCCGCGGGGGGCTGGGGGCGCAGCCCCCAGGAGCCGAACCCTCCCACCCCTTGCACGGGCGGGAGGGCGGGCAAACCCCCCGGGGTCTGGGGCGCAGCCCAGATCGGAAGAGCGTCGGGGAGG